>NZ_CP059563.1:699820-1399640 GCF_014054725.1 Conchiformibius steedae | reverse complement strand
TGCAACAGGTGCTCAAGCTGGAACGCGGGGCGCGGGTAGCGGTAATGATGCCCAATGTGTTGCAATATCCTTTGGCAGTATTTGGCATTTTGCAGGCGGGCATGGTGGTGGTCAATACCAATCCACTTTACACCCCGCGCGAATTGGAACACCAGCTTAACGACAGCGGCGCAGAAGCCATTATTGTGCTGGAAAATTTTGCCAATACTTTGGAACTGGTGCTGCCGCGCACGCAGGTCAAACATGTGATTATTGCCAGCATTGGCGAGATGTTTGGCTTAAAAGGTTTGCTGATGAATTTAGTTATCCGCAAAGTGAAAAAAATGGTACCCGATTACCAAATTCCCCATGCGGTAACGTTTAAACAGGCATTGGCACAAGGCGCGGCGCATACTTTGCAAGCGGTTGAACCCACTTTAGACGATTTGGCGTTTTTGCAATACACGGGCGGAACCACAGGCGTTGCCAAAGGTGCGATGCTGACTCACGGCAATATCTGCGCCAATATGCTGCAAGCGGCAGAATGGATTAAAAACCGTTTGCGCGAGGGCGAAGAAACGGTGATTACTGCCCTGCCCCTGTATCATATTCTGTCGCTCACAGTAAACCTGATGATTTTTTTCCAAGCGGGGGGAACGAATATCCTGATTACCAATCCGCGCGATTTGCCTGCCTTTATCGCCGAATTGAAAAAACATCCGACCACCGTGTTTGTGGGTTTGAATACGCTGTTTAATGCGCTGTTGAATCAGAAAGATTTTCACAGTGTGGATTTCAGCACTTGGAAATTGACTTTGGGTGGCGGCATGGCAACCCAGCAGGCAGTGGCGGAAAAATGGTTTGCTGCCACAGGTACACCTATTGTGGAAGCCTATGGGCTCACCGAAGCCAGCCCCGGCGTATGCGTGAATCCGCTGAATATTGAAGCCTATACAGGCTGTATTGGTTTACCCATTCCCAATACCGACGTGGAAGTGCGCGACGGTAACGGCAATCCCGTTGCCATCGGCGAAGCGGGCGAATTGTGGGTACGCGGTCCACAAGTGATGCAGGGCTATTGGCAACGCCCCGAAGAAACCGCCAAGGTCTTAAAAGACGGCTGGTTGGAAACGGGCGATATTGTAACCATGAACGAACAAGGTTGGGTCAAAATCGTGGACCGCAAAAAAGATTTGATTGTGGTATCGGGTTTTAATGTCTATCCCAACGAAATTGAAGACGTGGTGGCTTCTCACCCGAAAGTACAGGAAACCGCCTGCATCGGTGTTGCCAGTGACAAAACGGGCGAAGCACTCAAGCTGTTTGTGGTAAAAAAAGACGAAACGCTGACCCGCGATGAACTGATTGAATACTGTCGCACCCAGCTGACTGCATACAAAGTACCGCGCGATATTGAGTTCCGCGACGAACTGCCCAAATCCAATGTGGGTAAAATCCTGCGCCGCGAATTGCGCCATCCCAATTAAGCCCGTTCCCATCAACCAAACACACGCACCCATTGCGTGTGTTTGTTTTTTTCTACCGCTAACACAACTTTACCCGTCAGGCAAGACTTTTTATCAAAAAAGTGCTATAATTTGTTCTTTGAATACCTAACACAAGAAAAACAACACCAGAGGAAAAGGACAATACAGATGGCAAATGCATTCACCCTGCCCGTTCCCAGCGGACACGGCAGTCTCGACCAATACATCCACACTGTTAATAATATCCCCATGCTTACCGCCGAAGAAGAAACTTCTTTGGCAGAACGGCAGATGAAAGGCGATTTGGAAGCTGCCAAACAATTGATTTTGTCGCATCTGCGCGTGGTGGTGTCTATTGCCCGCGGGTATGATGGCTATGGTTTGAACCAAGCGGATTTGATTCAGGAAGGCAATATCGGGCTGATGAAAGCGGTGAAACGCTTTGAACCCGCACGTGGGGCGCGTTTGTTTTCTTTTGCCGTGCATTGGATTAAAGCCGAAATCCACGAATTTATTTTACGCAACTGGCGTTTGGTGCGTGTCGCTACCACCAAACCGCAACGCAAGCTGTTTTTTAACCTGCGCAGCATGCGTAAAAGCCTGAACGCGCTCTCGCCCAAAGAAGCACAGGAAATTGCCGATGATTTGGGCGTGAAGCTGTCGGAAGTGCTGGAAATGGAACAGCGCATGACGGGGCGCGATATCGGTTTGCTGGCAGACAACAGCGACAATGACGAAGACGGCGGTTTTGCGCCGATTGATTGGTTGGCAGACCAAGACAGCCAGCCCGACCATCAGCTTGCCAAGCAAGCGCACTATGCGCTGCAAACCGAAGGTTTGCAAAAAGCTTTGGCGCAATTGGACGAGCGCAGCCGCCGCATTGTGGAAAGCCGTTGGCTGCAAGACGACGGTGGATTAACCTTGCATGAATTGGCGGCAGAATACGGTGTTTCCGCCGAGCGTATCCGCCAAATTGAAGCCAAAGCCATGCAGAAACTGCGCGGATTTTTAGCGGAAGAAGCAGAAAATATCTGATAGTACAAACACCCGCAATAAAGGGCGCGAAAGTGATTTTTCGCGCCCTTGCTTTTTTATGTCATTGCTTTATCCGCCAAATAATGCCGTCCAAAAGTACAAGCACACCATCGCCAGCAATGCCAACACAATGCCTAACGCATTAATTTTACTGATGCGTTCGCGATAAAGCAGCGCCCCCGCCAGCGTTCCCAAGACAATCACGCCCATATTCATGCCTGCAAACACCAGCGTGGGATTGTCTTTAAATACCTGATGTGCCTTGATATAAAACAGGATATTGGCAAAATTCAGCACCCCCAGCAGCAAACCCGCCAGCATACTGGCTTTATGCCACGCCGTTTTGCGGAAAAACAAATAGGCAAACATCAGCATTCCCGCCAATACAAACGCCAGCAGCAAACTGGCAGGCAAAGCGGTTTTTAATTTGGATAATTGTTTGAATAAAATATCAATTACGCCATAACCTGCCCACACGCCAAACAGCAGCAGCGCAGTTTGGCGCGGCGACACATCGGCAGCAGGCACAGCAGATGCACCTTCTTGTTTTTTATACAATAAACACAGCAAAGCAGCAAATGCCAACACCACACCTGCCAAGGTATTGGCTTTTAATACTTCGCCAAACAGCACAAACGCCGCCACAATCGGCAAAAACAACGACAAACGTTGTGCCGCATCGGATTTGACAATGCCCGCATGCGCCACCGCTTTACCCATAATCACAAACACACTCGGCAGCAGCACACCCAACAGCACAAACAGCCACAAATGCGGCAGCGCACCTGTTAAAGCGGCGGCATCGGGGCGCAACAGCAGCAGCGTCATCAGCGTGGTTACAATGTAGTTAAACGCCACCATTTGTTCTACATGCCAACCGCGCTGCCGTGCGCTTTTCAGCAACACCGACACCGACACGCTGGCGATAATGCTCATTACTAAATACAACATAGCTAAACCTTTTTAAAAAATAAAAAAACCGCCAAATCCCAATGATTTGAACGGTGCGACAGGCAATCTGCCGCAGCGGGTTTATAGCAAATTTCGTGCAGAAACTCAAGTCTGAAAAACACGGCGGCTGTCAAAAAAACGGGCGTTTTGGTATAGTTGCCCCTTTACCGACCCTCACGGATACCCGCCCATGTCTGTTTATACCCGCGTGGACGACGCCCAAATGCAGCAGTTGCTCGAACACTATGCCATCGGGCGTTTTCAGTCGCTGCAAGGCATTGCCCAAGGCATTACCAACAGCAATTATTTTTTGCATACCGACCAAGGCAGCTATGTGCTGACCCTCTTTGAAGTGCTTACCCAAGCCGAACTGCCGTTTTTTTTACATTTAAAACAGCATTTAAGTCAAAAAGGCGTTGCCTGTCCCGCGCCTGTGGCACAAAAAAATGGCAGATTGGACACCGAAGTGGCGGGTAAACCTGCCTGTATTGTCAGCCGCTTAAACGGGCGCGACACCTCTTTTCCCACCGCCGCGCAATGTTTTCACACAGGCGCGATGCTGGCAAAAATGCACTTGGCGGGCGCAGATTTTCCCGAACAAATGCCCAATCCCCGCCATGCCGCATGGTGGAACGCCGCCGCCACCCAATTGCTGCCCCTGTTAGATGCTGAAGATGCTGCCCTGCTTGCCGAAGAAACCGCCTTTCTCGCCCAGCACCCCGACCATCACTTACCACAAGGCATTATTCACGCCGATTTATTTAAAGACAATGTGTTATTAGATGGCGACCAAGTTGCCGGATTGATTGATTTTTATTACGCCTGCAACGGCAGTTTGGTCTATGATTTGGCGATTGCCCTAAACGATTGGGCGCGTTGTGCCGACAACACCCTTGATACAGAACTTTATCAAGCCTTTTTACAAGGCTATGAATCGGTGCGCCCGCTGACCACCGCCGAGCGCGATTACCTGCCCACCGCCCACCGTGCAGGTTGTTTGCGCTTTTGGGTATCGCGGCTGCTGGATTACCATTTCCCCGCTGAAGGCGAAATGACCTTTATCAAAGACCCCAATGTTTTCCGCGATTTACTGCTGACATTTAAAGCCTAATCCGCACAGGCATCAGGACGCACCATCAGCACCTGATGCCACTTCAATACATTCGCCCGCATATTCCACCGTTTCGCCTGCGCGGATTTTGGCGGTTTTGCGGGTTTCTACTGCGCCATTGCGCCACACTTCGCCCGCAGCAATCACGGTTTTGGCGTGTCCGCCGCTGTTAACCACACCAGCCAGTTTTAATAAATCACACAGGGCAATGTATTCCTGCCCTTCCAAATCCACCAAGATGCTCATGGCATGGTTCCTTATCAAAAACAGTCATTATAAAGCAAAAAAATACCCCTTGTTGGGGGAACAAGGGGCACAAAAGGAACACAAACCACTACCAAAATCACTACAAACGGTGGTTGTCGGACAGACAATTCAGTGCGTGTGTAGCTGGTATTGAGAATAATACCCGTTTCCTGAAAAAATAGCAAATGATAATTATTACCAATATTAAAAATAAAACCATATTACTGATTTTAAAATAAATTTATTTATTAAAAACTGCTACCACACCAGCAGACAAGCCATCATCGCTTTTATCCATTCGCTTTTTTATGCCAAACTGCGATATAATAAAGGTTTTTTGCTACAAAACGCCCTTGCCATGCGTACCCCCGCCGTCAGTTCCAAAGTTATCGCTACCCTGCCCGTGCTGCTGAGTACGGGAACGGTGTCGGCGTTTATTTATCTTGACCCGCGCTTTACCCATTGGTTTTCGCCCTTGATTTTGGGGATTATTTCGGGTGGATTGGTGGATTTGGACAATGGCTTGGGCGGCAAAGTCAAAAATATTTTGTTTACGCTGTCGGCATTTGCCGTGGCTTCGGTATCGGTGCAGCAAACTTTGCACAATCCCGTGTGGCTTGCGGCAACGCTGACGGCATTGGCGTTTTTCTTTACCCTAATCGGCGTGGCTGGATTGCGTTACCGAACCATTGCTTTTGGTACTTTGGCAGTGGCGATTTATACGGCATTGATTTCTCAAGCCCATATTGATGAACGATGGTATGTGAATCCCGCGCTGATTACGGGTGGGGCGTTGCTGTACAGCGGCGCAACCGTGCTGACGCATATTTTGTTTCCGCACCGTCCCGTGCAGGAAAACACCGCCGCCGCTTACGAAGCCTTATCGGGCTATTTGGCTGCCAAGGCAGATTTTTTTGACCCAGACGAAGCGGAACACCTTGAACCGCAGCAAATCAAGCTGGCAATGGGCAACAGCCAAGTCATCAATGCGTTTAACCTGTGCCGTCATTCGCTGTTTTACCGTATGCGCGGACAACACCGCCACCCGCGCACCACGCGTATGCTGCGTTATTATTTTGTCGCGCAGGATATTCACGAGCGCATCAGTTCCAGCCATGTGCATTATCAGGCATTTGCCGAACAGATGCGCCACAGCGATTTGATTTACCGCATTCAACGGCTGCTGCGTTTGCAGGCACAGGCTTGTGGCGAGTTTGCTGCTGCCCTGCGTGATGACAGCACTTACAGCTACGCCGCCAAGCTGGAACGCGCCACCAAAGGCGCGGAACAGTCGCTCAAACACTATGCTGAACACGCCGACAGTCGCCACATTGCGCCCTATCGCGTCCAGCGTTTGTTGGACAATATTATTCACGTTAGTTTGCAGTTTTCGCATTTGGGGCGCACTGATAACGAAACTTTGGGCGAAGGCGACCGCATCCGTCTCAGTTCACCCGAAAGCGGCGGCATCAAGGGCGCGTGGCGCATGCTTAAAGGACAGATTACCCCGCAGTCGCCCGTGTTCCGCCACGCTGTACGTATGGCGGTAACGGTATTGGCTGCCTGTGCCTTATTGCAGTTTGCCCCTACCATTAACGCCTATTTGTTGCCCGAAAATGTGGAAGACCATTTAAACTTGGGCTTTTGGATTTTGCTGACGGGGATTTTTGTGTGTCAGCCCAACTATTCTGCCACCAAAAAACGGCTGGTACAGCGGATTATCGGCACAGTGGCGGGCGTGGCTGTGGGTTCGCTCCTGCCGCTGCTCAATCCCACCATGGAAATCAAGCTGGCAGTGGTAATTATCACCACCATGCTGTTTTTTTACTTTCGTACCAATAAACACAGTTTTTCTACTTTTTTTATTACCATTCAGGCAATTATTGGTTTTTCGGTAATGGGTTATGATGTGACGGTGTTTTTGCTGCCGCGTATTGCCGACACGGTAGTAGGCGCGTTGATTGCGGGCGCGGCAGTATATTGGATTTGGCCCGACTGGAAATTTTTGTCTTTAGAAAAAACAGGGGCGCAAGCGGTACAAGCCAATGCAGGCTATTTAAAAGCCATTTTGAACGAATTGCAGCAATACGGTTTGCGCGATGATATTACCTACCGCCATGCGCGGCGGCTCAGCCACGACCGCGCCGCTGCCTTGTCCACCACTTTGTCGGATATGTCGGGCGAACCGAAAAAATACGGCAGCCGTTTGCAAGATGCGTTTTTGTTGTTAAAAATCAATTACTCGCTGATTAGCTATATTTCCGCCTTGGGCGCGTACCGCAACAAAATGCACGGCAGCCTGTGCGAAGCCGAAGAAACCTTTTTACAGCGTTTTTTCCCCGTGGCAGAACAATTGGTAGATGCCATGAGCCACATCGGCACATGGGATGCGGAACAGTTTGGCGAAGCGCAACGCCATATTCAAAACGGTTTGGCGGATTTGCGTGAAGCCTTGTCTGAAAACGAACAGCAAGACGATTGGCAAAGCCAAGTGCTGTGGCAGCAACTGACCATGATTGCCGAAGTGTTGCCGCCCTATTACGATGCCCTACACCGCGAAATCCGCGCCGCCGAAGACGCAGGGCAAACGTCTGCCACACAAAACAACGAACCCGACACCGTCCCCACATAAGGCATATCCGTTGCCACAAAAGCAATTCAATATTATTATGCTGGGGCGCAACAACAACCCGAACAGAAAGAGCAGCGATGGCAGCAAAACCCAAAGGACTCGGGCGCGGCTTGGACAGCCTGATTTCCTTTACCAGCATCGATGACGACAGCGGCGACCGCTTAAACACCGTCCCCATCAGCCAAGTGCGCCCAGGGCGCTATCAGCCGCGTGTGCAAATGGACGACGACGCCCTGCGCGAATTATCCGAATCCATCCGCGCCCAAGGCGTGATTCAACCCGTGGTGGTGCGCCAGTTAAGCCGTCACGATTACGAACTGATTGCAGGCGAACGGCGTTGGCGCGCCGCACAAATGGCAGGTTTGGACGAAATCCCCGTTGTGATTAAAAACACAGACGACAAAACCGCCATGGCAATGGGCTTGATTGAGAACATTCAAAGGGAAAACCTCAATCCCATTGAAGAAGCCCAAGGCTTCCGCCGTTTGATTGACGAGTTTGAACTCACCCACGAAACCGTTGCCGAAGTGGTGGGACGCAGCCGCAGTGCCGTTTCCAACAGTCTGCGCCTGCTCAAACTGCCCGAACCCGTGCAGGAAATGCTGTTTGACCGTCAATTGGAAATGGGGCACGCCCGCGCCCTGATTAACCTTTCCGTAGAAGAACAACTGGATTTGGCAAACAAAGCCGTGCGCCACGGCTGGTCGGTGCGCGAAATGGAACGCCGTTGCCAAAATACCGACAAACCCGCCGCACCGCCGCCGCGCCGTCTGGACCCCGACATCAGCCGTTTGGCAGACAATTTAACCGAACAACTGGGCGTAACCGCCAATATTCAAACCCGCGACCGCAAAAAAGGCAAAATCGTTTTGCATTTTGATTCTGCCGATGCCTTTGACACCCTGATGGCGCGTTTAGGCGTGGACACCCGCGAAACCGAATAATGCCATGCCCCTAATTGCGTTTAACAAACCCTATGGCGTGGTGTGTCAGTTTTCCGTGCACGACAAACATCAGAGTTTAAAAGACTTTATTGATTTGCCCGATGTGTATCCCGCAGGACGTTTGGACACCGACAGTGAAGGTTTGCTGTTACTGACCGATGATGGCAAACAGCAAGCCCGCATCGCCGACCCGCGCCACAAAACCCTAAAAACCTATTGGGCGCAATTGGAAGGCACGCCCCTCGCCGAACAACTTGCCCTGCTGCAACAGCCCATGAATTTGGGCGACTTTACCGCCCGTCCCGCGCAAATCCGCCTGTTGGCAGACAGCGAAACCGCCCAACTGTGGGCGCGACAACCGCCCGTGCGCTTTCGCAAAAGCGTTCCCGATTTTTGGTTGGAAATCCGCATCGCCGAAGGCAAAAACCGTCAAGTGCGCCGCATGACCGCCAAAGCGGGTTATCCCTGCCTGCGCTTGGTGCGCGTGGGCATCGGCAGAATCAATCTGTTTGATTTGCAACTAGAATTGGGGCAATGGCAAATCTGCGGGCAACTGCCTTAAATCTTTAGCTTTTATCAAGTTTTATCTATATTTAAATTCAATCAATTGTTTATGAAACTGCAACACACCCTTATCCAAGAAGCCGAAGCCGCTTTTGCCGCAGCAGGCATCGGCGGTAGCCCTGTCGTCCTGCAAGCCGCAAAAAATCCCGATTTTGGCGATTATCAAATCAACGGCGTGATGGGCGCAGCCAAAGCCGCCAAGCAAAATCCGCGCGAGTTGGCACAAAAAGTTGCCGATGCGCTGGCAGGTAGCAGCGTGATTGCCACCGCCGAAGTAGCAGGACCGGGCTTTATCAATCTGCGCCTGCACCCCGAATTTTTGGCGAAAAACCTAGTTCACGCTCTAAACCATAAAAACCTGAATATTCAAGCTGCTGCCAATCCGCAAACCGTGGTGATTGACTACTCTTCGCCCAATCTCGCCAAAGAAATGCACGTCGGGCATCTGCGTTCCAGCATTATCGGCGACAGCATCGCCCGCATTCTTGGTTTTCTCGGACACAAAGTGATTCGCCAAAACCATGTGGGCGACTGGGGCACGCAATTCGGTATGCTGATTGCCTACTTATTGGAACAGCAGCAAAGCAACCGCGATTTTCAATTATCTGATTTGGAACAGTTTTACCGCAATGCCAAAGTGCGTTTTGATGAAGATGCGGCTTTTGCTGACCGCGCCCGCGATTATGTGGTGAAGTTGCAAAGCGGCAATACCGAAGTTTTGCAATGGTGGCAGCAGTTTGTGGATTTGTCGCTGCAACATGCTGAAAATGTGTATCAAATGCTTAATTTGCTACTGGAACGCAGCGATGTCTGCGGCGAATCGTTTTACAACAACGATTTGCAAAACGTGGTCAATGAATTAAGCGCGATGGGCTTGGCAGTGGACGACGACGGCGCAAAAGTGGTGTTCTTGCCCGAATTTAAAAATAAAGACGGCGAAGCAGCAGCATTTATTATTCAAAAACAAGGCGGTGGCTTTTTGTATGCCAGCACCGATTTGGCGTGTATGCGTTACCGCGTAAACCAATTAAAAGCCGACCGCCTGATGTATGTGGTGGACCACCGCCAAGCCCTGCATTTTCAACAGCTTTTTGCCGTTTCCCGCCAAGCGGGCTGGCTGCCTGAACACGTTTCTGCCGAATTTGTTGGCTTTGGTACGATGATGGGCAAAGACGGCAAACCGTTTAAAACCCGTTCGGGCGACACGGTAAAACTGATTGATTTGCTTGATGAAGCGGTACAACGCGCTACTGATTTGGTTCGCAGCAAAAATGCCGATTTAGACGACCAAGCCGCTGCCCTGATTGGGCGTACGGTGGGCATCGGCGCTGTTAAATACGCCGATTTAAGCAAAAACCGTACCAGCGATTATGTATTTGATTGGGAACAGATGTTGTCGTTTGAAGGCAATACTGCGCCCTATTTGCAATATGCTTATACCCGCGTGCAAAGTGTGTTTAAAAAAGCAGGCGAATGGGCGCAACCCGAAACGCTGTTGCTCAATGATAAGTTAGAACAACAACTTGCTGTGGAATTGCTGCGTTTTGAAGATGTATTGGACGGCGCGGCAAGCAGTGCCAGCCCGCACCATTTGGCAAGCTATTTATACCATTTGGCGACTTTGTTCAGCCGTTTTTACGAAGCCTGCCCGATTTTAAAAGCCGAAGGCGCGGTACGCAACAGCCGTTTGGCATTGGCAAAACTAACGGGCGAAACGCTGCAAACGGGTTTAGATTTATTAGGCATTGAAACTTTAGAAGTGATGTAATCCAAAACAGGCTGTTATCCAACAGCCTGTTTTGGATTGTTTTAACTGCCGATAAAGTATTTCCACAAGGTTTGTGCGCTTAATACCGCCATTGCCACCACTACCACCATACCCGATACAGTCATCCAAACAGGGTGTTTGTAGTCGCCGACAATTTTGCGTTTGTGTGCCGCCAGCAGCACCAAGCCCAAAGACACAGGCAGAATCAAACCATTTAGCGTACCGACAAACACCAGCACTTTGGCGGGTTTACCCACCGTTGCCAACACCAGCGTGGACAAAACGATAAAGGCGATAATCACATGGTTTTTGTGTTTTTCAATCCACGGGTGAAAGCCTGAAATAAACGATACGGACGTGTAAGCCGCGCCAATTACCGAGGTAATCGATGCCGCCCAAATCACCACGCCGAAAATCAGCAAACCCACATTGCCCGCCACATATTGAAACGGAGTGGCAGCGGGGTTTTTCGGGTCAAGTGCCACGCCTTGCGATACCACGCCCAGTACCGCCAAAAACAGCATCACCCGCATCACGGAAGCAATCAAAATCGCCGAAACCGAGCTTTTATTGACTTCGGGCAAGGCTTGTTGTCCTTTTACGCCTGCATCCAACAAACGGTGTGCGCCCGCAAAAGTGATGTAGCCGCCTACCGTTCCGCCCACCAAGGTTACAATCGCCACCGCGTCCAATTTATCGGGGGCAAACGTACCAACCGCCGCTGCTGCCACAGGCGGATTGGCGCGGAACGCCACATACAGCGTCAGCGCAATCATCACAAAACCCATAATTTGCGCGAAACGGTCCATAATGCGCCCTGCTTCGCGGAACAAAAACACTGCAACCGCTATCGCACCCGAAATTACTGCGCCCATTTCCGCCGACAATGCGCCGCCGCTTAATACGTTTACACCCAAGCCCGCGCCGCCCACATTGCCGATATTAAACGCCAAACCGCCCATCACAATCAACGCCGCCAAAAAATACCCCGCGCCCGGAAACACCTCATTGGCAATATCTTGGGCGCGTTTGCCCGACACCGCGATAATGCGCCAAATATTCAGCTGTGCACCAATGTCCAACACAATGGACAACAAAATCACAAAACCGAAACTTGCCAACAATTTTTCGGTAAACGTGGCGGTTTGTGTGAGAAACCCTGGACCGATGGCGGAAGTTGCCATCAAAAATGCCGCGCCCAACAGGGCATTGCGGCGGTTATTCGGTTGAGACATTATATTCCCCTGTTATCAAGAAAGTTAAATAGATTCAGCCGTTTTACGCTGCAAATACACACCACATTCAATGTGTTCGGTAAACGGAAACTGGTCAAACAAAGCACTGCGTACCACCTGATGCGTGGCGCATAGCTGCTTTAAATTGTCTGCCAGCGAATGCGGATTGCAGGAAATATACAGAATATTATCAAAATCTGCCAACAGCTTTAAGGTATCACTGTCCACACCGGCACGGGGCGGGTCCACAAACACGGTAGAAAAATCAAAATCAGACAAATCAATATTTTGCTCTGCCAAACGGCGGAACACCCGTTCCCCCGCAAACGCCTGCGCCAACTCTTCTGCCGACAAACGCGCCAACTGCACATTATCTGCGCTGTTGGTCGCCAAATTCCATTGCGCTGCTTTAACAGATGTTTTCGACAATTCGGTTGCCAGCACACGGCGGAAACGGCGCGACAGCGGCACGGTAAAATTGCCGTTGCCACAATACAGTTCCAACAAATCGCCACCCAAATTTTGGGCGCAATCGCTTGCCCAAGCCAACATTTTTTCGCACACCAGCGCATTGGGCTGACTGAAACCGCCTTCAATCTGACGATAATGCAGTGTTTCGCCGTTTACTTTCAGGCTTTCAGTCACAAAATCGCGCTTTAACACGATTTTTTGTCCACGGCTGCGCCCAATCAGGGCAATCCCCAGATCATCTTGCAAACGTTGCGCCGCTGCCGTCCAATCATCGCCCAATTTTTTATGGTAAATCAAGGTAATCAGCATATCGCCGCTTAAAGTTGCCAAAAATTCGCACTGATACAGGCGTTCGCGCAACACGGCATCGCCACGCACCGCCGCCAACAGGCGCGGCATCAGCGCGTTAATGCTTTCTGCCGCTGCGGGAAATTGCTGCAAACGAATCAGCGAAGCAGTTGCGGCTTTTTGTCCGCGTTCAAACATGGCATAACAAATCTCGTCGCCATCGTGCCAAATGCGGAATTCGGCGCGCATGCGGTAATGCTGCGGCGGTGAGGCAAACACTTCGGGCGCGGGTGCGTCAAAAGGCGCCAGCAGGTTTTGCAAACGGGCGGTTTTTTCGGCAAGTTGGGCGGAATAATCAGAGTGCATACGGTTTTCCATGTAAAAAACGGCTTGCCCGATGCTTCTAGGGCAAGCCGCAGATGGTTGGTTTTACAATTGGGCAGCGGCTTTCAACACGGCTGCTTTATCGGTTTTTTCCCAAGTAAATTCGGGTTCTTCGCGCCCGAAATGTCCGTAAGCGGCGGATTTGCTGTAAATCGGGCGTTGCAAATCCAGCATTTGGATAATACCTTTCGGGCGCAAATCAAAGTGTTCGCGCACCAAGGCAATCAGTTCTGCTTCATTCAGCTTGCCTGTGCCAAATGTGTCGATGGCGATGGACGTGGGTTCTGCCACGCCGATGGCGTAAGACACTTGAATTTGACATTGGCTCGCCAAACCTGCTGCGACAATATTTTTGGCAACATAACGGCAGGCATAAGCAGCGGAACGGTCCACTTTAGTGGGGTCTTTACCCGAAAATGCGCCGCCGCCGTGCGGGGCAGCACCGCCATAGGTATCCACAATAATTTTGCGCCCTGTCAAACCGCAGTCGCCCTGCGGTCCGCCAATGACAAAATTTCCGGTCGGATTAATGTGATAAGTGGTATTTTCGCTCAACATATCCGCAGGCAGAACGGGGAAAATAATGTGTTGTTTAACCGCTTCCACCAAATCGGCATGGCTGATGCTTTCATCGTGCTGGGTAGATAATACCACCGTATCAATGCGTTTCACTTTGCCGGTTTCGCTGTCGTACACGCAGGTCAATTGCGCTTTGGCATCGGGGCGCAGCCACGGCAGCAAACCGCTTTTACGCACTTCGCTCTGACGCTGCATCAGGCGGTGGCTGTAATAAATGGCAAAAGGCATCAGCGCGGGGGTTTCATCACAGGCATAGCCGAACATCAAACCTTGGTCGCCAGCACCCTGATTCAAATCAATGCCTTCGCCTTCGTTGACACCTTGGGCGATGTCGGGCGACTGCTCGCCATAGTTCAGAACGATTTTGCAGGTATCGGCAGCAAAACCCAATGCGGGGTCGTTGTAGCCGATGCGTGCGATGGTTTCACGGGCGATTTTTTCATAGTCCACTTGTGCGGTGGTGGTAATTTCGCCTGCCAACACGCATAAATCGGTGGCAACCAAGGTTTCGGCGGCAACGCGGGCAGTTGGGTCTTGCGCCAAAATCGCGTCCAGTACGGCATCGGAAATCTGGTCAGCCACTTTATCGGGATGACCTTCGGAAACGGATTCGGAAGTAAACAGGTATTCGCTCATAGCATACTCAAATAATTGTGTTAAAAAATAAATTTTTACCGCCCACACAGCGGCAAGCGCAGCAGGATAACCCTATCTGCGACACTTGTCCAGCGCATTATTTTCCGCACCAAACTCAAGATGATTCATTTTGCCATGCGCCCAACGCCACTTCGGGCCAATCTGCCCGACACGGCGCATCTAAAGGCGTGGGGAAGAGGTCTGTACAGGGGCGAAAATCAAAATCGCGGCGGCGCACATAGCTCACTTCATAGGCATCGCCATAGCCCACCAAACCCTGCGCCGCGCTGTTTGCCAAACCGTAATTATTGATGTGCACATGCACGGGTACATGGGTTTGTGCCATTTTCCGCAGCACTGCCAAGCGCGTATCCAAACCTTCAATCAGTGGCGACAGTCCGTGCCATTCCACAATAATCTGTTTAAACTGATTGAGTTGTTCGGCATCGGCTTCAGCAAATACTGCCCATTCCGCACCTTCTACATCAATCTGCAAAATCAAATTATCGTGCTGGGTGTGTCCGTCATCTTGGATAATTTGTGCCAACGTTTTGGCATCGCTATCGGTATGCGCTTGCGAGGGCGCAATAATATTGTGGCGGCGAAAAAACAAATTGGGGTGAACATCAGGCGGTGCGTCTATCGTGCCATCGTATTGGTAAACGGGAATGCCCCGTTCTGCCATGTCCCAATCCCACGGGCTGTAGTCGGACACGCCCAAACTGTACGCCACATCGCCCGCCACAGGCGGCAGCATCACATAACCGCCATCGTGCTTGCCACCGATACGGACTTTTTCCACCCCGCAGTCATACGGGCGCAAAACATCTAAAATCTCGCCAATACGGGCGTAGTGGCGCACCATATCATGCACGCTGTGCAATGGTATTTTCCCCGAAATATCCAGTAAATTCATATTATTTCCTAAAACATCAAAAGATTTCCTGATTTAAGGCGCAAGCATAACACCGCTCAGCCATAGCCCAACACCCCGATTGTTTGTTAGAATGATTGCCCCTTGTTTACCTAAAGAAAGCCCTATATGAAATGGACCGATTCCCGCCAAATCGCTGAAGCCCTGTACGACAGCCACGGCGACAGCATTGACCCGAAAACCGTGCGTTTTACCCAATTGCGCGATTTGATTCTGGCATTGCCCGAATTTGACGACGACCCTGCCCGCTGCGGCGAAAAGATTTTGGAAGCTGTGCAGCAGGCTTGGATTGACGAAGCCGAATAAGGCAAAAGGCTGTTCCACACGGAACAGCCTGATTTTATTTTTCGCAGACTTTAGAGGCTTCGTTATAGCTGCCGCCTGCATCCAAGCAAGCATCTTTGGCATCGCAAGCCGCTAAAGCACACACCAGCATCACGGGCAGAAGATATTTTTTCAACATAGCTTAACGTCCACTGCGTTTTTCGCTGCTTTTGCCACGAAAACCGTCTTTTTTCGCGCCGTCTTTGCGCCAACCACCTTCACGGCGTGCGCCATGCGGTTTTTTGTCTTTACTCCAACGGTCGCCCCCGCCGCTTTTCGCGCCCCAACCGCCTTTGCCACACCCTTTGCTGTGGGCGGTTTTGCTGCGTTTGCGCGTGGGTTCCATGCCTTCTACAGTCATTTCGGGCAATTTGCGCTCAATATAGCGTTCAATTTTATGCACTGCCATGTATTCATTGACTTCGGCAAAGGAAATCGCCAAACCCGTGCGCCCTGCACGACCCGTGCGCCCGATACGGTGCACATAGTCTTCTGCCTGTTTGGGCAAGTCGTAGTTAATCACATGGGTAATGGTGGGTACATCAATACCACGCGCCGCCACATCGGTTGCCACCAAAATTTTGCAACGCCCTTTACGCAAATCCATCAAGGTGCGGTTACGCCAGCCCTGCGGCATATCGCCGTGTAAACAATTGGCAGCAAAGCCTTTGTCGTACAGCTCATCGGCAATCACTTCGGTCATGGCTTTGGTAGCGGTAAAAATCACGCACTGATTGATGTTGGCATCGCGCAAAATATGGTCTAACAGGCGGTTTTTGTGGTTTTTGTCATCGCAATACAGCAATTGTTCTTCAATTTTGCCCTGCGCGTCCACGCGCTCGATGTCAATCACTTCGGGATTTTTGGTCAGCTTACGCGCCAGTTTGCCAACTGCGCCGTCCCAAGTAGCAGAAAACAATAAGGTTTGACGGCTTTCGGGGGTGGCGGCGACAATGGTTTCAATGTCATCAATAAAGCCCATGTCCAACATGCGGTCGGCTTCGTCCAAAATCAGCACTTCCAAGCGGTCAAAATCAATGCGTCCTGCGCGCATGTGGTCCATCAAACGCCCCGGTGTGGCGACAATCATGTCAATGGGACGACTTAATGATTTGATTTGATAGCCGAAAGATGAACCGCCTACCAAGGTTACGCTGCGCAGCCATTTCAGGTTTTGTGCGTAAATTTGGGCGTTTTTTTCCACTTGCGCCGCCAGTTCGCGGGTGGGGGTGAGAATCAGGGCACGGGGTCCTTTGCCTGATTTTTCGCTGCGCTGCATCAGGCGTTGCAGGGTGGGCAGCAGAAAAGCGGCGGTTTTGCCTGAACCGGTTTGCGCCGATGCCATGATGTCGGCACCACGCAAAGCGGCGGGTACGGCTTGCGCCTGTACGGGGGTGGGACTGTCGTAGCCCGCAGCGGTGAGCGCGGACAGCAGGTTTTTGTCGAGATGAAGGTCGCTGAATTTAATTGACATTTTCTTCCTAAAAGAAACAACAACTTTCCGCCTGAACGGTGTTCAGGCAGCCTTGAAGCATGGGTGTCGGGTAAAAAAATTACGGACAAGCGTTGTCGCTGGCTGAACCAGTGGTTACATCGGCGACAACCTGCAATCGGAAACGCGCCGCATAGGGCGCAAAACAGAATACCAAACGGTAATGGGGTTGGCTGAAGACGATGGCTTCATAAAGAAGCGGCGGATAATACAAGGCACGGGCGCAAAAGTCAAGGCGCAATCTGCCGTGCCACTTCGTCCAAGCCCTGATTCAAGCTGTCCAACATCGCGCCATAGCCGTCGCCCTGCTGCGGGGTTTGCACCTGAAAAGACTGAATGCTGCCATTGCTGAGCTGTGCGTAACCGCTGATTTCGGTATGCCCGTGAAACGTGCCTTGAAAGCGGTCAAGATACACGGTCAGCGTGGCGGTTTTGCCTGCTGCCAAATGCTGCGGCTGAAACGCACCACCCATGCGGTTGAGTTTGTTTGCCAAAGCAGACGACAAAGCCTGTTGCAAAGGTTCTGCCCACAGGTTTTTTTGGGCGATATTGACGCGGTGCGGGTCAGTCTGATACAGCAAACCGCTGCTGTTTAAAGGTTCTGCCAACACCACATTTAATACAGTAAGCGTTTGGCGCGGCGCGTGAAAAGCGCTGTCGGGCAATTGGTAATATTCTGTTTGCGGGGCAGCGGCGCAGGCACTCAATAATGCCGCCGCTGCCGCCAGCGTAAAGGCAAAACGGCGCATCAGGGTTTTCCTTTCGGGGTGGGGTCGGTGGTGTGGCTGTCAAAAATCAAGGAATTGGGCTTGGCTTTCAAGGTATCAATCACAGGTTTGACATCTTTTAACGTTCGATCAATGCCTTGCAGCGTTTGCTGTACATCGCGGTAAACGGGCGATTCGGGCGACACGCCTTTTAAGGTTTGGCGCAATTCTTGCAAGGTGCGGTTTAACTCGGCGGGCATTTGCTGAATTTCGCGGCTGCTGACCAATTTACCTGCCGAACCAATGGTTTTGTCGGCAGAACGAATGGTTTTATCAGCAGACTGCACAGCGCGTTCGGCTGAAGCCAGCATTTTTTGCGCCGATTTTAAGGTGGTTTGCAATTCTGCCAAATTGCCGTTAATCCCGCCAAGGGTTTGTTCAATCGGCAGTTTGTTTAATTTATCCAATAATTTACCCAACTGCGCCTGCAAAGCGTCCAAACCGCTGCCGTTGCGGGTGGGAATCACCGTGTGTCCGTGGTATTCGGCAGCGGGGCGCAACAGCTCATCGCCTGCCGCCGCATCGCCCAACTCAATCATTTTACTGCCCAAAACCAAATTATTGGACACAATGGACGCGCTTAAGCCACGGTTTAACGCCGTTTGCAACTGCTGCTGCCAATACTCACGGCTTTGGCGGGTATCGCGGCTGCCGTTGCTTTCCAACAAATACGGTTCAAGGCGCAAACGCACGGGAATACGCCCGTTTTCCAACAGTTTCAGGTTGTCGCCATCTTCAAAATAAGGCACATCGGCAACCGTACCGATTTTCAAGCCCTTGTATTCCACAGGCGCACCCGCTTCCAAACCGCGCACCGAGTCGCTGAAAAACGCGGTGTAATACAGGGTGCGCTCCCCTGGTTCGCGTTCCAATGCCTGACGGTTTTCGTAAATTTTAAACTCGTCGCCACTTTTGGCGGGCTGGGAAGTGGTTTCGCCGTTGTGCGGGGTGTGGAAGGCAATCGCGCCCGACAGCAACGCGCCCAAAGGCGGGCTTTGCACATTGATGCCCGTGCCGTCTGTGCGGATGCTGATGCCGCTGTCCAACCAAAATTGGCTGGACGCAGTCAACAGGCTTTCATTGGGACTGCGGATAAACACCGTATAATGAACGGTTTGGTCTTCGGGGCGGAAATGGGCGTTTTCCACCGTTCCCACCACATGATTTTCAAACAAAACGGGACTGCCCGCGCCAATCATGCGGCTGTTTTTCCCCGACAAATACACACGGATACCGCTTTGTCCGATGGCGGTAACGGGCGGCAGTTCCGCCACGGCAAATTCCCGCGCTTCCTTACGGCTTTTCCCCGGCGAAAAGGCAATATACGCCCCCGACACCAGCGTACCCAAACCCGTAATACCGTTTTGGTCAATACGCGGTTTCACAATCCAAAACTGCGTGTCTTCACGCATCAGCTCTTCCACGTCTTTGTTTAAACGCGCCGTGATTTCCACGCCTTTTTGGTCGGGTTGCAAACGGATGCGGGTAACACGCCCCACGTCCACATTTAAAATCCGCACCGAAGTATTATTGACTTCAATGCCTTCTGCATTATCCATCAGCAGCGTGATTTCAGGACCTTTGCTGCGGATGTTTTGCGCCAGCAGCCACGCCGCCACAATCGCAGCAAACAGGGGAATCAGCCACACGGTAGAAACCAAAGTGGCGGTTTGGCGCACTTTGGCGGGGCTGGGGGGAGGGTCTTGATTGGTTTGATTCATCATATCAGCTTATTTTAAAACTATTATTGGTTTATATTTTTTGAAAATAAATTTATTTGTCTGTTTCGGGTTTGGGCAGAAAGATGGACAGCAGCGCAGTCGATACGCCACCGCAAAACGCAGTCAGCAGCATACTGTATATAATCACAATATACCAAGGCGGCACATTGCCTGCCTCAAAAAGTATCACAAAAGCAAAAAATAGCATGCTAAATAATATACCCAATGTCCACGCGTTCCACCATGCGCCCCAAGCGGCGGTTTTCAGGCAGCCTTGCCAATTACGCCGCAAGCCGCGTTTGCGTACTGAACGCGCCGTCAGGGATGACGCAGGCATACCCAGCACCCAAGCCCAGATACCAAATTTAAACAAATAATCCCCTATTTCCCTAATGCTCATATTAACAATGTTCACGTTAATAATTAGCAACATAAACACACAACCGCTGATTATACCCCCCAACTGTTCCATTGTTACAATAAATACATCATATAAGCTGTCTTTCGCGTTCGGACTGCTTTGTTCCGTTATCTGCTTATCCATTATGTTTCTCTTTTCTAGTCATTTGTATGCTGCCGTGTTTTCCAATCCCAAATCAGGCGCACGTCAAAAAAATACGCCGACCACATGGTGAGCAGCACCACCAAGCAAAAATACATCGCCGCAGGACCGGGCGTTACCCGCGCCACAGGCGTGTGAAACGCACTCATCAGGATAATAATCACAAAAATATCAATCATCGACCACCGCCCCACCGCTTCGGTTAAACGGTATTGCAGCGACAGCCGTTCCACCGACAGCAGCGGCTTCACTTTCGCGCTGTACAGTAGCAGTGCCATAGAAATAATTTTTAAGCTGGGTACGGCAATGCTGGCACTAAAAATAATTACCGCAATCAGCTTGTCGCCCTCGCCCCACATATACAGAATGCCGCCCAAAATGGTACTCACGTCTTTGGCAAGCGGGTTTTCCGAAATCATAATCGGCAGCAGATTAGCGGGAATATACAAAATCGTTGCCGCCAGCAAAAAATAAAACGACAGCTTCAGGCTGTGTGGACGGCGGTCAAACACATCCGAACCGCACACCCCGCATTCCGCTTCGTCTTGCGGACGAAAATACAGGCAGCGCGTACAACACACCGTTTGGCTGTGTGCAGCCGTTTGAAACAAATCGTGGTTTTCGCTGCGGCGGATTTGAAAATACAGCCAATGCGCGGGAACAGCTTGCACCAATCTCAATAAAATCAACGCCAACACAGGCATCAGCCAAAACGCCGCGCCAAATTTTACCTGTGCCACCGCGCTCATTTTGATGTCTGCCACCAACACCGAAATAAAAAACACATCTGCCATCAGCCAATGGCGCAAACGCGTCAGCGCACGCGCCACATACAACAAATAGGGAAACGGCGCTTGGCTCAACAGTGACCAATACACATACAGGCACATCAGCAAAAACAAGGCGGGTACGCCAAAGGTAAACACCACCAACACCGTACCGAGAAAGCCGTCGTCCTGCCCCACCAGCGATGCCACCATCTGCGGCAGCGTTAAATAGGCAAACGCACTGCCCAAACGCACGGTGGCAAACATCTGGCTGTACACCAGCGCCATCACAATCAATCCCGCCAATGCCAATGCCAATGGCAGTAAATAAGGGTTGTACTCTACCCGCACCAAATGTCCGCCGCAACGCGGACAATCCGCCTGCTGCCCCTGCCGCAATTTGGGCAGCGACACGCGCAAACCGCATTCGGGACAATCCACCTGATGCGCGGGCAGGGTTGCCGAAGGCAGGTAACGTTGCAGCCATTTTTGCTGGGCGTAACGTTTGGCAATACGGACGGGCAGTTTCAAAACCAAGCCTTTTCAAACTCAAACGTCCCATTATAATCACACACACAGCCATTTTTTCAAGCACTTTTACCCAATAGGCACACACGCCTTGCCCCAAAGCACAGTGTCCGCGTTATAATCCCCCTTCCCTATTTCACCCGATTTCGGCGGCGTTCCGTCCCTTTTTACCATGATGATGCAAACTTGGCAGCAAGCCATCGGCGCGGAAAAAGCGCAACCTTATTTCCAACAGATTTTGCAGCGCGTACGCGCCGAACGCGAAAGCGGACAAACCGTTTATCCGCCTGCCGCCGATGTGTTTAACGCTTTCCGCCACACCGAATTTGCCGATGTTAAAGTGGTGATTTTGGGGCAAGACCCTTATCACAATGTCAATCAGGCGCACGGTTTGGCGTTTTCGGTACAAAAAGGCGTGGTGGTGCCGCCGTCTTTATTAAATATTTACAAAGAACTTTCTGAAGATATTGCAGGCTTTACCGCGCCCGCGCACGGTTGCCTGACTTCGTGGGCGCAACAGGGCGTACTGCTGCTCAACACCGTGTTGACCGTCCGCGCCCACCAAGCCAATTCCCACGCCGATTACGGTTGGGAAACCTTTACCGACCGCGTCATTGCCCAATTGGACGCACACCGCGAGCATTTGGTTTTTATGCTGTGGGGCGGACACGCACAACGCAAAGCCGCATTTGTGGATACGCAACGCCATTTGGTGTTAAAAGCGCCTCACCCTTCGCCCCTGTCTGCCTACCGAGGCTTTTTCGGCTGCCGTCATTTTTCGCAGGCAAATGCCTATCTGCAACAACACGGTTTAACGCCCATTAATTGGCAGAATTAGTGTTTGAGACTTATCAAAAAATCCGCATACAAACCAATCTTCCCGCACAATGCCCTTGCCCGCGCCCCTGCGAATGGTGCAGAATGCCGCCACCGTCTTAAGGTTAAATTAAGGAAATTTGATGAATAGAAATGAGATGCTGGCGCGTTTAAACGCGCAACAAACATGGGATGTGGTGGTGATCGGCGGCGGCGCAACGGGTTTGGGCGTGGCGTTGGATGCCGTTACCCGTGGTTTTACCACCCTGCTGCTGGAAGCCCACGATTTTGCCAAAGGCACGTCCAGCCGTTCCACCAAGCTACTACACGGCGGTGTGCGTTATTTGGCACAAGGCAATCTGCCTTTGGTAATGGAAGCCCTGCGCGAACGCGGACGCTTGGCGCGTAACGCCCCGCACCTGTTTCACGCCCAACCGTTTATTATCCCCAGCCCCAACACCTGCAAAAGTGCCTACTATATGGCGGGCTTGTGGCTGTACGACCGTTTGGCGGGCAAATTGGGCATCGGGCGCACCCGTTATTTGGGCTATGGCGAAACCGCTTCACGCCTGCCTGCGGTACGCGCCGAAAAACGCGCTTCGGGCGTGTGCTATTTTGACGGACAATTTGACGATGCCCGTTTGGCATTATCCTTGGCACGCAGCATTGCCGACCACGGTGGCACAGTATTAAACCATTGCGCGGTTACCGCTTTAGACAAAAACGATGCAGGCAAAATCTGCGGCGTGCGTTGCCGCGACACACTCGGCGGCGGCGAATATACTGTATCCGCCAAATGTGTGGTGAATGCAGCGGGCGCGTTTACCGCCGATGTGCTGGCGTGGGACGATGCCGCTGCTGCGCCGCGCATTTTGCTCAGTCAGGGCATTCATTTGGTATTGGACGGCGACTTTTTGGCTGGCACAGACGCGCTGATGGTGCCTGAAACCAGCGATGGGCGCGTGTTGTTCGCCATTCCGTGGCATGGCAAGCTGTTGGCAGGCACGACGGATACCCCCGTTCCCGCTGCCGATTACGAACCCAAACCCTTGGCGGAAGAAGTGCAGTTTATTTTGGACACCTTGGGCGAATATTTAAGCCGCGCCCCCACCGCAGCAGATGTGAAAAGCGTGTTTGCGGGCTTGCGCCCCTTGGTGAAACCTGCCGACAGCGGACAAAGCAGTAAGGAAGTATCACGCAGCCATCAGGTAGAAATCAGCGCATCGGGATTGGTGAATATTTTTGGCGGAAAATGGACGACTTACCGTCAAATGGCGCAAGACGGTATCGATAAAGCCATCGCCCACGGTCTGCTGCCTGCCGCTGCTTGTCGCACCGAAAACCTGCCCCTGCACGGCGCAGCGGGCGCAAAAGAATCGTTCGGGCAATCGCGTCTGTCGGTTTACGGTGGCGAAGCCGAACAGATTACCGCTTTAGAACAAAGCGATGCACAACTGGCGCAAACCCTGCACCCCGCCCACCCCTACACCTATGCACAAGTGCAATGGGCATTAGAACACGAAGCCGCGCACAGCTTGGAAGACGTTTTGGCACGCCGCATCCGTCTGCTGTTTTTAGACGCGGCTGCCGCCGCCGAATGCGCCCCCGCCGTTGCCCGCTTTATCGGCGAACGTTTGGGCTGGGACGAAGCCAAAGTTCACAGCGAAACCGAGCAGTTCCGCGCATTAGCCCAACAGTATTTACTTTAAATTTAAAAGATTGTGTAGTTAGTTAAAAGGATTGATTTTCCAGACAAGGCGGCGCTGCCGCAGACAGTATGAAGAATACGGCAAGGCAGCGCCAACGCGGTATGGGAAATCAAGCATTTTAACTATATTTCTTCAGCCAACCCATTGGGAGCCACGTTATGCCCAAATACATTATTTCACTTGACCAAGGCACCACCTCATCACGCGCCATTGTTTTTGACCACGCAGGTTCGGTTATCAATGTCGCCCAAAAAGACTTCCCCCAATACTTCCCCGAACCGGGCTGGGTGGAACACGACCCGCACGAAATTTGGAGTTCGCAGGTTTCCGTGTTGAGCGAAGTCATCGCCAAAACCGATATTCCCGCCGATGAAATCGCTGCCGTAGGCATTACCAACCAGCGCGAAACCACCATGGTGTGGGACAGACACACGGGCGAACCGATTGCCAACGCCATTGTGTGGCAGGACCGCCGCACCGCGCGTTTTTGCGACACGCTGAAAGAGCCTTATGGCGAGCTGATTCGCCACAAAACAGGCTTGGTGATTGACGCTTATTTTTCTGCCAGCAAAATCCGCTGGTTGCTGGACAATGTAGCAGGCGCGCGCGAAAAAGCCGAGCGCGGAGAACTGGCATTCGGTACGGTAGATACTTGGCTGCTGTGGAAGCTGACGGGCGGAAAAGTACACGTTACCGACCCCAGCAACGCCAGCCGTACCATGTTGTTTAATATCCGCGACATGGCGTGGGACGATGAACTGCTGCAACTGTTTAATATTCCGCGTTCGCTGTTGCCCGAAGTCAAATCCAGCAGCGAGGTTTACGGCTATGTGGATTCGCGCTTTATCAGTGGCGGCAAAGTACCGATTGCAGGCATTGCGGGCGACCAGCAAGCCGCTTTGTTCGGGCAGATGTGTACCGAAAAAGGCATGGTGAAAAACACTTACGGCACAGGCTGTTTCCTGCTGATGAACACAGGCAGCGAAGTGGTGGAATCGCAAAACAACCTGCTTTCTACCGTGGCATGGCAAATCGGCGGCGAAACCACGTACGCGCTGGAAGGCGGCGTATTTGTCGGCGGTGCGGCGGTGCAGTGGGTGCGTGACGGCTTGCGCTTGGTGCGTACTTCTGATGCCATCAACAGCTTGGCGGAAACGGTGGAAGACAACGGCGGCGTGTATTTTGTGCCGTGTTTGGCGGGCATGGGCGCACCTTATTGGGACCAATACGCACGCGGTACGATTATGGGCATCACCCGCGGCACCACAGACGGACACATCGCTCGCGCCACTTTGGAAGGCATCGCCCTGCAAGTGTTTGATATTGTGAAAGCGATGGAAAAAGACGTAGGCGCATCCACCAAAGAATTCCGTGTGGACGGCGGCGCCAGCGCCAGCGACCTGCTGATGCAGATTCAGGCAGACGTGTTCCAATTTGATACCGTGCGCCCGAAAATCTTGGAAACCACCGCTTTGGGCGCAGCGTATTTGGCGGGTTTGGCGGTCGGCTTCTGGAAAGACACCGCAGAAATCGCCCAGCAATGGCAAAAAGACCGCGTGTTCCAACCCGAAATGAGTGCGGAACGCGCCGCCCATGTGCTGCATTACTGGCATAAAGCCGTTAAAGCGGCACAAAACTGGATTGAAGAGTAAATCTTCCCTACGGGGCAGCGGCAATCATCACGCGCCGCGCCCCGACCGTTTTCCCCGTCAAATTCAAAAAAGGAACACAAAATGAATCCGTTTACCGCAGAAGTAATTGGCACCGCCCTGATGATTTTACTCGGCAACGGTGTAGTAGCAGGCTGTGTGTTGAAAAACACCAAAATCGGCACGGGCGGCGGCTGGATGGTGATTACCACCGCTTGGGCGTTTGCCGTGTATGCGGCGGTGGTGGTGGCTGGTCCTGCTTCGGGGGCGCATCTGAATCCCGCCGTCAGCATCGGCTTGGCAACCGCAGGGCTGTTTGAGTGGGCGAAAGTGCCGATGTACATTGTGGCGCAGTTTATCGGTGCGATGTTGGGTGCGGGTTTGGTGTGGCTGTTTTACGCCGACCACTTCGCCATCACCGACGATGAAGGCGCAAAACGTGCCTGTTTCTGCACCGAGCCTGCCATCCGCAATCTGCCACGCAATTTTATGAATGAAGTGGTGGGCGCGTTTGTGCTGCTGTTTGTGATTTACTATCTGGTCGGCAACGGCGAAATTACCCTGCCGCAACAAAGCCAAGCCACACCCATCGGTTTGGGTTCGCTGGGGGCGTTGCCCGTAGCCATTTTGGTGTGGGTGATTGGTTTGAGCTTGGGCAGCACCACGGGCTATGCCATCAACCCCGCCCGTGACGGCGGTCCGCGTATGGTATTGACGCTGTTGGGTAAAAAACTCGGCGGCGTCAAACCCGATTGGCAATACGGCATTATTCCGCTGACTGCGCCGATTGTGGGCGCGGTATTGGCGGGACTGTTGTTTTTGTGTTTAAAATAAGCAACTGATTCTAAAACACGCACGGTCTTTTGCCCCCGCGCAAAAGACCGTTTTCTTTTCCTGTTTGACACCGTTTTCCTGATTTCCCTGCATTTCCTGCGCTGCCGCAATATGGCACAATAAACGCCAAACACAACACCCCTACCCCACCCATGCACAAACTGCTGCCGATTTTTCACGTTTTATCCAAATTCAACCTGCTGTTTGCCCTGCTTACGCTGTTGCCCGCTGTGGTGTCGCAATTGTACGGCGACGGCACACTGCCCGCATTTGCGCTGACTGCGCTGGTGCTGACGGTATGGTCGCTGGTGATGCGTTTTTTAACTTACCGACACCAGCGCGAACTTAAACCGCGTGACGGTTTCACGCTGGTGGTGCTGCTGTGGCTGATGTTTGCCGCCGCTGCCGCCATGCCGTTTTACCTGTATTTTTATCCCACGCTCAAATTTACCGATGCCTTTTTTGAAGCCATGAGCGGGCTGACCACCACAGGCGCAACCGTATTTGGCAACTTGGACAAACTCGCCCCTGCCCTAAATTTTTGGCGGCACATGCTTAATTGGTTGGGCGGAATGGGTTTGATTGTGCTGGCGGTTGCGGTGCTGCCGATGTTGGGCGTGGGGGGAACGCAGTTGTTTAAAGCCGAAATCCCCGGTATTCAAAAAGACAATAAAACCGCCCCGCGCATTTCCCAAACCGCCAAACGGCTGTGGCTGGTGTATTTGGGTTTTACCGTATTGACCTGTTTGGCATTACGCGCTGCAGGCATGAGCTGGTTTGATGCCGTGTGCCACGCCATGGCGGTGTTTTCTTTGGGCGGATTTTCCACCCACGACAGCAGCATCGCCCATTTTGATTCTACTGCTGTGGAAGGCGTGATTATGCTGGCAACGCTGGCAGGCGGCATCAATTTTGCCAACCACTTTGCCGCCATCAGCCAACGTTCCCTACGCAGCTACTGGCGCGATGAAGAAGTGCGTACCATGTTGTTTTTGCTGTGCAGCAGCATCGTCTGCGCCAGCCTGTATCTGGCGTTTAAAGGCTTTTACCGTTTGGACGAGGCCTTCCGTTTTGTGGCGTTTAACTATGTTTCCATCGGCATGGCAAGCGGGTTCGCCAACGCCGATTTTGCCCAATGGCCTTTAATTGTTTCTTTGTGGATGTTTTTTCTGTCCAATATTTTGGCGGGAACAGGCTCGATGGGCGGCGGCATCAAATTGGCACGCGGTTTGGTGTTGGCAAAATTTTCCCTGCGCGAAACCACGCTGCTGCTGCACCCCAACGCCGTGCGTACCGTGAAAGTAAACGGCAGCCGTGTCAGCGAACGGGTGGCGATGGCGGTGATGGCGTTTATTTTTGTGTATTTTGCCACCGTGGTGGTGTTTACTTTTGCGCTGATGATGTCGGGTTTGGACTTGATTACCGCGCTCACGGCAACCGTGGCGTGCATCACCAACGCAGGACCAGGTTTGGGTTCGGTCGGACCCGCGCAAAACTACGCTGCCCTATCCGATATGCAAAAATGGCTGTGTATGGCAGTGATGCTACTGGGACGTTTGGAAATTTTTACCGTATTTGTGCTGTTTACCCCCGGATATTGGAAAAAATAACGCTCAGTTTGCCGCCGATGCCGTGTGTTTACCCGCATGCGGCGGTATAATCGCGCTTTTTCGCACAGGAGAACGCCATGACCCACACCATTTTGCAAAACCTGCCTGTCGGCAAAAAAGTCGGCATCGCCTTTTCGGGCGGTTTGGACACATCTGCCGCGCTGCTGTGGATGAAGCTCAAAGGCGCACAGCCCTACGCCTACACCGCCAATCTCGGTCAGCCCGATGAAGACGACTACAACGCCATTCCCGCCAAAGCCAAACAATACGGCGCAGTAGAAGCCCGTTTGATTGACTGCCGCCGCCAACTGGTGCATGAAGGCATCGCCGCCATTCAATGCGGCGCGTTTCACGTTGCCACCGGCGGCGTGCCTTATTTCAACACCACCCCGCTGGGTCGTGCCGTAACAGGCACCATGCTGGTTGCCGCCATGCAGCAGGACGACGTGCATATTTGGGGCGACGGCAGCACCTACAAAGGCAACGACATCGAGCGTTTCTACCGCTACGGCTTAATGACCAATCCCGCCTTAAAAATCTACAAACCGTGGCTGGACCAACAATTTATTGACGAATTGGGCGGACGTCAGGAAATGTCCGAATTTCTGATTGCCAGCGGCTTTGACTACAAAATGTCAGTAGAAAAAGCCTATTCCACCGATTCCAACCTGCTTGGTGCCACCCACGAAGCCAAAGATTTGGAATTTCTCAACAGCAGTGTCAAAATTGTCAAGCCCATTATGGGTGTCGCGTTTTGGGACGAAAACGTCGCCATCAAAGCCGAAACCGTTAGCGTGCGTTTTGAAGAAGGCGTACCCGTTGCCCTAAACGACAACAGCTTCGACAACCCCGTGGAACTGATGTTGGAAGCCAACCGCATCGGCGGACGGCACGGCTTGGGCATGAGCGACCAAATTGAAAACCGCATTATTGAAGCCAAATCGCGCGGCATTTACGAAGCCCCCGGTATGGCATTGCTGCACATTGCTTACGAACGTTTGGTAACAGGCATTCACAACGAAGACACCATCGAGCAATACCGCATCAACGGCTTGTGCCTCGGACGTTTGCTGTATCAAGGACGCTGGTTTGACCCACAAGCACTGATGCTGCGCGAAACCGCCCAACGTTGGGTTGCCAAAGCCATTACAGGCGAAGTTACATTAGAGCTGCGCCGTGGCAACGACTATTCATTGTTGAATACCGAATCGCCCAACCTGACCTATGCGCCCGAACGTTTGAGCATGGAAAAAGTGGAAAACGCCGCCTTTACCCCGCTGGACCGCATCGGACAATTAACCATGCGTAATCTGGACATCAGCGACACCCGCGCCAAATTGGGCGTGTATTCGCAAACAGGCTTAATCGGCACAGGCGACAACGCACTGCTGCCGCAGTTGGACAAATAAACCCTTAATCCCATAAAAAAACCCGCGCCCAATTGGACGCGGGTTTGATTTTTTAACGCATTAACAATCGTTTAGATTCCCGACAAACGCGCAGTATCCTGTGCAATCATCAGTTCTTCATTGGTGGGAATAACCACCGCTACTGCACCGCCGTTGTCAGCAGTAATCACGCCTGCATTGCCAAAACGCGCTGCCAAGTTTTTCTCTTCGTCCAGCTGCAAGCCCAAGAAGGTACAGTAGTTCACCACTTTGGCACGAATCAGCGAAGAGTTTTCGCCGATGCCACCGGTAAACACCAGCGCATCCAAACCGCCTGCTGCCACTGCCATTGCCGCCACATATTTCGCCAAACGGTAAGAGAACACTTCCAATGCCAACAATGCGCCTTCATGACCTTGTTCCGCCGCTTCTTCAATAGCACGGCAGTCGTTAGACAATTCGGAAATCCCCAGCAAACCGCTTTGTTTGTTCAACATATCGCTTAATTGCTGAATGTCCATGCCTGTGCTTTGCGCCAGATAAGGCAGAACGCCCGCATCCAAATCGCCTGCGCGAGTACCCATCACCAAGCCTTCCAGCGGGGTCAAGCCCATGCTGGTGTCTTTAGATTCGCCGTTGGCAATGGCGGCAACCGATGCGCCGTTACCCAAGTGGGCAATCACCATACGCAAATCTTTTTTGTCTTTACCCAAGAAACGCGCGGTTTCATCGGCAACAAAACGGTAGCTGGTGCCGTGGAAACCGTAACGGCGCACGCCTTGTTCGCGGTAGTATTTGCGCGGAACGGCGTAAGTGTAGGCGTGAGCGGGCATGGTTTGGTGGAAAGAGGTGTCAAACACCGCCACATTCGGCAGACCGCTGAAAATGGCTTGTGCGGCGCGGATACCCAGCAGGTTGGCGGGATTGTGCAGCGGCGCAAGCGGGCTGCACTGTTCAATTACGTCAATCACTTTATCGTCAATCAATACCGATTCGCTGTAGGCTTCGCCACCCATTACCACGCGATGACCGATGGCGGCGATGCGGCTGTCCAAACCGTGTTTTTTCAATTCTTGCAGCAATGCGCCTACTGCGCCCGTGTGGTTGGGCTCGTCCGCCAATTCCGAGCGTTCTTTTTCACCATTGATTTTAAAAGTAATAAAAGCATCGGGCAGATTGAGTTTTTCTGCCAAGCAGCTTAACAGCACATCGCCGTTGCTGCTGTCAATCACTGCGCCTTTCAGCGACGAGCTGCCGCAGTTTAAAACCAAAATCAGTTTTTCCGACATAATAGGGTACTCCGTAAAGTTTTGTTGTGTAGAGAAAAATCAGGCTTTTTTGCCAATCATGCGGGCAATCAACATACCGATAATCAGACCTGCCAGCGCGGGCAATACCCAGCCCAAGCCCGATTCGTGCAGCGGCAGCGCACCTTTAAGCGATGCGTCCCATTGCATTATCAGCGCATCTTTCGGACCTTTCAGCATTTCGTGCAGGGTTTTCAATCCGCTAAACAATGCCATCGGCAAGGTAAACAGCATGGTGGTCACATACACCAACCGTTGTCCACCAAAGAGATTGTGCAAAAACACCAAGGCAATCAGTGCCACCGTCAGCGGATACAGCAGCATCAGCACGGGAACGGAATATTTAATCAGGTTGCTCAAACCAAAATTGGCAAACACCAGCGACACCAGTGTAAACACCACCACCCATTGATGATAGGTAATTTCGGGCAACAAGCGGTTAAAGTATTCGCCGCAAGCGGTAATCAAACCTACTGAAGTGGACAAACACGCCAAAAACACAATAATCGCCAACAGCACTTTGCCCGTGCCACCGAAATAATGTTCGGCACTTTTTGCCAACACCGCCGCGCCGCTTTCCTGCATCTGAATGCCTGCTACGCTGGTCGCGCCCATATAGGCGATAAACACATACACCACCGCCAAGCAGCCCGCCGCCACCAAACCTGCACGGGTGGTCAGGCTTAAAATTTGTTTTTTATCAGATACGCCCATGCCGCGCACCGCTTCAATCACAATAATGGCAAACACCAGCGATGCCAGTGCGTCCATGGTACCGTAGCCTTCAATCATACCTTTGGCAAATACGTTTTGCTGATAGGCTTCGTCAGGAGCAGGCGGTGCGCCCATCGGGGCGAGTGCGGCATAACCCACCAAAACGGCAATGGATACCAGCAGCGCGGGGGTTAAGATTTTGCCGATACGCTCCACCAGCTTACCAGGGGACACCGCCAACCAGTACGACAGGGCAAAAAACACCAGCGTAAACCCTGCCAATGCGATTGCTTTCCAAAAGGCAGCGACTTTTTCGTCCAAACCTTCCAAATTCAAAAATGGCTCAACACCGATGCCGAATGACACTGTTGCTGTGCGCGGAGTGGCAAACAACGGTCCGATTGCCAAATACAGCGACACCGCAAACGCCACACCAAACCACGGCGCAACCCGCGAAGCCATTTCCTGCACGTCGCGCGAGCCGGAATAGCCCACCGCAATCACACCCAGCAGCGGCAAACCCGCGCCCGTCAGCAAAAAACCCGCCATGGCGGTAAACACATTGCTGCCTGCCTGCTGCCCCATAAAAGCGGGAAAAATCAAATTGCCCGCCCCGAAAAACAGGGCGAACAGCATCAGCCCCGTTGCCACGAAAGCCGATTTGTGGGTATTGCCGTTCATAAGAACATTCCTTATATGCGTGAGGGGCATCGGTGCAGACATTACACATTTTTACACAAGCAAAGCCCGCGCCCCAATCCCCAATTGAGTGTTGTAAACTATTTTTCTATTCAACAGCTTGGCAGGCAGAAAAACGGCAAATGCCCCTTGTGCAGACCAAACTGACCTGCCGAATATAGCAGAGTTTGTAAAGAAAGTTAAGCAAAAAAAGTATCTTGCGCGTCTTCGTCCCACGCTTGCCGCACAGCCGCCTGCACCGTGTCTGCGGCAAAACCGCGATAACTCAAAAAACGCATTTGTTTGGCGCGTTCTGCTGCATCGGCGGGCGCAGCTTTAAATTTTTTACGCAACACTGCCACCGCGTGCAGGCGTTCCGCTTCGGCATCGGGCAGAAATTCCGCCACCGTTTCCCGCGCCACACCACGCGCCGCCAAATCCTGCTGCAAACGCAAACGTCCGTGTTTGCGGCTTTTGCTGTTTACCCACATTTCAGTAAAACGCTGGTCAGATTGCCAACCCGATTCCGCCAATTCGTCTAACAGCGCGTCCAATTCCGCCGCATCGGCAGCGTGGGGCGCGAGTTTGCGGCGCAACTCTTCCCGTCCTGCTTCGCGCCGCGCCAATATCGCCAAGGCGCGCGCTTTCAAACTGAGCGGCTTCACGCTCTGTCCTTTGCGGCAGCGGCGTTGCGTTGGCGCACCCAATCATATAATTCGGGCAAATGGCTGATGCTGTGGTCGGGACGGGTGTCGTGATGGCGCGACAATTCCACTACATCGCCATAACCAAATGTTACCAATACATTTGGACAACGCGCCGCTTTGGCAGCCAACATATCATTGGCGGAATCGCCCACCATCAGCATGTGTTCAGGTTCAACGCCTAAAATTTCCGCCACATGGCGCAAAGGTTCAGGCGACGGTTTGCGTTCGGGCAAGGTGTCGCCGCCCACCACCATACTGAAATAAGCATCCAAACCCAAATCGCGCAGCAGTTTCACGGCTAAAGTTTCGTTTTTATTGGTAATCACTGCCAAAGGCAAACCCAAACTTTTTAACAAACCCAAAGCGGCTTCGGCTTCGGGATAAGGACGGGTGGCGTTGGCAAGATTGGCGGCGTAATGGCGGGCAAACACGCTCAAACCTTGTTGAAACAACACCATATCGGCTTGGGCGTGGCGCGAACCTGTTAAAGCGCGATGCACCAGCACGGGAATGCCATCGCCAACAAAATCCTGTATTTCGTTTTGTGGCAACGCGGGCAAGCCCAGCTCGGTACGCATGGCATTGGCAGAAGCTGCCAAATCGGGAACGGAATCAACCAAAGTGCCGTCCAAATCAAAGGCAACGGCGCGGATGGGGGTAGTCATCGGGCAGGTATCCTGTTTCAAACAAACGGTGCGATTATATCAGGCGCAGCCGCCATATAACTGCGGCAGCTAATTTTAAGCATGGTAAATTCTTTCGGTTTAGCACGGCATCGGTTAAGATGTGCGCTTTTAAATAGCCTGCTTTAAAGGAAGGAATGTTATGAACATCGCCAACAGCATTACCGATTTAATCGGCAACACCCCTTTGGTACAACTGAACCGCCTGTCGGAAGGTTTGCCTGCCCGCGTGGTGGCAAAGCTGGAATTTTTTAACCCTGGTAACAGCGTCAAAGACCGCATCGCCGCCGCCATGATTGAAGCCGCCGAACAAAGCGGGCGCATCAACGCCGATACCATTATTGTTGAGCCCACCAGCGGCAACACGGGCATTGGTTTGGCAATGGTGTGCGCCGCCAAAGGCTACAAACTGGTCATCACCATGCCCGAAAGCATGAGCCAAGAACGCCGTATGCTGTTACGCGCCTTTGGTGCGGAACTGGTGCTGACCCCCGCCGCCGAAGGCATGGGTGGCGCAATTGCCAAAGCCCAAGAGCTTGCCGACAGCGACCCAAGCCGTTATTTTATGCCGCAGCAGTTTGAAAATGCTGCCAATCCCGAAGTCCACCGCCGCACCACCGCCGAAGAAATCTGGAACGATACCGATGGACAAGTGGATATTTTTGTTGGTGGTGTCGGCACAGGCGGCACGATTACAGGCGTAGGCGAAGTGCTGAAAGCCAAAAAAAGCAGCGTACAGGTTTTTGCCGTTGAACCCGATGCCTCGCCCGTATTAAGCGGCGGTGCCAAAGGTCCGCACCCCATTCAAGGCATTGGCGCGGGCTTTATCCCCAAAAACTTAAATACCGAAATTTATGACGGCGTGATTCGCGTGAGCAACGACGATGCGCTGGAAACCGCCCGCGCCATGGCACGTCAGGAAGGCGTATTGGTGGGTATTTCATCGGGCGCAGCCGTGTGGTCTGCCCTGCAATTGGCCGCCAAACCCGAAAACGCAGGCAAACTGATTGTGGTGCTGATTCCCTCTTACGGCGAACGCTACCTTTCTACCGCCCTGTTTGCCGATTTAGCCTAAAATCCGCCAGATTCCCCACACACACCCGCCATCAGGCGGGTTTTTTGCTAAAATAGCGGCTTTTTTACGCCGATACCAAACACCATGTTCCGTACCCTTTTAGGCGGTAAAATCCACCGCGCCACCGTTACCCAAGCCGATTTAAACTATGTCGGCAGTATTACCGTTGATTTGGATTTGCTGGATGCCGCCGGCATTTTGGTCAATGAAAAAGTACAAATTGTCAATAACAACAACGGTGAACGTTTTGAAACCTACACCATTGCAGGCGAACGCGGCAGCGGTGTGATTTGCTTAAACGGCGCGGCGGCGCGGCGTGTACAGGCGGGCGATATTGTGATTATTATGTCGTATGTGATGTTGTCCGAACCCGAAATCGCCGCCCACCAGCCCAAAGTGGTGCTGGTAAACGAACACAACCAAATCCGCGAAGTGATTCATTACGAACCCGCACATACCATTTTGTAAACCGTTTTCAGGCTACCAACCGTCCCACCCGAACCCCGTCATCATGATTAGCAAAACCGAATACCTTGCCCAAGCCGCCCAAGGCTATAACCGCATTCCCTTGGTGCAAGAACTGCTTGCCGATTTGGACACGCCCCTGTCGCTGTATTTAAAACTTGCCAACCGCCCGTTCAGCTATCTGCTTGAATCGGTAGTCGGCGGCGAACGCTTCGGGCGTTATTCCTTTATCGGACTGCCCTGCCATACCTATTTAAAAGTGTCGGGGCAGCGCACCGAAGTGTATGAACAGCACCAACTCACCGAAACCCACGAGGGCAATCCCCTGCCCTTTATTGAAGCCTACCACGCCCGTTTTAAAACGCCCGAGATTCCGCAACTGCCGCGTTTTACTGGCGGATTGGTGGGCTATTTCGGTTACGAAAGCATTTACTATTTTGAACATCTGGCGCACCGCCTTTCAGGCAGCCTGAAAAACGACCCTTTAGGCACGCCTGATATTCTGCTGATGCTGTCGCAAGAATTGGCGGTGATTGACAATTTAAGCGGCAAAATCTACCTGATTGTTTACGCCGACCCCGCCGACCCGCTCGGTTACGAACACGCCCGCAGCCGTTTGGAAGATTTGCGCGAACAACTGCGCCAAAGCGTTGCCATTCCCCTGTCGCTCGGCAGCGCACACACCACGCCCGAACACCTCACAGGCGAAGCGCATTACAAAGATTACGTCCGCCGCGTGCGCGACTATATTTTGGACGGCGACTGTATGCAGGTTGTCCCCAGCCAGCGCATCAGCCTGCCGTTTACCGATTTGCCGCTCGCGCTCTACCGCGCCTTACGCACGCTCAATCCCTCGCCCTATCTGTTTTATTATGATTTTGGCGATTTCCATATTGTCGGTTCATCACCCGAAATTTTGGTGCGCCGCGAACGCGACAAAGTGATTGTGCGCCCGATTGCGGGAACGCGCCTGCGCGGTGCCACGCCCGAACAGGACGCGCAACACGCCGCCGAATTGCTCGCCGACCCGAAAGAAACCGCCGAACACACCATGCTGATTGATTTGGGGCGCAACGATGTCGGACGCATCAGCCAAACGGGTTCGGTACAGGTTACCGACAAAATGGTGATTGAAAAATATTCGCATGTGATGCACATCGTTTCCAATGTGGAAGGACGTCTGCGCGACAACATCAACAATATGGATATTCTCGCCGCCACTTTCCCCGCTGGTACGCTATCGGGTGCGCCCAAAGTCCGCGCCTTGGAAATTATTGAAGAATTAGAACCCGAAAAACGCAATATTTACGGCGGCGCAGTGGGCGTGTGGGGCTTTAACAACGATATGGATTTGGCGATTGCCATCCGCACCGCCGTGATTAAAAACCAAACCCTGTATGTACAAAGCGGCGGCGGCATTGTTGCCGATTCGGAAGAAGAAGCCGAATGGCAGGAAACGCAAAACAAAGCCCGCGCCGTTTTAAAAGCGGCGCAAATGGTGCAAGACGGTTTGGATAAATAAGCGCATTGCAGCCAAAACAAAAGAAAGCAGCCCGTTCATCTGAAACAGGCTGCTTTTTAAAGCAAAAACTTTATCAAAAATATGCCAATTTTGTGCCAGAAAGCGGGTGCAAAATTGCAACTATTTGATTTAATTGAAAATCTGTGGTGGAGGCGGGGGGAATTGAACCCCCGTCCGAAAGTCCTCTACAAAGCGTTCTACATACTTAGTCTTGTCTATTGGAATCTTGTTTCCCTTGTGCCGACAGACAGGCGCGTAGGAAACCAGTTACCTTCAATCTTATCCCCTGCCAAGTAACCCGACAGGAAACCAGTCAATGAAAAATGACGTTGCCGTAGCTTGCGCTACACAGCCCATTGACCGACTGTTGCAACGGCTTGGCATTAAGCAGCCAGAGCGTAAGTTTCGTCGTTTGCGACTATTTTCGTTTCAGAGTTTTACGGGCGTCTGAGACCCCGGTATGCCCGCATCTGCTTCGCAACCCCCGTCGAAACCAAGATCGCCCCCAGATAGGAAAGGCAGAGTGTACACGCTTTGCCTGTAAAACGCAAAGTTTTTTCGCGTATAATCGCCGTTTTGCCCCATTGGTTTGCCCGATATGTATGATGTAAACACACAGGACGTGCGCCGTTTTTTTGCCGGCGTGTGGCAGCAGCGTTTTGCCCCTGCCGCATTAGATGCATTGCAACAAAAAGCCCTACGCATTGCCCAAGCCCATCCCGAATACGCGTATTATTTAGATAATATTGAAAAATATTTGGATTACACTTGGACACCCGAGCAGGGCGAAACCAATCCTTTTTTGCATATGTCGCTGCATTTATCGGTACAGGAACAGGCAGGCATTGACCAACCCCCCGGTATCCGTGCCATTCACGAAAAACTGTGTGCCAAATACAGCGGCGATTGGGTACGCGCCGAACACGATATGATGGACGCGCTTGCTGAAACGGTGTGGGAAGCGCAACGTTTCGGGCAAGGTTTGGACGTAAACGCCTATATGACACGTCTGCGCCGTTTGGTGGGTTTGGGTCAGGAAGACGAAGCGCGTTTAAATCCGCATGAAGTGCCTGTTTCAGAACGCATCAGTGCGCGGGACGAGGATTAATGACACAACAGGTTTTGCTGTTGCGCCCGCAGCAGCGTTTGGCGGACGATTTGGCGGCGTGTGCGGCGTTAGGTTGGCAAGGTGTGCCGTTTTCGCCGATGGCAATTGAAGCGCAACCCGATGCTTTGGCACAGTTGCCCGCACAAATTGCCGCAGCAGATGCGGTATTTTGGGTCAGCCCTACAGCCGTGGAAACGGCGGCTTGGGATTTTTCGGATACGCTGCCGCATATTGCCGTAGGCGCAGCCACGGCACGGGTTTTGCGGGCAGCGGGCGCGGCGCAGGTTTATTGCCCCGATGTAGGTCAAGACAGCGAAGCCGTGATGCGCTTGCCCGTATGGGACAGCTTACCCGCCGCCGCCACGGTACTGATTGTGCGGGGATGTGGCGGACGTGAAGCCTTGGCACAATTTTTGCGTGGGCGTGGCTTGAATGTGGCATTTGCCGAAATTTACCGCCGCATTCCGCAAGCAGTGGATTGGGCGCTTTTTCAAACACTTCCATCACCCTGCGTGTGGGTAACTTCAGCACAGGCAGCACACATGCTGTTCGCCCAAACGCCACCGCCGCTTATGCAAAAACTGAAATCCTTGTTATACTTGACCCATCATCCGCGTATTGCTGCCGCTTTACAGGCACAGGGCATCACACGAATACAGCAAGCAGCAGATTTAACACAAGCCTTGTGCGCTGCCCACAAATGCGCGGATAATGTATAATCTATACCGTTTTGACAAATCCCCTTGCCCGATTGATGCGGCAGGGGCGGTACATATTATTAAGGTACGAGACACTATGTCGGAAAAACAAACACCCGAAACCACTGCCGATGCCTTGACGCACGGCGAACAAAACCTTCCCCAACAGCCTGGTTTCAGCCAGCCGATTATCATCGAACGCAAACACAACAGCGGACGCGGTTTGGCAGTGGGCGCATTGACGCTGTCGGTGATTGCCTTGGGCGCAAGCGGCTTTTTGTTTGTGCAGGGGCAAAACATTTTCCGCATGCAGGAAGTCAAAATCCATCAGGAATTGGATAAAGCGGCTTTGGGCGAAAGCGAAAATGCCCGCAAGCTGGCAACTTCTTTGGAAGAGCAAAAGAAAATCAATGAATTGGTCAGCAAATTAGACGTGGGTCAGCGCGACAACCGCAGCCATCTTGCCGATATTCAAAACGCCTACCGCGAACTGCTGCAAGGGCGCGTAAACTGGCTGGTAGATGAAGTGGAAGTTACGCTTAACCTTGCTGCACAACAACTTACCCTGTCAGGCAATATTCCGGTGGCGGTAACGGCACTGGAAAGCATCGAGCAGCGTTTGAGCCGTTTTGAACAGGCAGAACTTTTACCGATTAAACGCGCCGTCAGTCAAGATTTGGCGGTGTTAAAGCAAAACAGCGGCAGCTATGCCGATATTTCAGGCATGGTATTGAAGCTGGATGCGTTGGAAAAAGCCGTTGCGGGTCTGCCCTTGGTGGTGGATAACACCTTGCAGGAAAAAAATACCCAAGCTGCGCCCGCTGCCGAATCGGCTGATTTTTGGACGCGCACTTGGAACAAAACCCTGCACCTGCTGCAAAGCATGGTGGAAATCCGCAAACTGGACAGCAACGATGCCATGTTGCTCGCCCCCGAACAAATTTACTTTGTCCGCGCCAACTTGCGCCTGCGCCTGCTGGACGCCCGTTTAGCATTGATGCAGCACAATAACGAATCCTACAAAAGCAATTTGGTAGTGGTGGAAAACACGGTAAAAGAATACTTTGATACCGCTTCGCCCACCACCAAAAAATGGTTGGATGATTTGGCACAATTAAACGCACAAAATTTGAGCATTGTGTCGGATGATGTGTTGAAAGACAGTTTGGCAGCAGTGCGCGATTACCAAAATCAAACCCGTACTGCCACGCCTGTGAATCTGAAGCCTGTGGACCAACTGCCTGCGGTAGTGTTGGGTACGGCGGTTGCCATGGCAGAACAGGCTGCGGCACAAACCGAGCAGCACCGCGCCGCTTCTGCAACAGCACAAGCCGCCGAAGCCGTTGAAAGCAAGGAAAAACCTGCTTCCGAACCCGCCAAACCTGCCGCAGAAAGTGAAGCCGCCAAAACCGCGCCTGCCGCTTCTGAAGTAGCGCCTGCCCCGATTTCCGAAACTTCCGAGAAAAAGGCAGACAACGCGGGAAAGCCGCAAACCGGTAAGCAAAATGCAGCAGGCTTGGCTGTTCATGCGGCGGTTTTCGCCGCGCTTGCTGAATCGGCAGATGCCGAACCGGTGGCTTCACAACAATCTTCCCAAGCATTATCAAACGCAGCATTGGCTGCCGCGCCGGTAGCGGCATTGGCAGCCGCTGCAGGCAGCAAAAAACCAGCGGACGCAACGGCAGAAAAAGCCAAGCCCACTGAAGAAGATGCACGTAAAGCCCGCCGCGAACGGGAACGCGCTGCCGAAAAACGCGCCGCCGAGCAGAAAGAACGGCGCGAACGCCGCCGTGAGCGCGAACGCGCCAACGCCGCCAAACGCGAAACCCGCGAAGCGCGTAGCGAAAAACCTGCCCGTCCCGCCAAACGCAGCGAAGACAAACCCGTACGCAAAGCCGTCAGTGCCAAACCTGCTGCCACAGGCGGCGGCGAAGCCGACGCGCAACCGTAACAAGGAGACTTAAGCATTATGCAAGGCTTAATCTGGATTATTGCCCTATTTGCCACGGCAGTGGGCGTGGCGGTGGCCGCGCACCTGTATTCGGGCAATGTATATATTCAAGTTGAACAAACCCTTATCCGCATGAACCTGCACTTGTTTGCAGTGGGATTGGTATTGGCGGTTGGTTTGTTGTATTTTTTCATCAAATTCCTGTACGGCATTATCGCCACCCCCGGTAAAATCGGACGTTTCGGCAGCACGCGCAAATACCGCAAATCGGTGGAAGCCTTAAATCAGGCAGGTGTGGCGTTTTTTGAAGGACGTTACGACAAAGCAGGCAATGAAGCTGCCAAAGTGCTTGCCAACAAACACGCTGGCGACAACCGCGTTTTGGCGTTGATGATTGCCGCGCAAGCCGCACAGCAAAGCAACAACCACACGCTGATGAACCGTTATTTAACGCAAATGGCGGATAACCTGCCCGAAAAAGCCCAACTGCCCCGCTATCTACTGGGAGCAGAAAACGCATTGGCATCAGGTAATTATCAAGAAGCTGCCAGCCAATTAAAAGCCGCTGAAAATATTGAACGCCATTCCAATGTTTTGTTGCGCCTACAATTGCGCTTGGCACAAGAAAAAGGCGATGCCGTTGATATTTTGGAAAAAACCGACCGTTTGCAAAAAAATGGCGCGATTGGCGAAGAAAAAGCCAATCAATACCGTGATGCTGCGTTTACTCAACTGATTGCCGCTGCAGACGACAGTGCCGCACTTAAAGCTGCGCTCAAACGCATTCCCAATGCTCAAAAAGCAGGCACGTTGTGCGTACCGATTGCCGAACAATATGAAACACTTGGCTTATATGCCGATGCCGTTTCATGGATTGGCAGTTACTACCCGCATACCCACCATCGTGGTTTGTTACCCGTGTTTTCGCGCAGCGTGCGCTATTTAAGCGATATTGAACAGCGTAAAGCCATTGATACTGCTGAAAGCTGGTTAAAAACCTGTTCCGAAGATGCCGATTTGCTGCTGTGCTTGGGCGAACTGGCATACAGCAAACAGCTTTGGGGTAAGGCGCAAAACTACTTTGAAGCCAGCATTGCCGTCAAACCCAGCGTACAAGCGCGTTTGGCATTGGCAAAAGTGTTTGACGAAGTCAATACCGGTGCTTTGGCAGACGAGCAGCGTCAATTGGCATTGGGTGCAATGACACAAGCCCAATAAAATCAATTGCTTTTAAGCCATTGAACAGGCTGCTGAAACCTTGTTTTCGGCAGCCTGTTTGTATCAGGAAAAGGGAAAAATGAACGCAACCGAAATACTTGGCTATGCCGCTTCCGTGATTGTTGCCATTTCGTTTTTGGTTGGCAATGTGCGCTTGCTGCGGATTTGGAACTCGGCAGGTGCAGCGTGTTTTGTGGTTTATGGCGTACTAATTGGCAGCTATCCTATTGCTTTATTAAATGTTTTTATCGTTATGGTCAATATCTGGCACATTATCCGTTTGCAGCGGGAGGAAAAATCGTGAGCGCAGCCGAAAAATTTACCGAAGAAACCGTATTGTGGGTAAAACGCCACAGTGCCAAACACCTAACTTTTGCCATTACCCGCCCCGAATCCTACCGTTTTTCGGCAGGACAATTTTCGCGCTTGGGCGTGCGTGAAGGTGCAGGATTTTTATGGCGTGCCTATTCCGTTATTTCCGCCGAATATGCCGAAACCCTTGAATATTTTGTAGTATTGATTGACGGCGGACCCATGTCCGCACATTTGGCGCAATTGCAGGCAGGCGATACGTTGTTGTTGGACAAAACCGCACAAGGTTTTTTCCTGCCCGAGCGTTTTCCTGACGGACAGGATTTGATTATGCTGTCCACAGGTTCGGGCATTGCGCCGTTTTTAAGCATTTTGCAGCAGCCCGAAATTTGGCAACGTTTTGACACTTTGGCTTTGGTGCATTCTGTTTCTTATGCCAATGAGTTGATTTTTAATGATTCATTGGCAGAATTGGCAGAACATCCTTTGGTGGGTGAAGATTTTTTCAAGCTGCGTTTTCTTCCTGTAACCACCCGCGAACAGGGCGAGGGACTGCATCAGCGTTTGCCCGACAGCATCAGCAGTGGCGCATTGGCGCAGGCGTTGAAAATGGATTTTAACCGCGAGCACAGCCGTTTTATGATTTGCGGCAATCCTGCGATGGTGCAAGATACTTTCCAAGCCCTTTTGAATCAAGGTTTTGCCATGCACCGCAACCGTTTACCGGGACAAATTATGATGGAAAACGGGTTTTAATTATGTTGAATCCGCAACAACGCGAAGCCGTGCATTATTTGGGCGGACCTTTGTTTGTGCTGGCGGGCGCAGGCAGCGGCAAAACCCGCGTGATTACCGAAAAAATCGCCTATCTGCTCACGCAGGCAGGATATGCGCCACACAGTGTCGCCGCGATTACCTTTACCAACAAAGCCGCTGCCGAAATGCGCGAACGCATCAACGCATTGTTGGGCGCACAGCAAACCAAAGGGCTGACGGTATCCACCTTTCACGCCTTTGGTATGCGCTTGCTGCGCGAAGAAGCCACGCATTTGGGTTATCAAAAAGATTTTTCGGTGTTTGATGCTTCCGACAGCGGTAAAATCATCGCCGAATTGCTGGAAGACAATAAGCGCGACAGCATTTTCCGCACCCAACAGCAAATTTCTTTGTGGAAAAATGCCCTACTTTCCCCCGAACAGGCAGCATTGGCGGCGCGGGACGACTGGCAGGCGCAAACCGCGCAAATTTATGTGGAATATCAAGATACGCTGTGCCGTTATCAGGCGGTGGATTTTGATGATTTGATTGTTTTACCCACTTTATTATTGAAACAAAATAATGATTTACGCCTGAAATGGCAACGGCGTTTGCGTTATCTGCTGGTAGATGAATGTCAAGACACCAACACCTGCCAATACCTGCTGATGCGCCTGTTGTGCGGGGCGGAAGGCAGGTTTACCGTAGTGGGCGACGACGACCAAAGCATTTACGCATGGCGCGGTGCGGATATGGAAAACCTGAAACGTCTGCAGCAGGATTATCCGCAGTTAAAAATCATTAAGTTGGAACAAAATTATCGTTCCAGCGCACGGATTTTGCGCGTTGCCAACGGCTTGATTGCCAATAATCCGAAATTGTTTGCCAAAACCTTGTGGTCGCAATTGGGCGAAGGCGATGCGGTGCGCGTGGTGGCGTGTCAAAATGAAGAACACGAAGCGGATTATGTGGCGCGGCAAATTGTGCTGTACAAGCTGACACGCGGGGAAAAAGGGCGTTATGCCGATTGTGCGGTGCTGTACCGCAGCAACCATCAGGCGCGTTTGTTTGAAGAAGCCTTACGCGCGGCGCGGATTCCTTACCGCGTGTCGGGTGGGCAGAGTTTTTTTGACAAAACCGAAATCAAAGATATTTTGGCGTATTTGCGCCTACTCGCCAATCCCAATGATAATCCAGCGTTTTTACGCGCCGCCACCACACCCAAATGCGGGATTGGCGCAACCACTTTGGGCAAACTCAATCTTTATGCCGCGCAACATCAGGTTTCCCTGCTTACCGCCGCGCAACAGTTTGAAACATCCATGGCAGATGCCCCCGTTAAAAGCCGCGAAGCGGTAGCACGGTTTGCCAAACTAATGGCGCGTTACCGCCAACGTGCCGAAAACGAAGCCGCAGGCGATGTGATTCATGCCCTGCTTGCCGATATCGGCTATCACGATTATTTGATTCAACACGCCGAGACTTCCCGCGCCGCCGAAAGCCGTTGGCGCAATGTGGGCGATTTGGCGGATTGGTTGGCACGCAAAGGCACGGAAGACGATAAAAACCTAATTGAATTGGCACAAACCATTGCGCTGATGACTTTGCTGGAAGGCAAAAACGAAGAAGAAACCGATGCCGTGCGCCTGTCCACTCTACACGCTTCCAAAGGTTTGGAATACGAAAATGTATTTTTGGCAGGCTGCGAAGAAGGGCTGTTCCCTCATGCCGACAGCATAGATGAAGGGCGCACAGATGAAGAACGCCGCTTAATGTATGTAGGCATTACCCGTGCCAAACAACAACTTACCTTATTGCATTGCATTAAACGGAAATACCGTGGCGAATGGTCGTTTCCCGAACCCAGCCGCTTTATTGGCGAACTGCCACAGCACGAATTGCAGATTTTCGGGCGTAAAGGCAGCGAACCCGTGATTAGCAAAGCAGAAGGACGGGCGCGTTTGGGCGGAATGTTAGCCGTTTTAAATCAAAAAATTGCCGATAAGCAATCCAAATAAATTTTCCCCGAAACACCAACAAGGTATTTCGGGGAAATTCGTCAGCTCAAGCGAAAGATTATTCCGCAGCAGCCACAACAGCAACGGTAATTACCGCAACGGCATCGCTGTGCAGTGCCACTTCCACTTCGTACTCGCCTACGGCTTTGAACGGACCGTCAGGCAAACGCACATTGGCTTTAGCTACTTCTACGCCAGTTGCACGGATGGCTTCGGCGATGTCGGCATTGGTTACAGAACCGAACAGACGACCGTCCACACCGGCTTTTTGTGCCACGGTAACGGTTTGACCGTCCAATTTGGCATGACGGGCTTGCGCATCTGCCAATACGGCAGCTTGTTTGGCTTCCCACTCAGCGCGGCGTGCTTCAAACTCTTTCAAGTTTGCTTCGGTAGCGCGCTTGGCTTTACCTTGGGGAATCAGATAGTTGCGGGCATAACCGTTTTTCACGGTTACCACATCGCCCAAATTGCCCAAAGCCGCGATGCGTTCCAACAGGATAATTTGCATGATTTGGTCTCCCGATTATTTGTGTTGGTCGGTGTAGGGCAACAGCGCCAAGAAGCGCGCGCGTTTTACTGCTACCGCCAATTGACGTTGGTAATGCGCTTTGGTGCCAGTGATGCGAGCGGGAATGATTTTGCCGTTTTCAGTGATAAAATCTTTCAGCAAATCCACATTTTTATAATCCACTTCTTGGATTTTTTCGGCGGTAAAACGGCAGAATTTTCTGCGTTTGAAGGTTTGACGTGCCATAATAATTCAACCTTTATATTCTTGAATGGTTTGGATATGCAGCAGGGGGCGGGGATTTTGACGACCGCTTTGTACCAAAAAGCCGCCAATATGTACCATAACGCCCTGTCTGTGCTGCCATGCCTGTGCCTCGTTGCCGACTATTTTGGCGGCGAGGGTAAATTTCGCCAAATATGGTGTGCCGTTTTCGTGCTGCCACGATTCGTGTGCCAGTAATACGTCTAAAACGGCAGTGCCTGCGGGGGTGCGGCGCAATGCGCCCACTTGGACAAGCTCGGCGGTGAGGCTGAAACGGTTTTCCAAAATCAGGCTTCTGCGGGGGTTTCTTCTGCAGCGGCTTGGATGGCGTTATCCAGCAGGTTTTTGGATTTTTCCTCTTTCATCATCGGCGAGGCTTCGGTAACGGCATGCTTGGTTTGGATGGTGAGGTGGCGCAATACGGCATCGTTGAAGCGGAAACCAGTTTCCAGCTCTTCAATCACAGCGGGGGTGGTTTCTACGTTCATCAGCACATAGTGCGCTTTGTGAATTTTGTTGATGGGATAGGCCAGTTGGCGGCGACCCCAGTCTTCAAGGCGGTGGATTTTGCCTTGATTGTCGTTAATCAGTGTTTTGTAACGCTCTACCATGGCGGGCACTTGCTCGCTTTGGTCGGGGTGAACGATAAACACGATCTCGTAATGACGCATGTTATCTCCTTGCGGTTTAAAAGCAGCCTTCCGCACATGCGGCGCGTGAAGGCAAGGGTTGCAAAAGCGGCGAATTCTAACACAAGACACATCAGCGGCGCAAGTGCTGGCGATGTGGGGAAAAGGCTGCGCCAATACATCGTAAACTGCGGCAGATTCGGCATTGGCATATTTTTTGCGTATAATCTGCAAACGCTAGTTTTCATTAAACGGGACGAATAAAAATGACACATTCAGACAAAAAACGCCTGCAAAGCGGCTTCACTTTAATCGAACTGATGGTAACCATTGCCATTATAGCGGTACTGGCTTTGATGGCGTATCCTTCCTACCAGCGTTTTGTGCAAATGGGTCGCATGGAAAAAGCCCGTGAAATCATGGTTAAAAATACACACATGATGGAACAGCTTTATGCGCGGCACAGCAGCTTTACCTGTCCGGCATCGGGCGGTTCGCTGCCTGGCTGCAAAGGGCGCGGCGGACAAGTACCGCAGGCGGAAGGCGATAAAACCCACGCTGCCGCAGGCAATGTGCATACGGGCTTTTATGAAATCGGTATTCAAACCCCCTCTCCCAATAGGGGGAACGACAGTTATTGGGTGTACGCCAAACCCAACAACAACGCCAAACGCGGCGCATTTTCCGATAACGAACTGAATAACCAAGAAATTTATCTACTTTATTTTTCGGGTACAGGTACGTTCAGCAAATGCACCAGAGCGGGTTTGGATGCGGCGATGAAGCCTTTAAACGCTGCCAATGCCAACGCAGAACCTGCTTGCAGCCCGTGGTAATCAATTGAATTAAAAAGAACCTTAATCTCACACAACGCATCAGGCTTTTTAGGCTTGGTGCGTTTTTGCCGTTTACGATAGAATACTCCACTTTAACCATCAAAACGGGTGTCAAACGGTAAAATGCGCGGGTTTGTATTAAGCGAGCTGCTGGTTACGCTGGCGATTGTGGCGGTGTTGGCATTGGCGGCGTATCCGGGTTACGAGGCCTATGTGCGGCGGGCGCGTCTGTATGAAGCGCAGCAGGCGATGATACTGAATATGCGCCATTTGGAACAGCATTATATGCAGCGGTTTTCGTTTAAGAAAAACCGCCGCGAATGGGCGGATTTGCCTGTGGTGCAAACCAAGCATTTCTGTATCCGTATGCAGGGCGACCCAAGTAGTACCAAGCGGTATGATGACAGCTACACCATGAAAGCAGTGGCATTTGACCGCCAACGCGAGCCGCGTGTACTGGTGGTCAGTCAGGACGGACGTTGGCGCATTTGCGGGCACAGCCACAGCAGTTGCAGCGATACGGGGTATTTTACCAATCCCAATAACCAAAGCGGCGACAGCGCGTGCATCGCACAATAGCCTTGCCTATACCACACCTGTTTTCCGTAAAATTTTGATTTTTTTTAACAGGCTGCCTGAATGTGTTTTGGGCAGCCCGTCTGTATTTTGCCCTAATCTACTATGACAACCGATTTCCCCCTACCACAGCCGCAACGCAAAGCCGATTGGACACAACTTTCTTCAGGCAGTTTGCCGTTTTTGCTGGCGCAACACCTGCCCGCACAAGGCACGCACCTGATTTTAACCGCCGATAACAATCAGGCGCACCGTTTGCACCAAGCGTGGCAGTTTTTCCGCCCGCAAGACCATGCCTTATTTTTTCCCGATTGGGAAACTTTGCCTTACGAACATTTTTCCCCGCATCAGGATTTGGTTTCGGAACGGCTGTCGGCGTTGTGGCAATTAAAACATGGTTTGGTCAATGCGCTGTTTGTGCCTGTGGCAACGGCAATGCAGTATCTGCCGCCGCCGTCTTTTCTGCTGGGGCGCACGTTCCGCGTGCAAAAAGGCATGAATTTACCCATTGACACGCTGCGGACAAATTTAGTGGAAGCGGGTTATCATCATGTTTCCAATGTGTTAAGCGCGGGCGAATTTGCCGTTCGTGGCGGCATGGCAGACGTGTTCCCGATGGGTAGCAGCGAGCCTTACCGCTTGGAATGGTTTGACAACGAAATTGACAGCATTCGCACCTTTAATCCCGAAAGCCAGCGCAGTTTGGCGGCGGTGGACGAAATCCGTTTGCTGCCCGCGCACGAATTTCCCACCGATGCACCCGAAGTGTTCCGCCGCCGTTTTCGTGAAGAAATAGAAGGCGACCCGTCTGCCGCTGTGGTGTATAACGCTGTAGGAAAAGGACAATTTGGCGCGGGCGCAGAATATTATCTGCCTTTGTTTTTTGATGAAGCATGTGCCACGCTGTTTGATTATGCGGGCGAGAACGCGCTGATTGTATGCGCCGCCGATGTGCATGATTGCGCTCAAACTTTTTGGGCTGATGCCAATGCGCGTTTTCGTTTGGCACAGGGCGACAGTGCTTATCCGCCGCTGCCGACAGCGCGTTTGTGGCTTGCCCCCGACCGTTTTGCCGCCGCCATCAAACCCTTGGCAAACATACGCATACGCGCTGCCGACAGCCGCCACAATCTGCCCGAAATTGCCGTAAACCGTCAGTCCAAAACGCCTTTGACGGCGTTGCAGCAATTTTGTGACGGATTTGACGGGCGCGTGTTGGTGTGCGCCGACAGCTTGGGACGGCGCGAAACCATGGGCGCGTTTTTCCGTCAGCAGGGTTTGCACGCCAAAGCCGCTGCCGATTGGCAACATTTTCTGCACGATGATGCGCCTTTGATGTTGGCAGCTGCGCCGTTGGCAGAAAGTTTCCAATTGCCCGAACAGCGTTTGGCAGTCGTTACCGAAAGCGAATTGTATCAATACATTGCCCGCACACCCGTGCGCCGCCGCAAACACGCCGCCGTATCAGACGGTGCATTGCGCGATTTGGCAGAAATCAGCGTGGGCGACCCCGTGGTGCATCAGGAACACGGCATCGGACGTTATGCGGGCTTGGTCAACATGGATTTTGGCGATGGCGACAGCGAAATGATGTTGTTGGAATACGCAGGCGGTTCGCAATTGTATGTGCCTGTGGCGCAACTGCATTTAATCAGCCGTTACGCAGGGGGAAAACACGAAAACGTCAGCCTGCACAAGCTGGGCAACAGCGCGTGGGGCAAAGCCAAACGCAAAGCCGCCGAAAAAGCCCGCGACACTGCCGCCGAGCTGTTGGATTTGTACGCCCGCCGCGCCGCTCAACAAGGTTACGCCGTTGATTTGGATGTGGAAGCCTATCAAGCCTTTGCCGACGGTTTCGGCTATGAAGAAACCGAAGACCAAGCCGCCGCCATTGCCGCCGTGTTGCGTGATTTAAGCCACAGCAAACCCATGGACAGGCTGGTGTGCGGCGATGTCGGTTTTGGCAAAACCGAAGTGGCGTTACGCGCCGCCTTTGCCGCCGTGATGGGCGGACGACAAGTCGCCGTACTCGCCCCCACCACCTTGCTGGTGGAACAACACGCCAAAAACTTTGCGGGACGTTTTGCCGATTTTCCCGTAAAAGTGGGCGTGTTGTCGCGTTTTAACCAAAGCAAGGAAACCCAAGCCACTTTAGCAGGCATGGCAGACGGCACAGTGGATATCGTGATTGGCACACACAAACTGATTCAAGACAATATCGCCTTTAAAAATCTAGGCTTGGTTATTATTGACGAAGAACACCGTTTTGGCGTTCGTCAAAAAGAACAATTAAAACAACTGCGCGCCAATGTGGATTTGCTCACCCTTACCGCCACGCCCATTCCACGCACCTTAAGCATGGCATTGGACGGACTGCGCGATTTTTCCCTGATTGCCACCGCACCCAGCCGCCGCCTAGCCGTGAAAACCTTTGTCAAACCCTTTAGCGAAGCAGGCATACGCGAAGCCGTGTTGCGCGAATTAAAGCGTGGCGGACAAGTGTTTTTTCTGCACAACGAAGTAGAAACCATTGAAAATATGCGTGAAAAACTGGAAACGCTGTTGCCCGAAGCCCGCATCGGCGTGGCACACGGACAATTGCGCGAACGCGAATTGGAACAGCGTATGCGCCAGTTTTTACAACAGCAATTCAATGTGTTGCTGTGTTCCACCATTATTGAAACAGGTATTGACATTCCCAATGCCAACACCATTATCATCAACCGCGCCGACCGTTTCGGCATCGCCCAACTGCACCAATTGCGCGGACGGGTCGGGCGCAGCCACCACCAAGCCTATGCCTATCTGCTCACGCCCGAAAGCATCAGCAAAGATGCAGAAAAACGTTTGGACGCCATTGCCTCGGCAGACGAATTGGGCGCAGGTTTCAGCTTGGCAATGCAGGATTTGGAAATTCGCGGCGCAGGCGAAATTTTGGGCGAAGGACAAAGCGGCGACATGATGCAAGTGGGTTTGACACTCTATACCGAAATGCTCAAACAAGCGGTGCGCGATTTGAAAAAAGGGCGCGTTCCCGATTTGGACGCGCCTTTGGGGGTCAGCACCGAAGTCAAACTGCACGCGCCCGCGCTGTTGCCCGAAAGCTACTGCCCCGACGTGCATGAACGGCTGGTGCTGTACAAACGCCTTGCCGCCGCCGAAACCAACAAACAAATCAATGAAATCCACGAAGAACTGGTTGACCGCTTCGGCTTAACAGACGCGCATCCGCCCGTGCAAACGCTGCTGGAAAGCCACCGCATCCGCTTAATGGCGCAAGATTTGGGGATTGACAGCGTGGACGTGTCGGCTACCGCCGCCACCTTAAACTTTAGCAAAAACACCAGCGTGTCGCCTGCTGCGGTGATTGCGCTGATGCAGTCGGGACGACATTACCGTATGCTGGGTGCAGATAAGCTGCGTTTGGATTCGCCGATGCCCGAAGTGCAGCAGCGCATTGAGACAGCGAAAACCCTGCTGCGGAAATTATTGTGAATAAAATGGAAAATGTAACACTTTTCAGGGAATGTTGCACGTACTTGTATTGATAATTTATGAAAAAGAATCAATAAATTAATTAACAAATTTCACTCTGTGATATTTTATTCAACTTGTGCAATTTTCAGATGAATTGACAATAAAAGAATAAGCAAGTAATTGGGGGACGACAGCAGCACAATCCCCTCCCCCGTAAAACGGGGGAGGGCTAGGGTGGGGGAAAATTGTTTGATAAATAGAGAACCCCCACCCTAACCCTTATATATTAGCCCCTTATATATTAGCCCCTCCCCCATTAGCATGAGGGAGGGAATCACATTCAAGCAAGGGGAAAATGGTATTTAACTGCCTTGCAAACGCTGCTGTTTACGCTGTTCGGCAGCAGCAAAACGGCGTTTTTGCGCTTCGGTTTTCAGTGCCAAAGCAGGCACGGGAACGGGTTTGCCGTTTTCCACTGCCACCATAGTGAAATAACAAGAATTGGTGTGGCGCACGGTGCGGTTGCGGATATGTTGCGCTTCCACGCGGATGCCGATTTCCATAGACGTGCGCCCAACATGATTCACGCTGGCGAGAAACGCCACCAGTTCGCCCACATAAATCGGTTCTTTAAAGGTCACTTTGTCCACCGAAAGGGTAACACAATAATGCCCCGAATAACGGCAGGCGCAAGAGTACGCCACTTGGTCTAATAATTTGAGCAAATCGCCGCCGTGTACATTGCCGCTAAAATTTGCCATCGCGGGGGTCATCAACACCGTCATTTGCAATTCGTGAGAGGGCAGCGTACCCGCGCAAGGCGGACAGTCGGGACGGGGTTCGTGTTCGTGATTCATCATAATTGGGGTAAAAGTGTGGAAAAGGTTTATTGTAACGGTTTGGGGAAAACAGGCAAAATGATTTGGTGGCATCAAATCATTAAATAGAAAGTTTTGCCAAGTAATGTTATATTGATGTTGTTGTTTGCTTTATCAGGAAATGAAAAATGTCTCATCCCTATCCGCTGCCTATAGGCGTTTTATTAAACAACCAATACCGCATTCAACACGTAATTGGTTCGGGAGGTTTTGGTATTACCTATTTGGCAGAAGACATCCACTTGCGCGAACTTTTTGCCGTTAAAGAATATTTCCCAAACGGTTCTGCCGTCCGCTATGCAGACAACAGTTTGAATATTCACAAAGATGATAAAGCATCCTTTCAGGATGGGCTGCACTATTTTTACAATGAGGCGCGCAAAGCCAAAAAGCTGAACCAGCCCAATATTGTACAGATAAGCGCCTTATTTAAAGAAAATAATACCGCCTATTTGGTTATGCCCTATCTGCACGGCGAAACCTTGCGGGCGTGGCTGAAGCGGTACCCGCAGCCTGTATTGGCGGATTTGCAGAATATCTTTCTGCCCCTGCTGGATGCACTGGCGTATATGCACCACGCCAAAATTGAATTTTATGATGAAAGAAAAAGACAAAATGTAAATACAACAGGCATACTACATCTGGACATTAAGCCCGACAATATCCTGCTGGCGCAGACACCAACGGGACAAACGCCGATGCTGATTGATTTCGGCGCCGCCCGCCACAGCACCAAAAGCCACGGCTATGCCTTCCGCAGCAACAGCTTTCCGCAGTTTACCCCGAACTATGCCGCCGGCGAACACGGTACGCCGCGCATCTCGCCTGCCACCGATATTTACAGCCTGTCTGCCTGCCTGTATGAAGCGGTAAGCGGCTACATTCCCGACCGCGCCGCAGCCCGTATCGGCAAGGACGACCGCCTAGCCGCCTGTTCCGACTATTGCCGCCGCTATCCGAAAGCGTGGCTGAAAGTAATTGACAAAGGATTTGATTTAAATCAGCAAAACCGTTATCAAAGCGCAGATGAAATGCGCCAAGCCTTAGCTGCAGCATCGGGACAACGCACCCGCAAGCCAAACACCACCACAACCATTCCACCCAAAAGCAGCAAAGGCAGACTGCTGGCACTGTGGGCGGGCATCGGCGCGGGGGCGGCGCTGGGCTGGGGCATTTACCAATATGATGGCGCAAGCGACGAACCCTATCCCGAACCTGCGCCGCCGCACGCATCGGCAGCTGCCTACCCTGATGCGGCAGCCTTGTTGGCAAAAGAAATAGCCGCCGAAGCTGCTTCAAAAGTAGCTGCCGAAACCGCGCCCGCCGCCCCCGATGCCGCAGAAATTAAATCGCTATATAAGCAAGCCAAAGACGGCAACACACAGGCGCGGGAACGGCTGCAAAAACTGGCGGAACAGGGGATTGCTGAAGCGCAAAATTGGTTGGGTGAAATATATTATTATGGATACGGCGTAGATAAAGATTATGAACAGGCAGTGGCGTGGTACCGCAAGGCGGCCGAACAGGGGGATGCATCGGCGCAGTACAATTTGGGCGTGATGTACGAAAAGGGATACGGCGTAGAAAAAGATTATAAGCAGGCGGTGAAATGGTACCGCAAGGCGGCCGAACAGGGGGAGGCATCGGCACAAAACAATTTGGGCGTTATGTACAAAAAGGGAAACGGTGTAGATAAAGATGATGAGCAGGCGGTGAAATGGTTCCGCAAGGCGGCCGAACAGGGGGAGGCATTGGCGCAAAACAATTTGGGCTTGATGTACAAAAATGGGTACGGTGTAGCTCAAGATTATGGGCAGGCGGTGGAATGGTTCCGCAAGGCGGCCGAACAGGGGAATACATCGGGTCAAGGCAATTTGGGCGTGATGTACAAAAATGGATACGGTGTAGCTCAAGATGATGAGCAGGCGGTGGAATGGTTCCGGAAAGCGGCCGAACAGGGGGATGCAAGGGGGCAATTTAGTTTGGGCGTGATGTACGAACACGGCAAAGGCGTTGCCCAAGACCGTGAGCAGGCTGTTTATTGGTATCGTCAGGTTGCACGGCAAAATGACGAGAAAATGGTCAAAGAATTTGCCCAACGTGCCCTAAAACGCCTGCAAGCCGACTAACTATCCTACGCTATCAAACCACACTTCCACAAACTGACACTGATAAGAAAACCCATGACTTCATCTGCCCCAGCCGATTTTTTGAATACCCGTCCCCGTTTCCATGCCATGCTGTTTACGCTGTTTGCTTTGGCGGCGGTGGCGTTGCCTTTGCTGATGCAGTTGCCTGCGGCGGTGGCGGGGGTGTTTGCGGTGTGCTGGCTGGTGCGGACGGGTTTGTTGAAAGCGGGTGTGCGGGCATTGGCATCGTGGCAGTTGCTGTTGCTGTTGGCGGCGGTAATGCTGTTGGTGTGGCGGCTGTTGGGGACGCTGTTTGGTTTACAGGGTGGCATCGCGTTTTTGCTGATGCTGGCGTTACTGAAGTCGTTTGAAGGCAAAAACCGCCGCGATTGGCAGGTGCTGGTGTTGGCAATGCTGTTTTTAACGGCGGGCGCGGTGCTGTTTGACCAAGATTTGCTGGTGGGCGTGTGGGTGCTGGTGTGTTTGATGCTGATGGCGGTGTCGCTGGCATTGTTAAACGATACGCCTTGGCGGGCTGCGTGGCGACAAAGTGCGTTGGCGTTTGCGCTGACTTTGCCTGTGATGGCGGTGCTGTTTGCCGCTGCGCCCCGCCGCGATGCGCCTTTGTGGGGCGTACCGCAAAACAACGGCAAAAAAAGTGGCACAGGTATGTCGGAAGTGATGAAACCCGGTAGCATCGGCGAATTGGTACAGAGCAACGAACCCGCGTTTTCCGCCACTTTTGACAACGGCTTTATGCCCCAACAGCAGCAGCTTTATTGGCGGGTCATGTTGTTGTCTGACTACAAAAACGGCGCGTGGCACATGGCATTAGACGAGTATAACGACCAATCTTTGCCATCGGGCAGCGGGAAAACCGTTTCTTATCAAATTATTGCCGAAGACGAAAAAGGGCGTTTGCCCGTGCTGGAACACGCCGAGCCTGTGTCGCAACGCGGTATGTGGCGCGAAGTGGGCGGGGTGTTGCGGGTACGCAGCCGTTTGGGGGTGCGCCGTGTGCGTTTGCAGGCAGATTTGGACGGTAAATTGGTGCAACGCGAGCTGTCGCGCTATGAACAGCGTCTTTACACTTCCCTGCCCGCCAACACCAATCCGCGCACACGCGCTTTAGCGCAGCAGCTGTGGCAGCAAAGCGGTGGCGACACTGCCCGTTTTGCCCAAGCTGCCTACCGTTATTTCCAAAAAGGCTTTACCTATACGCTCAGACCGCCTGTTTTGTCCGAACAAGACAGCACCGACCAATTTTTATTCGGCAGCAAACAAGGCTTTTGCGAACACTATGCCGATGCCTTTACCGTGCTGATGCGTTCTGCTGGCGTGGCGGCGCGGGTGGTGGGCGGTTATCAGGGTGGCGAATACAATGAAGCGGGCGGATTTTGGCAAATCCGCAGCAAAGATGCCCACGCTTGGACGGAAATCTGGTTGCCCGAAACCCAAACTTGGCAGCGCATAGACCCCACCGCCGCCGTGTCTGCCGCCCGCATTGACGGCGGATTGGAACAAGCCCTGTCCGCAGGCGAAGCCGCCCCGTTTGGCGAGAACCGCACATGGACGCGCCTGCTGGACCGCAGCCGTTTTTACTGGCAACAATGGGTGATTAACTATGACGGCGACCGTCAGCGTAACTTATTGGCGCGTTTGGGTTTGGGTAACTTACCTGCCGTGGGCGTGGCGGGTGTTGCCGCGTTGGCACTGCTGGCAGCGATGTTGCCCCTGTTCCTATGGTGGCGACGCGCCAAACGCCAAGACCTGCGCCCCTTGGAAGACGGTTTTGCCCTGCTCAAACGCACCCTACTGCCCGATGCCGACAACGAACAACTCGCCACATTAGGACCTTTGGAACTGGCACAGGAAACCGATTTGCCCGATTCCGCTCACGCCTTACTGCAAAGCTATATCGCCCTGCACTACGGACAACACAGCACCCCTGCCCCGCGCGATGCCCGCCGCTGGTATACCCAAGTGGTCAAATGGGCGCGACAGCAGCGGCGCAAAGCGGGATAATCCTTCATTTACACAACGGTACACCAGCATATGAACCTTACCCCCCGCACCGCCCCCATCGGGCTGATTGTCGGCTGCATTATTTTCGGACTGGGCAGCGTTATTGTTGCCCGTGTGCCTGTGGGCGCGTATGCCATGGCGTTTTGGCGGCTGGCGGTAGCGGGCGTGATTTTTTGGCTGTTGTCGCGCCATTTCGGACAAACCTTCCCCGCCAACCGCCGCGCCAAACAATACGCCCTGCTGGCAGGTGCCAGTTTAGGCTTGGATTTGGCATTGTGGCACGAAAGCATTTACGCAGTCGGACCCGGTATTTCCACCCTGCTCAACAGCCTGCAAATTTTTTGGCTTTCTGCCATCGGCTTAATGTTCTTTGGCGAACGCTTAAGCTCCGCCCAATACGCCAGCCTGATTTTGGCAACGGCAGGCGTGGCAATGATAGGCAGTCCCGAATTTGGACACAACGGGCAAGCCCTATGGGGTTTTGTTTCAGGCGTGGTATCGGGGCTGATGCTGGCGTTGTCGATGGTATTTGTCCGCAAAACCCAGCAAGCCGCACACACACCCATTTTCCCGCTGATGTTGCACATCAGTTTGGGTGGCATGCTGACACTGATTGCACCCATGTTATTCTTTAACCACAGCAATTTTTTACCCACCACTTGGACGGATTTGGGCTGGATTATCGTGTATGGCGCAGTGATGCAGTGCATGGCATGGGGTTTGATTGCCTATTCCATTCCCATGCTGTCGCTGGCATTAACAGGATTGCTGCTGTTGTCCGAACCCGTTGCCGCGCTGTTGATTGACGCCTTTTTACTCGGCAAACCGATTAACACACTGCAATGGACAGGCGCAGCCCTAACCCTGTTAGCAATTTACTTGGGTTCACTCAAACCCAAATCATAACGATTGCTTCTATGGTATAGCACCGCAAAATCTTTCCCCTGCCGCCACACTTGCCTTAACATGGCACTTGGATTTTTTCACCATGTGATTTGTTAAGGATTTGAATATGGCACGTTTAACCGTCCACACCGCCGCCACCGCCCCCGAAGCCGCCCGCGCCCGCGTAGAAGCCGCCGAACAAGCCAACGGCTTTTTGCCCAATCTGATTGGCGTACTCGCCAACTCGCCCGAAGCCCTTGCTTTTTATCAAGAAGTGGGCAAACTAAACGGCAACACCAGCTTAAGCGCAGGCGAGCGCGAAGTGGTTCAAATTATCGCCGCCAAACGCAATGCCTGCGCCTTTTGCGTAGCGGGACACACCAAATTAGCCACTCTGAAAAAACTGCTTTCCGAACAAAATATTGCGGCATCACGCGCCGTAGATGTTAGCGCGTTTGACGATGCCAAATTGTCTGCACTGGCAGAATTTACCGTTGCTGTGTTAAACGACAAAGGCGCGGTATCCGATGCCGCTTTACAAGCGTTTTTTGATGCAGGCTACAGCCAACAGCAGGCTTTGGAAGTGGTGTTGGGCGTGGCATTGGCAACCTTATGCAATTACGCCAATAATTTGGCACAAACCGAAATCAATCCGCAATTGCAAGAATTTGCTTGATTTTCTGTTGATTTCTCTGTCCCTTGTTTGCGGGTGCGTGTTTCTTCCGCACCCATTCCCGTTTTAGGAATCCCCGCCATGCCGCAAACCGCTTTTCAAAACCGCATTTCCGAACTTGTCCGCAACCAACTCGCCCCGCTTGCCCCGCGCATTGACCGTGAAGGCTTTTATCCCGAAGCATTTATGCGCGCATTGGGCGAAGCAGGCGGTTATGCCAGTGTCGGCACGCCCGATGAAGGCGGCAACGGCTATGGTTTGGCGGCACAAATCGGCGTGATTCGCAGTGTGGGCGCAGCGTGTGGCTCGACTGCGTTTTCTGTTTGGTGTCAAAGTGCCTGCGCGTGGTATCTGCACCAAACACCCAACGCCCCTGTACGCCAACGCTATTTGGCAGACGTATTGCAGGGCAAAGTGTTGGCAGGTACGGGCATGTCCAATACTGTCAAGCATTTGGCGGGCATTGAAGACCACCAGTTGCAAGCCGAAGCGGTGGCAGGCGGTTGGCGCGTAAACGGCGTGTTGCCGTGGGTGTCCAATTTGGGCGAAAACCATATTTGGGCGAATACCGCGCAAACTTCAGACGGTTATGTGATGTTTATCACGGGCGCACAACGCGAAGGCGTGTCGCTCAATCCCTGCCCCGAATTTTGCGCTTTGGAAGGCACGCGCACCTTTGCGCTGAAATTTGACAATGTGTTTGTCCCGCAAGAAGACGTGTTGGCGACACCGCGGCAATTTGTCGATTATATTCAATCCATTAAAGCGGGATTTGTTTTATTGCAAATCGGCATCGGTGCAGGCATTATTGACGGTTGCATCAACGATATCCGTTTGGCAGATGTGGCATTGGGCGACAGCAATTTTTATTTGGACAACGGCGCAGACGAACTACAAAGCCGTTTGGACACTTTAAGCGCGAAAACCGCTGCGCTGGCAGAGGCAGCATGGCGCGGCGAAGCGCATTTGTTGGAAACCCTGCAAACCCGTTTGGGCGCATCGGAACTGTGTCTTGCCGCCGCCGAATCCGCCGCTTTACACGCGGGCGCAAAAGGTTATTTAATCAGCAGTCCCGTACAACGCCGCCGCCGTGAAGCGATGTTTGTCTCCATTGTTACCCCGTCTATCAAGCATTTAAAACGCGAAATCAGCGAATTGGAATTTATCGGCGAGTTTTCCATTTGATTTGCCCCTACCGCAGAAAGCACGCATCATGACCGTTTTGTCCGTTCACAACCTTTCCCTAGGCTACACCGAAAACGGTGCGCCCAAAACCATTTTGCGCGATTTTTCGCTACAGGCGGGCGCGGGCGAATTGATTAGCCTGTTGGGTCCCAGCGGCGTGGGCAAATCGTCGCTGTTGCGCGTGCTGGCGGGGCTGAACCGTCCGCAAACGGGCGAAGTTACCCTGTTTGGCGAAGCCTTAAACCGTCCGCATCCGCGTGTGGGGCTGGTGTTTCAAAGTGCTGCGTTGCTGCCGTGGCTGAATGTGCGCGACAATGTTGCCTTTGGTTTGGATTTTAAAAAGCAACCTGAAATTGACCGCGCCGAATTAGAACAACGAGTGCAAACCGCTTTGGAAGAAGTGGGCTTGGCACACGCTGCCGCCAAATTTCCTGCCGAGCTGTCGGGTGGTATGGCACAACGCGCCGCCCTTGCCCGCGCTTTGGCACGTCGTCCGCAAGTGCTGCTGCTGGACGAACCGTTTTCTGCTTTAGATGCCGTGATTCGGATGCAGATGCAGGATATGTTGCGCCAAATTGTCAGCCACCACCAAACCGCCGCCGTGATGGTTACCCACGATATTGATGAAGCCCTGCTGGTGTCTGACCGCATTATCTTAATCGGGCGTATGCCAGGGCGGATTTTGGGCGAATGGCAGCCGCAAGCCGATTTTCCGCGCCACAATAAATTATTGGCAATGAACGAAATGCGCGGCGAAATCTTACAAGCCTTGTATTTGGCGCAACAATATACCGCGCAAACGCAAACGGTGGAATTTGTGATTTAACGCGCCATTTGAGTAAGCAGTCAAAATCTTTTAAAATCAAGATTTGATTTCGTTCAAACTGTTTATCATGTCCGCCGCCAAATACCCGCGCAGCCTGCACGCCCCCATCAGCTTGGGGACGACATCCGACGACCGCTTTATGCCCGCAGGCTATCTGCGCCACTTTGCCCAGCTGCCACAACTGCTGATTACCGAAAAGCTGGACGGGCAGAATAACTGCTTTAACCGCCACGGCTTGTTTGCCCGTTCCCACGCCGCGCCCAGCCAACACCCTTGGGACAAACCCCTGCTGGCACGTTGGCAGCAAATCCGCCACGATTTGGGTGATATTGAATTATTCGGCGAAAGCCTGTACGGGATTCATTCTATTGCTTATTCACGTTTGGAATCGTTTTTCTACCTGTTTGGCGTGCGCCAAAACGGACGTTGGCTAGATTGGGACGAAGTCAAATTTTATGCCGCGCTGTTTGATTTTCCCACCGTTCCCGAAATTCCCGTGCGTTTTCCCCTGTCGGAAAGCTGCGCCCGTTTTGCCGACGATAATCAGGCGTTGGCGCATTGGCTGCAAGGGAATTTGGGCATGGCTTGGCAGGATTACACGCAAACGGCAGGCGCATTGGGCGGTTACGACCCCAAAAGCGGTTTGCCCTGCTGCGAAGGCTTGGTGATACGCAACCGCGCCGCTTTTTTCGCCAACAACGGCGATTTACCCGTGCAGCCCAACGAGTTTGATAATATTTTCAAACTGGTACGCGCCAAACACGTTCAAACCGACGTGCATTGGAGCAAAACGTGGCAGCCTGCACAACTGATTGATTATCAAAAATACGGCTGGCAGGCGCAGCAATTTGAAAGGAAATAAGATGTGGACGTTTCCGCATTATGTTCAAGGCACTGCGCCCGATTGGACGGCACTGATTGCCCGTTTTGACTGGTTGGACGAGATGCGCCATGTGCCGCAAGACCCCGAATGGCACGGCGAAGGCGATGCGTTAATCCATACCAAAATGGTTGCCGAAGCCCTGATTGCCCTGCCTGAATACCAAGCATTAGACGGGCAAACGCAACATATCCTGTTTGCTGCCGCTCTGTTGCACGATGTGGAAAAGCGTTCCACCACCGTGCGCGAAATCATTGACGGGCGCGAGCGTATTGTGTCGCCGCGCCACGCCAAAAAAGGCGAAAAAACCGCCCGCCGTCTGCTTTACACCGAATTAAACGCCCCGTTTGCCGTACGCGAACAGATTGCCAAACTGGTGCGCTGGCACGGTTTGCCGCTGTGGGCGCACGAAAAAAGCAATCCCGACAAAGCCGTGATTGCCGTGTCGCAAATGCTGGATACGCGCCTGCTGGCGATGTTGGCAAAAGCCGATGTATTGGGACGCATCTGCGCCGACCAAGACGATTTGTTGCTGCGGATTGAACTGTTTGAAACGCTGTGCCGCGACAACGGCTGTTGGGGCGAAGCGCGGGCGTTTGCTTCCGATTACGGGCGTTTTTGGTATTTAAGCCGCGAGAATGTGCTGCCTGACTATCAGCCGTTTGACGATGCCCAAACCGATGTTTACCTATTGTCGGCATTACCCGGAAGCGGTAAAGATACTTATATCCGCCAACATTTTGCCGATTTGCCCGTAGTGTCGATTGACAACATCCGCCGCGCCAACGGCTTAAATCCCACCGACAAAAAAGACAACGGTCGCGCCATACAGCTTGCTAAAGAGCAAGCAAAACAGTATTTGCGCCAACAGCAAAGTTTTGTGTTTAACGCCACCAACACCACCCGTGAAATGCGCGGCAAATGGCTGCAATTGTTTCACGACTACCATGCCCGCACCCATCTGCTGTATTTGGAAGTGCCTTATCCGCAACTGCTCACGCAAAACCGCAATCGCCGCCACGCCGTTCCCGATAATGTGCTGCACCGTTTGCTGGATAAGCTGGATATACCCGAATATGGCGAAGCCCATACGCTGACGTTTATCGTATATAGTTGAAATGCTTTATTGCTCATACGGCGTTGGCTCGCCTTGTCTGAAAAATAAATCATTTCAACCATCAGCCCTTACTGAAAGCCCCTTATGTCTGCCACCCGCCGCGATTTTCTCAAACTGTCTGCCCTGTTTGGTGCAACTGCTGCTTTGCCCTTGCTGCAAGCCTGCTCCCGCCGCGCCGCCGCCGACCCCAACGCCCCCGTTACCATCGGTTATCTGCCGATTTTAGATGCTTCGCCGCTGCTGCTGGCACACGGTTTGGGTTTGTTCCAACAAGCAGGCATTGCCGCTGTCAAACCTGTTTTGTTCCGTTCGTGGGCGGGTTTAGTAGAAGCCTTTTTAAGCGGACAAGTCAATTTAATTCACGTTTTGTCGCCAATGAGCGTGTGGATGCGTTACAGCAGCCAAGCCCCCGTGCGTGCGCTGATGTGGAACCACACTTGCGGTTCAGCGCTGACGGTTCGCCCCGATGTACGCCAACTCAACGATTTGCAAGGCAAAACCGTTGCCATTCCGTTTTGGTATTCCATACACAATATTATCGTGCAACAAATGCTGCGGCAGACGGGTTTGCGCGTGGTGGAAAAAAATCCGCAAGCGGGCGAAGTGCGTTTAACCGTGATGCCGCCGTCAGACATGGTGGCGGCGTTGGCGGCAGGCACGATTGCAGGATTTATTGTTGCCGAGCCGTTTAACGCGCTGGCAGAAGCCAAAGGCGTGGGCAAAGTGCTGCGTTTTAGCGGCGATATTTGGCGCGAACACGCCTGCTGTTTAACCATGATGCACGACCACGATATTGAAAACCGTCCCGAATGGGTGCAAAAGGTAATCAACGCACTGGTACAAGCAGCGGCATGGGCGAAAAGCCACCGCACCCAAGCCGCTGATATGCTTGCCAAACAAGGCATTCAAAAATACACCCCCCACGATGCCAAAGTGCTTCGCGCCGTGTTGCAGCCCGAACCCGTGGTTTGGGCGAAATACGAACGCAGCGGCGCGGTGCGCCACCCCGATTGGCAACAGCAACGCATTGATTTTCAGCCTTATCCGTTTCCATCTTACAGCCAATTGCTGATTGAGCTGTTGCAGCAGACACATTTGGCGGGCGTAAACACCTTTTTGCAGCAGCTTCACCCCGCCGCTGCCGCACAAGAATTGTTTGACACCCGTTTTGTAGAACAGGCATTAAAACAGCAGGGCTTGATGTCCGCATTTGGTTTACAGGGCTGGGAACGGCAGGAAACTTTTGTCATTTAAGGCGTTTCAACACACAGGACAACACAGAAAATGAATATTCGCAAAATACCGATGCCCTATGTTTACGGTTTGGGCGGACTGCTGGGGCTGCTGGCAGTGTGGCAATTGGGCGTGTGGCTGTTGGCGCAAACCATGCCTTTGGCAAACCTGCTCGCCCCCGCCGCCGCGTTGAGCAGTTTGCTGACTTTATTAACAGAGGGACATTTGTCGCCGCATATTTGGGCGAGTTTGCAAAGGGTGGCGGTGGGCTTGCTGGCGGCTTTGGCGGTGGGCGTGCCTTTGGGTTTTGCGCTGGGTTTGTCGCCACGCGCCGAACAGTCGCTCAGTCCGCCGTTTCAGTTTTTACGCATGATTTCACCGCTGTCGTGGATGCCTGTGGCGGTAATGCTGTTTGGTATCGGCGATGCGCCCGTGTATTTTTTGCTGGCGTTTGCGGCGGTGTGGCCGTTGATGTTAAACACCGCTTCAGGGGTAAAAAACATTAACCGTCAATGGCTGGAGCTGGGGCGTTCGCTGTCTGCCACCAAAACGGAAATGCTGTTTAAAATCATGTTTCCCGCTGTGGTGGGCGATATTTTAAACGGGCTGCGGCTGGCAATCGGTATTGTGTGGGTGGTACTTGTCCCCTGCGAAATGCTGGGCGTAAACGAGGGCTTGGGCTACTTTATTTTGGATACCCGCGACCGTTTGGCGTATGCGGAACTGATGGCGGCGATTGTATTAATCGGCATCATCGGTTGGGCATTGGATGCGGCGGCGCGTTATTTGGGACGACGCTGGCGGCACGGCTAGGACACGCCCTAGAATCACGCTTGACTGCAGTGCTATAATGGCGTTTTCTACCTTAAATTGAGGAAAATCCCAATGAGCGCTTTTCAAAATTGGTCCGAACACACCGCACACGTTAAATCGTCTTTCGCCGCTTTAGGCAAAAGCCACCCCAAAATGCTGCAAGCCTACAGTGCTTTGGAACAGGCTGCCGCCGCCGAAGCCCTTGACCGCAAAACCCGCGAACTGATTGCCTTGGCAGTTGCCATTACCACCCGTTGCGAAAGCTGCATCAGCGTACACGCCGAAGCCGCCGCCAAAGCAGGTGCTACCGAAAGCGAAATCGCAGGCGCATTGGCAACCGCTATTTCCCTGAACGCGGGCGCAGCCTACACCTATGCGCTACGCGCCATTGAAGCGGTAAAAGCCCAAAGCCCCGAATAAATCCTTGCTTTTGCATTTAAAAATATCATAACGGATTGCCGTCTGCTGCACTTGGCTTGCACACGGCAATCCGTTTTTTATTGAAAAACCAATCTTTTTACCATACCAACCCGCCGCAATCCGCCCAAGACCGCCCCAACACAGGATTTCAAACCGTAAAGAAACTGTGATAAACTGCAAATGTTTTGCAGAACCTGTTTGCACAGGTAAAACGGGGCGGCGCACCCGCCCCCAATGTATTGACCGCCGTCCATGGCGGGGTTTCACACCGAAAAGGAATGACGATGAAAACTTGGTTGGCGGCAGGCGTATCCTGCGCAGTATTGGCATTGGCAGGCTGCGGCGGCGGCAACTCAAGCGGCAGCGCCGCTTCTTCCGCGCCCGCATCATCAGCAAGCAGCGGCAAAAAAACCTTAACCGTTGCCATGAATGCCGAATTTGCCCCTTTTGAATCGCAAGACGAAAACAAAAACATCCACGGTTTTGACGTGGATTTGCTCAACGCCATGGCAAAAGCAGGCGGATTTGAAGTCGTTTTCCGCCACCAGCCGTGGGACAGCCTGTTCCCCGCTTTGGGCAACGGCGATGTGGATATGCTGGCTTCGGCGATTACCATTACCGACGACCGCAAGCAAAGCATGGATTTTTCCGAGCCCTATTACCAAATCAAACAAGTGGTGCTGGTGCCCGCATCTAAAAACGTCCAATCCATTGAAGACGTGAAGAAACTGCCTAAAGTGGGCGCAGTTACAGGACAAACAGGCGATTTTGCCGCGCAAAAACTGTTTGGTGCCACCAGCCCCAATATTACCCGTTTTGAAAACGTTAACCTGATGATTAAAGAAGTGGAAAACGGCGGACTGTCTGCCGCCATCAGCGATAGTGCCGTGATTGCCCACTACATCAAAAACAATGCCAACAAAGGCTTTACCATGGTAGAAGTTCCTGATTTTGAAACCGAAAACTATGGTTTTGCCGTGCGTAAGGGCGACAGCGAAAAACTGAATATGCTCAACGATGCCCTAAAAAAAGTGCGCGAAAGCGGCGAATACGCCCAAATTGAAAGCAAATATTTTGCTGACGGTTCCGCGCCCGCATCGGCTGCCGCCTCTGCCGCCAAATAATCCTTTTTAAGAAAAACAGCCTTCCTTCCCCCACTTGGAGAATTGATGTTATGAAACAACCCGTTCGTGTTGCCGTAACTGGTGCTGCCGGTCAAATCGGCTATGCTTTGCTGTTCCGCATTGCTTCAGGCGAAATGCTGGGCAAAGACCAACCCGTGATTTTGCAGCTGTTGGATTTGCCGCAAGCGCAAAACGCCGTAAAAGGCGTGATGATGGAATTGCAAGATTGCGCCTTCCCGCTATTGGCAGACATGATTGCCACCGACGACCCCGAAGTGGCGTTTAAAGATGCCGATGTTGCCATTTTGGTGGGCGCGCGTCCGCGTGGTCCTGGTATGGAACGTGCCGATTTGTTGCAAGCCAACGCGCAAATCTTTACCGTTCAAGGTGCGGCATTGAACAAAGTCGCCAGCCGCGATGTGAAAGTTTTGGTGGTCGGCAACCCCGCCAACACCAATGCCTACATCGCCATGAAATCTGCCCCCGACCTGCCCGCGAAAAACTTTACCGCCATGCTGCGCCTTGACCACAACCGCGCCGCCAGCCAAATCGCGGAAAAAACAGGCAAAGCCGTTGGCAGCATTGAAAAACTGTGCGTATGGGGCAACCACTCACCCACCATGTACGCCGATTACCGTTTTGCCAGCATCGGCGGCGAAAGCGTAAAAGAGCTGATTAACGACCAAGTGTGGAACGCCGAAGTGTTCCTGCCTACCGTAGGCAAACGCGGTGCGGCGATTATTGAAGCGCGTGGTTTGTCTTCTGCCGCTTCTGCTGCCAATGCCGCGATTGACCACATCCGCGATTGGGTGCTGGGTACAAACGGTCAATGGGTAACCATGGGCGTACCGTCTGACGGCTCTTACGGCATTCCCGAAGGCATTGTGTTCGGCTTCCCCGTAACCTGCGCCAACGGCGAATACCAAATCGTGCAAGGTTTGGAAATTGACGCATTCAGCCAAGAGCGCATCAACAAAACGCTGAAAGAGCTGGAAGAAGAAAAAGACGGCGTGAAAGATTTGCTGTAATGTTTGATTGACCCGCTTTCAGGCAGCCCCGCACACCGTGGGGCTGCCTGAAAAACCGTTTGGAAGAGTGCTTATGATGTCCCGCCCCGCTTTAAAAATACTCAAACCCCTGATCATTCTTGCCATACTCGCCGCCTTGGGTGCTTCGTTCTGGTATAGCGAAGCGTGGCTGAAACTGTGTTACGGCTTGGCGTTGTTTTTATTCGGTATGCAGTGCATTGAAGAAGGACTGCACAGCGCCGCAGGCGGTACGCTGGAAAAACTGATGGCAAAAAGCACCGCCACCCCCGCCAAAGGACTGTTGTTCGGTATTGGCGCAACCTTTATCCTGCAATCCAGCACCCTTGTTTCGCTGCTGACCATTGCCTTTTTAAGCACGGGCATGATTACGCTGGCAGGCGGTTTGGCGATTATTTTCGGTACGAATTTGGGCGCGACCAGCGGTATTTGGCTGTTGGCACTGGCAGGACAAAGCATCAGTCTGTCGCCTGCCGCCGTTCCCATGCTGGTATTCGGTATTTTGGCGGGATTTTTCAATAATAAGGCAAAAGCTATTGGACGGGTGTTGGTGGGGATTTCGCTGATTTTTCTCGGTATTGATGCCATTAAAAATGGTTTCCAAGCCATAGGCGGACAAATTGACTTTACCACCATACAAGTCAGCGGCGTTGCCGAAATCCTGATTTTTTGCGGCATCGGTTTGGTCTTGACGCTGGTGCTGCAATCGTCCCACGCCACACTGATTTTAACGCTGGCGGCACTGGCAGGCGGACAAATCAATATGGAACAAGGCTTTGCGATTGCCATGGGTTCCAATGTCGGCACATCGGCCTCCACCGCCGTGGTGGGTATGCTCGGCAGCGAACGCAGCGGACAACGTTTGGCGTTGGCGCACCTGATTTTTAACAGCGTAACCGCGCTGCTGTCGCTGCTGCTGTGGCTGCCGCTGACCAAGCTGGTGGCGGTGGTCGCCAATGCCACAGGCATGAGTAATCTACTGCAACTGGCGTTGTTTCACACCTTGTTTAACGTATTTGGTTTGGCAGTGTTTTGGCGTTTGCAGGGGCGTTTGGCAGACAAATTGCAACAATGGCTGCCCGAACCCGCCCAACGCAGCGGTTTACTGCCCGAAAGCAGCGAAGCCGTGCGCCCGCGTTTCTTAAACGACAATATGTTACGCGCTGGCGATACCGCTTTACGCGCCGTCAGTCAGGAAATCCGCCATTTGTCTGATTTAAGTTTGGAAGTGGTGTGCCATGCCCTGTATGTGCCTGCCAGCAGTTTGGACGACTATTGCGGCAGCGGCGTTCTGCCTGCCCCGCAAATGCCTTTGGAAACCAATGTACAATCGTTTTACGAATGGCAGATTAAGCCCCTATACAGCGATATTTTGGACTTTACCAGCAAAATTGATATTGACGACAACGAGTCGCGCCGCCATAAACTCACTACTGCCCACCTTGCCGCGTTTCAAATGGTTGAAAACGTAAAAGAAAGCAAACATTTACAAAAAAACCTGCAACGCTTCCTGCAAACCCCCAATGATGCCGCGTATGCCGATTATCTGGCATTGCGCCAACACCTTGTTGCCACCTTGTGCCGTTTTCACCACGCGGGCGCACTGCACGCCCACACCCCCGCATGGCAGGAACACCTTGACGGCATGAGCCGCCACGCCGAAAGTTTGGAAAGCCTGCGCGACCAAGTGTTAGACAAACTGCGCCACAACCAAATTGACGGTTTGCAGGCTTCTTCGCTGATGAACGACATCAACTACGCCCGCCGCATCAATGCAGGCTTGTTGGAAGTATTGCACAGCGCCGCCGATATTTTTGCTGCCCCCGAAAGCCAATCCGCATGATAAAACGCTATTTTATTCACGCCTTAATCGCCCTGAACGTGCTGATGTTTGTTGGCTGCCAAGTCATGCCCGAATTAGCAGGCTTGCTGGCGCACTACCAACCCCAGCACTCCCACTACCGCCATTGGCAATGGCTTAGCAGCTTGTTTTTACACAAAGACATCATGCACCTGCTGATGAATATGTATGCTTTGTGGCTGTTTGGTACGCCCTTGCTGCAAACATGGGGGACACGCCGTTTTGCGCTGCTGTATTTCGGCAGCGGACTGGCGGGTTCGCTGCTGGATACCGCTTGGCACAGCTGGCAGATTGAGCAAACGCTGCACACTTTGGCAAACGGCGCATCGCGCCAATGGGTGTGGCAGCAGTTGGAAGCTGGCACGATGCAAGCACCAATGGCATTTTGGCAAGCCTTAAACAGCCATTCCATTGGTGCATCGGGCGCGGTATTCGGGCTATTGGCGGCGTTTTCGCTGCGTTTTGCCGATGTGCGCCTGTCGCTGTTTCTGATTCCTGTGTCGTTCCGTGCCAAATATTTTGCCATGGCGCTGGTGGGCTATGAAATTTTTGCCCAAATCAGCGGGATTTCGGTATTTGGCGCAAATATCAACCATTTGGCGCATATTGGCGGGGCGTTGCTCGGGTGGGCATTGGCGGCTTGGTGGAAAATGCGTCCGCGCCGCCGCTTGCGGATGGTGAAATCATGACTGCGCCGTTTGCGCCTTTAGACGTACCGCTTAACGGCACCAACTTAATTGAAGCCTCGGCAGGCACGGGCAAAACATGGAACATCGCTGCGCTGTTTGCGCGGCTGGTGGTGCTGGAACAGGCAGATGTGTCGCAAATTTTGGTGGTGACCTTTACCAAAGCCGCCACTGCGGAACTGAAAACCCGTTTGCGGGCGCGTTTGGATGAAGCCTTAAACGTGTTGCGCCGCTGTGCCGATGCCGATAATCCTGACGATGCCTTGATACACGAATGCGGCGGCGACGATTTTTTATACCGTTTATTGCAACGCGGTTTGCAACAAGAAGGGCTGGCGCGGCTAATGCTGCGTTTGCAAGCGGCGGTAAGCGGTTTTGACAATGCTTCGGTTTACACCATTCACGGTTTTTGCCAACGGGTGTTACAGGATTATGCGTTTTTTTGCCAAGTGCCGTTTGATATTGAATTAGACGAACAAGGCGACCGCGCTGAAAACTTAAACGCGGCGCAGGATTTTTGGCGCGGGCGCATTGCCGATGACGATGTGTGGGCGCAGTTAAGCTACCGCCACCGTTACACGCCGCAGCAGGCTTTAGACGAGTTGGAAAGCTATATCGCCCGTCCTTATCTGCACACGCCCGTATCGGCGCAGGCGCAGGACTTTGCAGCGGCGCAGGCACGGTTGGCGGAATGTTGGCAAAACACGGTGGCGCAGTTGCCTGAAATTGAAGCGGCATTTTGGCGGATACATCCGTCCCTCAACAGCAATGTGTTCCGCATCAACTCGTTTACCGATAAATTTGCTATGTTGCACCAATTATCGACACAGCACGCCCCCGATGCGGCAACTTTACGCCAACTGTTGCAGCACAAAGATGGTCATTTGCTGTTTGACGAGGGATTTGTTAGAGAAAAAGTCAAAAAAAATGCCCTTGCCCCTGAACCATCTGACCTTGACCAAATACAGATTTTGGCAGAACTGGGCAACGCCGCTGCCGAAGCTGCCACAGCGGAAACCGCTGCATGGGCGGATATGCAGCGGCAGTTGCTGACCTATTTGCACGAAAGCCGCCGCGTACACAAACAAAGCCACCCGCGCCGCGTGTTTGACGACCTTTTATTAGACGTTGCCGCCGCACTCGCGCCCGATGCGCCACACGTGCACACGCTGGCACGCGCACTGTCGGCGCAATGGCGTTTTGCGCTGATAGACGAATTTCAAGACACAGACCCGCTGCAATACGCCATTTTCCGCACCGCGTTTGCTGCCACAGATACGCCCTTGTTTTTGGTGGGCGACCCCAAACAGGCAATTTACGGTTTTCGCGGCGCGGATATTTTTGCCTATCTGCAAGCAGCAGGCGATGCCGCCGAACGCCATTACACTTTAGACACCAACCGCCGCAACCATCACGCTTTAAATCAAGGCATTGACGCACTGTTTGCGCGGGCGCAGCCGTTTGTGCTGCCGCAAATTGCCTATCCGCCCGTACGCGCCAGCCGCGAAGTTTCGCGTTTGCACGGTGCAGACGGCAATCCCGCCCTTGCCATACGCTGGCTGAATGAAGGCTCGGAAACCGCCGCCGTGCTGGAAGCCCGCGCCGCCGATTGGTCTGCCGCCGAAACCGCCGCGCTGCTAGGTGGCAGTCACACCCTAGACACCGACAACGGCACACGTCCGCTGTTGGCAAACGACATTGCCATATTGGTGCGCCGCCGCAAAGATGGCGAACTGGTGCGCCGTGCCTTAAAAAAACACGGTATTCAAAGCGTTTTACTCAGTCAAAACAATATTTTTGCCGAAGCCGAAGCCGAAGCCTGCGCCGCGCTGCTGGATTTTTTTATCCAACCGCAACAAAGTGATACGCTTAATTTTGTGCTGGCAGGCTGTTTGTTCCAATACAGCGCCGCCGATTTGCAGGCACTCAACGACAACGAACACCAGCGTTCGGCGTGGACGGATTCGGCACAGCGCAGTTTGGCGCATTGGCAACAAGCGGGTATTTACGCCGCTTTACAGCATTTTTGCCGCGAACACGGCGTGGAAACCCGTTTGCTGGCGCAGCGCAACGAACGCAGTCTGACCAATCTGCATCAGGTGATGGAACTTCTCGCCGCCGAAGACGAACTCAGCCACAGCCCCGTGTCGCTGCAACAATGGCTGCACCGTCAAATTGAATCTGCCAAACAGGGCAGCGGCACACAAGCCCACACGCTGCGTTTGGAAAGCGACAATGATTTGGTCAAAATCGTGACCATTCATGCGTCTAAAGGCTTGCAATATCCTGTGGTGATTTGTCCGTTTATTTGGAAAGCCGCCGCCGCACCGCGCAGCGAATGGCATATTGTCCACCGTGGCAGCGAAGCGGTGTTGTTGCACGACAGCCAGTTTGACGAAGCCGACCGCGAACAGCAGCAGCGCGAACACCTGTCGGAAGACCTGCGTTTGCTGTATGTGGCACTTACCCGTGCCGAAGAACGGTTGTATTTGTATGCGGGGGCTTATCGGGACGGCAAGGGCAGCGCACCCGCCTATCTGCTGGATATGCCCGACAAAACCACCACCAACGACAACGCTTGCCGCGAACATTGGCAGCAGTTCGCGCAAACGCATGGTTTGACATGGTACGGACATCAAGCCCCTTCCGCCGTCCGCGCCGATTGGTCTGCCCTTGCTCGCCCCGTTTACCGCGCCGCCGAATACGCGCCGCGCCGTTTCGGTTTTATCCGCCACACCAGCTTTACAGGTTTGCTGCGCCAAAGTGAACGCCTTGCCGCTGCCCGCGCCGAACTGCCGCCGTCCGACAGCCCCGCCGACCTACCCGACCCCGCTCCCCTTACGCCCGCCGCCAATGCCGAAGGCATACACGCCTTTCCCCACGGCAGCAATGCGGGGATTTGCCTACACTCCCTGTTGGAAAACAGGCTGTTTGCCCCTGCCGACCCCGCCGCCGATGCGCTGATACTGGAACGTTACGGTTTTGACCCCGAACAATGGTGCGACACCGTTGGCGAACTGTTGCAGCGCACCCGCCGCACCCCGCTGCTGCCTGACCACACCACTTTGGCAGATTTTTCGCCGCAGCAACGTCTAACCGAAACCGAATTCGTTTTACATACCGATTTCCGCCTTGCCGACATCCGCCGTTTGCTGGCTCACAGCGGTTTATCGCCCCATATTATTCAAGCTGCTGCTGCTTTGCAGTTTCAAGACCTGCACGGTTATTTAAACGGCGCAATTGACCTGATGTGCCGCACCGCAGACGGGCGCGTGCTGATTATTGACTACAAATCCAACCGTTTGGGCGACCACGCCGCCGCCTACACACCCGCCGCGCTCGATGAAGCCGTTGCCGACCATCATTACTATCTGCAAGCCCTGATTTACAGCATCGCCGCCGCCCGTTATCTGCACAGCCGCCACGCCCTGCCCGAGCAAATCGGCGTGCGCTACCTGTTTTTGCGCGGGCTGGACGGACACAGCAGCCACAGCGTGTGGTCGTGGGACATCCACACTGCCGATTTGTCGCCGTGGCTGATCGTATAATTAAAAAAAAGAAAGATCATAATTTCCAATAACAGAATTATGATCTCATCACACAAGCAACTAATAAATTATATTAACATTCATTAAATTTAGATGAAATTATCGCTACACTACAATCATCACCTGTATGGTTATTTAAGAATGCATCAGAATAAAAGGTTGTCGTTAGAATGCGTCTATTTAACTTATTATTACGCAACAAATCAGCCCAACTAACCAAACGATCCGCAATTTTCGTACCGTCATTCGCCACCAACTTTTCTGCTGCTCCATCACTCATAGCAAATAAAGCACATATCTTATCAGAAGATAATACACCACTTTGTACATCTTCAAATTGAATATTTTCATCAATAAAAGTTGTATAATTTGCAAATTCTCCTTTTCCAACTTCCCCTAGCATCTGCAATTCAGATTTTATTTCTTCTCCTTCAATATATTTTTTTTCAACAACCAAAGCACCGTCTCCTACTTTTAACCACATTGTCTTAGCTTTACCAACAACTCCCAATAATAAAGTACAACGAAAATCCTTAATTGGTCTACGATGTAATATAGACAAATCTTCCAAAATACCTTTAGCATGTTTGACAATCAACAATGAAAAAGTACGAATACCATCATCTTCCTTATCAGAAGTTTCACCATCTAATAAGTTGACCAAACTCCGCTCCATAGTATATAAGAATCTAGCAACACCAGTAATTACACTTACCGCTCCTAAATCAGAGACTACCGAACTACCTGCACCATCAGCAATCATAATCATTGGACGAGGTGAAGAAGTAGCAAAAGCTGCATCTTGACAAGGAATAGAAATAACAGGCTTCTTATGATTCAGACCAACAACCATATCATATTGTGCAAGCCACATGTATCTATTACCCAAGTACCTTATAGCTTCATATTGAGATTTCTCATCTCCTAAGGTATTAAGATCATTATCTATAGAAGAGCCACTTCCCGTATTTATATTCTTGCTTTCCAAGTCCCTGTTTCCCGAAATACCTCCATCATTACTTCTCATCAATAATGTTTTATTTTCTCTTTTTGTCTCTTGTGAATTATTATCGCACTCCAAACATTTGTTTTCCAATGATTTTTTATCCAATTGTTTTTTATTACTTTTAGACATAGCACGCTCTTTTACTAAATATTAATTAATTGTAAGTATTGCTACCACGATAACTTTTTTCTTTGGGGTGAGATGGAATAATCTCAACAGCATGCCACCCTTTCTCCATTTCTTTCCTGTATTGCTTTAATTCTCTCAACCACTCATCTATGGAAGCCCGTTTGCTGGGATCAGAAGCACCATCTTTAAACGTCTGTATAAACAATGATTTTAATTTATATGGCATGTGACTCCAAATATTATACCACTGCCCTTTAGGAATACCTTTTCCATCCTGACCATAAGGAAACTGACCATTACACAAATTTTTAACAGGATCTGTGCCACCAATAACATCGTAAGGATGCCTACCCAACATCAATGCTTTAAACAAGATAATTGCGATAGAAAAATACTCACTCTCAAAAGTACGGACAATGTTTCTAAACTCCGTATTTTGATGTTCTTTTGGTGTTAAATCCGCACTTCCTACTTCACATGGAAAATATTGTCCTCTAAATGAAATTTGATAACTATCACAGTCAATTAAAGTAATTTTCCCTGATTGCGGATGAATTAAGATATTTTGTAAATTATAATCACCGATCATAATTTCCAATTCATGCAACTTTTTTATTTCCATTAACAACGAGATTAGATAAGTTACTATTGCTTTCCTATCTAAATTTGGAAAGTATTTCTTATAAAGAACAGCATGAGATAATTTAAACAATGTCTCACCATCAGCGCGATACATACAATAACCAATCCAATTTTTCTTTTCATCAAAAACATTGAGTAAAGGCCAACTTAGATTCTTATTTTCTCTCAAACCCATAGCACACATACACTCAACTTTCTTACGCAGCTGCCCTCCTCTCGTATTTAAGATAGATTGATGATATCTTTTAAATAAAACATCAGGTCGATCTAATAATTGATAGATTTCTGCTTCACCACCTTGCCCAAAAAGCCTAGATAAACTTTGTGCTACACCATGTGAGTCATAAATTTTCATAAATATCTTTTACCTTTAAACCATCATTTATTAATGACAGCCAATGCAGTAACACTCTTAACACATAATCAAACCGCATTGGCTATATTAATATCAGTATTAAATAGAAGCCCAACTATCTATAGGAGGTAAATTTACAGTTGTAGCAGTAGAATTAGAAGAAGAAACCCGACTCATACTGGCAGAAAGCCATTGAAAAAAATCCCCAAATCTTAACCCATCAAGCTTTAATGCTGGGCGGTTACTAAATTGACCTAATTTATCCATGTCCGCATCTTCAACACCTACCATTAGCGAAACTAATTTTTTATTTTCGGATAACGTTCGGCAATTTTGAGCAGCACTTTGCCAAGCATCTGTTGGCGCACCATCACTAATCATTACCAACCAAGGTTGGTAATAAGCAATGCCATTTTTCTGATATTCGCTTTTTCGTTTTTCCAACATATCCAGCCCTTTTTCTACTGCCATTCCTAAAGGTGTCCCACCCTGTGCAGTAAAAGTACTGGTATAGTCTAAATCCATTACAGTTGTAAATGGCAGTATTTCCTCAACATGTCCCCCTGCTGCCAAAATCGCCACTTCAACAGAGCAAGCTGCAACTTCATCATTTTGCAAAGCTTGAATAAATGACTGAACACCAAAATTTAATTGGCGAATGGGTTCGCCGTCCATTGATCCCGAAGTATCCAAAACTAATAAACATGGGCAACGAGGAGATGGGTTATCAATCAAATCATGCATGATTTATATCCTTATATAAAATTGTTTATTTATTTAAAGAAGTTTAATATATTGTAAAAAAAAAAAAAAAAAACGTCAACAATCTCATTATAATTATTCCTCTTCATAATCAAACCATTCCAATCAATTTAAATTATGGAATATATTTTGCCTGATTTATTTACCCAACCGCCCGCCGCCCCGCTTGCCGAACGCCTGCGCCCGCACACTTTAGACGATGTTGTCGGACAAAACCACCTAACCGACACGGGCAAGCCCTTACGCACCGCCTTGGAAAGCGGTATGCCCCATTCCATGATTTTGTGGGGCGCACCCGGTATCGGCAAAACCACCTTGGCGCAGATTGTCGCGCAAGGTTTTCAAGCCCATTTTGAGCCCTTATCCGCCGTGTTTTCAGGGGTAAAAGACATACGCGAAGCGGTGGAGCAAGCCCAGTCCCGCCACGCCGCAGGACAACGCACCGTGTTGTTTGTAGATGAAATCCACCGTTTCAATAAATCCCAGCAAGATGCCTTTTTGCCCTATGTGGAAAACGGCGTCTTGGTGTTTATCGGCGCGACCACCGAAAACCCGTCTTTTGAAGTCAATGCCGCGCTGCTCAGCCGCACACAGGTTTATACGCTCAAACCCTTGGGCGAAAATGATTTAAACACCTTGTGCAACAAAGCCCTCAACTTGCCCGAATACGCAGGTTTAACTTTGGCGGACGACACCCGCGCATGGTTGCTCAACAGCGCAGGCGGCGATGCACGGCGTTTGCTCAACCATTTGGAACGGATTTTGTCGGCAAGCACGCCCGACAAACCTTTAAATGTGGCAGAAGCCGCTGCTCTGCTCGGCGACACCCCCGCCCGTTTTGACAAAAACGGCGACGTGTTTTACCAGCAGATTTCCGCCCTGCACAAATCGGTGCGCGGTTCACATCCCAATGCTGCGCTGTACTGGTTTTGCCGCATGCTGGACGGCGGCGCAGACCCGCGTTATATCGGACGGCGCTTGGTGCGTATGGCATGGGAAGACATCGGTTTGGCAGACCCACGCGCACTAGAATTAGCGAACACCGCCTTGGACACCTACGAACGGCTCGGCTCGCCCGAAGGCGAACTGGCATTGGCGCAAACCGTGCTGTATCTGGCAAGCGCCGCTAAATCCAACGCAGGCTATACCGCCTTTAACGAAATGCGCGAATTCATCCGCCACAGCCGCCATGCGCCCGTACCGCCACATTTGTGCAACGCCCCCACCGCATGGATGCAAGAACAAGGCTTTGGCGCAACCTACCGTTATCCCCACGACGAAGCCCACGCCTATGCCGCTGCTGCCGACTATATGCCCGCAGGCATGGCAGAACCCGACTGCTACCGTCCCACCTCACGCGGTTTGGAAGCCAAAATCGCCGAAAAGCTCGCATGGCTCAAACAGCTTGACCAAGCCGCACAAGCTTAAAGCCGCGATATTCGGGCGTTCCGCCGTTTGCCCCTTTAATTTGTTTTTAAACACAGACAGTTTGCGATACAATCTCGCCCAAATTACCCAACCCCTTACCTTTATCCATGCGTCTATTGTCCCGATTGCAGCAGCGGCTTGACCGATTCTTCCAAAAGCCGCTGATTTACTTTATTACCCTTACCGCGCTTGCCGCTGCCACCCCCCGCGCATTCGCCCCCTATTATCAGTTTTGGCTGATGCCGCTGCTGTTTGGCGCACTGATTGCCCTTACCGAACTCAAACCGCACCGCCGCGTGTCCACTGCCTACTGGTTTGGGCTGATTGCCTACACCGCCCAATTTTGGTGGATACACACCGCCTTGCACGACGTGTCGGGACTCCCCAATGTCTATGCCGTACCGCTTACCTTTTTACTGCCCGCGTTTTTAGCCCTGTTTCCCGCCATTGCCTTTTGGCTGTATGGCAAACAACGCCTGCCGCGCCCGCTTGCCATCGGTTTGCTGCTGCCCATGCTGTGGACACTGACCGAATTTGCCCGCGAGCGCGTGTTTACCGGCTTTGGCTGGGGCGCACTCGGTTACAGCCAAATCGCCGATTACAGCCCGCTTGCCGCGCTTGCCCCGATTGGCGGGATTCATTTGGTCACTTTTGCTACCGCCTTGGCGGGCGCATGGCTGCTGCTGATGGTGCGTAACCATTCTTTGGTGCAACGCATTATTTTCGCGCTATTGTTCTGCATTATGCTGCAACAAACCAACATCCGCCGCGAAAAAAACTATACCGATAAAAATTCCCTGCCCGTTAGCGTGGCATTGGCGCAAGGCAATATCGCCCAAAGCCTGAAATTTGACGAAAACGCCGCTATCGCCACTTACCAGCGTTATTTTGAACAAGTGTCTGCCACCAAAGCGCAAATCGTCGTTTTGCCCGAAACCGCTTTTCCGCAATTTTTGCAAACTGTTCCCACCGAATTGGTCGCACGTTTTGCCGAAAAAGCGCGTGAAAACGGCAGCGCCTTGGCAATCGGCATTCCCGCCTTTACCGAAGACGGCAAAAGCCATCTGAATACCATGGTGAATTTGAGCGATTACTACCCCGAACACCCCGCGCAAATTCAAATTTACGCCAAAAATCATCTAGTACCGTTTGGCGAATTCAAGCCCATTCCGCAGCTGACCGAACCGCTGTACCGCAAAATGAATATGCCCCTGTCGGATTTCAAACGCGGCGGCATCGGGCAAGAACCCTTTGATATGGCGGGACAAAAAGTCGCGTTCAATATTTGCTATGAAGACGGTTTTGGCGACGAACTGATTGATTCGGCAAGAAAATCCACTTTATTGGCAAACGCCAGCAATATGGCTTGGTACGGGCGTTCTGATGCGATGTGGCAGCAGTTGCAGCAATCGCAGGCGCGCGCTTTGGAATTGGGTCGCTATATGATTCGCGCCACCAATACGGGCGCAACGGCAATTGTTGCCCCCAACGGCAGAGTGGTTAAATTTGCCAAACCCAATACTGCTACCGTGCTGGAAGGCGAAGTGTTTGGCATGACGGGCGACACGCCTTATATGAAATTGGGCAGCTCGTGGCCATTATTTTACGCACTGTTGATTGTAACGGGCTTGCTGATGGCATTCCGTTCAGGCAGTAAAAAAACCCAAACTACTGCACCTGTGCACAGCGCAACGCATACGCCTGTTGCCACACCACCGTTTACGGAACAAACGGCGGAAACGGAAACCGCTGCCGTACCGCCTGCCGCACAAGCGCATCATGCGCCTGCCGCTTATCCCCAGCAACAGCCTGCTGATACCAACAGCCGTCCGCCGCGCCGCCGCAAACGCACCCGCAGCGGACATGGCAAACGCAAAAAAAGCGGACGCAGAAAATGATTTATCCTTGGCACGACCGCACATGGCGCGAATTGCTCGCGCAAGCGCCACCGCCTGCATTGCTGTTGTATGGCGCGGCAGACACAGGCAAAACCGCCTTTGCCCGCGCTTACGCCCGCTTTTTGTTGTGCGAAAGCCCCTTAAATCAAGGGGCTTGCGGCGAATGTGCGTCCTGTCGCCTGTTTGAACACCACGCCCACCCCGATTTTTACCTGCTCGCCCCCGATGGCGACGACGGCAGCAGCACAGGGCGCAAACTGCCACAAATCAAAATTGATGCCGTGCGCGAACTGCTGGAACCCTTAAACCAATCGTCTGTGCGCGGCGGACGGCGCGTGGTGCTGATTGCCCCCGCCGACAGCCTGAACGTACAAGCCGCCAACGCGCTGTTAAAAATTCTGGAAGAGCCCCCGCAAGCGGTGATGTTTCTGCTGGTTTCGCACCGCCGCGAACGGCTGCTGCCTACCGTCCGCAGCCGTTGCCGTCCGCTGCTGCTGCCCGCACCCAACCACACCCAAGCCCTGCAATTTTTACAGCAGCAACACATCAGCGATGCCGAAAACCTGCTTGCCTTTCACGGTGGTGCGCCGCTGTTCGCCCACGAACCCGAACAAGACAGCTTACGCGCCACCCTGTTAGACCTGCTCGCCCAACCGCGCCTGCTTGCCATATTGGATTTTGCTGCCGATTTTGACAAACACAAATACCCCCTTGCCCTGTTGCTTGATTGGCTGCACAAATGGCTTGCCGACCTCGCCCTCGCCCTGCACGCCCTACCGCCGCGGTATTATCCCGCCCACGCCCAAGCCGTCGCCGCCCTTGCCGCCCGCACCCATCCCGCCACACTTTTCCGTTTTCAAGACCACTTAAACCGTCTTGCCCCTTACGGACACCACAGCCTCAATGTTAGAATGCAGGCAGAAGCCCTGTTAAGCAGCTACTTACTGATGCTGCAAAACAAACCCTTTCACTTTCAAGGAAATCCCCCATGAGTTCAGCCAAACCCGCCCCTGCCGCGCCCGCCGCAGGACAAGTTCCCGGTCGTATGGTCAGCCTGCGCCTCGAAAGCAAACCCGTGATTTACGCCAGCTATATGTCGTTTACCGAACACGGCGGCGTCTTCCTGCCCACGTCCGACAGCTACGAAATGGGCGAAGAAGTATTATTGGTTTTGGAACTGGTTACCCCCGCCAAAACCGAAAAATTATTTGTTAAAACCAACGTTTGCTGGATTAACAGCAACCCCAGCGCAGGCGGACGACCCAAAGGCATCGGCTTGGCATTTGGCAGCGACGACAACAGCATCAAAACCAAAAACATCTTTGAAGCCCTGTTAAGCGGACTGCTGCACAGCGACCACCCCACCTACACCATGTAACCATGTATCTGATTGATTCCCATTGCCATTTAAATTTTGAAGGCTTGGCAGAACGCCTGCCCGAAGTGTTTGACAATATGGCAAAAAACCAAGTTCGCCAAGCACTTGCCATCAGCGTCAGCCGCGACAGTTTCGCGCAGGTGCTGGCGATTGCCCAAGCCCATGACCACGTTTACGCCACCGTAGGCATCCACCCCGACAGCGAAAGTGCCGCCGAATTCAGTTTTGACGAATTGGTGGAACACGCCCGTCACCCCAAAGTCGCCGCCATCGGCGAAACGGGTTTGGATTACCATTGGTGCAGCGGCGATTTAACGTGGCAGCACCGCCGTTTTATTACCCATATTGAAGCGGCAAACGCAGCAGGTTTGCCCTTGGTGATACACACGCGCAAATCGGCGGACGACACCCTTGCCCTGATGCGCGAACACCGCGCCCAAAGCGCGGTGATGCACTGTTTCGCCGAAGACGTGCGCGTGGCAAAGATGGCTTTGGATTTAGGCTATTACCTGTCGTTTTCAGGCATTGTTACCTTTAAAAACGCTGCTGATGTGCAAGCGGCTGCCCGTTATTGTCCTGCCGACCGCCTGCTGGTGGAAACCGATTCGCCGTTTCTCGCGCCCGTCCCCTACCGTGGCAAGCGCAACGAACCCGCCTATGTGCGCCACACCGCCGAATTTTTGGCACAACTGCGCGGCGAAACGTTGGAACACATCATGCAGCACACCAGCGACAATTTTTACCGCTTGTTTCCCAAAGTGCCACGCCTGACCTAATCAACGAAAATCATCATTGTGCTCAATCACATTGTGCTGATTTTGCGTATGGGACGGGCGTTTGTTATTGCCCTGAACGGTGGTAAAGTCGCCTTCAATAATGTCTTCATCGTTTTGACGGCTGCTGCGGGTTTCGTAGCGGAACGCACCAAAGCTGCCGTTGCCTGAAAAAGTCTGTTGCTGACTGCCCTTGTCGCCGATGTTTTGACCGCCGCGCACAGGCAGCAGCAGGCAGACAGCCAAAATATCGGATAAAAACCCAGGTAACATCAGCAGCATACCCGCCAAAGGAATCCGCAGCGGCCACAGCAGCTGATACAGCGACACCTGTCCCGCGCCGCGCATCACCGCCGCGCCCATCAGTGTCCGCGCCACATTACCGCGCCCGCTCATCAGTTTGATGCCGATAAAAAAGCTCAACCCCATCAAGACAATGGCAGTTAATCCGCCCAACAGCTTTACCGCCATCACAATGGATAAGATTTCCAAGATTCCGAATAACAGAACAAACACACCTAAAAAACGCATCGCTTATTTCCTTTGACTACATTATTTGATAAATGGCGGCAAATCATACAGCATCAAGCCCGCCAAATGTTTGATTATGTAAAGTTATGCTTCTTCTGCTGCATCATAGGCATCCACAATTTTTTGCACCAAAGGATGACGTACCACGTCTTCGCTGGTAAAGGTATGAAAATAAATACCTTCCACTGCCGAAAGTTTTTCTTTGGCATCGCGCAAACCCGATTTGATTTGGCGCGGCAGGTCAATCTGGCTTAAATCGCCCGTAATCACGGCTTTTGTGCCAAAACCGATGCGGGTTAAAAACATTTTCATTTGTTCGGGCGTGGTGTTTTGCGCTTCGTCCAAAATCACATACGCGCCGTTGAGTGTGCGTCCGCGCATATACGCCAAAGGGGCGATTTCAATTAAGCCTTTTTCCATCAGCTTGGTGACACGGTCAAAACCCATTAAGTCATACAGCGCGTCATACAATGGGCGCAGATAGGGGTCCACTTTTTGCGCCAAATCCCCCGGTAAAAAGCCGAGTTTTTCGCCTGCTTCCACCGCAGGGCGCACCAATACAATGCGTTCCACTTGGTGTTTATCTACGGCATCAACGGCAGCTGCCACCGCCAAATAGGTTTTGCCTGTGCCTGCTGGTCCTAAACCAAATACCACATCGTGATTGAGTAGGGCGCGGATGTAGCCGTTTTGACGGGGCGTGCGTCCGCCGATGCTGCCGCGTTTGGTGTGGAAATGGTAGGCGCGGGGGCTGTCCTGGGGTGCGGGTGCGGTGTCGGCGGCTTTGGCTTCTACGGCTGCCAGATGAATGGCTTCATCGTCCAACTCGCCCTGCCCTGCCAACACCAGCAGGGCTTCCAAGGCGCGTTTGCCCGCGTGGGCGTGTTCGCCGCTAAGGGTAAAATCATCAAAATGGCGGCTGATACTGATATTTAAGGCTTGCGCCAAGGTGTCGATGTGGCTATCGAGCACGCCGCACAGGCGTTGCAAAACGGTATTGTCGGTGTGTTCGGCGTGGAAACGGACGGTATGGGTCATGTTGTTTTCGTGTGCAAAATAAGGGCGAATGGTAAAGCAATCGGGCGTTTGTGGCAAAAAATCCGCTATAATCGGCAGTGTTTTTCTTTATTTTTAGAAGCGCACCGCCATGCAACTGAAAAAATTCGCCGCTGTTGCGGCTTTGGGTGTGTTGTTTGCCCCTGCCGCGCATGCCGACCCCGAAACGGTTATTGAAATCAACCCCGCCATTCCGTCTGCCGAACTGAACCGCAAAGCAGCCAAAGCGCAGGTTAAGCTGAAAGAAGTCCGCAAAAAAATCCAAACGGTGCAAAAAGACCTGAAAGTCAAACAGGTACAACAGCAACGCGCCAAACAGGTGATTTCGCAAACCCAGATTGCCTTGGAAAAAGCGCGCGCCGAATTGGCAGCATTAGATAAACAACAACGCATTTCGTGGGAAAAACTGCAACAACTGCAAAATGATTTGAGCAGTTTGGAAACCGAAGTAAGCGGCACCAAAACCCAAATTGCCAACCTGCTGGTGAGCAGCTACAAAAACCGCCGTCCCGAAGCCTTGATTTTGTTTTTTAAAAACGTAGATGTGGCACAAAAAGGACGTTTGCTGCAATACAGCCGCTACATCAACGAAGCCAACAACCGCGTACTGCGCCAGTTGGCAGAACAAAAAGAACAGCTGATTCAACAAGAAGCAGCAGTCAAAGCAGAGCTGGCGCGTTTGAAAAAGCTGATTGCACAGCAACAGGCGAAATTGCGCGAATTGGGCAGTTCGCACCGTGATGCGGTGGCGGACAGTCAGCGTTTGGCGGGGGAAATCGGGCGTTATGATGCCAATATCCGCCAATTGCGCCAAAACGAGCAGAATTTAAATCAGGTATTGGCACAAATCGCGGCACGGCGCACGGCACAGCAACGCAACCAAGCCGCCGCCAAACGCAAAGCGGCACAACAGCGCAACCAAACCGCCAACGCCAAAACCCCAACCCCAGCACCCGCCGCCCAAGTTAATCATGTCGGTTTGGCGCGTTTGCAGGGTCAGTTGCGCCGCCCTGCATCAGGCAGGGTAATGGGACGTTTCGGACAGGCGCGTGCCGGTGGCGGCGTGTGGAACGGCATTTTTATCGCCACCCCCGCCACTTCCGTCCGCAGCGTGGCGGCAGGCGAAGTGGCATACGCCGCGCATTTGGCGGGCTATGGCAACACCGTGATTATTGACCACGGCGAAGGCTATTTATCGGTGTATTCGGGTTTGGGCAGCTTGAGCGTGGGTGCAGGTGGAAAAGTGTCTGCCAACCAAACTTTGGGCATCACAGGCACTTTGCCCGCAGGCGAACAGGGGCTGTATTTTGAAATCCGCTACCGCAACCGCGCCATGAATCCTTTGGCATGGCTGCGTTAAGCGCAAAAAGCGTTAATATTCGCTAAATTTGCTTACATTTTCTTGCAATTAAACCTAAAAAACCGCTACCCGTATCTGCGCCAGATACGGGTATTTTGCATTAGAATAATTATTTTTCTTGCCGCAACAGCTGATTACAAAAAACAAACGCCGTATAATGCACCTGTGATTAACCGTTAAGGAATGTAAATCATGCCTTCCGATGCTTACGCCGCCTACCGCGAATTAACGCTGCGCGGCATGATTTTGGGTGCGTTGATTACGGTGGTGTTTACCGCTTCCAACGTGTATTTGGGGCTGAAAGTGGGTTTGACTTTCGCTTCGTCCATTCCCGCCGCTGTGATTTCCATGGCGGTGCTGAAGCTGTTTGCGGGTTCCAATATTTTGGAAAACAATATGGTACAAACGCAGGCTTCGGCGGCAGGTACGCTGTCTTCGGTGATTTTTGTGTTGCCCGGACTGCTGATGTTGGGCTATTGGCAGGGTTTTCCGTTTTGGCTGACCATGCTGGTGTGTGCCACAGGCGGAATTTTGGGGGTGATTTTTACCGTGCCTTTGCGTCAGGTGATGGTGGTAAACAGTGATTTGCCCTATCCTGAAGGCGTGGCAGCAGCCGAAATCCTGAAAGCAGGCGCACACGAAAACGGCGACGGTGCTGCGGCACAAACGGGGATTAAAGAAATTGCTTCAGGCAGTCTGTTGGCGGGTGCAGCGGCGTTTGCCACCAATGGTTTACGAGTAATGGCGGACAGCGCGGGCTATTGGTTTAAGGCGGGCAATGCGGTGTTTCAAGTGCCGATGGGTTTTTCCTTGGCATTATTGGGTGCGGGCTATTTGGTCGGTATTGTGGGCGGATTGGCGATTTTAAGCGGGATTGTGTTGGCGTGGGCGATTGCCGTGCCGTATTTTACCGCTGCCGCGCCCATGCCTGCCGATGCAGACATGGCGGCTTACGCCATGCAGGTTTGGAAAGAAAAAGTGCGTTTTATTGGCGTGGGTACCATCGGCATTGCCGCCATTTGGACACTGCTTACCCTGCTCAAACCCATGGCAGAAGGCATGCGCCGCTCGTTTGCCGCCTTGAAAAATCCGCATCAAACCGCGCAAAGCCGCGTAGAACAGGATTTGCACCCGAAAACCATGATTTACATCACCTTGGCAACCGTGGTCGTGATTGCGGCAACGGTGTATGGTTTTGTACAAGCCGCTTTGCTGCCTGCGGGCATTACCGTGATGCTGGTGCTGGCGTGTACGCTGCTGGCGGTGCTGATTGGTTTTTTTGTGGCGGCGGCGTGTGGTTATATGGCGGGTTTGGTGGGTTCTTCTTCCAGCCCGATTTCAGGCATCGGCATTATTTCGGTGGTGGTAATTTCCTTAACGCTGTTGCTGTTGGGTAATATTAGCGGGCTGACCGCCACCGCAGACGGTACGCGCTTTTTAACCGCGCTCACCATCTTTTCCGCATCCATCGTTTTGGCGATTGCCACCATTTCCAACGACAATTTACAGGATTTGAAAACAGGTTTGCTGGTACACGCTACTCCGTGGCGGCAGCAGTTTGCGCTGTTAATCGGCTGCGTGGTGGGCGCAGCGGTGATTGCACCCGTGTTGGAAACGCTGTATCACGCCTATGGTTTTACAGGTGCGATGCCGCGTGAGAACATGGACGCAGCCCAAGCCCTTGCCGCACCGCAAGCCACGCTGATGACCACCATCGCCCAAGGGATTTTTTCAGGCGATTTGGAATGGACCTATATTTTTACAGGCATTGGTTTGGGGATTGCCCTGATTATCGCCGACAGCCTGCTCAAACGCAGCAGCAACGGACGTTTTGCCCTGCCCGCGCTGGCAGTAGGCATGGGTATTTACCTGCCCCCTGCCGTGAATATGCCGATTGTAGCGGGCACGCTGGTTGCGTGGTTTACCGCCCGTCACCTGCGCCGCCGCGCCGCACAAACAGGCGAAGATGCCGCTGCCTTGCACAAACGCGCCGAACGCAACGGCACTTTGTTCGCCGCAGGTTTGATTGTGGGCGAAAGCCTGTTAGGTGTGATTTTGGCATTTGTGATTGTCGCTTCGGTCACATCAGGCGGTTCAGATGCGCCTTTGGCGGTGAATTGGGTGTCGGAACACGCCGCACAATGGTTGGGCTTGCTGGTGTTTGCTGCTGGTGCGGTGATTTTTATCCGCCGTATTCTGTCGCGCCGATAAGTCCACTTGATTGTTGATAAACCAGCCGTCTGATTCCCCTGTCAGACGGCTTTTTTTGGTTTCCACAGCAAACCCGCTATAATCGCCCTTTTTACCCCCATTCCCGCCATGACCCAATCCCTACACCTGTCTGCCCGCACCATTTCCCGTCCCGTTTCCGTGCGCCTGCCTGGTTCCAAAAGCATCAGCAACCGCGTTTTGCTGCTGGCTGCGCTGTCGCACAACCCTTGCGAAATCCGCTCGCTGCTGCATTCAGACGACACCCAACGCATGTTGGAAGCCCTAAACAGCTTGGGCGTTCAAGTAGAAACCCTTGCCGAAAACAGCGTGCGCGTACACAGCTGCGGCGGACGTTTTCCCGTGCAGCACGCCGATTTGTTTCTCGGCAACGCAGGCACAGCCTTCCGCCCGCTAACCGCCGTATTAGCCCTGCTCGGCGGCGACTACACCCTGCACGGCGTGGCACGGATGCACGAACGTCCCATCGGCGATTTGGCAGATGCCCTGCAACAAGCGGGCGCGTCCATTGATTATTTGGCAAACACAGGCTTTCCCCCGCTGCACATCGGCGCATTCAACGATTCGGGTTCGCGCCTGATTCGCGTGCGCGGCAATGTGTCCAGCCAATTTTTAACCGCGCTGCTGATGGCATTGCCGCTGGTGGGCGAAGCCTACACCGTAGAAGTAGAAGGCGAACTGATTTCGCGCCCCTATATTGATATTACCCTGAATCTAATCAAACAATTTAGTGTGGAAATTGCATGCGAAGAGTACCGCCGCTTCCACATTCCCGCACAAGCCCGCTATACCGCACCCGCCGTGTTAAACGTGGAAGGCGACGCATCGGGCGCATCGTATTTTCTCGCAGCAGGGCTGTTGGGCGGCAATCCCGTGCGCGTGTGCGGCGTGGGCAAACAATCCATTCAAGGCGATACCGCTTTTGCCCGCGAATTGGAAAAAATCGGCGCAACCGTGGTTTGGGGCGATGATTTTATTGAAGTTTCCCGCACTGCAGGGCAAACCGTACTGCCGTTTGATATTGATGCCAACCATATTCCCGATGCCGCCATGACTTTAGCCGTAGTGGCGCTGGCAACGGGCGGAACATGCAGCATCCGCAATATCGCCTCATGGCGTGTCAAAGAAACCGACCGCATCGCCGCCATGGCAAACGAATTACGCAAACTGGGCGCAACCGTCCGCGAAGAAGCCGATGCCATTCACATTACCCCACCCGCACGCCTAATCCCCGATGCCCGCATCGACACCTACGACGACCACCGCATGGCAATGTGTTTTTCACTGGTTTCGCTGCTGGATACCCCCGTTATCATCAACGACCCCGATTGCGTCCGCAAAACCTTTCCCGACTACTTTAATACCTTTGCCCAACTATCTGTTTGAGCAAATTAAAAATCAAAAGGCTGCATGAAAATCCATGCAGCCCAACGATTTAAAACCTCAAACTGTTAATGACCAAACCACTTTTTTACCAAAGCATCGTATGTACCGTTTGCCTTTACCGCACTCAAGCCCTGATTTAATTTTCTCTGTAATTCCTTATTGCCTTTTTTCACCGCAAAACCAATATGTCCCACAGGGTCGTTGATGGTAATATAACGGAACTTCACTTCTGCGTGGTCTTTATCATAGGCGCGTAACATATTCACATCACCCAATACACCGTCTGCTTTATCTCCCTGCACCGCATGAATCGCCAAAACAAAGGTTTCACTATGCAACACTTTATCAGGCGCACCCGTCAGCGTAACAGCTTTGTTTAAGGTTTCCTGACTGCTGTTTTTATTGACCGAAATGATTTTTTGTTTTAAATCTGCCGCAGTTTTTAAAGGCGAATGTTCCAATACCGCCACCACACGGTAAAAATCCATCAAACTGTCGGTGTAATCGGCATCAATGTCCACACCGATTTGAAACGCCGAAACCCAAATATGATGACGCCCCGTGTCCAAATAGTGTTGTGCATCTTTGCGTTTATTGGGCAGAATAGTAATATTAAATTGTTGATTCTGCGCAATGGCATAAAGCAAGTCAATTTCAAAACCTACGGGGTTGCCTTGGCTGTCGCGAAATTCAAACGGCGCATAGGTGGTTTCCGTTCCCACCAGATAAGTGGGCCATTTCGGATTAACAGGCGGGCGTTCCACCGCAAACTCATCATCAGGGCGTGCCGCTGAAGCTGAAGCCGAAGCCGTAGAGGCGACCTCTGGTGGCGCATCGTTACACGCTCCCAATAATAAACAAACGGTCAAAAATGCACCAATACGTTTTAACATCATCATTCATCCACAAAATTTTAAATACTTCGCCTAATAATAACACAATCAGGCTATAGGTTATAATAAAACCATACGAGTCTTTTTCCTGATATTGTTATTCACACAAGGAAACAAGTCGCACACGGTATCAACAGTCGGGCAATACGAACCGATGTTGTCACCATCTCAAAGCGGATTAGCTATCATCACTTTTGATTTCCATTAGGATAGTGTTTACATCGGAAATAAAAACATTGCCCTTGTACGCAATTAAAATTCTTTTCAATGTCTCTATATTTTCATTATCCTCTTTGGCGAGCCAATTGGCTTTGCAAACCGCCGTTAAATAATCGCTTAAGAAAATTTCTTCATACGCATCCCATTTATTTGAAAAGTATGTTTTAAAATCAATTTCCAACCCAATCATGGCATCTTGATACAGTAGAAAGGATAAAGACGGGCTGATGCCTACCTTATCCATTTCCAAACCGACAGGATGGATTTTATTGCTGATAAAGACTATTTTATTTTTCAAAATATAAGCAAGTTCCCAATTGGCTATACTTGATCCTTCTTCAAGATAAGCGTCAAAATACAAATTGCCAATTATTTTCTTATTCAACAAGAAATCTGCCTGCAAGAAATAAACGTTTTCAATATTTTCAGTATATAAAAAATATTGAAGCTGTTTTGTTTGCGTAGAAAATCTCATTATCGGGGTAGTGGCATATACATCCAGATACCCCACGGTTTTATCAATAATATCTATTGGTTTGACATGTGCAGCATCGTTACTCAAACAAACGGATAATCCCGATAAATCCAAATTTATTTTTAAAGCATCATCATTAAAATCAAATTTATTTAATGGCTTGAAATTTAACAGCATCTGCAATGCAGATAATTGATTTGCTTCATTCATCAATTTTTCCAAGATATTTAGTTAATTATTTTCTTTCCCCTCTGACACATCCGCCAACGTCAGCCCAAAACGCGCCAAATATTTGCGTAAACGGTCGCCATCGTTGGGCGTGCTGCGTTTTAGCCGCGACACTTGAAACAACGCCCGCCCCGCCTGCGCCAGCGTGGGATATTGACGGCACACCGTCAGCACATTTTGCAACTGCATCAAATCAAACTCATCAAATGCTTCCGTGTTCACTTTTTCAGGTAGCCGCGCCGCATCACGGCTGCCTGAAAGCGTGTCCTGCCATTGCCATTTTAAACGTTCAATTTCCGCCGCCACCAAATCCGCCGAAATCCGCCCTTGCGGTGCCAAAGTTGCCAAACGCATCACGCTGGCAGCCAAATCACGGAAATTACCCGTCCACACCGCTTGCGGCGATAAGGCAAAATCCAAATACGCCTGTTGCGCCTCGCGGTTAAAACGGGTGGCGCGACCCAATTCCTGCGACACCAGCGCCAACTGATGCGCCAAATTCGGCTCAATGTCTTCACGCCGTTGCGCCAATGGCGGCAGCGCGTAATGCCAAATATTGATGCGGGCAAACAAATCTTCCCGAAACCGCCCCGCCCGCACTTCGGCGCGTAAATCGCGGTTGGTGCCTGCAATCAGCTGAAAACGGCTTTCGGTTTCGCTGTCGCTGCCCAGTGGGTAAAAACTTTTTTCCTCAATGGCTTTTAACAACATTGCCTGTTCGTCCAAGCCCAATTCGCCAATTTCATCCAAAAACAACACACCTTTGTCGGCACTTTTCAGCCAGCCGTCGCGTTTGTCCGCCGCGCCCGTAAACGCGCCTTTTTTGTGTCCGAACAAAGCCGAAGCCGCCGCATCGCCGCGCAAAGTGGCGCAATTCACGTCCACAAACCGCCCCGACACCAAATGACGGGCTTTTTTCAGCTCAAAAATCCGCCGTGCCAACATGGATTTACCTGCCCCAGTCGGACCACTTAATAAAATCGGTGCAGGCGAATGCAGCGCAACCTGTTCAATTTCGGCAATCATGCGGTTAAACGCGGGATTGCGGGTGGCAATGCCGCTTTTCAGATACAACACCGCATTGTCGCGCACTGCCGCCAGCCGCGCCGCCAACGCATCATAACGCGCCAAATCCAAATCAATCACTTCATAACTGCCTGCATAATCATGGGCTTCGTGATTGCGTGGCGATTTCGGCGGCGCGGTTTGCAGCAGCACACCGGGGATTTGACGGCTTTCCACCAGCAAAAACAGGCAGATTTGCGCAACGTGTGTGCCTGTGGTGATGTGCGTCCAATATTCTTCTTTTTCCGTATCAAAGGGATAGGCAGCCGCCCAATCGTGCAGCTTGGCATATACCTCGCTAAAGTCCCACGGATTGTCCAATGCCATCGGCACGAGATTCACGGTGGTTTGCGGCGACACGGTGGCAATATCGGCGCATACCTGTTGTGCCAAGCTGCGGAATTTTTCGCTATAAAACAATTCCAAACGGTCAATCTGCAAACCGTTTTGCTGATGAATGGCGACATTCGGTCGCCATTTGCGCCAGCGCCCTTGCCCGAATGTGCTGTCTAAAACCGTGCCGAGAAAGCTGATAACGATGCGTTGTTTGTTCATCACGTCCAAACTCTGAAAAATAATCAGGCGATTTTATTTTCTCGTTTCCGCTTTTTCAAGCGCGTTTTTTGGTTTTTTCAGGCAGCCTAAAAATGGCGAAAAATATTTTTATTTTATTTTGATTCAATCTATTAAAAACTTATTCAGCAAAATAAACAGCATAGGCACGGATGTTGCATTAAAGCCAGCAAGTTGATTCTTGCCCTGATGTATCAAGCAGCCTGAAAACCAATACTTTCAAACGGTACTGAACCATGAGCATCCAAACCGACCTAAACCGCGCCATTGCCACGCTATACGATATTTTCCAATCTTATCGTGCTGTTTTTCCGCTGCACGCTTGCGATTGCCCCAGTTGTATGCCAGAGGAAATGATGCGCGAAATGATGCGTATGCCGCTGAAACAGTTAAGCGCAAACTATTTTTATGAATACAACAACGCCCCTTGTGACATCAGCGACAAAAAAACCTATGCCGATGAAATCAAATATTTTCTACCGCGTTGGTTTGAGCTGCTGATACAAGGCGAGGAACTGCACCATTCGCCCGAACTGTTTTTATCGCGGCTGCGCGACTGTTTTCCCGATTATTTCAGCGACAGCGAGCGTGAAGCGGTGCAGCATACCGCCAATTTACTGTTTCGCCGCCGTTTGCATACCTTTCCATGGCAAGACGATTTAATACCGATACACGGCAGTCTGTTTGAGAGTTTGGCGATGTTTCACACAGGCGGCATAGACATCCGCCCCATGCTGGCAGATTGGCGGCGCACCCCCAACCCCACTGCCGCCGCGCATTATGTAGGCGATATGCTTGGCTACAGATGGCGCATCGGCATAGACAACGCCTTTGTTGAAGATGAGCAAGATTTTCAAAAGCTGATGCGCGAATGGATAGAACACCCCGACCACCGCCGCCATTTTGCCGAACAAATTTTAATCACACCTTTTCCCGATGACGAAACTTATCAATATTATTATCCCATTTTAAACTGGCGCGATGCCGCAGGCTTTGTATTTGACCAAATTACTTTTTAAGGACACACCATGCAAAAATTTATCCTGATTCGCGGACATCAAGGTTCGGGCAAATCTACCTTTGCCGCCGAACAGATTGCCGCTTTCCAACGCGATTACCCGAATGGCGAAGTCGTCCATATTGAAAACGACCTGCTGATGACCGATGCACAAGGCGAATACCGTTTCAGTAGCGAAGCCCTTGCCCAAGCGCAAGCAGCGGGACAAAAGCGTTTTCAGGCAGCCTTAAAACACGGGCAGAAAAATCCGCAAGCCGATATTTTGATTGTTAATTCCAATACCAATCAAAAATCATCTGCCTGCATTGCCCTGCTGCAAAATGCCCGCAAACACGGTTTCGCTACTGAAGTGTACCGCCTGCACAATTTTTACCCCAATCTGCACCGCGTACCCGAACACGCCGTTTTAGCCGCGTATCAAAAGCTCAACACCAACCCCCTGCGCGACGAAATCCACGTTCCCGCCGTGCGCCCCATCAGCGCGGAACAGGCAGCCGCCGTCGCCGCAGCAGAACAGTTCCGCCAGCGCAAACTGCCCTTTGACGAAGCCCAGCAAACTTTTGTTACCCCAGAGTATTTTCAGTTCGGACAACGCGATTTCATCTGCAAAACCAGCAAACGCCATCCCGATTTACGCGTGCTCAAATACGCCCGCAGCGTGTTTTACGAAAACCGTTTTGACGATGCCTTATTGGAAATGCGCGGGCTGGTGTTGGATAAGCATCATCAAATCATTGTGCGCCCGTTTAAAAAAACCTTTAATTATTCGGAACGTATTGCCAAAAACAGCCTGTATCCGCTGGATATTGACGATCATCACCGCGTGTATGCCGTAGTCAAAATCAACGGTTTTCTCGGCTGCTGCACCTTTGTGCAACTGCCCGAACACCACCCCAGCCACGGCGCAGCATTTGACGGGCAAGTGCTGTATTCCACCACAGGTTCGCTGGACAGCGATTTCGCCAAAATGACCGAAAAACATTGCCGTCAATACGAAGCCTTGTTTAAACAATATCCCAACCACACGTTTTTATTTGAAATTACCGATAAAAATGATGTGCATATTATCCGCGAACGTTTGGGCGAAACCCTGATTGGCGCGATTGAAGTGGCAACAGGAAAAATGATGTGCGAAAGCGAGTTAGACGATTTGGCAGCGCAATTTAGCGCGGCGCACCCCGATACGCCTTTGCACCGTCCCGAAACCTTGCGCGATTTACGTTTCGGCGAACTGAAAACCTTATTAAAAAACGTGAAACACGAAGGCTTTATGGTATTTGATGCAGAAACGGACGAGTTGTTGTTTAAGCTGAAATCGCAGTTTTACCTGATTTCCAAGTTTTTCGGGCGCAGCAACAGCGCAACGCTGCCGCGCAAGCTGAACCGTCATGATGTGGAAGAGGAATTTTATCCGCTGCTGGAATACATCCGCGCTTATCAACAGCAGTTTAATCAGTTGAGCGAGCAGGAAAAAATTGCGTTTATTCAAGATTTTTTAAACAATGGCGGCTTTCAGGCTGCTTAAAATGGAGAACATTGATGAGTAAAGTTTTTTTTACGTCCGATTTGCATTTTTCCCATGCCAATATTATTAAATTTTGTCCTGCCTTTCGTCCGCAATATGTTGATGAAATGGATGAATGTTTAATTTCACAATGGAATGCAGTGGTTAGCCCTGAAGACACGGTGTACAACTTGGGCGATGTGTCGTTTGCCCGCGATATTGGGCGCGTGGAAGCGGTGCTGCGCCGTTTAAACGGTACACATCATTTGATTTATGGTAATCACGATGCTTTGATTCGCCAACACGCACCGCGCTTGCTTAATACGCCCAAACACGACGGTTTGCCGCTGCTGGCATCGGCGCAGGATTATCTGCTGCTCAAACTGCCTGACAGCAAACAAAAAATGGTGTTGTTTCATTACCCGATTCACGAGTGGGACGGTTGCCATAAGGGTTGGTATCATCTGCACGGGCATATCCACGACCGCATCGCGCCTGTGCGCGGGCGCGTGTTGAATGTGGGTTGGGATTTGCACGGGCGTTTGCTGGAAGCGGCGGATATTGAAGGCTTTTTAAGTGCTTTGCCAAAAGTTTCCCATTTTGGCGGCGATAAGGCGTGGTTGCCAAGCAGCCCCGAACAGGCAGCGGCAGATATTCATGCCATATTGAAAAAACACAATTTGCAGTAAGGGCAAACGGCGCTTATGTTAAAATCGCCGTTTTGTGTTTTTCCGTTTTCCGCATCATGACCCAAGACAATATTTTGATTCTCGATTTTGGTTCACAAGTGACCCAACTGATTGCCCGCCGTGTGCGCGAGGCGCATGTTTACTGCGAGCTGCACCCCTACGATATGCCTTTGGATGCGATTAAAGCCTTTAATCCCAAAGGCATTATCCTTTCAGGCGGACCCAATTCGGTTTACGATTCCGAATACCAAGCCGACCCTGCATTGTTTGATTTGGGCGTGCCTGTGCTGGGGATTTGTTACGGTATGCAGTTTATGGCACACCATTTGGGCGGTGCGGTAACGGCAGGCAACCAGCGCGAATTCGGTTACGCGCAAGTACGCACCGCAGACGGCGAGCTGACACGCGGTATTTTTGACGGCGAACCCAATGTTTTGGACGTGTGGATGAGCCACGGCGATAAAGTGTCCAAGCTGCCTGAAGGTTTCCAAATTACAGGGAAAACCGACAGTTGCCCCATCGCCATGATGGAACACGCCGACAAACATTTTTACGGCATTCAGTTTCACCCCGAAGTGACCCACACCAAACAAGGTCGTGCGCTGATTAACCGTTTTGTGCTGGATATTTGCGGCGCACAACCTTCTTGGACCATGCCCAATTATATTGACGAAGCCGTTGCCAAAATCCGCGAACAGGTGGGCAGTGAAGAAGTGGTATTGGGCTTGTCGGGCGGCGTGGATTCCAGCGTGGCGGCGGCCTTGATTCACCGCGCCATCGGCGACCAACTGACCTGCGTGTTTGTTGACCACGGCTTGCTGCGCCTGAACGAAGGTGAAAAAGTAATGGAAATGTTTGCCCGCAATTTGGGTGTCAAAGTCGTGCATATTGATGCGTCTGACGACTTTATGGGCAAGCTGGCAGGCATTACCGACCCCGAACAAAAGCGCAAAATTATCGGTGCGGAATTTGTGGAAGTGTTCCAGCGCGAAGCGGGCAAGCTGCAAAACGCCAAGTGGTTGGCGCAAGGCACGATTTATCCCGATGTGATTGAAAGCGCAGGCGCAAAAACCAATAAAGCCCATGCGATTAAATCGCATCATAATGTCGGCGGACTGCCCGAAACCCTGAATCTGAAATTGCTTGAACCTTTGCGCGATTTGTTTAAAGACGAAGTGCGCGAATTGGGCGTGGCATTGGGTTTACCGCGCGAAATGGTGTACCGCCATCCTTTCCCTGGTCCCGGTTTGGGCGTGCGTATTTTGGGCGAAGTGAAACGCGAATACGCCGATTTACTGCGTCAAGCCGATGATATTTTTATTGAAGAGCTGCGCCATACCCGCGATGACAACGGCACATCTTGGTATGACTTGACCAGTCAGGCGTTTGCCGTGTTCCTGCCTGTTAAATCAGTGGGCGTAATGGGCGACGGGCGCACTTATGATTATGTGGTGGCTTTACGCGCCGTGGTAACCAGCGATTTTATGACCGCGCATTGGGCGGAACTGCCCTACAGCCTGCTGGGGCGTGTGTCCAACCGCATTATCAATGAAGTGAAAGGCATTAACCGCGTGGTGTATGATGTCAGCGGCAAACCGCCCGCCACGATTGAATGGGAATAATGGAAATAAAAAGCGCAGACAGTATCAAGTGCCGTCTGCGCCCCGATTACCGTTTAAACGAGAAAACCCATGTTCTACAATAAAAAAATCTGCCGTTTGACAGCAGTATTGCCTGTAACACTTCTTGCCCTGCCCGCAGCAGCAGCCGATAACGAAACTTTACATTACAATCTGGTTAATTTCCGCGAAAGCGTCAGCGTTACCGTTGCCAACGATACTTTAAATGTCAGCTTTAACATCAGCGAAAAAGCCAAAAACCGCCAACAAGCAGCGCAAGTGGTGACGCGCCGTTTAAATGCGCTGCTGGCGCGTATCAAAGCCAACCGCGCTTTTGAATCGGAAACCACCAACCGCCAAAGCTATCCCGAATACGATGATAAACAACGGGTAAACGGCTGGCGCGACAGCGTAGAAGTGCAGGTCAGAAGCCAAGATTTTGCCGCGTTGATGCGCCTGATTGCCGACAGCGAACAAGATGCGGCGGTAACGCGGATGTATTACAGCGTGTCGCCGCAAAAACGCGCGGCGGCGGTGGAAGAAGCCACCGAAAAAGTTTTGCAGACTTTTCAACAGCGGGCGCAGGGTTTCAGTCGTTCATTGGGATTTAGCGGATATAAAATAGTGCGTTTGGATTTAAACAGTTCGTTTACAAACGTTGCCGAAGAAGGCGTTTCTTACGCCCGTGCGCCATTGCCGATGGCTATGCCGGTAACCATGCAAGCAAAATCGGCTGCCAATGCGATGGACAACAACCCCGGTAAACAGCAAATCCACCAAAGTATCAATGCTTCGGTGCAAATGTATTGATTACCGATAAAATTGCCCTACAGGTAAAGATGGCGGTAGAATGATAAAGTTGAAATGATTTAGAAATATTGCATGATGAACCCCGATTTATCCGCCCGCCGTCAGGAAGCCGTATCACTGCTGGCACACGCAGACGAAATCCACAGCCCTGCCGTGTGTCAAGCGGCAATTGAACGCATGGCGGCAGATTTGCGCCGCGATTTGGGCGGACATTATCCTTTGGTGCTGCCGATTATGGGCGGCGCGGTGGTGTTTGCAGGCAAGCTGTTACCATTATTGGATTTTCCGCTGGATTTTGACTATATCCACATTACCCGCTATGGCGACAAGCTGGAAGGCGGGGCGTTTCAGTGGCTGCGCCGCCCCCAAAACATTGAAGGGCGCGATGTTTTGATTTTAGATGATATTTTAGACGAAGGGCATACCCTGCACGCCGTGCGCGAACACGTTTTGGCAGCAGGCGCGAAATCCTGCCGCACCGCCGTGTTTGCCGATAAAGCCATCGGACGTGCCAAACCTGTTCAAGCGGATTATGTGGGCGTGAGCGTGCCCAACCGCTATGTGTTCGGCTACGGCATGGACGCACAAGGCATGTGGCGCAATCTTGACGCGGTGTATGCCATAAAAAATAAATAAGAAACAAAAATGTATCCATTACTTTTCATTAACCGCCTGCTCCGGCAAAACCCCGATGTGTGCCGTGAGTTGAGCGGCTTTAACGGTTTGACGGTGGGCATACGCACTGCCGGTTTTGATTTGTGCGGGCGCATCAACCCGCAAGGGTTGTTGGACGACACCCTGCGCCGCCCGCACGCCGTTTTGATTATCCACCCCCGCGCCCTGCCCGAACTGATGCAGGGCAAAAGAATAGATTTCAACGATTTGGCATTTGAAGGCGATGTGGAACTGGCAATGAACCTGATGTTGCGTTTGAGCGCGGTGCGCTGCAATTGGGTAGAGCTGTTGGGCGACGAATGGGCGGAAAAAGCCGCCAAACTGGGACACGCCTGCCAGCAAATTGCGCAGTTTCTCAATCCCCACAACGATGCCGCCGCCCAAATCGCCCGCCTGCAGCAACAACTGGCGCAAGCGCAACAGCGTTTGGACGAACTGGAACAAAACCGCGCCCCACGCAGCAAAAAATAAACAATCGCGGTAAAATAACGCCTCAAGCATTTTTTCCACCCCACAATAAAGGAACACACCATGTCTGCCCAAAATCCCGTTGTCCGCATTACCCCACACCAGCTACCCCTGCACTGCACTGGTCCGCAAGAGCAGCCGTGGAACGGACATCCGCGCGTTTTTCTGCCGATTGAATCGCACAGCCAATACACTTGCCCCTACTGTGGCACTATTTACCATCTGGACGGCGAAGCCCACGCCCACCACTAAACCGAACACCCGCTATGACCGCACCCCTCGTTACCCCCATTGAACGCCCCGTATTGGAAGCCCCCAACGGTGCGAAAAAAGTGCTGCTGCATTCCTGCTGCGCCCCCTGTTCGGGCGAAGTGATGGAAGCCATGCTGGCATCGGGCATTGAATACACCGTATTTTTTTACAACCCCAATATTCACCCGCTCAAAGAATACGAAATCCGCAAACACGAAAACATCGCCTTTGCCGAAAAACACGGCGTACCGTTTATTGATGCCGATTACGACGTAGATAACTGGTTTGCCCGCGCCAAAGGCATGGAACACGAACCCGAACGCGGCATTCGCTGCACCATGTGTTTTGATATGCGTTTTGAGCGCACCGCCTTGTATGCCTACGAAAACGGTTTTCCCGTGATTACCAGCAGCCTAGGCATTTCGCGCTGGAAAAACATGAACCAAATCAACGATTGCGGCGTACGCGCCGCCGCCAAATACCCCGGTATCACCTATTGGGAATACAACTGGCGCAAAGGCGGCGGCAGCGCGCGCATGATTGAAATCAGCAAACGCGAACATTTTTACCAGCAAGAATACTGCGGTTGTGCCTATTCACTGCGCGACAGCAACGCCCACCGCCGCAGTCAAGGGCGCGAGCCCATCCGCATCGGCGAAAAATACTACGGCGATGATACCCAAGAAAGTTAAAACAAACATAAAAAAGGAAAAACCATGTCCGACACCCCCAAGCCCAGCCTGCCCCGTTTGCAACAGTACATCGCCCAAGGCGACCACGAAAACGCCTGCGCCGAATTACTGTCCATCCTTACCCGTCTTGACAGCCAATTCGGGCATATTCACGACATAGAATTTACCGTTCCCGACCAATTAAACAACCCCAATTTAGGCAACGACTACCACATCAGCTTCTGCACCCAAATGGCAGATGCCGTTACCCGCCTGTTTACCGACCCCACACTCACCATTTCCGACAGCGGCTGTGTGCGTTTTCTTACCCTGCAACGCTGGTTGGGCATGATTTTCGCCTCATCGCCCTATATCAATGCAGACCACATCCTGCAAACCTACAACCGCAATCCCGAACCCCAGCACCCGCTGGACATCCAATTAGAAAACAACCGTTATGCCCTGATTAAATTTGCCATTCTGTACCTGCCCGAATCCAATGTACAGATAAGTTTGGACGCGTTGTGGCAACTGGACCCCGCCATCTGCATTTCGCTGTGTTTTGCCTTACAGTCGCCGCGTTTTCTCGGCACACCTGCCGCGTTTGGCAAACGCCACGCCATTTTGCAATGGCTGCCCGAAAAGCTGGCACAGCTGGAAAACCTGAACGGCCTGCCCTCCGGCATTGCCCACGACGTGTATATGCACTGCAGCTACGATATTGACGAAAACAAACACGCCGTTAAAAAAGCCTTAAATCAGGTAATCCGCCGTCATCTGCTGGCATTGGGTTGGCAAGACCGCGACACGGCTGCTGCGCCCGTCACCCGCAACGGCAAACCCGTGATGTTGGTAGTTTTGGAACATTTCAACTCTTCCCATTCCATTTACCGCACCCATTCCACTTCCATCCGCGCCGCGCGTGAACATTTCCATATTATCGGCATCGGCAGCGAGCGTGTAGATGAAGCGGGACGCGCCGTATTTGACGAGTTTTATACCGCACAGGGCGACAGCATTTTAGAAAGAATGCAGCACATCCGCATGATTTGCGAAGAAAATCCCCCCGCCGTGCTGTATATGCCCAGCATCGGCATGGATTTGCTCACCATCTTCCTGTCCAACACCCGTCTTGCCCCCGTACAAGCCGTTGCCCTCGGACACCCCGCCACCACCCATTCCGAATTTATTGATTATGTGGTGGTGGAAGACGACTATGTCGGCAGCGAAACCTGCTTCAGCGAAACCCTGCTGCGCCTGCCGAAAGATGCCCTGCCCTATGTGCCTTCTGCCGATGCCCCTGAAGAAGTGGAGTTTCACCTGAACGGCGGTCCAACTACCGTACACATCGGCGTGGCTGCCACCACCATGAAATTAAACCCGTACTTTTTAGAAGCCTGCCGTGCCATCCGCGACCGTGCCAAAGTAAAAGTACATTTCCACTTTGCCTTGGGACAATCCAACGGCATTACCCACCCCTATGTGGTGCGTTTTATCCGCAGCTACTTGGGCAGCAACGCCACCGCTTATCCGCATCTGCCCTATATGCATTATTTAAGCATTTTGCGCGGCTGCGACCTGATGCTCAATCCCTTCCCCTTTGGCAACACCAACGGCATTATCGATATGGTAACCTTGGGTTTGGTGGGCGTGTGCAAAACCGGCAACGAAGTACACGAACACATTGACCAAGGCTTGTTTGCCCGTTTGGGCTTACCCGAATGGCTGGTAACACAAAGCGCGGACGAATATGTGGAATGCGCCCTGCGCCTGATTGAAAACCACGAAGAACGTTTGAACCTGCGCCAGCACATTATTGAAAACGACAGCCTGCAAACCCTGTTTAGCGGCAATCCTGCCCCGTTTGGCGAAGTGATGCGCGAATTGGCGGATCAATACTTGCAAGCGGAAGCCACACAAGCCGCTGTAGAAACGCAAGATTCGGTTCAAGAAGCAGCCGAAACGCCGTCTGGCGAAAGCCCTGCTGCTGAAGCCGCCCCTGCCGTCAAACAAACGGCTGCACCCAAAACGGTTGCCAACAAGAAAAAACGGCGCGGTAAAAAATCCCGCTAAACGGTTTGGCTGAATCATTAAACGGACACAGGTTTACTGTGTCCGTTTTGATTTTATAAGGCGACAACGCCCACCGTGTACGGGTAGTCCATCAGGGCGTTGGTAACGCGGTATCGTTGCGATTTTAATCAACTATAAATCAATGCCTTTTAATTTGGCAACGGTATTGATGTCCTTATCGCCGCGCCCCGACAGGTTGACCAAAACCACTTGGTTTTTATCCATTTTCGGGGCGTGTTCCACTGCCCACGCCAAGGCGTGCGAGCTTTCCAAAGCGGGAATAATGCCTTCGTAACGGCACAATAAATCAAAGGCTTCTAAAGCGGCATCGTCGTTGGCAGCAGTATATTCCACGCGGCGGATGTCGTGTAGGTGGCTGTGTTCCGGACCGATGCCCGGATAATCCAAACCTGCCGATACCGAATGCGTACCCAATACCTGACCATGCGTATCCTGCATCAGATAGCTGCGGAAGCCGTGCAATACGCCCACGGGTGCGCCCGATGTAATCGGTGCGGCATGGTCGGGGGTGCTCACGCCGCGTCCGCCTGCTTCCACGCCGATTAAACGCACGTTTTCCGCCAAATAGGGATAAAACAAGCCGATGGCATTCGAGCCGCCGCCCACACACGCCACCGCCACATCAGGCTGTCTGCCGATGGCTGCCTGCATTTGTTCTTTGGCTTCGTTGCCGATGACGCATTGAAAATCGCGCACCATTTCGGGGTAAGGCGCAGGACCTGCCGCCGTGCCGATAATGTAAAAGGTGTCGTCCACCCGCGCCACCCATTCGCGCATGGCTTCGTTCATGGCGTCTTTTAAAGTGCGGCTGCCGCTGTCCACGCCAATCACATTCGCGCCCAACAGCTTCATGCGGAACACATTGGGGGCTTGGCGTTGAATGTCGTCTGCGCCCATATAGACATGGCATTCCATGCCGAAACGCGCCGCCACGGTCGCCGTTGCCACGCCGTGCTGACCTGCGCCCGTTTCGGCAATCACACGGCGTTTGCCCATGCGTTTGGCAAGCAAGGCCTGCCCGATGGTGTTATTGACTTTGTGTGCGCCCGTGTGGTTCAAATCTTCGCGTTTGAGCCAAATTTGTGCGCCACCCAAATGCGCCGATAAGCGTTCGGCATGGTAAACGGGGCTGGGACGACCGACATAGTGCGCCAAATCGTGATGAAATGTTTGCCAGAATTCAGGGTCTTGTTTGGCATCGGCATAGGCTTGTGCCAGTTCGCGCAAGGCGGGAATCAGGGTTTCGGCAACGTAAACGCCGCCGTGTTCGCCGAAAAATCCTTTCGGGTCGGGTGCTTGGTAAGCAGTCATAATGGTCTCGCAAAAGGCAAAAACGGGCTGCCCGTGTGTGTCGGACAACCCGTGTGCGCTGCAATCCGATGTTTTTTACCGTATTGCAAGCGTTTGATGACAGAAATTAGTTTTTGTCGGTGTCCACCAATTTGTTTTTGGCAATCCACGGCATCATTGCGCGCAGCTGTGCGCCCACTTTTTCAATTTGGTGGTCGGCGTTCAAACGGCGGCGGGCGGTCATGCTGGCGTAATTGGTCGCGCCTTCAGTGATGAACATTTTGGCGTACTCGCCGCTTTGAATGCGGTACAGGGCTTTTTTCATCGCCTCTTTGGTGGCGGGAGTGATGACTTCAGGACCGGTAACGTATTCGCCGTATTCCGCATTGTTGGAAATGGAGTAGTTCATGTTGGCAATACCGCCTTCATACATCAAATCCACAATCAGCTTCAGCTCGTGCAGGCATTCAAAATACGCCATTTCGGGCGCGTAACCCGCTTCTACCAGTGTTTCAAAACCGCATTTCACCAATTCCACCGCGCCGCCGCACAATACGGCTTGTTCGCCGAACAGGTCGGTTTCGGTTTCTTCACGGAAATTGGTTTCAATCACACCGCCTTTGGTGCCGCCGTTGGCAGCCGCATAAGACAGCGCCACATCGCGGGCTTTACCGCTTTGGTCTTGGTAAACCGCAATCAGCGACGGCACGCCGCCGCCTTTCAAAAACTCGCTGCGTACGGTATGCCCCGGACCTTTGGGCGCAACCATAATCACATCAACGTCTTTTTTCGGCACGATTTGGTTGTAATGCACATTAAAACCGTGAGCAAACGCCAGCACCGCACCCGATTTCAGGTTGTCGTGAATTTCGGCGTTGTACACGGCAGGCGCAGTTTCATCGGGCAACAAAATCATGACCACATCAGCCGCTTTGGTGGCATCAGCCACACTGCGTACGTCAAAACCCGCAGCTTGCGCCTTGTTCCAAGACGCGCCTTGGCGCAGACCCACAATCACGTTTACGCCCGAATCTTTCAGATTGGCGGCGTGGGCATGACCTTGCGAACCGTAGCCGATAATGGCAACGGTTTTGCCCTGAATCAGCGACAAATCGGCGTCTTTATCGTAATACACTTGCATATTGATTCCTTAAAAACAAAATGATGGACGGAAAGGAAAAGCCGAAAAAACCAACGCGGCGGGTGGGCGGCGCGGATGTTCGGATGCGGGCAGAAGTTGTGCGACAACCCGCGCAAAAGCTGGGCGCATGGTACACTATTTTTGCGTTTGAAGCAGCCCAAATGTAAAAAAACCTTTACGCAAACACAAAAAACGGCTTTCAGCCTGCCTGAAAACCGTTTTGACAACATTAAAGACTACACGTCAAGCGCAGCCCGATTCCCTTATTGTCCTTGTTCCGCCAACACTTTCTGCACGGCAGCATCTTCCTGCATGCGTTCCATAAACGCAGCAATATGCGGATAGTCGCGCCAAGTTTTGGGCAGGTATTCTGTCCAACGCATCATCACAAAGGCATAGGCATCGGCAATGCTGCGGCGGTTGTCGTACAAATAGCCGTTGCCTTTTTGCAAACGCTGTTCAATATGCAGCATGGCACGGTCAATGCGCGGATAAGCGGCTTCTTTGGCAGCAGTTAATGCGGCTTCGTCTGTGGCGGTGGTGTAGCGTTGCGGAAAGAAAAACGGCCAAAACGCAGGATGCAAATCGCTGGCGAGAAACAGCAATACTTCGTTTAACAACAAAGCATTTTCCAAACCTTCGCTGCTGCCGATGTTGGCATCAGGGTATTTGTCGGCAATGTATTGCAAAATGGCGGCAGCTTGGCTGATGGCGCGTCCGCTGCCGATGTCCAGCGCGGGAACGGCTGCCAAGGGATTGATGCGTTTGTATTCTTCAGACGCATAATCGGCACGGACGGCTTCGTAATCCGCGCCCGCCCATTCCAAAGCAATCCAACACGCCAAAGCGCAAGTACCGGGGGCATAATACAGTTTCATATTTTTTCCTTTAAATCAGAAACATAGTTAAAAAATCAAGGCATTTCGGGTGCAGGCAAACGCTGCAATGCAGTTCCCGACAAATCAATATTGCCAAAACGCGGGTGTCCGCTGTTCCAATCGGCTACGGCGCGGCGCAGGGCTTCGCGGCTGTCGGCAACAAAATTCCACCACATCACCACAGGTTGCGGCAGCGGTTCGCCACCCAACAGCAACAAATGCGTGCCTGCTTCGGCATGAACGCGAATGGTGCGCTCGGCATCGCCGCAATCGGTAAACGCTGCCAGTTCGTCCGCGCCGTAACTTTGTCCGTCTTCGCCACGCACGCTGCCCGCCAACACCAGCAAACCGTATTCCCAAGCCGCACGGGCAGGGATTTCCAGCGTTTGCGCCTGATTGACGCGAATATCCACGCCCACCAGCGGGCTGTATTGCAAAGTGGGCGCAGTACGTCCGCCATAACTGCCGGTGGTCAAAATATAATCCACGCCGTTTTCCGACCATTCGGGCAATTCGGGATAATGATGGAAAGACGGGGGAATGTCCTGTGCAGTCGGCAGGGCAATCCACAATTGCACGGCGTGCAGGGCTTTAACGCCTTCGGGGGTTTGTTCGGTGTGGCTGATGCCGTGATGGTCGCCTGTGCCTGCCGTCATCAAATTTACCTGCTTGGGACGAATCAACTGACGGTAGCCCAAGCTGTCCTGATGCCACACTTCGCCTGCCAGCATCCAAGTAAAAGTTTGCAGATTGGTGTGCGGGTGTGCGCCCACCTGCATACCGTCTTCATCTACAGCAAAATCGGCAGGACCAGCATGGTCAAGAAAACACCATGCGCCGATAGTACGCCGTTTGGATTGCGGCAGCAAACGGGCAACGGGAATTCCGCCCACGTCTTTGGTACGGGCAATGATTTTATCAACACTCATCAGTTTACTCCTGCGCCCATGCGTAAAACGCAGCGGCAAATTTGTTTAAAAACGCGGCGGTGCGCTCGTCTTCAGGCGATTGTGCGTTGGCACGGCTCAAATACACTTCGGGGGCAACCAGCACGTTTGCGCCCATGGCTTGCAAAATCTGGCGCAGATGTACACCCGCATTGATGCCGCCGTACGCCCCCGGTGAAGCCGTTACCACCGCCACTTTTTTGCCTGACCACACGCTTTGTCCCTGTGGGCGCGTGCCAATGTCCAACAGGTTTTTAAGCGCTGCGGGTACGCTGCGGTTGTGTTCGGGGCTAACCAGCAAAACCGCAGCGGCATCACGCAATTGGGCGCGAACACGCTCGTAAGCAGGCACGGTTTCTTTATCCAAATCCTGTGTGTACAAAGGCAAATCGCCGATTTCCACTTCCACCACCGACACGCCTGCAGGGGCTTGCGCGGCGAGGTGTTGCGCCACCACGCGGTTGATTGATTGACGACTCAAGCTGCCGACAACCAAAGCAATTTTACTCATTCTGATTCCTTACTGATAAGACAAAAAACCATGCAAGGCTTGCGCCCTGCACGGATTGGAATGGTTTACACAGGTTTATTTTTTACCTGCTTCAATTTGAATATGCAAACGCACGTTTTTGCTGATGCCTGCGTCCACCAGATAGTTCATGCCCCAACGAGTGCGGTCAATGGTGGTGGTTAAATCGGCGCCGCAAACTTGGGTTTTTAAAATCGGGCTGTCGTAGCAGTTGAATTTGTTTACTTTCAAACGCACGGGGTGGGTTTTACCCAAAATGGTCAATTTGCCGTCAATTTGGCTGGGGCGTTGTCCTGCAAAATGAAAACGGGTGGATTGAAAACGCATTTCGGGATATTTTTCGGCGTGGAACAAATCAGCAGATTGCAAATGGGCGGTAAATTCTTTAGAGCCTGTTTGCAGGTTTGCCAAGGGCAGGCGCACATCAATGCTGCCGCTGCGTTTGACGGGGTCAAACTGCAAATCGCCGCTCAAGCGGTTAAACGAACCCATATTGGTGCTGGCACCGAAGTGGTCAATAAAAAAATGGGCGTGGGTGTGGTGGGGGTCCAGCGTGTATTCTGCTGCGGAAACAGGCAGGGCAAGAGCGAGCAGGCTGGCTGCCAACAGGGATTTTTTCATCATCGTTCCTTTTCGGTTTCGGTTTGAAATCCCGCCGTTTACGGCGGTAGGCGGTAAAATAAGCGTTTGTTCGGGCGGGGTGTTACCCCGTCCGAATCAGGGCAACACATAGGGTTGTACTTTATGTGCTGCCCTGTGTGTTGAAACCTTAAAAAAAGTGATTGGGGGAAAGTGGTTTAAGCGGTCTGCCTGCCAAAATTTGGGGCAGACCACAACAGAAATGTACAGTATTTACGGCGTGTAGTAAATCGGTGCACCTGGTCCGACAGGTAAACCGAATACAAACACCCACACATAAAACAGCAAGCTCCAGCCCGTTAAAAACGCCACCGAATAAGGCAGCATCATCGCCACCATCGTACCAACACCCGTGTCGCGTTTATAGCGGATGGCAACCGCCAAAATCAAGCCGAAAAAGCTCATCAGCGGGGTAATAATGTTGGTAACCGAATCGCCGATACGGTAGGCTGCTTGAATGGTTTCGGGGGAATAGCCCACCAGCATCAGCATGGGAACAAAAATCGGCGCAGTTACTGCCCATTGTGCTGAAGCCGAACCAATCATCAGGTTAATAAAGGCGCAAATCAGAATAAAACCAATCATCAGCAATCCGCCCGTCAGCCCGATGCTTTTCAAAAATTCCGAACCTTTTACCGCTAACACAGGACCAATATTGCTCCAACTGAAATAAGCAATAAATTGCGATACAAAGAAAATCAGCACCAAATACAATGCCATAGAACGCATGGAATTGGTCATGCCGTCAATGATTTCATCGGTGGTTTTCATTGTGCCTGCCACGCGCCCGTAGGCAATGCCCGCTGCCGAGAAAAACAGGAAAATAAACGCCACAATCCCGTGCATAAAGGGCGAATTGGCGATTTTACCTGTTTCGGGGTTACGCAAAACGCCGTTTTCGGGCAACACGGTTAAGGACAGCAGCACACCCAACGCCAACACCGTGATTAAAGCAGCGCGTAAACCGCGTTTTTCGGCGGGGTTGAGTTTTTCAATATTGATGCCTTCTTGGGCGGCATCACCTTCGTTTTTATCGTATTTGCCCAAACGCGGTTCAATGATTTTGTCGGTAACGATAAAGCCCAAGAACACAATCATAAAGGTGCTGACACTCATAAAGTACCAGTTGGCTTCTACGCCCACAGTGTAATCGGGGGCAATCAGTCGCGCGGCTTGTTGGGTAATGCCCGACAAAATTGGGTCAAGCGTGCCAATCAGCAAGTTGGCGCTGTATCCGCCCGATACGCCCGCAAATGCAGCGGCAATCCCCGCCAAAGGGTGTCTCCCTAAAGAATAAAAAATCATGCCTGCCAAGGGAATAATCACCACATAACCCAGTTCTGCCGCCAAATTGGACATCACGCCCGCAAACACCACGGCAAAAGTAATCATGCGCGGGGGTGCACTCAGCACCACTCCGCGCATGGCAGCGGCAATCAAACCCGAACGTTCGGCAATCCCCACGCCCAGCAATGCCACCAAAGAAGAACCCAAAGGCGCAAATCCAGTAAAGTTTTTTACCAGATTTTCCACCATTTTGGCCAAACCTTCGCCGTTGAGCAGATTAACCACGCGAATCACGCCGTCTGCGGCGCGACCTTTTGCGCCTTCGGGGCGTGGGTCAATGGCGCTGATGTCAAAATATGCACCCAACGCCGATGCCAGCAGCAATGCGCCGATAAAAAACAGAAACAATACCACGGGGTGTGGCAGCAGATTGCCTAACCATTCAATGCCGTTGAGCAGGCGGTCAAGGCGTTTTTCGGATTTGGGCGGGGGTGCGGTCTGCGCCATGCCGATTCTCCTAAAATCAAATCAAAAGGATTTATTTTGCAACTTGCGACAGGGGTTGGCAAATCACAAAAAGTTATTTGCCAAATTCTTTGCGGTAATAGCGTGACAGTGGGCGTGGCGTAATGGCGAAAAAAGCAGGTTTGATGCGGGATTCGGCTTGGTTTTCGCGTGGCGGTTTGCTATGATGGGATATTATTCATACCATCTTTCTCAACGAGGTAATCATGATACTGACCAGCCACTACTTGAAACCACAATTGCGCCAATGGCTGAAAGCACCCGCACAGGCTTTGGTGAATCGGGGCATCAGTGCCAACCAGCTGACTTGGGCGGCGGCGGGTGGCTCTTTGGTGGTGGGGTTGCTGCTGGCACTGCTCCATCAAACGGCGTGGCTGTTTTGGCTGTTGCCCGTGTGGTTGTTGTTGCGCTTGGCATTGGATGTGTTGGACGGGCTGATGGCGCAGGATTTTATGCAGGAATCGGCTGAAGGCGCATATTGGGCGGAAGCGGGTGCATTGGCGGCAGACGCGGCATTGTGGCTGCCGATGACGTGGTTGGCGGGTGCGTTTCCTGTGGGGGTGTTGATTTGGTTGGGTGCAGTGTGCGAAAGCGTGGGCTTGCTGGGCAAGGTACACGGTTTTCACGGTCGCCGCGAAGACGGTCCGATGGCGCGTGGCGACCGCATGGTGGTGTTGGCGGTGCTGGCGGTGTGGTATGCAGTGGCAGGCAATTTAAATTGGGCGGCGCAACTGCTGGTATGGCTTGCCGTTGCCGCGACTGCATACACCTGCTGGGTGCGTATGCAAAACGGTTTGCGCGGTTACGGTGCAGCCCAAACCGCTGCCGTTACCGACGATAACGACAACGAATAAGCCCGCACAGTCCATTCGCAACATACAGGCACAGGTTTTCCACCGTGCCTTTTTTATTGCGCCAAACCACGCCCATGCCTTAATAAAAATATCTGTCTGCCGCTGCAAACGGTGGCGTAATTTCGCGTATAATCCGCATTCCGTCCGCTTTAGAGCACGATTCGATGGCACGAAAATCCGCAATCCAAATGTTTCCCGCCGAATGGCGCGCCAGCACTTCGCTGGCTGCCGTGTATGCCTTGCGTATGTTGGGCATGTTTTTGGTTCTTCCCGTGCTGTCGCTGCACGCCTACAGCCTGATGCCCGCAGGGGCTTCGCCTGCCGAATGGGCGCCTTTGGCGGGGCTGGCGGTGGGTGTGTACGGACTCACACAAGCCTTTTTGCAACTGCCCTTGGGTATGCTTTCCGATAAATGGGGACGCAAACCCGTGATTTATGCAGGTTTAACCGTGTTTGCCGCAGGGTGTTTTTTAGCCGCTGCCGCTGAAAGCCTGCCAATGCTGATTGCGGCGCGTGCTTTACAAGGTGCAGGCGCAGTCAGTGCTGTAGTAACGGCATTGCTGGCAGATTTAACCCGCGAAGAAGTCCGCACCCGCGCCATGTCTATGGTGGGTTTAACCATCGGTTTGAGCTTTTCGGTGGGATTGGTGTTGTCGCCTATATTAAGCAATTTAATTGGGGTAAACGGTTTGTTTGCGCTGATGGGTGGATTAACTTTGGCAAGCATGGCGGTGGTGGCGTTTTTTACCCCCAATCCGCTGCGCTCGCGCCTGCACCAAGACACCCAAGCCCAAGCAGGGCGCATTGGCGAAGTATTGGGAAATGGTCAGTTACTGCGTTTGAATTACGGGATTTTTGCCCTGCAAGCGGGACTGATGGCGATGTTTACCACCCTGCCTTTGGCGTTTCAGCAATTGGGCTGGGACAAGGCACAATTGTGGAAAGTGTATCTGCCTGCCACTTTAATCGGCTTGGTGCTGATGGTACCCGCGATTATCATCGGCGAAACCCGCAATAAACTCAAACCGGTATTTGTGTGTGGGATTGTGCTGGTGTTGGCGGCGCAGGCGGTACTGGCGTTTGCCACGGGTTCGGTGCTGGCGATTGCGCTGTGCCTGATTGTGTACTTTATCGGTTTTAATATTTTGGAAGCCAGCATGCCTTCGCTGGTGTCTAAAATCGCCCCCGCTGATTTAAAAGGCACGGCAATGGGCGTGTACAATACCATGCAGTCGGTAGGCGTGTTTGCGGGCGGTTTGATTGGCGGTAAAATGTATGCGCTTTATGGCTACGGTGGTACGTTTGGTTTTTGCTGCACGCTGGCGGCGTTGTGGCTGGTGTTGGCAATGGCATCGCCTGCGCCTTTGCCCGTTAGAAATATGGTGGCAGCCGTGCCGGAAACGCGCCGCCGTGATTTGGACGCACTCGCCCGCGATATTCAAACGCTGGCGGGTGTGCAAAGCGTGGCATTCAGCGAAGACGGGCAAACTGTGTTCGTGAAAATTCTGCAGCAGGGTTCAGATGAAACCGCGCTGCGTTCCATTTTATCAGGAGAATAAGTTTTATGTCTGTAAACAAAGTGATATTGGTTGGACGTTTGGGGCGCGACCCTGAAGTGCGTTATATGCCCAACGGCGAAGCGGTGTGCAATTTTTCCATTGCCACCGATGAAAGCTGGACCGATAAGCAAACGGGACAAAAGGTCAGCAAAACCGAATGGCACAATATTACCCTGTACCGCCGTACTGCCGAAGTTGCCGGACAGTATTTGAAAAAAGGCAGTTTGGTGTATATTGAAGGCAAAATCCAAAGCCGCAAATACACAGGCAAAGATGGCATTGAGCGCACTGCTTACGACATTATCGGCAACGAAATGAGAATGCTCGGCGGTAAAAACGACAACGGTGGTGGCAGCGCCCCGTATGATGGTGGTCAGTCTTATGGTGCATCATCTGCCGCCGCGCCTGCCGCAACAGCTTATGCCCCGCCGCCGCTACCCGCATCGTATGACGCACCCGCTGCGCCGCAACAACGCCCCGCCGTATCTGCACCCCCGCCAGTGGAAGATATCGACGACGATATTCCATTCTGAATTCCATATATATATAAGAACCTGTATTTATAAGATTGATGACTTGATTGCCAATTTTTGTGAATACGAGGCGGATTTTTATGCCGATATTGAACATATCGGCATAAAAATGCCAACGCAGTAGGCGTAAAAAGTGGGAATAAAAGTCTAACTTCCTACAACTTTATCATCATAAAAACATTTCAAATGTTTGTTGAAAGTGCCTTATAATATAAGGCTTGTATTTTATGAGTGAGAGTAATTTAATGTGGTCAGATACTGAATCTAAAGAAGATTATCTCAATTTTGGTGAAGTATCCCAAATTATTACTGAAATATTGGAAACGGAAGCTATGCTACCAGTTTCAATAGGTGTTTTTGGTAACTGGGGCGTGGGCAAATCCTCCCTGTTAAATTTGATTGAGCAACAAATCAAACCTGATGAGTGGATTGTAATTAAATTTGATGCTTGGCTTTATCAGGGATTTGATGATGCCAGAGCGGCACTTTTAGAAACTATTGCAAGCCATTTGATTCAGGCTGCCAAAGATAACGAAACCATCTTGCAAAAATCCAAAAATTTATTAGCCAGAATTGATGGTCTGCGTTTGACAGGTTTGCTTGCAGAGGGAGCTGCTTTAGTAGCAGGTTTTCCTACTTTTGGTTTGGTTTCTAAAATATTTGGAACAGCGCAAAATGCTTTGGATGGTATTCAAGATGAAACAGAAAGTAAACAAGTTGTAGAAACAGGAAAAAACATTGTTGATTCAGGAAAAAATCTTATCAAGCACAAGGAAAGGCAAACTCCACCACAACAAATTGAAGAGTTTAGAAAAGAATATGGTGAGATATTACAAGACTTAGGTAAAAAGTTGGTTATTGTGATTGATAACCTTGACCGTTGTCTACCTGCTAATGCTATTCAAACATTAGAAGCCATTCGTTTATTCTTATTCTTAAATCATACAGCTTTTATTATCGCAGCTGACGAAGAAATGATTCGCCATTCAGTTGCCGAACATTATAAAGATTTATCATATCGTCATCAAATTGATTATTTGGACAAGCTCATTCAGATTCCTATTCGTGTACCTAAAGCGGGCGTTCTTGAAATTCGTGCGTATTTATATATGCTGTATGCCATTCATCAAAAAGTGCCAACCGAAAAATTATCAATCTTACGTCAATTTTTAGAAATTCATTTGCAACACTCTTGGAAAAGTCAATCCTTAAGTCCAGAAGAAGTGATCCAAACTATTGAAGAACAAAATAATCAAGCTCTATTAGCAGATTTTGAACGAGCGAACAGAATAGCGCCTTTATTAGCAAATTCACCTAATATTCACGGTAATCCTAGAATTGTAAAACGTATTTTAAATACTATTAAAATGCGTGCCAAAATCGCAAACAAGCGTCAAATACCGTTAGAGGAAGCGATTATTACCAAATTGGTAATTTTTGAACGATGCGTGGATTCTGATGTGGTAACAAAATTTTATCAGAGTATCAATGAAAAAGAGGGTAACTCTGAATTATTAAAAGATCTGGAAAATAACAATGAGCAAAATTTATCAGATCTCTCTGAAAATAAATTCATTCAAACATTTATCAAAGAATGGGCAAAGTTAGAGCCAAAATTATCTGATGTTGATTTGCGAGCAGCGATTTATTTATCCAGAGAAACTATACCGTTAAATGCTTATACCGCTCAACTTTCTCAAAAAGCTCAAGACGCTTTAAGTATCTTACTTAAAATTACATCAAGAACAGGTTCACAAAATACCCAAAATGCCATTCAACAATTAACAATGGACGAGCAAATCTCTGTTATGGAGACCTTAGTTGAGCAATTAAGAAAAGTTGATAATTGGGATAAAAAACCAGATGGTTTTACGGGAGCTTGTTTGTTGGCTGAAAATTCAGAAGATGGTGCAAAAATTTTAACTCGCTTTATTATTGAATTAAAAAATAAAGGTGTTAATTATCCGTGGTTTAATACAAGATTAAAAAACACAACTTGGTATCAGGAGTAAGCAATGGGTACTTCACAATCTAGCGTAGGACCAAATGGTCATTCCCCTTTATTGCCCCCTTGGGTTGATGACGACCAAGCATTACCACAAACACCAGAACCGCAACGATTAAAAGGCTTCCGTCAAGCAATCGGCAGAGCTGTTGGAGGAGGTGGGCGTGAGGATGTGCGTAAAGCACTTGGTCATTATGCTCGAAAAGCCAGCGGTGGTAAGCATACTTCTGTACAAAGACTAGGGAAAATTACCCAAGCAGGTGCGGGTTTATTTGGTATTTTTTCAGGCAATCAACAGCAACAATATTCGGTTAATTTAAATAGTTTAAATGGTCAGCCTTGCGATGAAGTCATCAACCAAATTAGCGAACTTTTCGCTGGACATCACGGCGATTCAGATAAAATTCGTTCTGCAATAAATATTGCTTTATCAGAAGCATTGGAGGGAATGACAACTTTTGATGAAAACAGTATTACTGCTGACGTTATTGGTAAAATGATGGTTTGTTATTTAACTGAAAGTATTTTTCTGCAAATTGCACACGACGCTGGCAAAGCTTGGAAGAAAGGTGATAATCCTGTGCAAATTGCCGAAGCGGAAAATGCTTTAAGGCAACTCATTCGCGAGGTGGTGGATATTACGCTTGCCCCTAAATTTACGGATGATGTTTGTCAGTTAACGACCGAACAAATGCAAGAAATTCAAAACCAAGCTATTTCGGAAATTTGGGAAGAATGGGAGGATTATTGATGACTCAATTGGTTTTTCATCATGACTTTGAGCAATTAAAAAATTTGCCTAGTGGTGTTTTGCCTATTCGTCTTTATGGTATGGGGGATAAAAGTCTACAAATTGCTCATATTGGTAATATGGTTTTGGATAGAGTAAGAAGATTAGGTATTGAACTCAATAATCAAGTAATGGATTTTCTAACTATTGCTATGGCAGTTACAGCAGCAGATACTTTTGTTTTGCGAAAAGATACTGCAAATGGCTGGTGTCGTTCCTTTTCTATCACTTTACCATTGTGCCAGCCAGATATTTGGCAAGCAAACAAAGTTCATTTAGAACAGATTTTACACTTTTTAAGTGGTGATATTTGGCAATTTAATTTTCAGGCAGGCGGACAATTACCGCCACAGCCCTATAAATTAAGTGGCAGAACCAAATTGGTAGATTTAAGAAATAAAGACTGTGTTTGTTTATTTTCAGGTGGTTTAGATTCAGCGATTGGGGCAATTGATTTATTAGAACAGGGTTATTCCCCCGTATTGGTTAGCCATTCTTATAAAGGTGATAAATTACGTCAGCAAGCCATTATTCAGCAACTTAACCAAAATTGTTATATTAATCAATTTTCTCAATTTAATGCAATTGCACAACCACATTTAAACAATGGTGGAGCAACTGAAATCACAATGAGAACCAGAAGTTTAAATTTTTTGGCATTTGCAGTTGTATCAGCTTATGCATTACAGGAGGTTGTGCAAGAAGAGATTGATATTTTTATACCTGAGAATGGGGTTATTTCAATCAATGCACCTTTAACAGCACGCAGAATAGGCACTTTGAGTACCCGCACCACACACCCGTATTTTATCCAAGAATTACAAAAACTATTTACCTCAGTCAATATTCCTTTTGCGTTAAGAAATCCTTATCAATTTAAAACTAAAGGACAAATGATAGCAGAATGTGCAAATTTACCATTATTACAGCAAATTATCCCTAATACTGTTTCATGTAGTCATTGGAAACGTAAAAATCAACAATGTGGGGTTTGTGTTCCCTGTCTGATTCGTAGAGCGTCACTGCATTATGCTGGTATTACCAATGATGCCCAATATGAATTTAATGACATTCGGCAAATCTTAACACATCAGGATAGAAGGGATGATTTATTTGCTTTAATGAATGCTCTTCGTCAGAAAAATCATCGCAATATCAATCAATGGGTTTTACAAAGTGGCTCACTACCCACTCAACAATTAAATCAGTTTGCAAATGTTTTTATGAATGGATTAGATGAAGTGGAACAACTTTTAATAGAGAATCAAATATTATGATGGATATGCATTGCCATTTGGATTTATATACCAATCCACAATACGTTGCAAAACGATGTAAGGATGAAAATCTGTATGTATTGTCTGTTACAACCACACCAAAAGCATGGTACAGAACAAGTTTATTAGCAAAAGATTGTCCTCGTATTCGTACTGCCTTGGGACTGCATCCCCAACTGGCTCACGAACGTTGGCAGGAGTTGGAATTGTTTGATGCATTATTAAACCAAACGCGCTATGTGGGTGAAATTGGTTTGGATGGCGGAAAAGAGTTTAAAACACATTGGAGAAACCAATTAAAGGTTTTTCGCCATATTTTAAGAAGTTCAGCAAAATCTGGTGGAAAAATATTGAGCATACATTCTAGAATGAGTGCAAATGCTGTACTAGATGAATTAAGTCAAGTAAATGATAACTTGCCAATCCTTCATTGGTTTTCAGGCACAAAACAACAGATAAAACGAGCGAGTGAAATGGGTTGCTATTTTTCTGTAGGACCTGCAATGTTAAGTAGTAAACAGGGTTATGCGTTGGTCCAACTCATGCCAATAGAAAAAATATTGATTGAAACCGATGGACCTTTTGGGAGTTTTAAAGCACAAACTTTACTCCCTTGGAATGCCCATATTGCCATTGCAATATGGGCAGATATGTGGGGGATGAATATTTTAGAAGCTGAAAATATATTGAGACAAAATCTATTTAACGTGAGTTCGGGATAAGCCCTTATTTACTGATTGGGTAACAAAGAATTTTTCCCTAACATCATTGGTTATATGGAAACAGGCAGTACTCCGCCAAAACCGAAATCAGATTTAACAAAAAAACCCGTTTCCAAATGGTAACGGCTATTGTATGCTTCGGCGCTTTTTGCTTTAATGCTGGACGGTTATCGGCATTGCCCGCAGTCAAACGGAATGTAATCAATTCCCCCAAACGATTGAATACTGCATGCAGTTTTGAAACTGCTAAACTAACATGTACTGATTTTACCAAGTTTTTCAAGTTCTTTAAACACCTTACGTGAATAAATATGGCGGTTATGGCTTACTGCCAACGTGGTGGAATCAAATATACCTACGTCTGTACGGTGTCCTATTTGAATCTTTTAAAAGACCAACATGGCAGGCAAAACACGTTGAGCCAGTTTTACAAAACGGTTCTAGCTTGGCATGTCAGGAAATTCACTACGCAACATGGTTTTGATTTGCCACAGATAATAAGTTTTAAAATCGCGCATCCCGCATCCGTAGATGATGGAAATAAATCCAAATGGTAATGATTTCAGCTGTACTAATGTGATTCTTATCCCGAACTCACGTTATGCTCAAAGCACCCATTTAAAGTCAAACGGGGAAGGTAGGTGCCTTCCCCGTATTTTCTGAAAAAGCGCTTGCACGTTTACACAGATTGGGTTATCTTTTACACTTCTTATCAAAATGCCTTGTGGTTTGAAACATAAGATTGATTTGGACGGGGCGTTGCCCTGTTTCCATTAGGACAACATATAAAAGTTCCCTTTTATGTGTTGAAACTTAACAGAACCCAGCGTCCGAACCCTACCGCTGTGCGTTTGCCACGCCCCCGCCCGAACGTTTCGCGTACCCCAAACCGCCGTGCGTTCCGGCAGCACTTACCGGTGCAACGGCAAAGCGTCGCCCACCCTAGGTTTGCACGCCCAAACAAGAGGTTGTCATGCAAATTTCCGGTGCACAAATCATCGTGCAAAGTCTGAAAGCCGAAAATGTAGAATATGTTTTCGGCTACCCCGGCGGGGCCGTTCTCGAAATCTACGATGCCCTGTTTCAACTCAATAAATTTGAACACATTTTGGTGCGCCACGAACAAGCTGCCGTCCACGCCGCCGATGCCTATGCGCGGGTGAGCGGACAGGTGGGTGTGGCATTGGTTACATCAGGACCGGGTGCAACCAACGCCATTACCGGCATTGCCACCGCCTACACCGATTCCATTCCACTGGTGGTAATTTCAGGACAGGTCGGCTCGCCCATGATTGGCACCGATGCTTTCCAAGAGATTGATATGGTGGGGATTTCCCGCCCCTGCGTGAAGCACAATTTTTTGGTAACCGATATTAACGATTTGGCAGTAACCATCAAAAAAGCCTTCCAAATTGCCCGCAGCGGTCGCCCTGGTCCTGTAGTGGTGGATATTGCCAAAGACGTTACCCAAGCCACTGCTAAATTCAGCTATCCGCAAGAAGACGTTTTTATCCGTTCTTATCAACCTGTTACCCAAGGACACGTTGGGCAGATTAAAAAAGCCGTGCAAATGCTCGCAGCTGCCAAACGCCCCTTGGTGTATTTCGGCGGCGGCGTGGTGTTGGGCAATGCTTCGGGCGAATTGATGGATTTTGTCCGCACTTTGGGCTTGCCCTGCACCGGTACGCTGATGGGCTTGGGCGCGTATCCGTCTGACGACCGTCAATGGCTGGGTATGCCCGGAATGCACGGCACTTACGAAGCCAATTTAGCGATGCAAAACGCCGATGTGATTGTTGCCGTGGGTGCGCGTTTTGACGACCGCGTGGTATCCGTACCGTCCAAATTTGCCGAAAGCCCGAAAAAAATCATTCACATTGATATTGACCCGTCCAGCATTGCCAAGCGCGTTAAAGTTAATGTTCCCATTGTGGGTGATGTGAAAAACGTGTTGGCAGAAATGCTGAAATTGTGGAAAAAACAGGAATTGATGTTTAATGCCACCGCATTGGAAAAATGGTGGCAAAAAATTGAAAGCTGGCGCAGCCGTCAATGCCTGTGGTTTGAACCGCAAAACGATGTGATTTTACCGCAGCAAGTGATTCAAACGCTCGCCAATAGCACAGAAAATCAAGCCATTATCACTTCAGACGTGGGGCAGCACCAAATGTTTGCCGCCCAATATTATCCCTTTGTGCGCCCGCGCCAATGGCTCAATTCAGGCGGTTTGGGTACGATGGGCGTGGGTTTGCCCTATGCCATGGGCGCGTATCTTGCCGACCCCTCTAAAGACGTGTGCTGCATCACGGGCGAAGGCTCGATTCAGATGAATATTCAGGAAATGGCAACCTGTTTGCAATACAAAATCCCCATTAAAATCATCTGTTTGAATAACGGTTATTTGGGCATGGTGCGCCAATGGCAAGAGCTGTATTACAGCAACCGCGAATCCGAAACCTATTTTGATTCGCTGCCTGATTTTGTCAAACTTGCCGAGGCGTACGGTCATGTTGGCATGCGCATCAGCAATCCCGCCGATGTGGAAGGCGCATTGCGCGAAGCCCTTGCCATGAAAGACCGTTTTGTGTTTATGGATTTTATTACCGACCGCAAACAAAACGTTTACCCCATGGTAGGCAACGGCAAAGGTTTGGACGAAATGGTGTTGCCGCCACATATGCGCGAGCGTAAAGCCGATTCGGATGTAAACGACGTAAACGACCGCGATTACGACACAAGGAGCGTGCCATAATGCGACATATTTTATCCATTCTGATGGAAAACCGTTCGGGTGCCATGAGCCGTGTGGTGGGACTGTTTTCTGCCCGCGATTATAATATTGATTCTTTAGCGGTTGCCGCTACCGAAGACCCTACTTTATCGCGCATGACCATTGTGACCCACGGCGACGATGCCGTGTTGGAACAAATCACCAAGCAATTGAATAAATTGATTGAAGTGGTGAAAGTAGTGGACTTGAACGAAAGCCGTTTTGTTGAGCGCGAACTGATGCTGGTTAAAGTACGCGCCGTAGGCAAAGACCGCGATGAAGTCCTGCGCCTGACCGATATTTACCGCGGACAGGTGGTAGATGTCAGCGATAAAACCTATACCGTTGAAATTACAGGCACAGCCGAAAAACTGGACAGCTTTTTGGAAATCCTGCCCAATGGTCTGATTTTGGAAACCGTGCGTACGGGCGCGGCAGGCATCGGACGCGGCGAACGGATGCTGCGGATTTAAGTTTTGTTTGAAACACAGGCTGTCTGGAAGTCTTTTCAGGCAGCTTTCATTTTACCAATAACGACAGTATTTTATGACACGAACCCACCAAAATGCCCGCTTATTGGCGGTGCGCCACCTGCCTGACGAAGAAAAACTGGTACTCAGCTTTGAAAACCTGCCCGAACACGAATTCAGCTGCGTAGCCGATTTTATGTTTAACGGCTTTTTTGCCCATAATGTCTTGTTTGGTATTGACGAATACAGCGTAGAAACCTTACCGCCGCGCATTGCTGCCGAATTTCCCGTGTTGTCGTATTATCTGCACAGCGGCGAAGAGTGGCAGATTTTCCATCTGTCGCCCAGCGCGGGATTGGGCGGGATTGTGGTGTGTGCCACATTATAGTGGATAAAAAATGAATTTAAATAGCGATTTATTTGAACGTTTGCAAGCGCGTGCGGGTGCGTGTGATGTGCGCGACGGTTGCGAATTACGCATTTTGCACGACAGCAGCGAGAATTTTTCTGCATGGTTGGCGGCTTTGGCGGCTGCCGAGCGTTTTATCCTGATTGAAATGTATATTTTTGCCGATGACGCATTTGGCAGAAAAATCCGCGATTTGTTGGTCGAAAAAGCCCGCGCGGGTGTGCAGGTGTGCTTGGTGTATGACTGGGTAGGCAGCATTGTTCCTGCTATGAAAAACTTTTTCCGTCCTTTGCATATGGCGGGCGCACAAGTGGTGGCATACAATCCTTTCGGTTTTGCGTGGGGCATTGGGCTGATTTCGCGTAACCACCGAAAATCCATTATTATTGATGGACATACTGCTTTTGTTAGCGGATTGTGCCTGTCGTCTGCATGGGAAGGCAATCCCGCGAAAAAGATTGCGCCGTGGCGTGATACGGGCGTGATGTTGCGCGGCGAAGCGGCTATTGCGGATTTGATTGCCGCGTTTGCCGATACTTTGTCGGCGCAAGGCAAAACCTTGCCTGATAATATTCGCGCCCAAACAGGTAGCAGCCAAGCACACGCCCGCATTGGTATTGTGGCAACCACGCCCAATGATAACAATATGTTACGTGTGGATTTAAACGCCATTGCCTTGGCAGAACGCCGTTTGTGGCTGACCGATGCTTATTTTATGCCCACGCGCCTGTATACGCAGGCTTTGATTAACGCGGCAGCAGCGGGCGTAGATGTGCGGATTCTCGTCCCGCAAACATCTGATATTGCTTGGATTGCCCGCGTATCGCGCACCCGTTACCGCGAGTTGCTGCAAGCGGGTGTGCGCGTGTTTGAATGGAATGGCACGATGATTCACGCCAAAAGTGCGGTGGCAGACGGGCGTTGGGCGCGTATTGGTTCTACCAATCTGAATTTTGCCAGCTGGCATTTTAACCGCGAATTAGACGTGGTGTTGGAAGACACGGATTTGGCGGAACAATTGGAAGTGCAGTTTTTGCGCGATTTGGACAATGCCACGGAAATTGTGTTAAACGATGCGGAAAACGCGGTGGCGGTGGAACGGCGCAAACAAGGTTTATTGCGCTTGAAAATCCGCAGCCGTACACAGGCGCAGGCGGTGGCGCGACAGCTTTTGCGTTTTGGACATGCTTTTGAAGGCAATTTTTACGGCGCGAAAATCGTGGACGAGCGCGAAGCCTATGCGTATTTGAGCTTGGGGGCGATGCTGTTGGGCGCGGGACTGCTGTTGTGGTTTTTCCCAAAACTGCTGGTGGTGCCGGTGATGTTGCTGCTGCTGCTGGGCGGGGCTTCTACCGTGTGGTCGGCGTGGCGGCAGATTCGGCGTTTTCACAATAAAAAATAATGATTTAACCTACTGAATTTCAAAACAAGGATTTACCCTATGGCATTGTTAATGCAAGAAATTATCCGCAAAGTCCGCGACCGTCAGCCTGTAAGCAGCGAAGAAATCCAATTTTATATTCAAGGGGTAACAGACGGCAGCGTCAGCGAAGGGCAAATTGCTGCGTTTTGTATGGCGGTTTTTCTCAATCCGCTTGCCATGCCCGAACGCACCGCGCTCACCCTTGCCATGCGCGACAGCGGCGACAGCCTCAATTGGCAGCAGATGAATTTAAACGGTCCTGTGCTGGATAAGCATTCAACAGGCGGCGTGGGCGATGTGGTGTCGCTGATGCTCGCGCCTATGTTGGCAGCTTGCGGCGGTTATGTGCCGATGATTTCGGGACGCGGGCTGGGGCATACGGGCGGAACGCTGGACAAATTGCAGTCTATTAAAGGTTTTAATCCCTTTCCCGCCGTTGCCGATATGCAGCGCATCGTAAAAGAACACGGTTGCGCCATTATCGGGCAAACCGCCAACCTTGCCCCCGCCGACCGCAAAATCTACGCCACCCGCGATGTTACCGCCACAGTAGAATCCATTACCCTGATTACCGCGTCTATTTTGTCTAAAAAACTGGCTGAAGGCTTGGACAGCTTGGTAATGGACGTTAAAGTCGGCAACGGCGCGTTTATGCCTACCTACGAACAATCACAGGAACTGGCGCAATCCATCGCCAACGTCGCCACCCGTGCAGGTTGTCCCACCACTGCGCTGCTAACCGATATGAATCAGGTGTTGGCATCCAGCGCGGGCAATGCCGTGGAAGTGCGCGAAGCGGTGCGCTATCTGCGCGGCGACTACCGCAATCCGCGTTTGCACGAAGCCACGCTGGCATTGTGCGCCGAACTGCTGATAAACGGCAAACTCGCCGACAGCCGCGAAGAGGCTCGCGCCAAACTGCAAACCGTGTTGGACAACGGTGAAGCGGCGGAACGTTTTAACCGCATGGTTTACGCCCAAGGCGGCGCGGCGGATTTCTGCGAACGCTTTGAACAACTGCTGCCAACTGCCCCGATTGTTAAACCCCTGTTTGCCCCGCGTGCAGGCGTGGTTTGCGGCATGGACACCCGCGCTGTCGGTATTGCCGTGATTCAGTTGGGTGGCGGACGGCGCGTGGCAGACGATGCCATTAACCACAGCGTCGGTTTTGACCATATTTTGCCTGTGGGCGCACACGCCGATGCACACACCCCGCTTGCCGTGATTCACGCCCAAAGCGAAGACGACTGGCAAGCCGCTGCCGCCGCGTATCTGGCAGCCGTAACCATCGGCGACCACACACCCGAACCCCTGCCCGTGGTGTACGAAACACGACACGCCAGCCCCGTTTAAGCCGCCTGCGCCTGTTTAGAATATTCACTCTTTTTAAGACGTGTCATGATTAGCCAAATAATTGAACACGCAAAAGAAAGGAGTAGAAAAACATGACAGGCAACCGAAACTTTATTCCCATTTTAATTGCTATTTGGCTGGTATTTGCTGGTGTGATGGCTGCTGCTTGGTTGTTTCCCGCGCAGCGGCAGCATTCGCCCAGCGTGTCGCCACCTGTGTCAGACATACGCCCCATCAGCGTGCTGGACGAACCGAACCAATCCATTCCACAGGAGGAAGCATACGCCGAAACGGACACACTTGCGCCCGAATTCAACGACTATCCGCCGCCCGTCCGCACCGATGTACCACCCCCTTCCCGCACACACCGTTTTCCCCTGCCAACTTTTTTGCTGTGGGAAACGGTGTTTTTTGTGTTGGCGGCGGGCTATATCGCCGCTTCCTTGCCGCACAAATTGAGCTTTTTAAGCAAGCACCACCCCACTTTAGGCAATTTCACCAATCTCAAATACACGCCGCTGCGCCTGATTGGCGTGGGCGACGGCATTGCCTTACTGATTGCCCACAATCTGATGCTGGTGTTTTTTTATGCTTATTACCTGCACAATCCTTGAAACACCCCAAAACGCCATTATGCGGCTATAATCGTGCCTTTATTTATGTCGGTTTTGCGCCATGCCCGTGTTACGCCCCCTGCTGCTGTGCCTGATTTTCACTGTAAACGCCTGTGGTTTCCAACCCAAAGGACGTTTGAGCAGTTTGTCTGCCCAACCGTTGTGGCAGCTGGAAAACGCGGGCAGTTTGCAGGAAGCCTTAAACACGGCGTTGAAACGCGCAGGCGCAACGGTACAAAGTGATGCGCCGCAGCAATTGCAGATTGTGTCGGTAGAACGGCAGAAAGACATTTACACCATTACCCGCGCCGCCAAATTAAGCGAATACCGTTTAAGTTTAAACGTGGGTTTTCAAGTGCGCCGCCAACACGCGCCCGCAGGCTTGCCCGCGCAAGTGCGGGTAGAACGCACCCTGCCTTATGCCGATGCGATGGTATTGGGTAAGCAGGAAGAAGAAGCCTTGATTTGGCGCGAAATGGAACAGGACGCCGCCGAGCAGATTGTGCGCCGTTTGGCAGCGGGGCAGTAAGATGCCGCACGCCGCCGCCGACCGTTTTACCGCTGCCTTGCACGCGCCTTTGCAAGCTGTGTATGTGCTGCACGGCGAAGAAGAATTATTGCGTTTGGAAGCCTTGGACGCGCTGCGTGCAGCAGCAGCGGCGCAGGGTTTTCACGAACGCAAACGCTTGTTGGCAGAAGGCACAACATTTGATTGGTCGGCTTTGGCAGCAGAACGGCAAAGCACAGGTTTGTTTGCCGAAAAAAAATGGTTAGAAATCCATGTCCCCAGTGGCAAAGTCGGCAAAAACGGCGGCGATGCCTTGGCAGAATGGGCGACCCATCCGCCTGATAATACTGCCACGGTGGTCGTCCTCCCCAAACTGGAACGCGCCCAAAGCCAAAGCAAATGGTTTGCCGTGTTAAGCAAACACGCTTTAACTTATGAATGCAAAGCCGTTACCCCCGCGCAACTGCCCGCATGGATACGCGCCCGCTTGCAACGTTACGGCTTAAACGCCGAAAGCGAAGCCGCTGCCCTAATCGCGCAACGGGTGGAAGGCAATCTGCTCGCTGCCAAACAGGAAATCGACAAGCTGGCTTTGCTGTATCCGCAAGGGCATTTGCTAACCGAAGCCGAAGCCGCCGATACGGTGGCAGACGTGGCGCGGTTTGATGCCTTTCAACTGGCGGCGGCGTGGATGTATGGCGACAGCACCCGACTGATGCGGCTGTTGGACAACCTGTCGGCAGCCGAAAACGACCCCGTGTTGCCACTGTGGGCGTTGGCAGACGACATCCGCACCCTGTTGCGTTTGAGTGCCGCACAAAAACAAGGCAAATCCGCCGCCGCCCTGCGCCAAGAATTGCGCCTGTGGAACGGCAAAGACCGCGCCGCCGAAGCCGCCCTGCGCCGTCTGACCCCCGCCCGTTTAACCGCTGCCCTAATTGAATGCGCCCGCACCGACCGTCAAATCAAAGGCGCGGAAGCAGGCGACGCATGGGCATCGTTCAAACGGCTGATTATCGGGCTGTCTGCCTAAACGCTACACCCCCATTCCCCTACCCTATGATTTTACAAGGAGTTCCCCTATGGACAGAAAACGCGCCATTCTGATTTGGATTGCCATGGCAGCCACCATCGCCCTCACTGCCTACCTGCTCAACGCCCCGTGGTGGCTGGCACTGATTATCGGTGTCGGTGCCGTTGCCGCACTGGTGGGCGGTGCCACAGGCGCGATGTATTGGAAACAGAAAAAACTCATCGCCAGCGCCGCCAAATTCAATATTGATTTAAAAAACGGCAAACTGCATCCCGCCGATTTGCGCCGCATGTATTTCAGCGGCGGACAAGCGCGTAAAGATGCCCTGCTGATTGCCAGCCAAGCCATGCAGTGTTCCGTACAGGAAGCCGAAAAACGCCTGAGCGAACGCCCCAACAAACAAGCCGCCAATCAGCAGATGGCACAACAGCAAAGCGGTGGCAAACGCCGCAATCCGCGCCCGCGCTAATTGATGTTTGTGCTGTCTGAAAATGCCGATTATTTTCAGACAGCCGCCCAACCCTTTAAGGAAACCCATTTATGACCGCACAACGCGTCCTAACAGGCATTACCACCACCGGCACGCCCCACTTGGGCAACTATGTCGGTGCCATCCGCCCCGCCATCCGCGCCGCCGCCACCCGCCCCGACAGCGAATCCTATTTCTTTCTGGCAGACTACCACGGCATCATCAAATGCCGCGACCCCCAACAAATCCACGAATCCACCCGCGCCATCGCCGCCACATGGCTTGCCTGCGGTTTAGACCCCGAGCGCACCGTGTTTTACCGCCAGTCCGACATCCCCGAAATCCTAGAATTAAACTGGATTTTAAGCTGCATGACCGCCAAAGGACTGATGAACCGCGCTCACGCCTACAAATCCGCCGTAGACAACAACCTTGCCGCAGGCAACGATGCCGATTATCAAGTGGATATGGGTTTGTACAGCTATCCCGTGCTGATGACCGCCGACATCCTCATGTTTAACGCCCACAGCGTACCCGTGGGGCGCGACCAAATCCAACACATTGAAATGGCGCAGGATATCGCCCAACGCTTTAACCACCATTACGGCGAAACCTTTGTCCTGCCACAAGCCGAAATCGATGAAAACGTACAGCTTTTAGTCGGTTTGGACGGGCGCAAAATGTCCAAAAGCTATGGCAACACCATTGCCCTGTTTCAAACGCCCAAGCAACGCCAAAAAGCTGTCAATAAAATCCTGACCAATATGAAAGAACCGGGCGAACCCAAAGGCACGGACGAAAGCCCCTTGTTTGCCATTTACCAAGCCTTTGCCACACCAGCAGAAACCGCCGCGTTTGCCGATGCTTTGGCACAAGGTTTGGCATGGGGAGAAGCCAAAAAAATGCTTTCTGCCAAAATCGGCGAAGAATTAGACCCGTTTACCGAAAAATACGAACATTTGCTCGCCCATCCGCAGCAAATTGAAGATATTTTGCAAGCTGGCGCAGCCAAGGCGCGTGTACAGGCACGCGCATTATTGGATAAGGCACGCTATGCGGTAGGGATTCGCTCTTTGTAATCATTGGCTGATTAACAATAAAAAACGCGCAAGATTTAAATATCTTGCGCGTTTTATTTTTCAAGTGTTTTTTCCGCCTTTACGCAAACGCAGCGCGTTCCACACCACCAGCAGCGAGCTGGCACTCATGCCCAAGGCTGCACCCCACGGTTTGACCCAACCGCACACCGCCAACGGCACAACCAGCAGGTTATACGCCGTAGCCCACCACAGGTTTTGACGGATAATGCGTTGTGTGCGTTGCGCCTGATGCAGCAATTGTGGCAGCAGCGACAAATCGTCTTGCAACAACAGCACATCTGCACCGTCACGGGCAACATCGGCGCTGCCTGCCACCGCCACGGAAACATCTGCCACCGCCAACACGGGGGCATCGTTAATGCCATCGCCCAACATCAGCACCCGTTTTTCTTGCGCTTGCAAATCATGCACATAAGCGAGTTTATCTTCGGGTGTGGCTTCGGCGCGGAATGCGCCCATGCCTGTTTGTTCGGCAGCGGCGGCGACAGCGGCTCTGCGGTCGCCACTCAATAAATGGGTGTGCAAACCTTGTGCGTGCAGTTGCGCCAATACGCTTTCGGCATCGCTGCGGATTTGGTCTTCCAGAACGAACATTGCCTGCCATTGCCCGTCTTTGCTTAAAAATATGGCAGTACCGCTTTCATCAGCTTGCTGCCATGCGGCGGGCAAGGGGATTTGCGCGACAAAATCGGCACGCCCTAAATGCCATTGGTTTTCTTCGCCCTGAATCTGCAAACGCGCCGATACGCCATAACCGACACGGTTTTGTACGCTGCCATTAACGTTTACGGTGCAAGCGGGTGCGGGCAACAGGGCAAAGGCGCGGGCAATGGGGTGTTCGGAATGTTGTTCCAAGGCTTGCGCGGCGGCGGTGGCAAGGTTGGCATTGGCGGATTCGGCAAAATGGCTTTCGGTAATGCGGAAAGCGGCGCGAGTGAGCGTGCCTGTTTTGTCAAACACCACATCGGTGATGGCGGGCAAGGTTTCCAAAACGTGTCCGCGTGTAAGCAAAACGCCGCTTTTTGCCAAACGCGCGGTGGAAGCCGCCAACGCCGCAGGGGTCGCCAAAGACAAGGCGCAAGGGCAGGTAATCACCAGCAGCGATACAGTTACCCACAACGCTGTTCCTGCATCGGCATACCACCACCAGCCCAAAAAAGTGGGAACCGCCATCACAATCAAACTCAAGGTAAACCCTGAAGCGTAACGTTGTGCCATTTCCGCCAAACGCGGTTTTTGCGATAAGGCGCGGTCAAGCAGGCGCACAATATGCGCCAAACGGGTGTGCGCGCCCGTTTGTTCGGCGCGGACAATCAGTTCGGCGGCGGTGTTGAGTGTGCCTGCGGTAACTTTGTCGCCCGTGCGTTTGGCAACAGGCAGGTTTTCGCCCGTGAGCATGGCTTCATCGGTTTCGCTTTCGCCCGCCAACACTTCGCCATCTACGGGAACAGTTTCGCCTGCGCGTATCAGCAGAATGTCGCCACTTTGCAGGGCAGCAACAGCGGCTTCTTCACTGCGGCGGCTGTGCGGATAGTCGGGCAAACGGTGGCAGAACGCAGGCACAAGGCGCACCAAACGCTCGGCGGCATCGCCTGCTTTGTGGCGGGTGCTTTGTTCCATAAAACGCCCCACCAGCAAAAAAAACACAAACATGGCAAGGCTTTCAAAATACATGCCCTGCCCCGCCTGACTGAACAGCGCATACACCCCCGCTGCAAAAGTCAGCGTTAATGCCAATGCCACAGGCGTGTCCATGCCCGAACGGCGGTTTTTCAAATCGCGCCACGCGCCTTGGTAAAACGGCGTGGCAGCGTAAAACATGGCGGGCAACACCATCACAAACGCGCCCCAATGCAACACCTGCACAAAGGAAGTTTCAATGTTTTCATCTAAATAAGTGGGCAACGCCAACATCATGGTCTGCATGGACGCCAAACCCGCCACCGCAATCCGAATCAGCATGCCGCGCCGCTGTTTTTGCGCGGCGGTGTCGCGTTTTTCGGCATCGTAAGGCTCGGCGCTGTAACCTGTTTCGCGCACCGCCAGCATCACTTGCGACAACTTCAGTACGTCATCATTCCACACCACGCGGGCGCGTCCGCTGCCGTAATTCAATTCCACTTTTTCCATGCCCGACAAACGCAGCAGTTTTTGCTCAATCAGCCACGCACAGGCAGCGCAAGTCATGCCGCCGAACATCAGCACCGCTTCACGGCATTGGTCGGGGCGCGTGGCGACAAATCCCTGTTGCACTTCGGGCAAATCGTATAGTTTCAGCTGTTCCAGCAATTCGGGTGGCGGCAAAGCGACTTGTTGCGCCTGTGCGGTACGGTGACGGTAATAATTGTCCAAACCCGCATCAATAATACTTTGCGCCACCGCCTGACACCCCGCGCAACACACCCGCCGCGGCTGCGATTGGTAGGTAACGCTTAAATCAAGCTGCTCTGGCACGGGCAAGCCGCAGTGAAAACAAGAATCGTGGTCGGTCATGGCGGAACACATCGGATAGGAAAAAGTCAAAAGAAGATGCCCGCACACAGCGGTACGGGCAATATTGTACGCCAACACAGCGCGAATACGCATCACAACACGCCTATCGCCCCCGTATGGATTTTTGATGTGCTTGTTAAAAGCCTAAATCACCGCCGCAGGATACGAACCCGATACCTTCACAAACGCCGCCCGTTCGCGCAAACCGTCTAAAGCAGTCTGCACCGCCGCATCGTCAATATGTCCTTCAATATCCACAAAAAACAAATATTCCCACAAACCGTTGCGGCTGGGGCGGCTTTCAAATTTCGTCATAGAAATCCCCGCACGGGTAAACGGCTCAATCAAACGGTTCAGCGTACCCGCCTTATTGGGCGCACTCACCACCAGCGAAGTTTTATCGCGCCCGCTTGGGGCGGTTTGCTGCTGACCCAACACCAAAAAACGGGTAGTGTTATCGGGTTCGTCTTCAATATTTTCCGCCAATTTGTTTAAAGCATAAATTTCCGCTGCCGTTTGCCCCGCAATTGCCGCTGCTGATGGCTGCTGTGCTGCCAACCGCGCCGCTTCCGCATTGCTCGACACCGCCACACGGCGCACCGTATCGGGCAAATATTTCCCCAACCAATGATGACACTGCGCCAACGCCTGCGCGTGCGCGTACACCACTTCCAAACCGTCCAAATCCGTGCTTTGGCGCAACAAATGATGATGAATCCGCAGCACCACTTCCCCACAAGCATACAAAGGCGTGGACACCAGCAAATCCAAAGTTCGCCCTACCGAACCTTCAGTAGAATTCTCAACAGGCGCAACCGCATAATCTGCCTGCCTTGCTTCCACCAAACGCAGACTTTCATCTACTGTGGCACACGCCACTGTGTGCGCCGCATGTCCAAAATGCTTGACTGCTGCCTGCTGGGTAAACGTTCCCTGTGGACCCAAATAAGCAATCGTTAGCGGACGTTCCACCGCCAAACATTCGCTCATTACCTCGCGGAATAAACGCGCCACCGCTTCATCGGGCAAAGGTCCGCTGTTTAAATCTTGAATCCGCCGCAACACCTGCGCCTCACGTTCGGGACGGTACACCACTCCCGTGCCTTTCAGTTCGCCAATGGCACGGGCGTGAGTGGCACGGCGGTTAAGCAATTGCAAAATTTCGCCGTCAATCGCATCAATGGCTTGGCGGTGCGGCAGCAGTTTTTCATCAGACATGGCGGGTACTCGCTTTAAAATCGGTTAATCGGGCTGAATCACGGCATTTTAACGTATTTTACCCCTACCGTATGTTCGCAGCTTACCCAAAAAAGGACGCTCACGCCACGACAAGGAAAGCAACGAAAAATCATTCGGATTAATCAGGTTTTCACCCCCAAAACACAGCTCTATTTGACTTACAGGTAAATACAAAACAATCCAATCACTTACACCACGATACTTTTCAAAATCAATATCGTTTTGGTTTAATTCATATATCACTTTTTGCAAAGTCAAATTTGCCGCATCATTCAAAATCCATGCATCCAAATCCAAAGCCACCCCGCCACTTAATTTACAACCATCTGTTTTATTTTGAAAACAATCGGTGTATATCATATTTAAACGCCCATCTGCAAAGTGAAATTCCCAATCGCCATAACGCCAAATATCGTTTTTCCGATAACGAAACGCACTTTCATCATACCAATCGGGGTCTGGAAAATTCGCCAAAATCCATTCCTGCGTTTGCCCCAATTCCAAAAAATCAAACTTGCCCGTTAGAAAAAAATTCCGTATATCTATTTGAATTTTTTTAGATAATTTCATATATTTCCGCCTTTGGTTGTCAGTATGGCACATCCGTTTTATGATACCGTTTTTTCAAATATCGGAAAACACCATGCCCTGCCCTTTTACCCTGTTCGGATTGCCCGAACAATTCCCTTTAGACGAAACCGCATTAGACACCCGCTACCGCGAACTGGCAGCGCAATTCCACCCCGACCGTGCCGCCGCCGCTTCCGCTTTTGAACAAAAACAAGCCGTGATGATGAGTGCCGCCGTGAATGAAGCCTACCGCGTATTGCGTCATCCGCTGGAACGCGCCGCCTATCTACTGCAAAAACAGAACATTGATGCCGATGCCCCCGAACACACCCATTTTGCCCCCGAATTTTTAATGCAGCAAATGGCATGGCGCGAACAGCTTGCCGAAGCAGACGACAGCGCAGCCATTCAAGCGTTACAGGCAGAAATCGCCGCTGCCTACCATGAATTATTGGCACAACTGCATAGCGCATTTGCAGCGGAACAATACGAAGCCGCCGCGCAACTGCTGCGGCAAGGACGTTTTTTAGACAAAATGCTTAAAGAAATCAAAAATACACTACCTGACAGTTAAAATGCTTGATTCCAAAAATAAATAAACAGGCAAACACCAATTATTTAATGTTTGCCTGTTTTGACAGTTCATCAATACTTTATAACTCGCCAATCGCCTTGCCCTGCAAAGCGCGTTGGATATTGCGGTCCATACGGCGGGCAGCGAAGGTATCAGTTGCCTGTACCAATACCTGCGTTTGCGCCCGCAACACATCGGCAGCGGCTTCAGGCAAGGCGTTTTCCAGCGCATCCAAATGGCGGTTGACTTCAGCAAGCTCTTGTTCGTTCAACAAATCCGCATCCAAAGCCAAAGCCCCGTGCACCGCTGCCAGCAAACCTTCGGCTTCTACCTGCGCTTCGGCACGGGCGCGCGCAGCGGCATCGTCTTTGGCGTGCGACAGGCTGTCTTGCAGCATCTGCGTAATCGCGGCATCGTCCAGTCCGTAAGACGGTTTCACTTCAATTTGTGCCTGTACGCCCGTGGTTTGCTCACGCGCCGATACCGACAACAAACCGTCTGCATCTACTTGAAAGGTAATCCGAATCCGCGCCGCGCCCGCCACCATCGGCGGAATACCGCGCAAGGTAAATTTCGCCAGACTGCGGCAATCTGCCACCAATTCGCGCTCGCCCTGCACCACATGCACAGTCATGGCGGTTTGTCCGTCTTTAAATGTGGTAAATTCTTGCGCCCGCGCCGTGGGTAAGGTGCTGTTGCGCGGGATAATGCGCTCTGCCAAACCGCCATAGGTTTCCAATCCCAGCGACAGCGGGGTAACGTCCAACAACAACCATTCGTCTTCGCGCTTATTGCCTGCCAACACATCTGCCTGCATCGCTGCGCCCAAAGCAACCACTTGGTCGGGATTGAGATTGGTCAGCGGGGTTTGCCCGAAAAAGGTGGCAACGGCTTGGCGGACGTGTAACATCCGTGTCGCTCCACCCACCAAAATCACGCCTTTAATATCCGCTTTGGACACATCGGCATCTTTTAATGCCTGCTTAACGGGTTCAATGGTTTTCGCAACCAGATGTTGGGTCATCGCGTGAAATTCGCTGCGGCTGATGCGGGCTTCCAACAATGTGCCGTCGTGCAATTCGGCGCGAACGGTGGTTTCATCGGCTTCGCTCAAGGTTTCTTTGGCTTGGCGTGCCAAACCCATCAGCAATTGCACATCGCCGTCATCGGTTAGGGAAAGATTTTTGGATTCCAGCAGGTGGCAGAACAAACGGTGGTCAAAATCGTCGCCACCCAATGCGGAATGTCCGTTGGTGGCTTTGACTTCAAACAAGCCTTTGGACAATTTCAGCACCGATACGTCAAACGTGCCACCGCCCAAATCGTACACCACAAACGTGCCTTCAGACGCATTGTCCAAACCATAGGCGATGGCGGCGGCAGTGGGTTCGTTAAGCAGGCGCAAAACATTGATGCTCGCCAAACGCGCCGCGTCTTTGGTGGCTTGGCGTTGCGCGTCATCAAAATAAGCGGGAACAGTAATCACCGCACCCACCAAATTACCGCCCAACGCAGCTTCGGCACGTTCACGCAAACTGTCTAAAATGGCAGCAGACACTTCAATCGGGGTTTTGATGCCGTGGCGGGTGTGAATGCCGATAATCTGCTCGGACGGGCTGAAACGGTAAGGCAGATGGGCAGTATCAATATCGTCCAAACTACGCCCAATCAAGCGTTTGGCAGAGCTAATGGTGTGGGCGGGGTCGCGCTTTTGCATCGCCAACGCCGCTGCGCCCACCACGGTTTCGCCGTTTTCAGCATAACGCACCACCGAAGGCAGTGAAACTGCGCCCTCTGCATCCGCCAAACACACGGCAGAACCACTTTTTACCGTTGCCACCAAACTGTTGGTTGTTCCCAAATCAATGCCCACAGCCAAACGGTGCTGGTGCGGTGCAGCCGCCATACCGGGTTCGGCGATTTGCAAAAGTGCCATAATTTCCTCAAAACATCATTTAAAGCAGCGATATTTTAACATTGTTGAGTGGATTTGTCGGGTTTACCCCGTGTTGAAAATCCTGCCGATTAGCAATAACAAATGCCGCCCTGTATCACAGGGCGGCGGTTTGATGCTTGGCATTTGCAAAATTAAATTCTGCGTTTAGACAAGTATTCCAAAGTTTTCAGTTCGGCGATAGCGGCAGCCAAAGCAGCTTGTGCGCGGGCGCGTGACTCATCGTCTTTCGCTTGCGAAATAGATGCTTCCGCTGCTTTTTTGGCTTCTTCGGCGCGCTGCTGGTCGATTTCGGCACTGCGCACCACCACATCGGCCAACACGGTGATTTTGCTCGGGCATACTTCCAGCACACCGCCGGCAACTGCCACCAATACCTCTTCATCCGAATCGGCAGGGGTCACACGCAAAGCACCTGGGCGCACCAAACTCATAATCGGCTCGTGTCTGGGACAAATCCCCAATTCGCCGTTTACGGTAGGCACAACCACGAACTTTGCCTCACCAGCAAAAATCAGTTCTTCGTTGCTGACCACCTCAACCTGCATGATGCTCATGCCAGCCTCCTTAGCTTAAGGTTTTCGCTTTTTCAACGGCTTCTTCAATGCCGCCGACCATATAGAATGCCTGTTCGGGCAAATGGTCGTACTCTCCGCTCAAAATCGCTTTAAAACCGGCAATGGTGTCACGCAGGGAAACGTATTTACCGGGTGAACCCGTAAACACTTCAGCAACGTGGAAAGGCTGTGACAGGAAGCGTTGGATTTTACGCGCACGCATCACGGTCATTTTGTCTTCGTCAGACAACTCGTCCATACCCAAAATGGCGATAATATCACGCAACTCTTTGTATTTTTGCAAAGTAGATTGCACACCGCGTGCTACATCGTAATGCTCCTGACCCAAAACCATCGGGTCCAGCTGACGTGAAGTGGAATCCAAGGGGTCAACCGCAGGGTAAATACCCAAAGATGCAATATCACGGCTCAATACCACAGTGGCATCCAAGTGGGCAAAAGTGGTCGCAGGCGACGGGTCAGTCAAGTCATCCGCAGGTACATACACTGCCTGAATGGAAGTAATGGAACCGGTTTGCGTAGAAGTAATACGCTCTTGCAAACGACCCATTTCTTCTGCCAGTGTCGGCTGATAACCCACCGCAGAGGGCATGCGTCCCAGCAGCGCCGATACTTCCGTACCCGCCAGCGTATAACGGTAAATATTGTCCACAAAGAACAATACGTCGCGACCTTTGCCGTTTTCGTCTTTTTCATCGCGGAAGTGTTCCGCCATAGACAAACCGGTCAATGCCACGCGCAAACGGTTACCGGGCGGCTCGTTCATCTGACCATACACCATGGCAACTTTATCCAATACATTGGAATCTTTCATCTCGTGATAAAAGTCGTTACCTTCACGGGTACGTTCGCCCACACCTGCAAATACAGACAAACCGCTGTGCGCTTTGGCGATGTTGTTAATCAACTCCATCATGTTTACGGTTTTGCCCACGCCCGCACCGCCGAACAGACCCACTTTACCGCCTTTGGCAAACGGACACAGCAAGTCAATCACTTTAATGCCGGTTTCCAACAGTTCGGTAGCGCTGGACAGTTCGTCAAATTTGGGCGCAGGCTGGTGAATGGCGCGGGTTTGCTCGGCATTGATGGGACCTGCTTCGTCCACAGGGTGTCCCAACACATCCATAATCCGTCCCAAAGTGGCTTTACCCACCGGTACGGTAATCGGCGCACCGGTATTGTTTACCGCCATGCCGCGTTTCAAACCGTCGCTGCTGCCCATGGCAATGGTACGCACCACGCCGTCACCCAGTTGCTGTTGCACTTCTAAAGTCAAATCAACATCAACCAGTTTCAAGGCATCGTAAACACGGGGAATTGCGTTACGCGGAAACTCCACGTCCACAACGGCACCGATAATTTGTACAATCTTACCTTGGCTCATTATCGTATCCTAATTCTGTTTGGCGGACGGGGCTTATACAGCCGCCGCACCCGCCACAATTTCTGACAATTCTGTGGTAATTGCGGCCTGACGTGATTTGTTATACACCAAACGCAATTCTTTGATGGCATTGCCGGCATTGTCGGTTGCCGCTTTCATCGCCACCATCCGCGCCGCCTGCTCGGAAGCCATGTTTTCGCACAAGGCCTGAAACACCACGGATTCCAAATAACGCTTAACCAAATGCTCCAATACTTCCAAGGGGCTGGGTTCGTAATGGTAATCCCAATTGTAGGTTTCATCGCCTGCCATTGGCTCTTCCAATTCAGATTTACCGATGGGCAGCAATACTTCCGAACGCGGTTCCTGCTTCATTGTATTGATAAAGCCGGAATACACCAAATGCACGATATCCAAATCGGCGCTTTCATAGCGTTTAACCACATTGCTGACCGCGCCCAACAGCATGGTCATTTTTGGCGTATCGCCCAAATTCACCACGCTGGCAACCACATTCAAACCGACACGCTGACAGGCAGCCAGGCCTTTTCCGCCCAAGCAAACCACTTCCACTTCCACGCCTTGGCTTTGATAAGCCTGAACCTGCATGAAAAACTTCTTCAGCAAATTGGCGTTCAAACCGCCGCACAAGCCTTTATCCGTGGTAATCAGGATAAAGCCTGCGCGTTTCACTTCATCACGGCGCTGCAGAATCGGCAGACCGTGATATTCGTTGGTTTTTGCCAAGTGGTTCATAACCAAACGGACTTTTTCCGCATACGGTCTTGCCAAACGCATCCGGTCCTGAGTCTTGCGCATTTTGGAAGTGGATACCATCTGCATCGCTTTAGTGATCTTTTGGGTATTTTGAACACTGCGGATTTTGGTCAGAATCTCTTTTCCTACTGCCATTTCAGACTCCTTCTTTCCTGCTTATGATGCGTAGTTGGAAGAAGCCTTAAAGGTCTTCATGGCATCGGTCAGCACTTTTTCGTTTTCGTCCGACAAAGCACCTGAAGCGTTTACCGCGTCCAGCAAATCGCTGTGCTGGGTACGTACAAACGACAGGAAATCCGCTTCAAATGCCAAAGCTTTGGCAACAGGCACATCGGCATAAGAACCGTTGTTAATCGCCCACAGGGTCAAAGCCATTTCAGCGGTATTCAAGGTATTGAACTGCTTTTGTTTCATCAGTTCAGTAACCACTTCACCATGTTGCAGCTGCTTGCGGGTAGCTTCGTCCAAATCGGAAGCAAATTGCGAAAACGCTGCCAATTCACGGTATTGTGCCAATGCCAAACGGATACCGCCGCCCAATTTTTTGATGACTTTGGTTTGTGCCGCACCACCTACGCGCGATACCGAAATACCCGCGTTAATCGCAGGACGGATGCCCGAATTGAACAAGTCGGTTTCCAAGAAAATCTGACCGTCGGTAATAGAAATCACGTTGGTAGGTACGAATGCAGATACGTCACCCGCTTGGGTTTCAATAATCGGCAGTGCAGTCAGTGAGCCTGTTTTGCCTTTTACTTCGCCATTGGTCAATTTTTCCACTTCATCGGCATTGATGCGTGCTGCACGTTCCAGCAGGCGTGAGTGCAAGTAGAATACGTCACCTGGGTAGGCTTCACGACCGGGGGGGCGGCGCAACAGCAGAGAAATTTGACGGTAAGCTACGGCTTGTTTAGACAAATCGTCATACACAATCAGGGCATCTTCGCCGCGGTCGCGGAAGTATTCACCCATGGTGCAGCCTGAATAGGGGGCAATAAATTGCAGAGCAGCTGCTTCAGATGCGGTTGCCGCCACCACAATGGTATGCTCCATTGCACCGTGTTCTTCCAGCTTGCGAACCACGTTGGCAATAGAAGACGCTTTTTGACCAATTGCCACATAAATACAGATAACGCCTGTACCTTTTTGATTGACAATCGCATCCAATGCCACAGCGGTTTTACCTGTTTGACGGTCGCCAATAATCAGCTCACGCTGACCACGACCCACAGGTACCATAGAATCAATCGCTTTAATACCCGTTTGCATCGGCTGGTCAACCGATTGACGCGCAATCACACCGGGGGCAATTTTTTCAATCGGGGCAGTTTGGGCAGTGTTAATCGGACCTTTGCCGTCAATGGGCTGACCCAAGGCATTAACCACGCGACCAACCAGCTCACGACCAATCGGCACTTCCAAAATGCGACCCGTACACTTAACTTCGTCGCCTTCTTTAATGTGCTCGTATTCGCCCAGCACCACCGCGCCGACCGAATCGCGTTCCAAGTTCATCGCCAAGCCGAAAGTGTTGCCGGGGAATTCCAGCATTTCGCCTTGCATCACATCTGACAAACCATATACGCGGACGATACCATCGGTTACTGAAATCACCGTGCCACGAGTACGCACTTCGGGGGCAGTGTTCAGTTTTTCAATTTTGGCTTTCAGCAAATCACTGATTTCAGCAGGATTAAGCTGCATGAAAACTCTCCTAATTTGTCATCGCCGTGTACAGGCGGTTTAGTTTCGCCTGCACCGACAGATCCAATACCTGATCGCCTACTTCCACTTTCACACCGCCAATCAATTCGGGATCGGTTTGAAAAGATGCTTGCAAACGGGTATTGAAATATTGTTCCAAGTCACTGACAATTTTTGCCTGCTCTTTGGCAGCCACATCGTAAGCAGTATAAATAACCGCTTTTTCGACATGATTTTGCATCAAAACCAAATTTTGATACTGCGCGTAAATTTCAGGCAGAACGGTCAGCCGCTTTTCCTGCGCCAACACCTGCACAAAGTTGCCGAATTCGGCACTCTTGACCGCATCGGGGCAATCAAGCAGCGCCGTTAATTCGTTCGCTTTTTGTGCGGCATCGGTATCAACCCGACCGAGCAAACCGCTTACTTGCGGCTGCTGTACCAGCCAAGCCAACTGCGCAAGACCGCCCAACCAGCATTCAGTTTGCTGCTTTTGTTCAGCCAGCTCAAACAATGCTTTGGCATACGGGCGCGCAACGGTTGCGAACTCAATCATAAGCTTACAGCTCCTGTTTCAAGGCACTGAGCATTTTGGCGTGCTGTTTTTGGTCCACTTCGCGGCGCAAAATAGATTCTGCACCTTTTACCGCCAAAGCAGCTACTTGCTCACGCAATGCTTCACGGGCGCGGTTTACCTCTTGCTCAACATCGGCTTTGGCTTGTGCCGCGATACGGGCGGCTTCACTTGTGGCTTGGTCTTTAGCCTCTTCCACAATTTGTGCCGCGCGTTTTTCCGCATTGGCTACCATTTCGGCAACCTGAGTGCGCCCTTCCGCCAAGAGTTCTGCAACTTTCTTCTCTGCCTGCTCAAAATCACTTTTTCCGCGCTCGGCAGCCGCCAAACCTTCGGCAATTTTGTCGGCACGCTCGTCCAGCTTCTGCATAATGGGCGGCCAAACGTGTTTGACCACAAACCACACCAAAATGCCGAAGACAATGACTTGTGCAATTAAGGTTGCATTTAAATTCACTTTACTTAACCTTCGTATCAGGGTTAATCAAATCCGCCTTGTCAATTCAAAACGGATATTAGCCACCGAACGGATTAACAAATGCAAACAACAGGGCAATTGCCACGCCAATCAGGAACGCGGCGTCAATCAGACCGGCAATCAGGAACAATTTGGTTTGCAACGGACCAATCAATTCGGGTTGGCGTGCAGAAGATTCCAGATATTTAGAACCTACCATGGCGATGCCGATAGAAGCGCCCAAAGCACCCAAAGCAACAATCAAACCACATGCAATTGCGATCATGTTAAAACTCCTTGAAAAAAGTGAAAAAGAGAGGTGGAAAAAACTTTAATTAGTGGTGGTCATGTGCTTGACCAATGTACACAAAAGCCAATGCCATGAAAATAAATGCCTGCAAGGTAATAATCAGAATATGGAAGATTGCCCACGCCGCACCTGCCAAAATATGGAAGATAAACATAATCGGGTCAAGCAAATCAGGTGCATACCAAGTGGTTGCCCACGCACCGCCCAACAAGGCAATCAGCAGGAATACCAGTTCGCCCGCATACATATTGCCGAACAACCGCATACCGTGCGAAACGGTTTTGGACAAGAATTCCAGAACATTCAGAATAAAGTTAATCGGATACAAAAAGATTTTGTTACCGAAAGGCGCGGTAAACATTTCGTGCATCCAGCCGCCGAAACCTTTGATTTTTACGCTGTACACAATACAGGTAATCAATACGCCAATGGCAAGTGCCAAAGAAATATTCAAATCAGCAGTGGGTACGACACGCATCAGTGCATGGTGTTCGCCCGTCATGCCCTGCCAAATGCGCGGAATCAAATCCACAGGCAGCAAGTCCATGGCGTTCATCAGGAAAATAGAAACAAACAACGCCAAACCCAAAGGGGCAACCACTTTGCGCGATTCTTCGTTGCTGATAATGCTTTTACACATATCGTTAACAAATTCAATCAGCAACTCAAAAGCAGCCTGCGCCCGCCCCGGTACGCCTGCGGTAGCAGTATTTGCCGCACGCCATAAGAAAAAGCAGCCAATGGCACTTAATACGACTGAGAAAAACAGCGCATCCAAATTCACAAATGAAAAATCGGCAATGTTTCTCAAACCCTGTCCTTGGGTTACATCCACCACGCTGGTAAGGCTTTGCAAGTGGTGTTTGATGTAATCCGCTGCAGTAACTGTTTCTGCTTCACCCGCCATAACGATTAACCTTTAGAAAAATTAAAAAAACCAAATGACTGACCGTCAATAATCCAATCAGGAACGCCATAAAGTTGCGTCCGTTTTGCAATTCAGGATACAGCAACACGCACAACACCAGCAAAATGGCAGAAAACACGGTTTTGATGCCCGAAGAGCCGATAAACGCTGCGCCCACCAACATGGGGCGCGATGACGACCATTTCAGCAGCAGCGCCGCCGCCAAAGTGGGAATAATATAGCACGCGCCACCCAAAATCATTGACACGGCATTTGCCGCACCAAAACACACATAGGAAACCGCCGCCAAGACGGCAAGCGATGCGGTTTGCACGGCAACAATTCTTAACACGATGGCTACACTGCGTTTCAAAAGTTGGCGCAAATATAATCAAGCCTTGCTGTTTCGTCAAGGAAATTTGTTAATCTTTGTGAAATAAAAGTAAATAAATTTTACGCTTAACTTTGTTTTCAAAAGGTTAAATTTTTCGTCTGCGTAAACGGGGCAAATACGCGGCAACAGCGGAACAAAAAGCAATTTGTGTTAAAATCCACACCTGTTTTTTGTTTGTAGAAAAGGAAAAATCATGGCTGGACACAGTAAGTGGGCGAATATCCAACACAAGAAAGCCCGCGCCGATGCCAAGCGCGGTAAAATTTTTACCAAGCTGATTAAAGAAATTACCGTTGCCGCCAAGCTGGGCGGCGGCGACCCTGCGTCCAATCCGCGCCTGCGTTTGGCAATGGACAAGGCTTGGGACGCGAATATGCCCAAAGACAATGTGCAACGCGCCATTGACAAAGGCACGGGCAATTTGGAAGGCGTGGATTATGTAGAACTGCGCTATGAAGGCTACGGCATTGGCGGCGCGGCGTTGATGGTGGACTGTATGACCGACAACAAAACCCGCACTGTGGCTGATGTACGCCATGCGTTTAATAAAAACGGTGGCAATTTGGGTACGGACGGCTGTGTGGCGTTTAACTTTGTGCATCAGGGCTATTTGGTGTTTGCCAATGCCGATGAAGATGCACTGATGGAAGCGGCTTTGGAAGCGGGCGCGGAAGACGTGTTGTCCGCCGATGAAGACGGCATGATTGAAGTGATTACCGCCCCTGCTGATTGGGCGCAAGTCAAAGCCAAGCTGGAAGAAGCAGGCTTTAAATCAGAAGACGGCGATGTGACCATGCGCGCGCAAAACGAAACCGTGTTAAGCGGCGAAGATGCCGAAAAAATGCAAAAGCTGATTGACGCTTTGGAAGATTTGGACGACGTGCAAAACGTGTACACTTCTGCTGTGTTGCAGTTGGATTAAACTCCGATTCAATAAACGCAGACCCAACCCAGCCCCCAATTAAGGGGGCTTTGTTTTCAGAAAAAATGTTAAAATCGGCGGTTTACCGTTTTATGCAATTGCGCCATGACCCCCGCTTATCAAGTGCTCGCCCGCAAATGGCGACCGAAAACCTTTGCCGATTTAGTCGGGCAGGAACACATTGTTAAAGCCCTGCAAAACGCGCTCGCCGAAGGGCGTTTGCACCATGCCTACCTGCTGACTGGTACGCGGGGCGTGGGCAAAACCACCATTGCCCGTATTTTGGCAAAAGCCTTTAACTGCCACGCGCCGCAGCAGGGCGAGCCGTGTGGACAATGCGCCGCCTGTACCGCCATTGACCAAGGACGTTTTCCCGATTTGCTGGAAATTGACGCTGCATCCAACACAGGCATAGACAATATCCGCGAAGTGCTGGAAAACGCGCAATACGCACCCACGTCTGGCAAATATAAAGTCTATATTATTGACGAAGTGCATATGCTGTCCAAAAGTGCGTTTAACGCCATGTTGAAAACTTTGGAAGAGCCGCCGCCACACGTTAAATTTATTCTCGCGACTACCGACCCGCACAAAGTCCCCGTTACCGTATTAAGCCGCTGTTTGCAATTTGTGTTGCGTAATATGACCCCGCAGCAGGTATCGGCACATTTGGCGCATGTGTTGGACAGCGAAGGCATTGCTTACGAACACGCGGCTTTGCAACTGCTGGCACGCGCGGCGGCAGGTTCTATGCGCGATGCCTTAAGCCTGCTAGACCAAGCCATCGCCATGGGCGCAGGTAAGGTAAACGAAGCAGACGTACGCCGCATGACGGGTGCGCTTGACCAACAACACCTGTACCGCATCATCAACGCGCTGATTGCCCAAGACGGCAGCAGTTTATTGGCGCAGGCGCAGGAAATGGCAGCCAATGCCGTGGGCTTTGATGCCGCATTGGCAGAGTTGGCATTGCTGCTGCAACGTTTGGCACTGGTGCGCCACGTTCCCGCTGCACTGGCAGACGACCCCGAACGCGACACATTGCACAGTTTGGCAGAAGAACTGCACCCCGAACAAATCCAGCTGTATTATCAATGCGCGGTACACGGCAGACAGGATTTGCCGCTTGCCCCCGATGAATATGCTGGCTTTGTGATGACGCTGCTGCGGATGTTAGCATTTGCGCCGTTTGCTGCCGACAATACGCCTGTTCACGGCTATATTGACCATGCCGCTGCACCCACTGCCGAACGCCGCGCCATCTTGCCCGAAAACGCACCGCCGCTGCGCCGTCCCAGCGACGCCCACCCTGCCCCCAAACAATTCAAACCGCAAGATTTGCCCCCGCCCAAACCGCAGGAAATCCGCCGCCGCGACCACACGCCGCTGCCCCCTGCTGCGCCTGTTATTGCAGAAACCACACCCGCAGCCCCTGCGCCCGTTTTAGCAGAAACGGTAGAAGTAGAAGACACACCGCCGTGGTTGACCGACACCGAAACCACGTCCACCCCACCCGCAGAAAACGATTGTCCGCCGCCCATGCCGTGGGCAGAAGACGATGCACCGCCGCCGTGGTTGGACGATGAAGGTAATGATTTTGACGTAAGCCATTTTACCCCCGAAGCCGAAGCCCCGCTTATTCACGAACACACTAAAACCGAAGCAAGCACCGCAGCAGAAAATCCTACTGCTGATACCCCAGCAGCAGAACCCGCACCCGCCGCAGCCATGCCCGAATTAACGGCAGAAAACTGGTTTACCATTGTGTCGCGCATCGGCAAACAAGTGGCTGCCGCGCAAATGATGTTGCAGCATTTGGCATGGGTTTCTTTAGAAAACAACACACTCACGCTGGCATTGATGGACGAAAAAACCATTAAAAACGCGCCCGAATACGAGTACCGCGAGCGCATTATCCGCGCTTTGCGGCAGCATTACGGCAGCGGTTTAAACCTGCGTACCACGGCATGGCAAGATGATTGCGGTTGGGAAACGCCGTCTATGTACCGCGAACGGATTGTGCTGGAACAACGCGCCCAAGCCAAACAATATTTGGAACAAGATGCGGCAGTGCAGGCTTTATTGCAAACCTTTTCGGCGCGTTGGCGCGAAAGCAGTTTGCAACTGGCGGCTTAAAACCACAAAAATCCCCTTTGTAGCCAAACACGAAGGGGATTTTTTAATCAATAAAGTTTTATTCAAACAATGATTTTACTTCGGCAACAGCTACGCTGCGCGTTTCGCCGTTCGCGCGTTGGGTGTATTCCACCACGCCTTCTTTCAAGCCGCGGTCGCCAATGACAATGCGGTGCGGAATGCCCAGCAATTCGCTGTCGTTGAGCAACACGCCTGCACGTTCATCGCGGTCGTCCAGCAGCACATCGACGCCCGCTGCCAGCAGTTGCGCGTACAAATCATCGGCGGCTTGGCGCACGGCTTCGGATTTTTTGTAGTTCATCGGCACAATCACGGCGGTAAACGGTGCCATGCTGTCCGTCCAAATCATGCCGCGTTCGTCATGATTTTGCTCGATGGCGGCGGCGACAATACGGGTAATGCCGATGCCGTAACAGCCCATTTCCATCACTTGCGATTTGCCGTTGTTGTCCAAGAATACGGCGTTCATGGCAGCGGAATATTTGTCGCGCAACTGGAAAACGTGTCCCACTTCAATACCGCGTGCCAGTTTCAGGCTGCCTGTACCGCAAGGGCTGGGGTCGCCCGCTACGACATTGCGCAAATCCACAAATTCGGGTTCGGCGGCATCGCGCCCGAAGTTAAAGCCTGTGTAGTGGCAGTCGTTTTCATTTGCGCCAATCACCCAATCCGCGCCTTTTTCCAGCGCATAATCGGCATACACTTTGCCTGTAAAACCAACAGGACCCAACGAACCGCCGTCCGCACCAAAGGCAGCGCGTACCGCTTCAGGCGACGCCATTTCCAAAGGCGATTTCACGCCCGCCAGTTTTTCCGCTTTGATGTCGTTAAATTCATGGTCGCCGCGCAGCAGCAGCAACACCAGCTCGCCTTCGTTTTCGCCTGCCACCACAATGGATTTCATGGTGGTTTCTACAGGGATAGTTAAAAATTCAACCAGTTGGGCAATGGTTTTAACATTGGGCGTGGACACTTTGTTTAAAGGTGCGGCTGGCGCGGCGCGTTCGCCCGCTAAAGGCAGGGTTTGCGCCAATTCCACATTGGCGGCGTAATCGGAAGCGTCGCTGTAGGCAATCACGTCTTCGCCCGATTCGGCAATCACTTGAAATTCATGCGAACCTGTACCGCCGATGCTGCCCGTATCCGCCGCCACAGGACGGTAATCCAAGCCCAAGCGGTCAAAAATACGGCAATAAGCATCATACATAGGCTGATAACCATCTTTAACCAGCGATTCGTAATCGGCATGGAAGGAATAAGCATCTTTCATCACAAACTCACGCGCGCGCATCACGCCGAAACGGGGGCGCACTTCGTCGCGGAATTTGGTGTTGATGTGGTAAAAGTTTTTCGGCAGTTGTTTGTAAGAATTAAATTCTTTGCGGACAATATCGGTAATCACTTCTTCGCAAGTCGGACCAAGGCAGAAATCGCGTTCGTGGCGGTCTTTTATCCGCAGCAGTTCTTTACCGTAAAAGTCCCAACGCCCGCTTTCCTGCCACAATTCGGCAGCTTGCACCACAGGCATCAGCAGTTCCACCGCCCCTGCGCGGTTCATTTCTTCGCGCACAATGTTTTCCACTTTACGCAATACGCGCAAACCCATCGGCATCCAAGTGTACAAACCCGAAGCATTGGCTTTAATCAAGCCTGCGCGTAACATCAATTTGTGGCTGGGCAGCGCGGCTTCGGCAGGCGCTTCTTTTAAGGTGGAAATAAAAAATTGGCTGGCTTTCATCGGGGAAATTCCTTGGCGACAACATTAAAACAAATAAAACGGCGATTCTAACAAGATTTCAAGCTGCCCGAAACCGAAGTAGCAGCAACATCAAAATTACCACTTATTACACATCAAAAAACACCTAATGGATTGCCTTTAGAACCCTTTCTTGACCCTAATCAACACAACATCAGAACAAGTATTTTATAATTATGCTATACACTCTAAACCACTATCAATAAAAACTTCTTTTAACAAACGGGTGTCCGTGTTCGGCAGATTCCGTTTTTCTACTGATTCCCGTTTGCACAGAATATTACGTCTCTGTTTAAACGATGGGGCGTGGTATTGCTACTTTCTTCAACACAACCCAAGGGATAATTTGCTATGACATACTTAAAAATTGCCGCCTGTCCTTCCGTTCAAGAAGGCTTTATTACCGATGCTTACGAAGTGGTCAATCTGCATCAAAGCGACCTGACCAATATCGGCGCAGTGGTTTCATCGGTAGAACACATTGAAACAGCGGTGGAAAAAGTCAAAAATTCTGGTTTTGGCGTGCCTGTTTTCTTGGCATTGCAACCCAATGAAGCCGTACCTGCCGCCGTGTTGCCCGAATTAAGCGGCGTAATTCAACTGGGTTTGGGCAGCCGCCATTACTACGGCAAACAAATTGCCGCTGCCGCCGACGAATACGCCGCCCAGCTTGCCCCACCGTTTTTCAACGCCCTGAAAAACTACACCAAACGCGGTTACGCCGCCTTTGACTGCCCCGGACACCAAGGCGGACAGTTCTTTGCCAAACACCCCGCAGGGCGCGAATTTTTCCACTTTTTCGGCGAAAACCTGTTCCGTGCCGACTTGTGTAATGCCGATGTGCGTTTGGGCGACTTGCTGATTCACGAAGGTCCTGCCTGCGCCGCGCAAAAACACGCCGCCAAAGTTTATCACGCCGACAAAACCTATTTTGTCCTCAACGGCACGTCCACAGCCAATAAAGTGGTGACCAGCGCCCTGTTGGCAAAAGACGATTTGGTTTTGTTTGACCGCAACAACCACAAATCCATCCATTTGGGCGCATTGATGATTTGCGGCGCGCGCCCCGTTTACCTGCAAACCGCGCGTAATCCCTACGGCTTTATCGGCGGTATTGATGCCGCGTGTTTTGACGAAGACTATATCCGCGCCGAAATCCGCAAAGTCGCGCCCGAACGCGCCGATGCCGAACGCCCGTTCCGTTTGGCGGTGATTCAGCTTGGCACTTACGACGGCACCATTTACAACGCCCGTCAGGTGGTGGACCGCATCGGTCATTTGTGCGACTACATTTTATTTGATTCCGCATGGGTGGGCTACGAACAATTTATCCCGATGATGCGCGACTGTTCGCCGCTGTTGCTGGAACTGAACGAAAACGACCCCGGTATTATCGTGACCCAATCGGTACACAAACAGCAGTCTGGATTTTCGCAAACCTCACAAATCCATAAAAAAGACAGCCACATCAAAGGACAAAAACGTTATTGCAACCACAAGCGTTTTAACAATGCCTTTATGATGCACGCCTCTACCAGCCCGTTTTACCCCATGTTTGCCGCCTTGGACGTGAACGCCAAAATGCACGAAGGCGAAGCGGGACGCAAATTGTGGCGCGATTGTGTGCGCGTGGGCGTGGAAGCGCGTAAGTTGATGCTGGACACCTGCAAAATGATTCGCCCGTTTGTCCCCGAAACGGTGGACGGCAAGCCGTGGCAGAGCTACGAAACCGAAACCATTTGCGATGATTTGCGCTTTTTCCGCTTTGAACCCGATGCAAAATGGCATTCGTTTGAAGGTTATGCCGAAAACCAATATTTTGTGGACCCGTGCAAATTATTGCTGACCACCCCCGGTATTAACGTACAAACAGGGGCTTATGAAGATTTTGGCGTTCCTGCCACGATTTTGGCGAATTTCTTGCGCGACAACGGCATTGTTCCCGAAAAATGCGATTTGAACTCTATTTTGTTCCTGCTGACACCGTCTGAAAATTTGGCGAAGCTGCAGCATTTAACCGCTTTGATTGCGCGTTTTGAACGGCATATTGAAAACGACAGCCTGATGTGCGATGTGCTGCCCAGTGTGTATGCGCGTTATGAAGATTATTACCGTGGCTACACCATCCGCCGTCTGTGCCGCGAAATGCACGAGTTCTATAAACGCAATGATATGAAAAACCTGCAAAAAGCCATGTTCCGCGCCGACGGTTGGCCGCGTCAGGCGATGAGTGCCTACGATGCACAGCAAGCTCTGATTCGCAATGAAGTGCATTTGGTGCGTTTGAGTGAAATTGCGGGCAAAGTGGCGGCAGAAGGTGCGCTGCCCTATCCACCGGGGGTGTTGTGTACGGTTCCGGGTGAAGTGTGGGGCGGGGCGGTACAGCAGTATTTTCTGGCATTAGAAGAAGGCATCAATTCGCTGCCGGGTTTTGAACCAGAAATTCAGGGCGTGTATTTGCAGGAACAGGAAGACGGCAGCCGTCGTGCTTTCGGTTACGCAGTCAATACTGAACAAGCATAGTTTCGGGCGAGATGCAGGCTGCCTGAAATAAGGTTTCAGGCAGCCTGTTTAGGTGTAACCATTCAGAAAGGTAAAAAATTATGGCTGTTTCTAAAAATAAAATGAGTGTCGTCCAACTGACGATTCTAACCGTTGTCAATATGATGGGTTCGGGCATTATTATGCTGCCTGCCAAATTGGCACAAGTCGGCACGGTGTCGATTTTATCGTGGCTGGTTACCGCCGTCGGCTCAATGGCGTTGGCGTATGCCTTTGCCAAATGCGGACGCTTCAGCCGCAACAGCGGCGGCATGGGCGGTTATGCCGAATATTCTTTCGGCAAATCAGGCAATTTTATGGCGAACTACACTTATGCCGTTTCGCTGTTGATTGCCAATGTGGCGATTGCCATTTCCGCCGTCGGCTACCTGAAAACCTTTATGGGCTGGAATTTGTCGCCTTTAGAAGTGGCCATCGGTACGGTGCTGTTTGTGTGGGCGACCATGGCGGCAAACTTCGGCGGTGCATCGGTAACGGGTAAAATCAGCAGCGTGACCGTGTGGGGCGTGGTGCTGCCTGTGGTGGGCGTGTCGCTGTTCGGCTGGTTTTGGTTCAGCCCCGAAATGTATGCGGCGGCATGGAATCCGCACAATATGCCTTTAAGCGAAGCCGTTCCCGCTTCCATTGCCATTACATTGTGGGCGTTTTTGGGTTTGGAATCCGCTTGCGCCAATGCTGATGCGGTGGACAATCCTGAAAAAAACGTCCCGATTGCCGTGTTGTGGGGTACCTTGATTACGGCGGTGATTTATATTGCATCCACCAATGTGGTGGCAGGCATTGTGCCGAATGCTTCCTTGGCGGCTTCCGACGCGCCTTTCGGCTTGGTGTTTGCATCCATGTTTAACCACACCGCAGGGCAAATCGTGATTGCGCTGATGATTATGTCTTGTACAGGTTCACTGCTGGGCTGGCAGTTTACCATCGCCCAAGTGTTTAAATCGGGCGCGGACGAAGGTTATTTTATTCCGCAATTCGGCAAAGTCAGCCGCACCAACACACCTGTATTGGGTATGCTGATTATTGCCTCGGTGCAAACGGTGCTGGCACTGATGACGGTTAGCCCCAGCCTGAGCAAACAGTTTGATATTTTGGTGAATTTGGCGGTCGTCACCAATCTGATTCCGTATATTTTGTCGATGTCGGCAATTATCGTGCTGCAAAAAGCCAATCAGGTGCCGCATAAAGAAATGGTGTTTACTTCGCTGATTGCCTTTGTCGGCAACCTGTACAGCTTTTACGCGCTTTACGGCGCAGGTATGGAAGCAATGTATTGGGGCGGTATGGCGGTATTTGCTGGCTGGGTGTTGTACGGCAAAGTGGTTTCCACCAAATATGATTTAAAACAACCGTTCTAAACACAGCAGGCTGCCTGAATAAGCGTTTCAGGCAGCCTGTTATCTTAACGGGGAATGGGTTTAATGACCTTGAGCTTTTAATTGTTGCAGCGCACGTTTGGCATCTTCATGCCCCTGTTCGGCTGCCTTTTTCAACCATTTCCTTGCCAACTCATTACTTTGTTTTACACCATGCCCATTGTAATACAAAGTACCAAGGTCAAATTGGGCTTGGGCATTCCCTTGCATAGCCGCTTTTTCCCACCATTTCCATGCCAAGGCATAATCTTTAGATACACCCTGTGCACCAAAGTAATAAAATCCGCCCAAATTCTGTTGTGCGTTGATATTTCCCTGCACAGCAGATTTTTCCAACCATTGTCGCGCCAGTTCATCATTTTGCTTCACACCCAAGCCCAAATGATACAAAGCAGCAAGATTAAATTGCGCTTCGGCATTTTCTTGTAGCGCCGATTTTTCATACCACTGTAGCGCCAATTTATGGTCTTGCCCTACACCATCGCCACCTTCCTGATACAATATGCCCAGCATATTTTGTGCATCAGAATGTCCTTGAACAGCCGCTTTTTCTAGCCATTGCTGCGCCAATTGGTCATTCTGTTTCACACCGTTTCCATACCGATACAGCAAACCCAAACCAAATTGGGCATCGGCACTACCCCTCACCGCAGCTTTTTCATACCACTGTTTTGCCAAACCACCGTTTACCGCTACACCCAATCCATCTGCATACATCAGCCCCAAATTATATTGAGCGCCCATATGCCCCTGTGCAGCCGCTTTCTCATACCATTGTTTTGCCAAGTTATGATTCACTGCCACACCTTGCCCTTTGGCATACATTACCCCTAGATTGTATTGTGCTTCAACATTTCCTGCCGCCGCAGCCTTTTCCCACCATTGCCGTGCCAGCTTATCATTTTGCACCCCACCCAACCCGTTAGCATACAACGCCCCCAAATTGCTTGCTGCTTTAATATGTCCTTGTGCAGCAGCTTTTTCATGCCATTGCCGCGCCAATTCATAGTTTTGTGTTACCCCATGCCCCTTTTCATATATCACACCAAGATTATATTGTGCTTCGGCAAATCCCTTTGCCGCTGCTTTTTCATACCATTGTCGCGCTAATCCATAATCTTGCGCCACACCATGCCCACCCGCATACAATACACCCAGATTGTTTTGCGCTTCGGCATTGTTTTTTAAAGCTTCTGTTTCCAACAATCTTTTGGTTTCCGCATAATCACCGCGTTCATAGGCAGCTGCTGCCTGTTGAAGATTAGGATTGTTTTCTGCCTGTACCGACAATGTCAGCGCAGACAGCACAGCAACAAACGATAAAGCGATATTCTTATTTTTCATAAGATTATTTTCTCTTAAAAATCATCAGCCATTCTGATGTACCCACAGACACATCAGAATGGCAAACAGAAACAAAACTTACACCCGTTCCACCGAACGCACTTGCACAATGCGCCGTAAAGCCTGTTCGGTTGCCTGCAAATCCGCCAAACTGCCCACACGCACGCTAAAGCGGAACACCATCGTTCCCGTATCATCTACCAAAGACACGGTATCCAAAGCATTGATGTTACTTCCGCTTTCCGAAACCGCCGCTGTCAGCGCCGCCAACAATCCATGTGCATCGGCACTCAATACCCGCAGTTCCACATCGTAGCCTTGCGCCGAACGGCTGCGCCATTCAGCATCCACCTGCCGTTCAGACGGCGCTTGCAACAGGCGCGGACAGTGTTCGCGGTGAATGGTAAAGCCGTCGCCCGAACCGCGCACCGCGCGTACCGCATCGCCCGCCACAGGACGACAACACACGCCCAATACCACGCCTTCCGCACCTGCATCCACACACACGGGCGCATCGTTCCACTCTACGCCTTCCGCCAAACGGCGCACGGCTTCCTGAACGCTGATTTCGCCGCTGCCTACGCGGTAACACCATTCTTCATCGTAATCGGGCGCAGTTTGTTGGGATGCGGCAAATGCCTGTTCCAATAAAATTTTACCCAATTGCGCCGCTTGGCTGCGGTTGCGCCGCTTCAAATACTGGCGGATGGCGCTGCGGGCGCGTCCCGTTACCACCCAGTCCAGCCATTGTGGTTTGACTTGCAATGCACCGCCTTTTTCTACAGCATTGATAATCACTTGGTCGCCGTTGTGCAAGCGGGTACGCAGCGGCTGCCCTTCTTTTTTATTAATCTCTGCGCTGATGCAGCGGTGTCCCAAATCGCTGTGAATGGCATAGGCAAAATCCAAAGCGGTTGCGCCACGCGGCAGGGTAATGATTTCGCCCTCTCGGGTGTACACATACACTTCATTACCCGCTGCCAAATCGCCTTTAACATGGCTCATAAATTCGGTGGCATCGCCGTCGCTGCGCTCTTGCAATTCCAAAATATCTTCCAACCATTGTTTGGTGCGCTGCAAAGTATTGGCGCTGTCCAACACCGAAGCAATCCCGCTTTCAGCAATGGAATGCATTTGGCGGGTGCGGATTTGCACTTCAATCGGCAAACCTTGCGGACCTTTCAAAGTGGTGTGCAGGCTTTGATAGCTGTTGCTTTTGGGAATGGCAATATGGTCTTTAAAACGCTTTAAATCAGGACGGTACAGCATGTGCATCACGCCCAAAGCGGTATAACAGTCCAAATTGCTGTCCACCAGCACGCGAATGCTGTAAATATCAAACACTTGCTCAAAGCCTACTTTACGGCGTTTCATTTTTTCGTAAATGCTGTACAAATGCTTTTCGCGCCCGTCAATTTCGGCATTGGCAATATTATTTTCGCTCAAGCCTTTGGCAAAATTTGCTACTACGGTATCAATCACTTCGCCATATTGGTCGCGGAAGGTTTGCATGGCTTTTTGCAAGGTGCGAAAACGCTCGGGATACAGGTGTTCAAACGCCAAATCCTGTAATTCGCGATAGACGCTGTTAAAGCCCAAACGGTTGGCAATGGGGGCATGAATTTCTAAAGTTTCACGGGCAGTGCTGCGGCGTTTGGCAATTTTGTCTACGCCATACAGGGTACGCATATTGTGCAAACGGTCAGACAGCTTTACCAAAATCACGCGCACGTCTTTGGTCATCGCCATCACCAGCTTGCGGAAACTTTCTGCCTGATGCAGGGCTTTGTCGGAATAATCAAATTTGTTCAGCTTGGATACGCCGTCCACCAGCTCGGTAATGGTGCGCCCAAACCATTCCACCATATGCCCGTATTCTATTTCGGTGTCTTCCAATACATCGTGCAGCAAACCGGCGCAAAGGGTTTCAATATCCATATTCCACTTTGCCAGCTCTTCGGTAACGGCAATGGGGTGGGTAATATAAGGTTCGCCGCTTTTGCGCTCTTGTCCACTATGGGCGCGAAACGCCACCGCGCAGGCTTTTTCCAGCAATTGGCGTTCTTCTTCGTTTAAATAATGGGCGGCAGCGAACAGCTTTTCACGCGCAGGCAGGGTGTACAGGCTGTCGTAAGTGGCGGTGGGGGCTGGGGGCAGTTTCATGATGTTTTCCTTTATACTTCTTAAACTTCTAAAAATAAAACGGCATCTGCCTGAAGCGATGCCGTTAAAGCCTGTGTGCGGGTTACTTGCTGCGCGAGAGAATTTCTGTGCCGATTTGTCCAGCGGCGATTTCGCGCAAAGCGGTAACAGTTGCCTTATTGTGGCGCACATCGTCCACCAGTGGGGAAGAACCGTTTTCCAATTGGCGGGCGCGGCGGGCGGCGGTAAGCGTCAAATCAAAGTGGTTGGGAATTTTGCTGATGCAGTCTTCTACAGTAATACGTGCCATAAGTTTGCCTTTTTTAATCATTTTTCCCGCGTAAACGGGGCTTGTAATATATTAACACCGATTTTAATGATTTTGCAAAACTTTTTCAATGGTTTTGCGCTGCTGTTTTTGGCTGAAGCGGTGGGCTTTGAAAATATGCAGCAAATCGCGTTCCGCTTGGTCTAAATCCTTATTTTCCACAACAAAATCAAAAATAAAGGCTTGCTGAATTTCCTGCTCGGCTTTTAATAGGCGGCGGGCAACCACTTCGGCGCTGTCGGTATCGCGCCTGCGCAAACGCTCGCCCAGCTCTGCCAGCGACGGCGGCAAAATAAACACGCTGACGGCATCGGGCAGCAAACGGCGCACCTGTTCCGCGCCCTGAATGTCAATTTCCAAAATCACATCAAAGCCCTGATTGCACAAATCTTCCACGCCCGCCATGCCCGTGCCGTAATAATTACCAAACACTTCGGCGTGTTCCAAAAACGCGCCCTGTCCCACCAAGTCCATAAAAGTTTCTTTGGAAACAAAATAATAATGTTCGCCATCAGTTTCGCCCGCACGCGGGGCGCGGGTGGTGTGCGACACCGACACACGAATGCGGTTATCAGGATTGGCACACAGGCGCGACACCAGCGTGGTTTTGCCCGTGCCGGATGCAGCAGAAATAATAAAAACATTGCCTTTGTTGTGATGTGTCATAAACGGCTTTCGCAAACAGGATAGGAAAACGCTGCGATTGTACGCCGCAGCCTGTGGCTTTTCAACCGCGCACGCGCATTATTGTGTTTGAAAATCCGCCTGATAACGCTTGCCATCTACCGTCCATTCCGCAATCCAATCGTGGCGCGACAAGCTGCACACAGGTAAACGCAGCTGCTCGCCCCGCCAAACGCCCTGCCCCTTGTGTTGCAAATCAAAGCGGTTAAAGCCCATGTCCATATCCCGCATAGCAAACGACAGCGACACCGCTTGCGTATCCAAAGGCAAACCCGATACCGACACCGCAAACGGCTGTTCGTTCCCGCCCACCCCCATCAGCTTCAATTGCGCCCCGCCGTCAAAACGACAACCTTCGGCAGCAGGATTACACGACAGCGTTTGTACTTCAGGCTGACGGCTTTGCCACCACAGCAACATCGCCACCTTCGCCGCCGCAAACAGCAGCAACAGCACCGCCAGCATGATTTTTTGAGCAGGTTTCATCGGTATTCCACAGGTAAAACAACAGGCGCAAACTATAAACACTTTTCCACCACAATAAAAGCCATTTGACAACACACCCGCGCACACCGTAATATCCGATTTTTATCCGCATCCAAAACCCATTGCTTGATATTTCATATCGCGGCTGCTGAACCCGTTGATTTGTTAATATTACAAGGTTTTGAATAAATGGATAATATCCCCCAAAATCGCACCCGTGCATGGCGGCGTTGGCAAAAACGTCGTTCCCAACACAACCAATCCGCCACCCCGCGCAAAATCCCAGAACCGCGCTGTTTGGAAAAAGATTGGGGCTTGATGTACAGCCGCAGCGAAAAAGTCCGCCGCGCCAGGCAATTGCGTTTTATCTATCCCATATGCGCCCAATCCTTCCATTCCGAATGGTTTGATTGATTGTTTTCACACCCTTTCAGGCAGTTTTCCCATGGCGAAAACTGCCTGAATCCACATTTACCTTTCGTCAGAAACATGAATTTACTGTTTATTTGTAGCCGCAACCAATGGCGTAGCCCCACTGCCGAAACCATTTTCCGCCGCCATCCCTCTATTCAGGTACGTTCTGCAGGGACATCGCCCAATGCACGGCGCACCGTTAGCGCGGCGGATATTGCGTGGGCAGACAAAATTTTGGTAATGGAAGAAAAACACCAATCGCGCCTACGCGCCACATTTGCCCGCGCATTGCAGCACAAAACCCTAATTGTGTTGGATATTCCTGATGATTACCGTTATATGGATGCCGAATTGGTGGAACTGCTTAAAAGTGCTGTTGCCCCGCATTTGCCCGCATAGCCGCAACGATAAAGAAATGTTATATTTCGCCCAATTGCATTGACTTGCTTTCCCCAATGTCCCACCCCTACCCGCTTACTGCCGAACAGCTACTTCACCAAAACTACCGCATTGTCCGCATACTCGGTTCGGGCGGTTTTGGTGTAACTTATCTGACCGAACACATCCGTTTGGGCAACCGCTTTGTTATCAAAGAATATTTCCCATCTGAATTGGCACAACGCCTGCCCAAGAGCAGCGAAGTTTTACCCCATCACGCCCACCGCGAATTATTTGAACGCGGTATGCGCTATTTTTTCCGTGAAGCGCAACTGCTGCACCGACTGAAACACCCCAATATCGTTCCCGTAACCGACTTGTTTGAAGCCAACAGCACCGCTTATTTTGTGATGCCCTATATTGGCGGCGACACTTTTTCTGATTACCTGCGCCAGCACCCCCAGCCCAACCGCACAAAATTAAACAACATTTTTCTGCCACTGCTTGATGCTTTAGAATATCTGCACAATCAGCGCATTCTGCACCGCGACATTAAGCCGCAAAACATTCTGCTGGCGGAGAACACACCGATACTGATTGATTTTGGCGCGGCAAGGCGTTTTGCGGCTGGGCCAAATACGCAAAGTTCGCTGCTGTTTATCAGTCAAGGCTATTCGCCGATTGAACAATACGGCGGCAGCGGCAAACTGTCGCCTGCTAGCGATTTATACGCGCTTTCCGCCTGCCTGTATCAAGCGGTAACGGGCAAGCTGCCGCTGCCTGCGACTGACCGCATCGGCCGCAGGTTGCCTACGCTGACCGATAATCCCGACTACCGCGTCCGCTATCCGCAGGCATGGCTGGCGGCGGTGGACAAGGGCTTTAGTTTGGCACCGCCGCAACGCTTTCAAACGGTGGCGCAAATGCGCCAAGCCCTTAATAATGCGGCAAACAATGGCAGTGAAACCGCCACGCCGCCGCCCGCACTGCACAAGCAGCCTGAAAAAGCGGCTGCGGTTAAGCCGACAACAAAAGCTGAGGAGCAAAACAAGGCAGATAAAAATGTGTTTAATGTAGTCTTTTTTGTGATTATTACATTGATGATGCTGCTGTTTTTGGCTTCGTATTATGATAAACATGCAAAACTAGATGTCTATATCGCGGAAACCCCTGCTTTGAGCGAAAGCGCATCGGATATAGAGGGAATGGATAATGCTTCTGCCGTTTATGCTTCGGATGCCAGTGCAATAGGAGTACAAGATGCTGCTTCGGAGTCTTGGGGAGAGGCTTCATCTGTGACAGAATATACAAATAAGGTAGCGTCTTCGGCAGCAGTGGAAGTTGCTGACTACTCGGAGAGTGAATCAGCTATAGATATAAACAACTCGGAGCCTTTGGTAATAATGGAAATTCCCCATCGTTCAGAAACTGATGTAACTGCATCGCAAAATCGCTATTCGGAAGCATCAGCTTTAGGCAAAGAGCAAATTGACAGACCAAGGCGTGATGTTGCTCTGAATGGAGATGAGGCATTAGTAGAACTTAGAATGGCTGCTGAGCAAGGCAATGTCAATGCACAATATAATTTGGCTTTGATGTACTACAATGGGGATAGGGTAAGTACAGATAACCGACAAGCGGCGGAGTGGTTTCGTAAGGCAGCCGAACAGGGGTATGCATCGGGACAGCTTAGTTTGGGCGTGATGTATGAACATGGAGAAGGTATTAACCAAGACCGAGAGCAGGCTATCTATTGGTACCGTCAAGCCGCCCAGCAAAATGATAATAAAGAAGCCAAAAAATTCGCCCAAGCCGCCCTAAAACGCCTATACGCCCAATAAACCACTATTTACACAAATTAAATTCAATAAAAACCATGTCCAAACACATTCTATTAGCCGTTTGCGGCGGCATTGCCGCGTATAAATCCTGCGAACTGGTGCGCCTGCTGAAAAAACAAGGGCATAGCGTTACCGTTGCCATGTCTCGCGCCGCCACCGAATTTGTGTCCGCACAAACCTTTCAGGCCTTAAGCGGCAATCCCGTCCTCACCGAAAACGGCGGCACGGGCAACGGCATGGCGCACATCAACGCCACCCGCGCCGCCGATGTGATGCTGATTGCGCCTGCCACCGCCAACACCCTCGCCAAAATCGCCCGCGGCATTGCCGACAATCTGATTACCGAACTGGCGGCGGCGCGAACCTGTCCGCTGGCGGTTGCCCCTGCCATGAATGTGCAAATGTGGCATAACCCCGCCAATCAACGCAATATCAAGCAGTTGCAGCAAGACGGCATTACCGTGTTTGCGCCCGCCCACGGCGAACAGGCTTGCGGCGAAGTGGGCGCAGGCAGAATGCCCGAAGCGGCGGAATTGGCGGATTTGCTGCCCGATGTGTGGTCGCCGCAACTTTTGGCAGGGCAAACCGTGCTGCTGACCGCAGGCGCAGGCTATGAAGCGATAGACCCCGTGCGCGGCATCACCAATATTTCCAGCGGACAAATGGGCGTGGCATTGGCGCGGGCGTGTCGGCGGGCGGGTGCAGCGGTTAAGCTGGTGTACGGCAAATTGTCCGTGCCTTTGCCTGCGGGTTTAACGTTTACACAGCAGGCATTAAGCGCGTGTGAAATGTATGAAGCGGTGCAGGCGCAGTTGCCCGACAGCGATATTTTTATTGCGGTGGCGGCGGTGGCGGATTACCGCGTTGCCAATGCTTCGGCGCAGAAAATGAAAAAAACGGGCAACGCGCCCGTATTGGAATTGGTAGAAAACCCCGATATTTTACAATCGGTTGCCACGATGCCAAACGCGCCGTTTTGCGTGGGTTTTGCTGCCGAAAGCGAAAACGTGTTGGACTACGCCCGCGCCAAACGCGCCAAGAAAAACGTCCCTTTATTGGTGGCGAACCAAGTGTTCGAAGCAATGGGAAAAACCACCAATAAGATTGTTTTACTAGATGATTTTGCTGAAACCGCGCTACCCGAAATGAGCAAAGATGCCGCCGCTGATGCCATCGTACAGCGCATCGCGCAATTAAGGGGCAAGGCGCAAGGCGTGTAAAAGCGCGTTATAATGGCGTTTTGTTGTTTATCCAAGCAAAGGAATCCCGCCATGACCCAAGCCCGCCGCCGTGCCTTTTTTGTTTCCGACCGCACAGGCATTACCTCTGAAAACATGGGCGATGCCCTGTTGGAACAGTTTGAAAACATGAAATTTAAACGTTCCACCTACCCCTATGTGGATACCGCCGACAAAGCCCACGGCTTGGTGCAGATTATCAACCGCGCCGCTGAAGAAGACGAAGCGCGTCCTTTGGTGTTTTCCAGCATTGTCAATGACGAAGTGCGCGAAATCGTGAAAACCAGCAAAGGTTTGCATTTGAGTTTTTTTGATGCGTTTTTGGGGGTGTTGGAAGAAGAATTTGGCGTGCGGGCGCGACATTCGGTGCAAAGCCGCGTGCATAATTTGGAACGCTATGATGCGCGTATGGAAGCGGTTAATTTTTCGCTTAACCACGATGATGGCGTGTCCGATAAAAACTTGGAAGAAGCAGATGTGATTTTAATGGGCGTTTCGCGCAGCGGCAAAACACCTACCTGCTTGTATTTGGCGTTGCAATACGGCATCCGCGCCGCCAATTATCCTTTAACGCCCGATGATTTGGACACCACCGACTTGCCGCGCATGGTCAAAAACCACAAGCACAAATTATTTGGTTTAACCATTCAGCCCGAGCGTTTGCACGACATCCGCCAAGAACGCCGTCCCGATTCGCGTTATGCCAATTTAAACACCTGCCGCAATGAAGTGGCAGACGCGCAAGCCATGTTCCGCCGCCACGGCATTCCGTTTACCAATACCACGCATAAATCGGTGGAAGAATTGGCAGTCGCCATTATGCAGGAATGCAAATTAAAACGCCGTTTTTAAATGAAAACAACAGCCTGATTTTTCTTCAGGCTGTTGTTTTTTTAGAATAAGCCCGTTGCGCTTTGCCACAGATACATCAGCACTGCCCACGCCAATTTTGCCAACCAGTATGCCGACACCAGCAGCAGCGCAATCAGTCCCAGCGACACCAGCGCACGGCGGTTCACTTCGCGCACCACTTCGGCATCGCCTGTGGCAAAGCCTTCAATTAACGCCAAATTGCGTTTGTTGGCTTGATAGAAAAAATCCAGCACCGCACCCAAAAAGGGAATCAGACCAATCACGGTGTCTATCAAACCGTTACACAACACCACCAGCGACAAACGCCACGAGCGCAGTTTTACTGCTGCCACATACAGATAAACGGCATTAAAACCTTGTCCAACCGCATCGCCCACCACAGGGAAGAGTCCAATCACGCCGTCCAAACGGTAATCGTCTAAATAACGGCTGACCTGTTTGCAGGCTTGGTAGCTGCGGCTGCGTAATAATTCGGGATAACGGCGGTGTTCGGGCATAGTGTTTTTTTCCTTAAAATGCTCAAAATAAAGTGCAACATGGAAGGGGTTTCCATGTTGCAAATTCACAACAAAATGAGGGTTTAGTGATTGCAGGGGGTGCGGCTTAATTGTCCGTAACGCCCTACCACGCCTTGAATCGCGCCTGCTTCTTGGTCGTTTACCGACATAAACAGGACGTTCATGCGGGCAGAACTTTGTCCGCCGTCTTCGCCACCACCCTGTACCACCTGACGGCTGGCAGCGTGCGGGTATTTACGCAACAAGCCTTTGATGCGGTGATAGTCGTCTTCGGGAATGCTGACACGCGCAGAACAGGCTTTATACTGTACACGCGGCGTACCCAAACGCTCAACGGGTTCGCTGTTGTTGCCCTGTACGCTGATATTACGCACGGCAGGGGCTTTGTGGGCTTTGTCGGCGGTTTTTTCGCGGGACGGGGCGGGTTTGCCCTGCTGGGCTTGAACGGCGCGGCGGTTGGGCTGCTGTACTTGTACATTGCTGCCGTTTACGGCGGCACGTACGGCGCTGGCATTTTGTAAATCGCCTGTGTTAATAATAATTTGTGGGGGCGACACCACTACAGGTTGCTGCTGCGGGGCTTGGGCGTTGCCCTGCGGCTGCGCGGGCAGATACTGCCTGAACACTTTGTTGCCGATAATGGCGGCAAACACGATGATGTTGAGCATCACCAAAATGTAAAACAGATGTCTCATGCTTGTTCAATCCAGTTAAGAAGTCCGAAAATCACCAAATTATCTACAATTTTCACGCTATTGTCTAAAGTAAATTGTTCGGGAAGGGCGCGCGCCACTTTAACTGCGCCGCCGCCGGTGAGTAATACGTCCACGGCTTCGCCGCCGTTACGCGCCTGCAAGCGGCTGTGCATCAGGATTAGCGAGCCACAAACGGCATCCATCATGCCTCCTGCTACGGCATTGGCAGTAGTGGTGGGAAAAGGAAACAGTTTGCCCGGAACGCGGTTCAAATTGGCGGTTTTTAATGCCAGCGATTCTTTCATCAGATGAAACCCCGGCATAATCGTACCACCCAAATAGTGGTTGTCGGTAGTGAGCGCATCCACTGTAACGGCCGTACCACAGCTGACAATCACACAGGCGCGGCTGCTGAAACGGCGACTACCCAACACATTAAACCAACGGTCTGCGCCGTGTTCGGCGGGATTTTGATAGTGGTTGTAAATCCCCAAACCGCGTTTCATCGAGGTTTGCCATTCAATTTTAACGTGCGGCAGCCGCGCTGCCACCATGGCTTGTTTGGCTGCGCCGCACACCGCCGAACCCACCACCCGCGACACCCCCGCGCCATATTGCAGCCATTCATCATGCAATACGTCCAAATTGCGATAAGGCGCGTGATTGGTTGCCACAATATTGCCGTTTTCCACCCACGCCCATTTTAAACGGCTGTTGCCGCCGTCCAACAATAAATAACGCACGGGCGCAGCGGCTTCCGCAGTGTTGTCGTTTGCCAACTGCTGCGGCAGACGCAAGCTGGTTTCGCCGCTGGCAATGCGGATTTCGCCCGCTTCGGTTAAAAGCTGCAACATACCGTCTGCCGCCACACCCGTTACACGCCCTTCGTGCTGAACCGCGCCTTCGTGCAATACTGCCACTTCACGCCCGTGGTCGCGGTGCGCCGCCTGATATGCCGCTTGAAAGGGCGCAAAACCGTGTCCGTCAAACTGCGGCAGGCTTTGGTGCAAACGGCTTAAAATACCGTCCAACAAATCGGCAGGTAAAATTTTCGCTTCGCACACCGATTGCACCGAAGCAGCGTTTTCCACGTCTTTGGGCAGCACAAAATTGATGCCGATGCCGATAACCGCATGAATCTGCTCATCACGGCGCACCGTTTCAATTAAAATCCCGCCCAATTTGTCCAAGCCCGCCACCAAATCATTGGGCCATTTGATTTGCACGGGGCAACCCAAAGCCGCCAATGCCTCACGACACGCCAGCGCCGTGACCAGTGCCAACGCGCCCAATTCGGCACGCTCGCGCCCAAAGGTGTAACCGATGCTGAACATCAGGCATTCGCCCGCACGGCTTTCCCACGCCCTGCCCTGCCGTCCGCGCCCCGCCGTTTGATGATGCGCCACCACCACACGGCGGTGAATGGCTTCGCCGCGTTTGACCGCGTCCAACAAAACCTCGTTGGTAGAAGTGGTTTCGCGCAACACTTCCACACGGAAATGCGGCGCAGTATGATTTTCGGGCAACAACGCCAAAGGGCGCACCAACTGCCAAAAACCGTCTTTCTGGCGCAGCAAACCGCGGATGTGCGGCGGGGTTTGCTGCCACAGGGCATTGAGCAATTCGGGACGGCGACCCGCAGCGTGTGCCAATTCGGTAATGTGGTGGGCTTGGTTGTCGGCAAGGACGGTAAGAAGCGAATGCAGCGGCATAGGACAGTGAAACTTTAAACAAAAAGATTGCGAAACTGTCCATTTTACCCGATTTTGCCGCATTCGGGCGCAAAGCCGTACACAATCGGGTATCATTCGCCTTTTTGCCCACACCCGTCATGACCACCACCACCACACGCCCCGTTCACGGCGTATTATTATTAGACAAACCCCTAGGCATCAGCAGCAACACCGCCCTACAACGCGCCCGCCGCCTGTACCGCGCCGAAAAAGCAGGGCACACAGGCGTATTAGACCCCTTGGCAAGCGGATTACTGCCCGTCTGCTTTGGCGAAGCCGCCAAATTCGCCCAATATTTATTGGATGCCGACAAAGCCTACACCGCCACCCTCAAACTTGGCGAAGCCACCACCACAGGCGATGCCGAAGGCGACATCATCGCCACTGCCCGCAGCGATATAGCTTTAAACGAATTTAAACAATCCTGTACCGCACTCACAGGCACAATCCGCCAAGTTCCCCCCATGTTTTCCGCCCTCAAACACGAAGGCAAACCCCTGTACGAATACGCCCGTCAAGGCATTACCATCGAGCGCAAAGCACGCGACATCACCATCTACCAAATCAACATCAGCGATTTTTCCCCGCCGTTTGCCACGCTGGACGTGCGTTGCAGCAAAGGCACTTATATTCGCACTTTGGCAGAAGACATCGCCAAACACATCGGCACATTCGCCCATTTAAGCGCCCTGCGCCGTACCGCCACCGCTGGTTTTTCGGTTGCCAACGCCCACACTTTAGACCACCTTGCCGAGCTGGGCGAGAATGCCCGTGATGCGCTGTTATTGCCCTGCGATGCCTTGGTAACGCACCTGCCGCGCATTGATGTTTCTGCCGACACCGCCCGCGATGTCCATTGTGGGCGTTTACCCGCTTGGAAGGGCGCAGCACCCGCACACACGCCCTTACGCGCCTACGCGCCCTGCGGCGGATTTGTCGGATTGGTATCCTACTCGCCCGCACATGGCACGCTGAAAGCCGTGCGTTTAATGAGTACACCCAAGTCAGATTAGATTTATCAAGATTTTATTTATGAAACATTTAAAAATCTGGCACGATGAAGGTTCTGTTTCCCGTGCCATTATTGAACGTTTTGCACAACAAGCAGGCGTACAGTTTCCAGAAACGTACATTTCACTCATAAGTCAGCACGATTATTTATATCTTGAAGACAATATTTTTGATTTTGTTAATAGTGATGGCGAAAAAGATGAAAGAGACATTGTATTTTTCGGGTATAAAAGCGAAATAGCAGATGGTTCAAGTATCCATACTGACTCTCAAATCCATGATGAATATGCTTATGGCAATCAAATCATTGCTTTTGGTTGTAGTGGGAATGGCGATTACATTTGCTTTGATTATCGCCATCATTCAAACGAGCCCAGTATTGTTTTAATGTATCATGATCATTTTATTGAAGATGGTTCAGGCAATATCAGAATGCAAGTCAGTCACATAGCCAATAACTTTGATGAGTTTTTACTCAAATTGCATTCCTAGTTAAGCCCACCCTACTGTCATTCACACTTTTTATTTAAAATTAAATATATAAAAAATCCGTACCAAACTTGATATTGGTACGGATTTTTTAAAATACCCTTGTTTAAGGCGCATACCCCGGTTGCAAATGCCCCAAGGGCAGCGATGTGGTGTTTTTGATTTCTTTCAACACAAAGCTGGAATGCGCGTCCAGTACCGCCGTGTGCGACAACAACACGTCCAGCACAAAATGCGAAAACGCCGTCATATCGGTAAAAAAGGCGTGCAGCAGAAAATCGGTTTCGCCCGTGAGCGCGTAACAACCCAATACCTGCTGCCAACCCAATACGGCGCGGGCAAATTCTTCACGCGCATCGGGGGCTTTGTTGATGGACACGCGGATAAACACCTGCAAACCCAAATCCAAACGCGCAGGCGCAAGCAGGGCAGCATAGCGGCGGATAATGCCCGATTCTTCCAACTGCTTGAGACGGCGCAGACACGGCGAGGGCGACAGTGCCACGCGGTCAGACAGCTCCACATTGCTCAAACGCCCGTTTTCCTGCAACACTTGCAGGATTTTCAAATCGGTTTTGTCTAAAGTGATTTGCCCCATTGATGTGTTCCTCTAAACGGTGTGTGTTCAGGCGCGCCATTGCCAGTTGTTCTGCCATGCGCCAATAACGGCATTGGGATATTTATCGCTGCCCAAACTGCCGTTGTAACGGGCAAGGGCGCGGCGCATATTGCCGTTTTCCAAATTATTATAGTGGCGCAAAATGGTGCAGCCGTAGCGCAAATTGGTACGCATATCAAACAGGTTATGATTTTGTTTGCCGATGTATTTCTGCCAAAACGGCATCACCTGCATCAACCCTTTGGCACCCACATTGCTCACGGCGTATTGACGGAAATTGCTTTCTACTTCAATCAGCCCCAAAATTAGCTGCACATCCAAATCGGCGCGGGTGGCTTCGTATTGAATCATGGTGAGCATGCGGCGGCGTTCCCACTCGCCCGCAGGCGGAAACCGCGCCAGCCGTGCCGACATATCGTTCAGCCAACGTTGTCCGTCTATGGCACGGGAAAACACCAAACGCGGCGGGCTGGCGTGTTCCACCGAGCCGCGCATCACGCTGGCAACGTCATCAGACAGGGTTTCTTCGCGCTGTGCGCCCGCACGCAGTGGCACGGGCAACAAAGTAGCAGCACCGCCCAGCAGCAGCAGGCGGCGCGATACATTGGGTTGGGTGGTCATGGCAGTGGTGTCAAAAAAAATCGGTTGTGCATCAAGCGGGCAAACTGCCCGCTACCCAATTTAACGTTGCTGCCAACGCGCCTGTGATTCACGAATCACGGCTTTGGCTTCATCAATATCGCCCCAGTGTTCCACTTTGGTGGTGCCTGCTTTTTTCAAATCTTTGTAGTGGTTAAAGTGAAACTCAATTTGCTTAATCAGTTGCGCGGGCAAATCGTCCAAAGTTTGAATGGCATTACCTGTGTGGCGGTCGTCAGCGGGAACAACCACAATTTTATCGTCCACTTCGCCGTCATCAACAAACTTCATCACGCCGATAATACGCGCTTCCAAGAAAATACCAGTAGGCAGCGGCGTGTCGGTAATAATCAGTGCGTCCAATTCATCGCCGTCTTCGTCCAAAGTTTGCGGGATAAAACCATAATTGGTGGGCTTGGCAAACAGCTGCGGTTCAACACGGTCCAACTGCATCACGGCTAATTTGCGGTTCCATTCAATTTTGTGGTTGGAACCCTGCGGAATTTCTACTACCACATTGATGATGCCGCCGTCCACATCGCCCGCGTCTAAAATCTGGTTAAAGTCTGCCATAATTGCTGTTCCTAATACTTGCGATAAAAACGGTAATTTTACGATGTTTCGGCAATTGCGCCAATCCTTACATCAACATACATATAAACCATTGTTTTTCATTAAATCCAAAAACAATCAATTCATCACAAAAAAACCAAAGCCCTGCACGGATTCGCACAGGGCTTTTGTTTTAAGGGGATTTAAAAAACCAGCAAGTTGTTTTATTTATCCCACAGTTGCGCATCAACCGCCGTTAATGCCACCATATTAACGATACGGCGCACGGTAGATTGCGGGGTGATAATGTGAACGGGTTTGTTCATACCCATCAAAATCGGTCCAACGGTAATGCCGTTGGTGGCGTGAACACGCATCAGGTTGTAGCTGATGTTTGCCGCTTCCACATTCGGCATCATCAACACATTGGCTGCGCCGTGCAGGGTGGTTTCGGGGAAGGTTTGCTTACGCAGTTCGTCGTCCAACGCCAAATCTGCCTGCATTTCGCCGTCCACTTCCAAATCGGGCGCCCATTCGCGCAACATTTCCAATGCCTGCTGCATTTTGGTGCTGTCTTTGTCCACATGCGAACCAAAATTGGAATTGGACACCAGCGCCACTTTGGGCTGAATACCGAAACGTTTGATTTCTTTGGCACACATTAAGGTATTGCGGGCAACCTGTTCGGCGGTGGGGTCGTGAATCACATAGGTATCGGCGATAAAGAAATTGCCTTTATTGGTAATCACGGCGTTCATGGCACAGGCGTTGCGTTCGGGATTGTCGTAACCGATGACTTCTTCCATGATTTCAAAGTGGTCGTAAAAACGCCCCATCGTACCGCACACCATGCCGTCGGCATGACCCAAACGCACCATTGCCGCGCCCACCAAAGTGGTGTTGGCAACCACGCGGCGGCGTGCCATTTTGGCGGTTACGCCACGGCGTTTGAGCAGGTCGTAATACAGCTGCCAGCTTTCTTCGTAATAGGGGTTGTCGGTTAAATCCACCAATTCAAAATCTTTGCCTGCCTGAATGGTTAAACCCTGTGCTTGCAAACGCTGCTCCACAATCTCTTTGCGCCCCACCAAAATCGGGAACGCCAGTTTTTGGGTCACAATTTGTTGCGCGGCGTGCAATACGCGCTCGTCTTCGCCTTCTGCCAACACAATGCGTTTGACTTCTTTTTTGGCTTGTGAGAACACGGGGCGCATAAACAGGCTGGTTTTGTAGATTTGCTGGTTCAGTTTTTCTACATAAGCGTCCATATCGGCAATCGGACGGGTGGCAACGCCCGAATCCATCGCGGCTTGGGCCACGGCAGGGGCAATACAGGCAATCAGGCGCGGGTCAAACGGTTTGGGAATCAGGTATTCCGCACCGAATTTCAGCTCTTCGCCGCCGTATGCGCCTGCCACTACGTCGTTGGACTCTGCCATCGCCAAATCGGCAATGGCGTGGACACAGGCGAGTTTCATTTCTTCGTTAATGGTGGTTGCGCCTACGTCCAGCGCACCACGGAAGATAAACGGAAAGCACAATACATTATTGACTTGGTTGGGGAAATCGGAACGTCCTGTGCCGATAATCACGTCGGGGCGCACGGCTTTGGCTTCGGGCGGCCAAATTTCAGGCTGCGGGTTCGCCAAGGCAAACACCATCGGATTTTCCGCCATGGTTTGCAACATTTCGGGTTTCAACACGTTTGCGCCCGACAAGCCCAAGAAAATGTCTTTGCCCGTAACGGCATCGCCCAATACGCGCTGACCATTGTCGGCAATGGCGTAACGGACTTTGGATTCGTCCATGCGTTCGCGGTCTTCGCGGGTTTGGTAAATCACGCCTTTGGAATCGCATACGGTGATGTTTTCGCGTTCCATGCCCAAGGCAACGAGCAAATCCAAGCAGGCAATCGCGGCTGCACCCGCGCCCGAACACACCAAAGTGACTTCGGCAATGTCTTTTTTAATCAGGCGCAAGCCGTTGAGTACGGCGGCGGCGGTAATAATGGCGGTACCGTGCTGGTCGTCGTGGAACACGGGGATATTGCAACGTTCGCGCAGTTTTTTCTCAATGTAAAAACACTCGGGGGCTTTGATGTCTTCCAAATTGATGCCGCCGAAGGTGGGCTCTAAAGCGGCGATAATGTCCACCAGTTTGTCGGGGTCGGTTTCGTTGACTTCAATATCAAATACGTCAATATTGGCAAACTTTTTAAACAATACGCCTTTGCCTTCCATTACGGGCTTGCCCGCCAATGCGCCGATATTGCCCAAACCCAGCACTGCCGTGCCGTTGGAAATCACGGCAACCAAATTGCCACGGGCGGTGTATTTGTAGGCGGCAAGCGGGTCGGCGTGAATTTCCATACACGGTGCGGCAACACCCGGTGAATACGCCAATGCCAAATCGTGTTGGGTTGCCAAAGGCTTGGTGGGGGCAACTTGGATTTTGCCCGGATTGGGGTATTCGTGAAAATGAAGGGCGGCTTCTTTGATATGCTCGTCCATAAGGCGGCTCGCTTTCTGTTCGCTAGTGGTAAATGGCGGCGATTTTACTCCCAAAAACCGTGTGGCTGAAAGCGTTGGCACGATATTTTCGCCATAGTCGGCGAATATTGCCTAATCAAAGGGGCGGCGATACAATCCAGCCCATTCTTTCCCATTCAAACAAGGAATCCCGCCATGACCGCCATCGGCATTATCATGGGCAGCAACAGCGATTGGCCCGTAATGGAACACGCCGCCCGTATCTTGGAACAATTCGGCGTAACCTATGAAGCCCGCGTGGTGTCGGCACACCGCACCCCCGATTTGATGTTTGACTACGCCAAATCCGCCCGCGAACGCGGTTTACAAGCCATTATTGCAGGCGCAGGCGGCGCGGCGCATCTGCCTGGCATGGTTGCCAGCCAAACCACCCTGCCCGTACTCGGCGTACCCGTTCCCAGCAAATACCTGCGCGGCGAAGATTCGCTGCTGTCCATTGTGCAAATGCCCAAAGGCGTACCCGTTGCCACATTTGCCATCGGCGAAGCAGGCGCAGCCAATGCCGCCCTGTTTGCCGTCTCGCTGCTTGCCAACCAACAGCCCGAATTGGCACAAAAACTGGCAGACTTCCGCCGCAGCCAAAGCGAAACCGTGCTGGCAATGAACCTGCCCCCCGTTTCCCCCGCCTAATTTTTAAAAATCCAAAATATCATGAGCTTCCACACCGAACCCCACATCACCTTTGAACAACAAAACAAAACAGGCATTCTGCTGATGAACCTCGGCACGCCCGAACGCCCCAGCCCCGAAGCCCTCAAACCCTATTTGCGCCGCTTTTTGTCCGACAAACGCGTGGTAGAACTGCCGTCTTTCCTTTGGAAACCCATTTTGTTTGGCGCAGTGATTCCCCTGCGCGTCAAACACGTTGCCGAAAACTATGAACGCGTATGGCTGAACGAAGGCTCGCCCCTGCAAGTGTTTACCGAACGCCAGCGCGATGGTCTGCGCCAACGCCTGCCGCAGGATTTATATATTGAATACGCCATGACCTACAGCGAACCCCTTGTTTCGCAAGCCCTTGCCAAACTCAAAGCCAACGGCGTCGGGCGCGTACTCGTTTTGCCCCTGTATCCCCAATACGCCGCCAGCAGCAGCGCCGCCGCCATTGATAAAGTTTTAAAAGAACTGCTCAAACAGCGCAACCAAATGTCGGTACGCACCGTTACCCGCTTTTACGACCACGAAGGCTACATCAAAGCCCTCGCCGCCCAAATCCGCAACTACCGTGCCGAACACGGCGCAGGCGACTTGCTGATGTTCAGTTTCCACGGCATTCCCCAAGCCCAACACGACAAAGGCGACCCCTACCCCCACGAATGCCGCAAAACCGCCCAACTGGTTGCCGCCGAACTGGGTTTGGGCGAACAAGACTACACCGTGTCTTTCCAAAGCCAATTCGGCAAAGCTAAATGGATTGGACCGTCCACCCAAGACTTATTTGTTTCGCTGCCGAAAAAACAAAAAATCAAAAAATTAGACGTGATTTGCCCCGGATTTGTCTCCGACTGCTTGGAAACCATGGAAGAAATCGCCATCGCAGGGCGCGAAGAATTTTTTGCCAACGGCGGCGAACAATTCCACTACATTCCCTGCCTGAACGACAACCCCGATTGGCTGGACGCACTTGCCGACTTGGCACGCGACAACCTGCAAGGCTGGGTAAGCTACAACCTGTAACCCCTCATCCTCAAAGGACAAAAAATGAAAAAAATTGAAGCTGTTATCAAACCCTTTAAACTGGACGACGTGCGCGAAGCCCTTACCGAAATCGGCATTACCGGCATGACCGTCAGCGAAGTCAAAGGTTTCGGGCGACAACGCGGGCATACCGAAATCTATCGCGGCGCAGAATATGCCGTTGATTTTCTGCCAAAAGTCAAAATTGAATTGGTGTTGCCCGATGAGCAGGTGGAACGCGCCGTAGAAACCATTATTGAAACCGCCCGTTCAGGCAAAATCGGCGACGGCAAAATCTTTATCCTGCCCGTGGAAGAAGTCATCCGCATCCGCACCGGCGAAACGGCAGAAGCAGCAGTATAAACCTTGTTTTTTCCACACCTGCAACCATCTTGATGTTTTTCCCACATGTAACACCCTGATGACCCTGCTTACCGTTTTACTAATTGTCCTTGCCCTAACCCTGCTGCTGGCAGGCGCGGCAGGGACGGTTTATCCTGCCCTGCCTGGATTGCCGATGATGTTCGGTGGTGCATGGCTGCTGGCGTATGCCCAAGATTACCAAATCATTACCGTGTGGACGCTGATTCTGCTGCTGTTGCCCACGCTGTTTGGCATGGCGATGGATTTTGTTGCGGGGATGTTGGGCGCAAAATACACGGGCGCAGACAAACAGGCGGTTTGGGGCGCGTTTATCGGTGGTATTGCGGGGATTTTTTTCGGGATAATCGGACTGCTGCTCGGCCCACTGATTGGCGCAGCCATCGGCGAATTTATTGCCAAACGCGATTTGCTGAAAGCAGGCAAGGTTGGCATCGGCACATTTGTCGGTTTTGTGGTGGGAACGGCAGCCAAAATCGGCGCGGCGTTAGTGATTGTGCTGGTGGTGGCAGCGCAGTATGTGGTGCATTGGTGGGCGTAATCCCCAAAGCATGCCAACTTAATATAGTTGATGAAAATAAAAACGAGACAAGGCGGAAACGCCCGCCGTGTACGCATAGTACATCAGGGCGTTGGCAACGCGGTATCGTTGCGATTTTAATCAACTATAAAAAACATAAAGGACAATATGATGACACACACCCAACTTCCCTTTTTCGCTGTGGTGCGCGTATCGGGCGCAGACTGCCGTGATTTTCTTCACCGCCAATTATCTAACGACATCAATAATCTGCCCGACCAACACGCGTGTTATGCCACCTACAATACCCCCAAAGGGCGTGTAATTGCCAATATGCTGGCCTACCGCCAAGGCGATGAAATTTTGCTGGCATTGGCGGCGGATATGGCGGAAAGCGTGGTCAAACGCTTAAAAATGTTTGTGCTGCGCTCGCAAGTGCAATTGGAAATTTTGGCGGATTGGGGTGCAGCAGGGCAGTTACACGCGGATGCGCCGATTGTGTTTGCCGATGCGCCCGCGCTGGTGTTGTCCGCCGCGCAAGGACAAATCGCCCTGCCCCACGGCGGCACATTTACCCTTGCCCCGCTTGCCGAACTGCCGCCGTATGATGCCGCTGCCGAAGCGGTGTGGAACACACACGAAATCCGTTGCGGTTATCCGTGGATTGCCGCTGCCACCACCGAAAGCTGCGTGGCGCAAATGCTGAACCAGCACACCATCGGTGGCGTCCATTTCCGCAAAGGCTGTTATCCGGGGCAGGAAATCATCGCACGGGCGCAATACCGAGGGCAGGTTAAACGCGGCTTGGCGGTGCTGACAGGCACGTCCCCGCTCACAGCAGGCGATAAATTAACCGACCCCGCAGGCGCGGAAGCAGGTATTGTGATTAACGCGCAAGACAACATCGCTTTGGCAGTGATTAAATACGCTGCCAACGAAATCTGCGACAGCACGGGCGCAACTTTGGCGTTTGAACAGCGTTTTTTTGATTTGGGCGAAAGCGAGTAAGCCATGTTGCCCATGCCGAAAAAACCGTTAAAAACCGCCGAAGCCACGCGCCGCCGCATCAATTTGTGGACACCCTTATTATTCAGCGGCATACAGATTACCCATCTTTCCGAAGACTACACCCATTGCCGCGCCCGTCTGCGCGATTGGCGCATTACCAAAAACTCACACGGTTCGCAGTTTGGCGGCAGCCTGTTTGCGCTCACCGACCCCATTTACGCCATGATGCTCAACTGCATTTTCGGGCAAACCCATTATGTGTGGGACAAATCCGCCGAAATTGAGTTTGTCAAACCAGGTTATGGCGCGGTTTATTTGGATTGCTCCATAGATGCCTACACGGTGGAACACATCAAAAACGCCACTGCCAACGGCGAAAAATACCTGCCCGATTTTACCGTGCGCCTGTTTGACGAAGCAGGCGACACCATCGCACTGGTCAAGCGCACCATTTATCTGCGCCTGAAAAAAGAACTGCGCCCGCAACAGCAACACATAGGCTAAAATCTGCTTTATTAACCATTGATTACACAGGATACACACAGCATGAGTATTTTAAAAGAAGTCAAACAATTGGGTCAGCAAATCTGGCTGGACAACCTTTCACGTTCATTGCTGCGCCAAGGCACGCTGGCAGACATGTTGGCGCAAGGCGTGTGTGGGGTAACGTCCAATCCCGCCATTTTTCAAAAAGCCTTTTCCAGCGACCCGCTGTATGCAGACGACATCGCCGCGCTGAAAGACGAAGGCAAAACCGCCGCTGAAATTTACGAAACCCTTGCCGTTGCCGATGTACAGGCAGCTTGCGACATCTGTCGTGCCGAATTTGATGCTGCGAACGGCAGCAGCGGTTTTGTCAGTTTGGAAGTATCGCCCGCGCTGGCGCACGACACCGCAGGCACGGTTGCCGAAGCCAAACGCCTGCACGCCGCCATCGCCCGCCCCAATGCCATGATTAAAATCCCCGCCACCGAAGCAGGCATTGCCGCCGTGCGCGAACTGATTCAGGCAGGCATCAACATCAATGTTACCCTGCTGTTTTCCCACGACCAAACCCAACGCGCCTGCGCCGCCTATTGGGACGGCATCGCTGCCCGTGCCGAAGCAGGTTTGCCCGTTCATCAAATTCACATGGTTGCCAGTTTCTTTATTTCGCGCATTGATGCCGCTGTGGACGACAGCTTGCCCGAAGCCCTGCGCGGCAAAACCGCCATTGCCCTTGCCAAAACCGCCTACCGCGATTGGCAACACAGCTTAAACGCCTATTCCAAGCTGCTGCAAAGCCATCACGCCCATCCCCCACGCCTGCTGTGGGCTTCCACAGGCGTAAAAAATCCCGCCTACCCCGCCACCCTGTATATTGATGAATTGATTGGCGAACACACCGTCAATACCGTTCCCGATGCCACCTTAAACGCCTTTATCAGTCAAGGCACGGCACGCGCCACTTTAAGCGAAAACGTAGATGCCGCTGCCGAAGTGCTGGCACAAGTACAGGCTGCGGGCGTGGATTTGGACGCGCTGGCAACCCGTTTGCAGGCAGACGGACTGAAGCAATTTGAAGATGCTTTTGCCAAATTATTGGCTGCATTGGATTAAATACCCTGATAACAGGCTAATCCGTTTGGCAAACGCGCAAATTTGTTTCACAATACGCACGTTTGCCGTTTTTTTATGAAAAACAGAACGGCACTTTCCCACCCAATAAAGAAAAACCATGAATTTACGCGATGATTTACAATTGATTTACGACTGGATTCCCTCAGGCAGCCACGTTTTGGATTTGGGTTGCGGCAAGGGCGAGCTGCTGTCTGCACTTACCCAACACAAAAACTGCACGGGTTACGGCGTAGAAATTGACACCGACAGCGTACAAGCCGCCATCGAGCGCGGGGTAAACGTGATTCAAGCCGATTTGGAACGCGGTTTGGACGCGTTCGCCGACCACAGTTTTGACGTACTGGTACTCAGTCAAACCCTGCAAGCCATGCAAAACACCCAAGCCATTTTGCGCGAACTCACCCGCATTGCCAAACAAGCTGTGGTCAGCTTTCCCAATTTCGGCTATTGGCGCAACCGTTTACAAATTCTGTTAGACGGACGCATGCCCGTCAGCGAACGCATGCCCCATCACTGGTACGACACCCCCAATATTCACCTTTGCACCCTGCACGATTTTGAACGCCTGTGCGCCCGCAACAATGTGCGGATTTTGGAACGCGCCGTGATGCGTGGCGGTATGCGTGTGGAACATTTGCCTAATTTATTGGGCAGTTTGGCATTTTACCGTGTCGGCTGAAACTTGGGCGCTCACCGACAGCCATTGTCATCTTGCCGAAGATGTGCTGTTTGCGCAATTGCCCGATATCATCGCCGCCGCCAAACAAGCGGGCGTGAGCCGTTTTTTAGTTCCCGCCGTGCGCCGCCGCGATTGGGAAAGAGTCGTCCAGCTATCGCACCTGCCCGAAGTGTGCGCCGCTGCGCTGGGTTTACATCCTTGGTTTGATGTGGAAAATCCCGCAGACGATTTGGCGGCATTGGCACAGGCTTTGCAGCAATATCCTGCGCTGTGGGTGGGCGAAATCGGTTTGGATTTTCACCGCGCCAGCGATGCCGAAGCCCGCGCCCGTCAAACGCAACGCTTTGTTGCTCAATTGGATTTGGCGCAGCAATACCAACGCCCGATTGTGCTGCATCATGTACGCGCCGGCGCTGCCGTGTTTGCCGCGTTTCAGCAAACGGGTTTTAAACAAGGCGGTATCGCCCATGCGTTTTCGGGTAGCGTGGAAACCGCACAATTATTTATCAAACAAGGTTTTAAAATCGGCATTGGCATGATGTTGCTCAACCCGAATGCCAAAAAACTGCACCACGCCGCCGCTGTTTTGCCTTTAGATGCACTGGTTTTGGAAACCGACAGCCCCTTTATGCGGCGCGATGCCGTTAATACGCCCGCAAACGTGCGCCAAGTAGCGGAAACATTGGCACAATTACGCGGCGAAAGCTTGGCAAACATTGCCATGCAAACCGAAGCCAACTTAAACAGATTGTTTTTTAAAAATTAATTTCAATATCCCAAGCAAAAAAAGCCCTATATCCACTCATTTCATTAATTGATGCATGTACCATAGTAACCAATTATATCCACCTCTAAATTTATTAGAATTTATTCCATTAAATACATAGAAAAAGTTCCTAGCAGTCTAAAAAAGTGCAACACCATCCATAAGTTAAACGTTACTTAAATTTATATTATACAATATATCTATTATATAGCTAGTTAATCAATCAATTTTCCAATCATCGGCTGTCGGTATATGATGCACTTTAGGCTATAATATCGCCCCCGCTGATTGCTTGGTTTTTGTGATGCTGACCCGCCTGCCCCCCGAACATTGCCGCCCCGCCCCTTCTGCCCGCGAATCGGTGTGGTTGTTGCTGCTGATGGCGTTTGCGTGGTTGTGGCCAGGTGTGTTTTCGCATGATTTGTGGAATCCCGCCGAACCGCAATTATTTGCCGTGATTAGCGAAACGGCAGATAAAACAGCTTGGCTGCCCACTTTGCAGGGCGAACCGTATTTTCAAGTTGCGCCCGTGTATGTGTGGTTGGCAAAGACGTGGCAAACGCTGTTGTCGCCGCATTGGGCAGATGCTTACGCGGCGGCGCGTTTTGCCAGTGTGTCGTTTACCGCACTGGGACTGACGGCGGCGGGCATGAGTGCGTATTTATTGTTCGGACGCTACTGCGGGCGGGCTACGGTATTGATTTTAATCGGCTCGGCGGGTATGTTGGGCATGGGGCATTTTTTGGGGGCAATGTCGGTGGTGTTTGCGGGAACGGCACTGGCGTTGTGGGGCATGGCGTGGCTGCGGCGCAACACGGCGGCGGGGATTATCGTAACGGCGGCAGGCGCGGTGCTATTGGGGCAGTCGGCGGGTTGGTTGGCGGCGGCGGGGGTGATGGCGGTATTGCTGTTGTGGCTGCGGTATTCGCCTTGTGAAGCGCGACAAGGTTTGGTAGCGGCATTGGTGGGATTACCCGTGTGTGTGTTGCCTGCTTTGGCGGTGCAGTTGGCGGTATTAGCGAAAACCGATGCGGTGGCGTTTGATTTGTATGTGCATCATTATTTGTTTGGCGCGTTTGGCGGTATGGCGGGGCTGAAAGCAGGATTTTACGGCGGCTATTATCTGCAAAACCTGCTGTGGTTTGCCTTTCCCGCATGGGCGTTGGCGGGGTGGACGGCGCATTCGGGCAAACATTTGCTGCGCCAGCCGTCTGCGCGACTGCTGCTGTGTTGGGCGGCGGTGTTTGTGCCGTTTGTGCTGTTGCAGCCGCAGCGTTTTCAAGACCATTTATTGCTGCTGCTGCCTGCTTTGGCGGTGTTTGGTTCGGCGCGACTGGATTATCTGCGCCGTGGCGTGGCGGCGTTTTTAAACTGGTTCGGCATTGCTGCGTTTGGTGCGGCGGCGTTGTTTTTGTGGTTGGGTTTTTTGGCGATGAACTTTGGTTTTCCCGCCAAGCTCGCCGAACGCGCCGCCTATTTCAGCCCCGATTACTTGCCTAAAATCAGCCCTTTTCCCATTACCGTGGCATTGTTGTTTACCCCGCTGTGGGTGTGGGCGATTACTCGCAAACACATTCGCGGACGGCAGGCAGTGAGCAATTGGGCGGCAGGCGTGACGCTGGTGTGGGCATTATTGATGACCTTGTTTTTACCGTGGCTAGACGCTGCCAAAAGCTACCGTCCCCTTGTGGCAAAAATTGAAGCTGCCTTGCCCGCAGGCGAATGTCTGTCTATTGACCCCCACGCCAGCGAAGCCGCTTTGGCATGGGCGCAATACGCCACCGTTCCCGCTGCTGCGCATTGCCGTTACCGTTTGCGCCAATACAACCCGCAGCAGCAACACGCCCCCGCAGGCAAAACCGTTTGGCAGGGGCGGCGACCGCGCAACAAAACCGAAGCCTTTGTTTTAATTGATACCCAATAAAGATTTAGAGAACACCATGTCACAACACATTATTGTCGGATTGTCCGGCGGCGTTGATTCTTCCGTAGCCGCGCACCTGCTGCAACAGCAAGGCAATCACGTTCACGGTATTTTTATGCAAAACTGGGAAGATGACGACAACGACCAATATTGCAGCATCAAACAAGATGCATTAGATGCCGTTGCCGTTGCCGACCTGCTGGGCATAGATATAGACATCGTGAATTTTGCCGACCAATACAAAGACCGCGTATTCCGTTATTTTTTAGAAGAATACCAAGCAGGACGTACCCCCAATCCCGATGTTTTGTGCAATGCCGAAATCAAATTTACCTGCTTTTTGCAACACGCCCTGCAACAAGGCGCAGAAGCCATTGCCACAGGGCATTACGCCCGCAAAACCGTGCGCGATGGCGTACACCTGCTGCAAAAAGGCTGCGACAACAACAAAGACCAAAGCTATTTTTTATACCGTTTACAACCGCAACAGCTGCAATACGCCCTGTTCCCCTTGGGCGAAATGGAAAAACCGCAAGTGCGCCACCTTGCCGCCGAATTACGTCTGCCCACCGCCGCCAAAAAAGACAGCACGGGCATCTGCTTTATCGGCGAACGCCCCTTCCGTGCCTTTTTGCAGCAATACCTGCCTACCCGTGCAGGGCGCATGGTCACCCCCGAAGGCAAAACCATAGGCGAACACATCGGATTGATGTTTTACACCCTCGGACAGCGCAAAGGTTTAGGCATTGGCGGCGCGGGCGAAGCATGGTTTGTGGCGGGCAAAAATTTGGCGGATAACGAATTAATCGTGGTACAGGGACACGACCATCCGCTGTTGTACAGCCGCAGCCTGTGCATGAACCGTTTAAGTTGGACACAGGGCGAAGCCCCCGCCGCAGGACGCTATACCTGCAAAACCCGTTACCGCATGGCAGATGCGCTTTGTACCTTGCAATACAGCGGCGAAGACCGCGCCGAACTGCATTTTGACGACCCGCAATGGGCAGTCACACCAGGGCAGTCTGCCGTGCTGTATGACGGCGATATCTGCTTGGGTGGTGGCATCATTGAGTCTGCCTCCTAAACCCGCCCCGTTGCGTTATCCGCCGCTTTTGTTACAATCTGCCTGATTTCCCTTTTAATAAACAGATTCGGACACCACCATGAGCACCCCGCAAACCGCCATTATTCCCGACCACTGCACCGCAGGCATATTTATTGAAGCACAAATCCGTCAGCCCCAAGCCATTGCCACTGCTGCGAAACAAGCATTAGCCGCTTTAAACGATTTACAAAACCGTTTCCCCGACAACCGTTTGGGCATGAGCATCGGTTTTGGTGCTGATTTTTGGCGCAGCCTTAATCACGCAGACGAAGGCGCAGAACTGAAAAACTTTACCCCTTTGGGTCAAGGCGCAGCAGCAGCCACCCAGCACGATTTGATGATTCATATCCAGTCTTTGTGCCACGACACCAATTTCACCCTTGCCCAAGCCGTGTTGAGTGCCTTTGGCGATGCGGTGGAAGTGAAAACCGAAGAACACGGTTTCCGCCGTTATCAGGAACGCGGTTTAGACGGTTTTATTGACGGTACGGAAAACCCGCAGGGCGATGACGATATCCGCACTGTTGGCACGATTGGCGAGGGTGCAGCCGATGCGGGTGGCAGCTATGCCGTTTTGCAAAAATACCGCCACGATTTGAAAAAATGGAACGGTTTTTCATTGGCGCAACAAGAAGAAGCCATCGGGCGCAGCAAAGAAGAAGACATTGAATTTGAAGGAGAACAGCTTCACCCCGAAGCCCACATTGCCCGTGTAAATTTAAAAGAAAACGGCGTGGGTTTGAAAATTGTGCGCCGCAGTCTGCCGTTTGGCAAAGTTTCGGGCGAACACGGTTTGATGTTTATTGCTTACAGTGCGCGTTTGCACAATATTGAGCAGCAATTATTGAGCATGTTTGGCGACAGCGCAGACGGGCGCACCGATTTGATGTTGCAGCGTTTAACCCAAGCCGTATCGGGGGCATATTATTTTGTGCCTTCGGTGGAACGTTTGAATCATTTGGCGGATTGAAAGTATATGCACGAATTTTCCCTTGCTGCCGATTTACCTAAAGCGCAGCGTTATGCCGAACTGCTGCCGCAAATCCGCGCCATGCTTGACCCCGAACCCGAATTGCTCAACGCCGCTTTAGGCAATGTGTGTGCGGTGCTGAAAGAACAGTTTGATTGGCTGTGGGTGGGTTTTTATTTAGTCAATGACGAACAAAACGAATTATTGCTCGCACCGTTTCAAGGTCCGCCTGCCTGCACCCGCATTGCCAAAGGGCGTGGCGTGTGTGGGCAGGCATGGGGGCAGGCGCAAACCCTAGTGGTGGCAGACGTATCCGTCCACCCCGACCACATCGCCTGTTCTTCGCGTTCGCGTTCGGAAATTGTGGTGCCGCTGTATCGGCGCAACGGCGACATCGCAGGTGTGTTGGATGTGGATGCGGAAAGCGTGGGCGCATTTGACCAAACCGATGCCGAATGGCTGGAAAAAGTGTGCGCGGCGATAACGGAAACCGCAGCATTGTAATTTTCCGCCGCATAAGCAAATAAACACGCCCTAATACACGCAGACCTTGTGTCTGCGTGTTTTCACGTCTGCGCCAAAATCTGTTACACTGCGTTTCCCCTTTTTTACAGCAGTAGGAAATACCGTTATGTTGCTAGGCGTGAATATTGACCACATTGCCACCGTGCGTAATGCGCGGGGAACGGTTTACCCCAGCCCTTTGGAAGCCGCGCTCACCGCCGAAACCCACGGCGCGGATTTGATTACCCTGCACCTGCGTGAAGACCGCCGCCATATCCGCGATGAAGACGTGTTTGCCATCAAACACGCGCTCAAAACCCGCATGAATTTGGAAATGGCGATGACCGAAGAAATGTTGAGCAATGCTTTGGCGGTATTGCCCGAAGATGTGTGCCTTGTCCCCGAACGCCGTGAAGAAATCACCACCGAAGGCGGTTTGGACGTATTGGCGCAGCAGGAAAAAGTGGCGGAATACGTGAAACAGCTGCACACGGCGGATATCCGCGTGTCGCTGTTTATCGCTGCTGAGCGCGAACAAATCCAAGCCGCGCACGATGTGGGTGCGCGTGTGATTGAAATCCACACAGGCACTTACGCCGATGCCGCGCCTGCTCGCCGCGAACACGAATTGGCGCGTATCCGCGAAGCTGCTGCGTTTGCCCGCAGCTTGGGTTTGACGGTAAACGCAGGACACGGTTTGACCTTGCACAATGTTGAGCCTGTGGCACGGATTGCCGACATTGCCGAGCTGAATATCGGACATTCGCTGATTGCCCATGCTTTGTTTGTAGGCTTGCCCGAAGCGGTGCGCCAAATGAAAGAAGCCATGTTCCGCGCCCGCCAAGGGGCGTTTTAAGCACCTTTCTCAAAAGGACACACCATGATTTACGGAATCGGTACGGATATTCTTGCCGTCAAACGCATTGAAACCCTGTATAAAAAATACGGCGAAGCCTTGCCGCGCCGTATTTTGAGCCGTATTGAGGCTTTGGAATTTGCCGATAAGTTTTCGCCGAAAAACCGCGATGAAGCCGTGCGTTTTCTGGCAAAACGTTTTGCCGCCAAAGAAGCGTTTGCCAAAGCGGTGGGAACGGGCATCCGCGAGCCTGTGGGTTTTCACGGCATCAGCGTGAGCCACAACGAAGCGGGCAAGCCTGAATTTGTGTGCGAAGAAGCCTTAAAACAATGGCTTGTTGCCAAAAATATTGTCAAAATCCATTTGAGTTTGAGTGACGAAGCGCGTTATGTGAGCGCGTTTGCCGTTGCCGAAACTGCCTGAACCCCATTAAAGCCATGTCTAATCAAAGATTGATTTACGGTTTTCACGCCGTTAATGCCCGTTTGTGGCAAAACCCGAAATCCATTACCGAATTGTATGTTTTGGAAGGGAAAAGCGATGCGCGTACCCGCGAAGTGCTGGAAAAAGCCGCTGCGGAAAACGTGCGCCTGCATTTTGCCGATGCCGAGCGTTTGAATGCGCTGTGCAAAGGGGCAAGGCATCAGGGAGTGGCGGGTTTTGTGGATGCGTCTAAAAACCATGTGCATTTGGAAGATGTGTTGGACAATTTGCGCGAACCGCCGTTGTTGCTGGTGTTGGACGGGATTACCGACCCGCATAATTTGGGCGCGTGTCTGCGGACTGCCGATGCGATGGGCGTTCATGCGGTGATTGCGCCGAAAGACAAAAGCGCGGGTTTGAATGCCACCGTCAGCAAAGTGGCGTGTGGGGCGGCGGAAAGTGTGCCGTATATTACCGTAACCAATTTGGCACGCACTTTGCGCGAGTTAAAAGAATACGGGATTTGGATTGTCGGTACCGACGTGGGCGGCGATGCGGATTTGTTCCATTGCGATATTCCCGACAGTGTGGCTTGGGTGATGGGCAGCGAGGGCGAGGGCATGCGCCGTTTAACCCGCGAACATTGCGATATGCTGGTGTCCATTCCGATGTTTGGCACGGTGCAGAGCCTGAATATTTCGGTAAGCGCGGGCATGGTGTTGGCGGAAACGCGGCGGCAGCGTGGGCAGTAAAACGGCGTGGGTATTGGCATGGGGGCTGTGTGGCGCATTGGCGCAAGCGGCTGTGCCAACTGCAAAATTGCCCGCTGCTTCGCCTGCGATACCGTATCTGAATCCCAAAGCACAAACGGTGCGGGTAGAGGCGTTTCAAATGGACGTGTATCCCGTAACCAACCGCCAGTTTGCCGAATTTGTGCGCCGTTATCCGCAATGGCAGCGTGGACGTGCCGATGCCCGTCAAACCGATTCGGCGACTTATTTGCGCCATTGGGCGCAAGCCCACGCGCCTGCCGCCGCCGATGCCGACAAACCCGTTACCAATCTTTCTTGGTTTGCCGCCAATGCCTATTGTCGCGCCCAAAACAAACGTCTGCCGCTGACCGCCGAATGGGAATATGCAGCGATGGCGTCGCCCACCGCCCGCAACGGCACACATCAAGCCGCGTACCGCCGTGTGTTTAACGACTGGTATGCAGCAGGCGATAAACGGGTTTTGCGTACTGTGGGGCGTGGTCAGGCAAATATTTGGGGCATACACGATTTGCACGGGCTGATTTGGGAATGGACGGAAGATTTTAACAATGCCTTGTTGATACCCGATGCTAACGGCATGCGCGGCGGCGAGTTTTGCGGGATTCCTGCCAATGCAGCGGTGGGTACGTCCAACCACGGCGCGTTTATCCGTTTGAATATGCGTAGCCGTTTACAACCACATTTTGCCATGCCGTTTTTGGGTTTCCGTTGTGTTGCGCCTGTGCGCCGTTCTGCCTAATCTTTATATATTTCAATCAAACCAATGAATTTTGACGACCCGCTTTCCCCAACCACGCATATTATGGATGTGTTTGCCCGCCACGCGCCCGAAGCGGCGGCGGCGGTGTCGCCGTTTGTGCCGCGCTTGTTAAAAGCCGAAGAAGACGGACATGCTTTTATTTGGCTTTCTGCCGCCGAGCGCGACACTTTGGCGGCGGCTGCGCCACTGGTGGGACACAATGGCACATTTCCGCTGGTGTTGCGCGAGAGGCGTTTGTTTTGGGCGCGAAATTGGCAGTTGGAACGCGATTTGGCGCAGGAAATCCAACGCCTGTCTGCGCCCGTGCGCGATGAAGAATTGCCTGATATTGGCGACAGTGCCAGCCGTTTGCAACATTGGTTTGCCGATGCGGGCGCACGCGACCAACAGGCAGCGGCGGCGTTTGCCTTATTAAACCGTTTTACTTTGATTAGCGGTGGACCCGGAACGGGCAAAACCACCACCATTGCCAAATTATTGGCATTATTAAGCGATGGCGGGCGTGTGCCTGATATTGCTTTGGCTGCGCCCACGGGCAAGGCAGCGGCGCGGATGTCTGAAGCCTTGCGCCAAGCCGTTGGGCGCATTCCCGATTTAGACCCTGCGGTTGCCGAGCAATTACACGCCTTGGAAGGGCAAACCCTGCACCGTTTGTTGCAGCTGCGTCCGCCGCAGATGCGCCCTGCTTACCATGAGCGACACCGTTTGTCTTTAGACGTATTGGTGGCAGACGAAGCGTCTATGATAGACAATTATTTGTTTTTGCAAATGTTACGCGCTTTACCTAACCGCTGCCGTGTGATTTTGTTGGGCGATGCCGACCAGCTTCCACCTGTGGGCGCGGGCGCGGTGTTGGCAGTATTGGCAGCGCAACGCGCAACGCTGTCTGAACAAATGGTGCAGCGTGTGGCGCAACTGCTACCGCAGCACCCCGCCGACAGTTTGAGTCGTTTTAGCGCCCGTTTGCGTATCAGCCACCGTTTTGACGACAATAGCGCGATTGGCTGTTTGGCACGCGCGGTGGCGGCGGGCGATGCCGAGAACGCATGGGCGCAGTTTGCCCGTTTTCCCACCGAACTCACACAGCAGCAAGGCACGTTTGCCGTTCAAGCCGCCGCCCTGTATCTCGCCCACCGCGACTACTGGCAGGCAGTAGAGACAGGCGATGCCGAAACCGCCTTTGCCCGCGCCGCCGATACCGTAGTACTGGCTGCCCGCCGCCGCGATGCCGACAACCTGAACCAAGCCTATACCGAACACCTGCGCCGTCACGGGCGCGGCAACGGCACATGGTTTGCGGGGCAAATGCTGATGATTACCCGCAACGACCCCGCCACCGCCTTGTTTAACGGCGACATCGGGCTGGTGTTGCCCCATCAAGACGGTTTGGCAGCCTGTTTTCCCCATGCCGCCGGCGGATTGCGTTATCTGCCGCTGAACCGTTTGCCCGCCCACGAAACCGCCTTTGCCATTACCGTACACAAAAGCCAAGGTTCGGAATACCGCGAAGTCTGGCTGTTGCCGCCGCAGTCAGACCAACACAGCGGCTTTACCCGCGCCCTGCTGTACACCGCCATTACCCGCGCCAAATCCCATTTCCGCTACTGGGGTGATCCCGAAAGTTTCGCCCGCGCCTGCACCGACAACACCCCGCGCCGCAGCACCTTGGGCGATTATTTAAACAGCGAATCTTCAGATTAACTACACCACCCGCGCTTTTAACAAATCATGCATATTCAACGCCCCCACCACCTTACCCGCCGCATCGGTAACAGGTAAACAATTAATCCGTTTTTCGCGCATGATTTTCACCGCTTCAGCAGCCAACTTCTCGGGCGCAATCGCCGTCGGGCGCGTGGTCATCACATCGTTTACCGTTAATCCCGCAAACTCATCGCGTTGTTCAAACAAACGGCGTACATCGCCATCGGTCAGCACGCCTTGCAAAACGCTCGCGCCATCTACCACCGCCAACATTCCCAAACCCTTACCGCTCATGGTCAGCACCGCGCTTTTTAAAGGCGTATGCATTAAAACCGCAGGCAAATCTTCGCCGCTGTGCATAATATCCGCCACCGTGAGCAGCAGACGCCGTCCCAAACTGCCCGCAGGATGGCTTAAAGCAAAATCCTGCGGCGTAAACGCCCGCGCTTTTAACAACACCACCGCCAAAGCATCGCCCAACGCCAAAACCGCCGTGGTGCTGGACGTAGGTGCCAATCCCAAAGGACAGGCTTCCTGCGATACGGCGGCGGTAATGTGGATATCGGCGTGTTTTGCCATGCTGGACTCAGGTTTGGCGGTAATGCAGATTAAGTGGATGTTCTTGCGCTTAAGCGCAGGCATAATGGATAAAATTTCATCGCTTTCGCCCGAATTGGACAACGCCAGCACCACATCGCCATCTACCACCATGCCCAAATCGCCATGCGCGGCTTCAGCAGGGTGAACAAAAAACGCAGGCGTACCCGTAGAAGCAAAAGTAGCGGCGATTTTACGGGCAATATGCCCCGATTTGCCCATGCCCGTAACAATCACGCGCCCCGTGCAGGCAAGTAAAACATCAGCAGCGCGGACAAAGTGGTCGTCCAGTGTGTTTGCCAATTCGGTAATGGCGGCGGCTTCGGTGTGCAGGGCGGTACGCGCCCAGTTCAGATAGGGGGAGGTGTGGTTCATGGTTTTAATATGTCAGCTGTATGAACAATATATGCTTTCAAACAGCCTATCAATACTTATCGGAACTTGTTTGCTTATTGTGCAGGAAAAACTTTTTCTTTTTAAGCTGTGCAACTGCCATTTGCAACTTATCCGTTTCGGCAGACAGTTTTCCCTGTTGTTGTGCTATTTTGGTGTAAGCGTTTTTAGACATACCCATTTTATCTGCCATTGCTTTTTGAAACCACTGTTTTGGCTCATGCACCATGCGTATTTTTGCGTTTGGCTGCATTTTCCACTTCCATCCATAGGATATCAAAGCATACTGGCAAACAATCCCCAAACACACTTTGGACAGATGGTGTTTTCCACTCCGAAGTGTCTGTTGACAGCGTAACACGCCGCTTGCCTGTTGTCGGGGTTTCGGTTAGGATTTGTTACTGTCTGTTTACACATGTTAAGGAGCCAACGCCATGTTTGGCATTTTTAAACCTGCGCCGCACACCGAACCGCTGCCGCAGGAACGCATTGACCCCACCTACCGCCGCTTGCGCTGGCAGGTATTCAGCGGGATTTTTTTCGGCTACGCTGCCTACTACTTTGTCCGTTCCAACTTTGATTTGGCACAAAAAGGACTGATTGAAGCAGGCATGTACACCAAAACCGATTTGGGCATTATCGGCACGGGCGTGGGCTTGGCTTACGGCTTGTCCAAATTTCTGATGGCGGGCATTTCCGACCGTTCCAATCCCAAAGTATTTTTACCTTGCGGCTTGTTGCTGTCGGGCTTGTGCATGACCATGATGGGCTTGGTGCCGTGGGCGACTTCGGGCGTGGCCATCATGTTTGTGCTGATTTTTTTAAACAGCTGGTTTCAAGGCATGGGCTGGCCGCCGTGCGGACGCACCATGGTGCATTGGTGGTCCAAATCCGAACGCGGTTCCATCGTATCGGTGTGGAACTGCGCCCACAACGTCGGCGGCATGGTACCCGGATTAATGGTATTGCTGGCAGGTGCGCTGTATTACCAAACCCACGGCGTAGAAGCCACCGCCAAAGACGTTTGGCAACAGGCACTGTACTATCCGGGCATTGCCGCCATGATTGCCGCCGTACCCATTTATTTTTTAATGAAAGACACCCCGCAGTCCTGCGGATTGCCCCCCATTGAAAAATGGCGCAACGACTACCCCGACAACTATGACGAAAAAACCCACGAAAACGACTTAAGCACCAAAGAAATTTTCGTTACCTATGTGTTAAAAAACCGTTTGTTGTGGTACATCGCCCTAGCCAATATTTTTGTGTATCTGATTCGTTACGGCGTATTGAAATGGTCGCCCGTGTATTTGGGCGAAGTGAAACACTTTGATATTAAAGGCACGGCGTGGGCTTACACCATTTACGAACTGGCTGCCATTCCGGGTACGCTGTTGTGCGGCTGGGTGTCCGACAAGCTGTTTAAAGGCAAACGCGGGCTAACAGGCTTTATCTTTATGATTTTAACCACCGCTGCCGTGGTTGCCCTGTGGCTCAATCCCGCCACCCCCGAAGCTGAACTGGCACAATACGCCGGCAAAGCATGGTATGCCAACCCCTACCAGCTCACCGATTTTGTGCTGATGACTACCGTTGGTTTCCTGATTTACGGACCTGTGATGCTGATTGGTCTGCACGCTTTGGAACTCGCCCCCAAAAAAGCAGCGGGTACGTCGGCGGGCTTTACCGGACTGTTCGGTTATTTGGGCGGTACGGTGGCGGCTTCTGCCGTGGTCGGCTGGGCGGCAGACCGTTTTGGCTGGGACGGCGGCTTTTATGTGATGATTGGCGGCGGCGTGCTGGCGGTATTGCTGCTGTTTATCACCATGCTGGAAGAAGGACGTCATAAAGCCAAATTGGGCGACCACTACGGCAAATAATTTCGCAACACAGGCAGTCCGCCGCCCCAACGGACTGCCCTTTTATTTAAGGAACAACATCATGAATACCCTACGCATTATCGGCGCAACCATTTTGGCAACCAGCCTAGCAGCCTGCGGCGGTCGTCCCGATGGCGCACCCACCCCCAAACAACAGCGCACCGCATCTGCCAGCGACAAACTCATCATCGCCCACCGCGGTGCCAGCGGCTATCTGCCCGAACACACCCTCGCATCCAAAGCCTTGGCAGTGGGTCAACAAGCCGATTATTTGGAACAAGATTTGGCAATGACCAAAGACAACCGCCTGATTGTGATTCACGACCACTTTTTAGACGGCTTGACCAATGTTGCCGAAAAATTTCCGGGCAGAGCTCGTGCCGATGGGCGTTACTATGTAGCCGATTTCACATTAGACGAAATCCAATCGCTGGAAATGACCGAAAACTTCACCACCGAAAACGGCAAACAAGCACAGGTTTATCCGCAACGCTTTCCCATGTGGCAATCGCATTTCCGCATCCACACCTTTGAAGACGAACTGGAATTTATTCAAGGTTTGGAAAAATCCACAGGCAAAAAAATCGGCATTTACCCCGAAATCAAAGCCCCGTGGCTGCATCACAAAGAAGGCAAAGACATCGCTTTAGAAACCCTAAAAGTGCTGAAAAAATACGGCTACACCAGCAAAAACGACCGCGTGTACCTGCAAACCTTTGACTTTAACGAACTCAAGCGCATCAAAACCGAGCTGCTGCCGCAATTGGGCATGGACATCAAACTGGTTCAACTGATTGCCTACACCGATTGGAAAGAAACCGAAGCCAAAAACCCCGCAGGGCAATGGGAAAACTACAGTTACGATTGGATGTTCCAACCCAATGCCATGGCAGAAGTCGCCAAATACGCCGACGGTGTCGGGCCGGGTTGGTATATGCTGATTGACAAAGAACAATCCAAAAAAGGCAAAATTGTTTACACCCCCTTGGTGCAAGAATTGGCAAAACACAAAATGGCAGTACACCCCTACACCGTGCGCCGTGATGCCCTGCCCGAATTTTTCAGCAATGTGGACGAAATGTATGATGCCCTGCTCAACCACGCAGGTGCCACAGGCGTGTTTACCGACTTCCCCGATACAGGCGTAGCATTTTTGCAGAAAAAATCCCCCACTGCCCCTGCACAGCCTTAATCTCCCCAAACGGGTAGCAACACACCCCTGCTGCCCGTTTTGCCTGTTTGCAACTGCCTGTGTAGAGATGACTTCTACTTCATACACAGCACCAAACTGCAAAGCACAGCGGCTGCACAGCATAAAATGCCAATCTGCTCCCGCCTAGCAACACAATCAAAGCCCTTTTCAAATGCAGACGAAAGCCGCGTATTGGTTTAAAATATTGCCATCTGCGCGACACCGTCTGACCGCGTCTGTCGCGTTGCGGAAGGTTCGCCGTTCCCCGCATCCGCCAACCCGCACAGCGCAGGTTTTCGGGCGCAAGCGTTCCCCCACCGTCTCCTATCTCAAACAGTTAGTAAAGGAAAAACCATGTCTCAAACCTATAACGACGTGCACGATACCGACCCCATTGAAACCCAAGAATGGTTGGACGCATTAAGCTCCGTATTGCAAAACGAAGGCGAAGAACGCGCCCATTTCCTGTTGGAAAACTTGGTGAAATACACCCGTCGTCGCGGCGTGCATTTACCCTTTGATGCCACCACTGCTTATTTGAACACCATTCCTGTAGGCAAAGAGCAAAAATCCCCCGGTAATCACGAATTGGAACACCGCATCCGTTCCATTATCCGTTGGAACGCCGCTGCCATGGTGTTACGCGCAGGCAAAAAAGACTTGGAATTGGGCGGACACATTGCTTCCTTCCAATCTGCTGCCACCTTGTACGATGTGGGTTTTAACCACTTTTGGCACGCCAAAAACGGCGATGAAGAAGGCGATTTGGTGTTTGTACAAGGACACTCTGCCCCCGGTATTTACGCCCGCGCCTTTGTAGAAGGACGTTTGAGCGAAGAACAATTGGACAACTTCCGTCAAGAAGTGGACGGTAAAGGCTTGTCGTCTTACCCCCACCCGCACTTGATGCCTGATTTCTGGCAATTCCCCACCGTATCCATGGGCTTGGGTCCGTTGATGGCGATTTACCAAGCACGTTTCCTGAAATACTTGGATTCACGCGGTTTGAGCAAAACCAAAGGACGCAAAGTATGGGTGTTCTGCGGCGATGGCGAAATGGACGAACCCGAAAGCCAAGGCGCGATTGCTTTAGCGGCGCGTGAAGGCTTGGACAACCTGATTTTTGTGATTAACTGTAACCTGCAACGTTTGGACGGTCCTGTACGCGGCAACGGCAAAATCATTCAGGAATTGGAAGGCAACTTCCGTGGCGCAGGCTGGAACGTGCTGAAAGTGATTTGGGGCAGCCGTTGGGACGCTTTGTTGGCACGCGACACCGACAACGCCCTGAAAAAACGCATGGACGAAGTGGTAGACGGCGACTACCAAACCTATAAATCCAAAGACGGCGCGTATGTGCGCGAACACTTTTTCAACACGCCCGAACTGAAAGCCATGGTGGCGAATATGTCGGACGAAGAAATTTGGGCGTTGAACCGCGGCGGGCACGACCCGCATAAAGTGTATGCTGCCTATCATGAAGCGGTAAACAATGCCGGCGGTCGTCCCACTGTAATTTTGGCTAAAACCATTAAAGGTTACGGCATGGGCGCATCAGGCGAAGGTCAAAACGTGGCGCACCAAGCGAAAAAAATGGACGTGGAATCGCTGAAAAAATTCCGTACCCGTTTTGGTATTCCCGTAACAGACGAACAAATTGAAAGCGGCGATTTGCCCTACTACCGCTTCCCCGAAGACAGCGAAGAAATGCGCTACCTGCGCGAACGCCGCAACAGCTTGGGCGGTTATTTGCCGCAGCGCAACCCCAATACCGAAGCCCTGCCGATTCCCGCTTTGGAAACCTTTGACGCACAACTGCAATCCAGCGGCGAGCGCGAGTTTTCCACCACCATGGCGTTTGTGCGTATCCTGTCCACCTTGTTGAAAGACAAGCAAATCGGTAAACGCATTGTGCCGATTGTGCCTGACGAAAGCCGTACTTTCGGTATGGAAGGCATGTTCCGCCAATACGGTATTTGGAACCCGAAAGGTCAAACCTATACCCCGCAAGACAAAGACCAATTGATGTTCTACAAAGAATCCATTGACGGTCAGATTTTGCAGGAAGGCATTAACGAACCGGGTGCGATGGCAGACTGGATTGCCGCAGGTACGTCTTACGCCAACAGCCGTTACGCCATGATTCCGTTCTATATTTACTACTCTATGTTCGGTTTCCAACGTGTGGGCGATTTGGCTTGGGCAGCGGGCGATATGCACACGCGCGGTTTCTTGGTGGGCGGTACGGCAGGTCGCACCACGCTGAACGGCGAAGGCTTGCAACACGAAGACGGACACAGCCACGTTCAGGCAGATTTGATTCCCAACTGCGTGTCTTACGACCCCACTTTCCAATACGAATTGGCGGTGATTATTCAAGACGGTTTGCGCCGCATGTATGTGGAACAAGAAGACGTGTTCTACTACTTAACCGTAATGAACGAAAACTACGCCCACCCCGCCATGCCCCAACGCGACGGCATTGAGCAGGAAATTCTGAAAGGTATGTATTTGCTGCAAGCAGGCGCAAACAGCGATAAAAAAGTTCAACTGATGGGTTCGGGTACGATTTTGAACGAAGTGATTGCCGCCGCTCAATTGCTGAAAGACGATTTTGGCGTGGATGCTGACGTGTGGTCTTGCCCCTCGTTCAACCTGCTGCACCGCGATGCCATTGAAACCGAACGCCACAATCTGTTGCACCCGATGGGCGAACAAAAAACCCCGTTTGTGGCACAACAGCTGGCGGGACACAACGGTCCTGTGGTCGCTGCAACCGACTACATCCGCAACTTCGCCGACCGCATCCGCGCCTATATCCCCAAAGAAAACGGCAGCTACACCGTATTGGGTACGGACGGTTTCGGTCGCAGCGACAGCCGCGCCAACCTGCGCCGCTTCTTTGAAGTGGACCGCTACCACGTTGCCCTTGCCGCGCTGAACGCTTTGGCAAACGAAGGCAAACTGGAAAAAGTAGTGGTACAGCAAGCCATTGAAAAATATGGCATCGCCACCGATACCGCGCCGAGCTGGAAACGCTGATTTATTTTCAAACAGCCAATCATCCCCCATATCGGTAAGGGCAGATACAATCCCGCCCTTACCCAACGGGGAATCCAAAAAGTTGAAACGAAATGAAAAAATGGGTGTTTATAATTGGTGTATTGATGATTGCCTATGGTGCTTACGGCTTAATTTTTGGCGACCAAGACCATTGTTTGGATTATGGCGGTTCGTATAACGCCCAAACCAAACAATGCGAAAAATAGGATGAAAACATGGCAATAGACCGTATGGATTGGCATTATGGCAGCGATGGTTTTCCCGACGACGTACCGGAAGAAAATGCAGGTGTTCACATCGGCTTTTTCTTAACTTGGGCGTTTGAGCAAGGTTTGGCAGGCGATATTCACACCGAAGAAGAGCCTGAAGCCATTGCACAGCTATTGCGTCGGGAAATCACAGGCGTTGAGTTCTTAATCAAATATTGCGATGAAAAGTTGTGGGGCGAAGATTTCAACGAAACGGGTGAAGCCTTTGCCGTTGATTACTATCAAGAAGACAATGGCAGTTTTGCGCAGCAGTACGCCCATTATCTGCAAGACTTCAATGATACATTCAGCGAATACGCCGATTACCGCGTACCCGATACTTGGGAACATTACGACCGCATCAAAGCCTTGTTGAACCAACGTTTTTCGCAATGGCAACAATGGAAGCAAGCCGTTTGAAGGCTGTAAAAACCTTTTTTGGGGCAAATACAATGTTGTATTTTATGCCAAATAAAATCATCTGTTCGGGTTTGGCACAGTATGTACCGGTAATCTGTCAAATCTGTACGCATCGTTTCCCCATTCAAACAAAAGAAAGTTAAATCATGAGCTTAATTGAAATTAAAGTCCCCGACATCGGCGGACACGAAAATGTAGATGTGATTGCCGTAGAAGTGAAAGTGGGCGACACCGTAAACTTGGACGACACCCTGATTACTTTAGAAACCGATAAAGCCACCATGGACGTTCCCGCTGATGCGGCGGGCGTGGTTGCTGAAGTATTGGTAAAAACAGGCGACAAAGTTTCTGAAGGCAGCGTGATTGTGCGTGTGGAAAGCAGTGCGTCTGCCGCTGCTGCACCCGCTGAAAGCCCTGCTCAAGCAGAAACCCCCAGCCAAGCTGCGCCCGCTGCATCAGGTGCAGCCGTACAAACCGTTGCCATTCCCGACATCGGTGGCAGCACAGTAGATGTCATTGATATTTCAGTTAAAGTGGGCGATACCGTTTCGCTGGATGATGTGCTGCTGACTTTGGAATCCGACAAAGCCACCATGGACGTACCGTCCACCGCTGCGGGCGTAATTACCGCCTTGCACATGAAAGTGGGCGACAAAGTGTCCGAAGGCAGCCCGATTGCCGATGTGCAAACCGCCGCTTCTGCTGCCCCTGCCCCCAGCGCACCCAAAGCCGAAACACCCGCACCGCAGCCCGCTACTGCGCCTGCCGCTGCACCCGCCAAAACCGAAGCCCCTGCCGCCGCCCCCAAAGCTGCTTTTGGCGACACCCCTGTTAATGAAGCAGGTTTTGCCAAAGCCCACGCAGGTCCGTCTGTGCGCAAACTGGCGCGTGAATTGGGCGTGGACTTGAGCTTGGTAAACGGCACAGGCGCAAAAGGTCGCGTTCTGGCGGAAGACGTGAAAGGCTTTGTAAAAGGCGTGATGCAAGGCGGCGCAGCCGTTGCCAAACCTGCCGCTGCCGCTTCTCTCGGCGGCGGACTGGACTTGTTGCCGTGGCCGAAAGTGGATTTTGCCAAGTTCGGCGAAATTGAAGTGAAAGAACTGAGCCGCATTAAGAAAATTTCCGGTCAAAACCTGTCGCGCAACTGGGTGATGATTCCGCACGTTACCGTAAACGACGAAGCGGACATGACTGATTTGGAAACGTTCCGCCAAAGCCTGAACAAAGAATGGGAAAAAGCAGGCGTAAAAGTGTCGCCCTTGGCATTTATTATCAAAGCCAGCGTGTCGGCGCTGAAAGCCTTCCCCGAATTTAATTCGTCTTTGGACGGCGATAATTTGGTGTTGAAAAAATACTACCACATCGGTTTTGCCGCCGACACGCCCAACGGTTTGGTCGTGCCCGTGATTAAAGACGTGGACAAAAAAGGTCTGAAAGAAATCAGCCAAGAGCTGGCGGAATTGAGCAAAAAAGCCCGCGAAGGCAAGCTGAAACCGCAGGAAATGCAAGGCGCGTGCTTTACCATTTCCAGCTTGGGCGGCATCGGCGGCACCAGCTTTACCCCGATTGTGAACGCCCCTGAAGTAGCGATTTTGGGCGTGTGCAAATCGCAAATGAAGCCCGTTTGGAACGGCAAAGAGTTTGAGCCGCGCCTGATGTGCCCCTTGAGCTTGTCGTTTGACCACCGCGTGATTGACGGCGCAGCAGGCATGCGCTTTACCGTGTATTTGGCGAATTTGTTGAAAGACTTCCGCCGCGTATTGCTGTAAACTTATCCTGTTGATGCGTTTGCGTTTTCATCAGCATAGGAAAACGCAAGCAGATTGACTATAATGGCGCTTTTCGGATGCGCGGGCAAACACCCCGTCCGCACACCCGAAAAGCCCGTTTTTTATCGCCCATGGATGCCTTTAACCGACTGATTAAAGCCCTGTGCGTTTTGCCCAATGTCGGACCCAAAACCGCGCAACGCATGGCACACGCCCTGTTGCAGCAAAACCGCGCAGGCGCAGACGAACTCGCCCAAGCCCTGCAACACGCACTCAAACAAATTAACCATTGTATTGATTGCAATACCTTTTGCGAAGGCGAACGCTGTAGCGTGTGCGCCGATGCCACCCGCGACCCGCAACGGCTGATGATTGTTTCCATGCCCGCCGATGTTGCCGCCATGGAAGCCGCGAACTGCCACGACGGTGTCTATTTTGTGCTCATGGGACAAATCAACCCCATACAAAACATGGATTTGCACAGCATCGCACTGGAAAGGTTGATAGAACGCCTGTCGCGCAGCCACATCAGCGAAATCATTATTGCCACCGCCGCCACCGCCGAAGGCGATGCCACCGCTTATGTTTTGATTGAACTGCTGAAATCCCAGCCCTACCGCATCAGCCGTTTGGCACGGGGCATGCCTTTAGGCAGCGAGATTGAATATGTAGATGCAGGCACACTCGCCCAAGCCGTTTACGAACGAAAACAATTAAACACACACAATCAACACCATGATTAAAAAAATATTTTCCAGCCTAATGCTGGCAAGCGTATTGCTGACTGGCGCATGCGGCGACGCTGCCGAAGCCGACACCCCCACTAAAAAATCCTCCGCAAAAAGCGCACCCGCGCCCCGCCGCAACCTGCTGGAAGACACCGCCTTACTGCAATCCGCGCAAAACAGCCTGCCCCAGCAGCCACAGTTTGCAGGCAAGTCCGTGTATATTTATGAAAAAATAGATTTTTTTAATGGCGTGCGCCCACGCATTGAACTGCTGGCACAAGACCCACAGCATCCTGATAAATTATTGTTTTTCCGTTATGAACATGGAAAATGGCAATTAGTTGAAAACGAAGACGAAGAATTTGCGACCAAAAAAAAGCCTGAACGCCACTTAATGCCCTTGGCACAAATCCGTTTTCAAGATGTGCCGAAAATCGCGCAAATGTGGCGACAACACGCCAAACACACCCAAGCGGTAATTCGCGAACCCTATCACATCGCCTTTGTGCTGCTGCCGAAAACCCAACAGCGTTTTTGGCATACCGCCGAACTGGAAGCACACGGGGCGCAGTATTATTTAAGCGTGTTTCCCGATTTCAGCATTTTTGAATTTAAAAAACTATAAAAACAGGCGCATACATTAGCAGTATGCGCCTGTTTTCAATTAAGCAGCAGAAACGCCATAACGCTCGCGGTAAGCCGTCAGCGCAGGCAGATATGCCGTTAATGCCTCGCTTTGCTCGGCGCGCAGCAGCGCAAACAAATCGTCTAAAGTGGCAATTGCCGCCACGGGCAAACCGTATTGCTGCTCTACTTCCTGCACCGCCGATTTTTCGCCCGTGCCTTTTTCCATGCGGTCCAGCGCAATTGCCACCGCCGCAGGTGTCGCGCCCGCTGCTTCAATCAGGCGCACCGATTCGCGCACCGATGTTCCCGCCGAAATCACATCGTCAATAATCAGCACCCGCCCCGCCAAAGGCGCACCCACCAACACCCCGCCTTCGCCGTGGTCTTTGGCTTCTTTGCGGTTGTAGGCAAACGGCACATTCACACCCCGTTCCGCCAACATCATCGCCGTGGCAGCCGCCAAAATAATCCCTTTATAAGCAGGACCAAACAGCATATCAAATTCAATTTTGCTGTGAATAATGGCTTCAGCATAAAACCGCGCCAATTGCAGCGCAGACGCACCATCGTTAAACAAACCCGCATTAAAAAAATACGGCGATTGTCGTCCTGCTTTGGTGGTAAATTCACCAAATTTCAATACTTGGCAATCCAGCGCAAAACGCAAAAAATCTTGACGGAAATCGGACATTTTGAAACCTTCTCAAATAATCGCTATCGGGAAATACAGATAAGCCGAATATAACACCGTTTAAACGCTTTGTGCAAAGCGGCGTTTCGCAGTATTCTGGGTTATAATTTCAGGCTTATTTTTGCCTTTTCCGCCGTAAACCAGCGGAAAACGCCCGTTTTCCACAAGGAATTTTGATGAATAAAGAACAATTTGCCGACAACCACTTTATCCGCACCGTGATTGACCAAGATTTGGCAAGCGGCAAACACAGCGCCGTCCATACCCGCTTCCCCCCCGAACCCAACGGCTATCTGCACGTTGGACACGCCAAAGCCATCTGTCTAAACTTTGGTTTGGCTTATGTTTACAACGGCTTGTGCAATCTGCGTTTTGACGACACCAATCCCGAAAAAGAAAACCAAGAATACGTAGATGCCATTAAAGAAGACGTGCAATGGTTGGGCTTTAATTGGGCTGGCAAACCCCGTTACGCCTCTGATTATTTTCAACAACTGTTTGATTACGCCGTGGGTTTAATCCAAGACGGTAAAGCCTATGTAGATGATTTAACTGCCGAACAAATCCGCGAATACCGTGGCACGCTTACCGAAGCAGGCAAAAACAGCCCCTACCGCGACCGCAGCATTGAAGAAAATCTGGATTTGTTCCAGCGCATGAAAAACGGCGAATTCCCAGACGGCAGCAAAACCCTGCGCCTGAAAATTGACATGGCATCGGGCAACATCAACCTGCGCGACCCCGTCATTTACCGCATCCGCCGCGCCCACCACCACAACACAGGCGACACATGGTGTATCTATCCTATGTACGACTACACCCACGCCATTTCCGATGCCATTGAAGGCATTACCCATTCCTTATGTTCGCTGGAATTTGAAGCGCACCGTCCGTTGTATGATTGGGTGTTGGACAACATTCCCGCACCCCACTCCACCCGTCCGCGCCAATACGAATTTTCCCGTTTGGAACTGTTACACACCATCACATCCAAGCGCAAACTCAACCAATTGGTCAGCGAAGGGCATGTAAACGGCTGGGACGACCCGCGTATGCCCACCATTTCGGGTATGCGCCGCCGTGGTTACACCCCTGCGGGTTTGCGCCTGTTTGCCAAGCGTGTCGGGATTTCCAAATCGGAAAACATTGTGGACATGAGCGTGTTGGAAGGCGCAGTGCGCGAAGATTTGGAAAACAGCGCCCCGCGCATGATGGCGGTACTCAATCCGCTGAAAATCACGCTGACCAATTTTGAAGCAGGCAAAACGCAAAGCCGTTCTGCGCCTTATCACCCCAACCACCCCGAAATGGGCGAACGCGACATTCCCATTTCTTCAACACTGTATATTGAACGCGATGATTTTAGCGACAATCCGCCCAAAGGTTGGCAGCGTTTGAGCGTTGGCGGCGAAGTGCGCCTGCGTTACAGCTATGTGATTAAATGCGATGAAGCCGTGAAAAACGAAAACGGCGAAATCATTGAATTAAAATGCAGTATTGACCACGATACTTTAGGCAAAAAACCCGAAGGGCGCAAAGTCAAAGGCGTGATTCACTGGTTGAGCGCGGAACACGCCGTTCCCGCGCAAGTGCGCCTGTACGAACGCTTGTTTACGGTGGAACGCCCTGATGCGGTGCGTGGTGCGGACGGCGAATACTTGCCGTTTACCGATTTCCTGAACCCCGATTCCATGCGCGAAATCACGGCTTGGGTAGAACCTGTTGCCAACGAATTGGCAGCGGAAAGCCGTTGGCAGTTTGAGCGTTTGGGCTATTTTGTGACTGACCGCCACGACCACACGGCAGGCAAGCCTGTGTTTAACCGCACAGTGGGTTTAAAGGATACTTGGCAGGCAAAAGAAGCCAAGTAAAGTATAGTTGGTTAAAATCAAAACGATACAGCGTTGCCAACGCCCTGATGTACTACGCGTACACGGCGGGCGTTGGCGTCTTGTCTCGTTTTTATTTTTATCAACTATATTTAACCGCGCAAAATCCTCTGATTCTGTGCGGTTTTTTCTTTAGCCCGCAGAATCAGAAGCAAAGAAAAAACCCTGTTTCATACAGAAACAGGGTTGAAAATTGGCACGCCCACGGGGAATCGAACCCCGGTTACCGCCGTGAAAGGGCGATGTCCTAACCGCTAGACGATGGGCGCGTTTTTAACCAAAAGAAAGGAAAATACGGTAATTGGCGCACCCGGAGCGATTCGAACGCCCGACCCTCTGGTTCGTAGCCAGATACTCTATCCAACTGAGCTACGGGTGCAGCAAAGATTTGAATTCTACCCATCAGGTGCAAAACAGTCAAGACATACAGGCGCAAAAAGTTTACAATATCTGCTAAATCATTATCTGCAAGCAGAAATTATTATGGAAAAACGTTTTGCGGAATTGGCGCGGCAGCTGTTGCGGTTGGGGCGGGCAGTGGCGGTACTGGATTTGGAAGCCACAGGCGGCGATTTTTTACGCGACCGCATGATTGAAATTGCCTATCTGAAATTTGAAAACGGCACAATCAAGCAGGTACAACAGTTAATTAACCCACAACAAGCACTCACGCCGTTTATCGAAAAGCTGACGGGCATTGATGATGCGCTGCTGGCAGATGCGCCTGTGTTTGGCGACACAGCGGCGGATTTGGCAGCAGATTTGCGCGGCTGCATATTGGTGGCGCACAACAGCAAATTTGATTACACGCTGTTGAAACAAGAATTTGAGCGGGAAAACATAGCGTTTGCCACGCCTGCACTGTGTACGGTCAAGCTGTCGGAACACTTGTTTCCACAGGAAAAAAAACACAGTTTGGATAATGTGGCGGAACGCTTTGGCATTGATGTGCCTGCTTCGCGCCATCGGGCGATGACAGATGTGTTGGTGTTGGCAGAATTTTTGCAACAATTAACGCAACACCAGCCCAATTGGTGCGAAACAGCGCAAACACTGCTGCACCCGCCCGCACCGCCGCCTGATTTGCCTGAAGATTTGACCCATCAGGTTTTTGCCTTACCCGATGGTTTTGGCACGGTAATTTGGCACGACGACAAGGGCGCAGGAACGGTACACGCCTGCCAACAGGCATACGCCGATACGGTACGCGCATTGGCACGGACGAACAATGCCTATCCCGCAGCCATTTCGGGCAAGGCAGCAGTAGGTATATTGCACGCTTTGGCGCAAAAAGGGCGATTTTTGCAAGAACATCCTGCTTATACGGCAGCAACGGCGGCGGAACGTTTTACCGTGCGTTTTGTGAGTGACCATCAAGGGCTGTTACGCGCCCGCACCGTGCGTTGGCGCAATGGTCTGTACCGACACGCGCCGCATGGTGTGTTTGTACACGGCAAAGCGGCAACAAGGGCTTTGTTGCTGTGGGCGCAGCAATACCGTATTTGTCCGCAGCGTTTAGGTTTAAATGATGGCGCACCTGAACGCCCTGCACCCTCGCCTGAAGAAATAGGACAACATAATCTCGCTGTCCAAAAGGCTTTAGTACATTTTGCCGCTGCGCCGTTGTTGGAAATCAGTGAAACCGATGAACACACAGGACAAAAATACATTTTTATCTGCCAAAACAGTGCAATACAATTAGCAGATGAGTTGTGGTATGCTGATACGGCGGTGGCAGATGCGGTGCACGAGATGCAGAAACACGCTCCTCACCGTGTGCGCGAACGGCGTTATGTTTCGGCGTGGCAACAGGCTTTGGCAAGTGTGCCTAAAAAATCAAAATCTTAATTTTTTAATCAAATGAAAAAAGTACAAATCAAAATTTGCGGGATTACCCGTGCTGAAGATGCCCGTTTGGCAGCCGATTTGGGCGCAGATGCTTTGGGCTTGGTGTTTTTTCAAGGCAGTAAACGCCATGTTTCGCTGGAACAGGCGCAACAGATTGCCGCCGCTGTACCGCCATTTGTGCAACTGACGGGCTTGTTTGTGAACGCTCATGCCGATACCGTTTACGAGACATTGCAACAAGTGCCGTTAAATTTATTACAATTTCATGGCGATGAAACACCTGAATTCTGCCGACAGTTTCAGCGTCCTTATTTGAAAGCGGTGCGGGTGCGCACGGGCAGCGATATTGAACAGGCGTTTGCCGATTATGCCGATGCGCGGGGGATTTTGTTGGATGCGTGGGTGGAGGGTGCATACGGCGGCACAGGGCAAACCTTTGATTGGCAAGTGTTACCGCCGTCTCTGCGCGGGCATTGGATTTTAGCAGGCGGATTAAATCCCGACAACGTTGCCGCCGCGCTGGTGCAAACCAAGGCAAGGGCGGTAGATGTGTCGGGCGGGGTGGAAGCAGCGGCAGGCATCAAATGCCCGCACAAAATGGCGGATTTTATCGCTGCCTGCCGTGGCGTGACCGCTTAAACAGCTTCGTCTGTTTCAGGTTTTTCGCGGTACAACACCAGCAGTTTGCCGATGTGCTGCACCAATTGCGCATCGGTAGCGGCGCACAATTCGCGGCAAATCTGTTCGCGTTCATCGCGGTCATCGCCAAACACGCGCACTTTAATCAGCCCGTGGGCGCGTAATGCGGTATCGGTTTCCCGAATTACGGCATCGGTCAGCCCTTTCTGCCCCACCATCACCACGGGATTCAAACCGTGCGCCTGCGCCCGCAGTGCCACAATTTCCTGTTTGCTTAACAGCTTTTTATCAGCCATCGGATTCCTTCTTTCACGCCCACACTACCGTTGTGCGGAACACACACGGCATCAGGCAAAACATTTTAAAATAAAACACGGCATTATACCCAATCGCGCCCGCGCCGTGCCAAAAAATTTTGCCAAACTGCCTGTTTTCGGGTATCTTAACGCTCTTGCCCGCGTACCCGTAGCTCAGTTGGAAGAGCGTCAGTTTCCGAAGCTGAAGGTCGCCGGTTCGAACCCAGTCGGGTGCGCCACGGCAAGATTCTTCATTTTTATTCTCCTAAAAAGCTTTTGGCAGCCTCAACAGGCTGCCGTTTTTTTATTGAAACACCATTGCGATTTTAATCAACCATAGTCCAACATCTCTGCCAACAGCTGCATGCCCCAATGCCATTGCCCACGTGCTTGCGGTGCATCGGCAGGCGCGGGAATCAGTACACGCGCCCCTGCTGCTTCGGCATCGCTGCGCCATATTTCGGCATGGTCGGCACGACACACCCACGCCGTGCGGCAGGAAAAACGCACCGTTTGCAAACAGTGTTGATAATCATCAGGCGCACAAACAATCACGGCTTTTGTCCGCTGCTGGGTACGCCAATCTGCATTGTTCCACCAGCTGACAACTGCCGCCGCTGCCCCACCCTGCGCCACCACCGCTAAATCGCCGTGGCTTTTGGCACACGCTTCCTGCATACGCGCCAGCCCATCCGCCGCATCAACACACCCATACCATGTTTCGGGATACGCCCGCGCCCACAGCCGCATCCATTCCTGCGACTGCGCGGCATCGTCTAACAGCAATAAAGTCGCACCGTCATCAAACATCGGCATAATCCACCACCAAAGGCGCGTGGTCGGAAAATTTTTCTTCTTTATAAACGTGCGCCTGCTGCGCCCGCGCCGCCAAACCTGCAGTTGCCATCTGATAATCAATGCGCCAGCCCACGTCTTTGGCATAAGCCTGACCGCGGTTGCTCCACCAAGTATAACCCGCCACATCAGGATAAAGCTGCCGCCACACATCTGCCCATTTTAATTGATGAATCACTTTGCCAATCCATTCACGCTCTTCGGGTAGAAAGCCTGAATTTTTTAAATTGCCTTTCCAGTTTTTTAAATCAATGTTTTGATGGGCAATGTTCCAGTCGCCACACACCACCATATCGCGCCCTTCTGCTGCCATTTGTGCCAACATCGGATAAAACACGTCTAAAAAACGGAATTTTGCCTGCTGACGGGCTTCGGCACTGCTGCCCGAAGGCAGATACAGCGACACCACGCTCAAATTGCCGAAATCGGCGCGGACAAAACGTCCTTCGCGGTCAAATTCTTCCACGCCCATGCCGATTTGTACTGCATCGGGTTCGCGGCGGCTGTACACTGCCACGCCGCTGTAACCGCGTTTTTCGGCGCAATGCCACACGCCGTGCATACCGTGCGGGCGTTTCATTTCTTCCGACAAATCGGCTTCTTGTGCTTTTAATTCTTGCAGGCAGACAAAATCGGCATCAGCCCGCGCCAAATATTCATAAAAGCCTTTTTTATAGGCAGAACGGATGCCGTTTACATTGGCAGAAATCACGCGCATGGCGGTTGTTCCCAAAATCACAAAGCCGCGATTGTAACACGCAACACACCCGCAGCCGTTGCGGAAACGGTGCGGGTGTGTGTATGTTCAAGCCAATATTGAAACTTACTGTTTGGAAAAGATTTTTTTATTAACCAACCAAACCAGCAGCAGCACGGGCAAGGTTAATGCGGCGGTAAAGGCGAAAAAGCCTTCATAGCCCATGGCATCCACCATTCCGCCCGAATAACCACCCAATACTTTCGGGAACAAAGTCATCAGCGAACTGAACAGCGCGTATTGCACGGCACTGAAGCGGATATTGGTCAGCGCAGACAAAAACGCCACAAACACAGTAGAAGCCAAGCCTGCAGCAAAATTGTCAAAACCCACCACCCAATACAGCATCGCCACATTGCCGCCGTTTTGCGCCAGCAGGATAAACAGCAGATTGGTTGCCGCTGCCAGCACCGCGCCAAACATCATCATTTTCATTACGGGCAAACGTTGTGCCAACATACCGCCAGCCAATCCGCCCACAATAGACATAATCACGCCAAAACTTTTCACCGCTGCGCCAATCTGTTCTTTACTGAAACCCAAATCGGCATAAAACACCAGCGAAATCACGCCCGCAACAATATCGGAAATGCGGTACAAACCCACCAATGCCAACAGCAGCAAAGCGCGTTTGCCATAGCGTCTGAAAAAATCGGTTAGCGGGGTAATCCAAGTGCGTTTCGCCACTTGCGCAGGGACAATCCCCCAAGCCACGCCCGTATAACCCGCCACCACCGCAGCCGCAGCCGAAGCCGTTAAACGCAAGGCTTCCAAACCGAAGGCGGTTAACGCGTCTTTACTGGACGGCAGCCATGCGCCCATTTGACGGAACACCAGCACAAACGCCGTGACCGCCAAGGCAAACAACAGCACCAAACGCAGGTTGTCGCTGCCCTGATGGGCTTTTGTTTCTGCGCCTTGCGGACGTTCGGGCTCGCGCACGCACAAAGTGGTCAGCACGCCCACGCCCATCGCCGCCGCCATAATCATATAAGTGTATTGCCAAGCCGAATAAACGTATTCTTTGGCGGTTGAACCAAAATACGCCGCCAAAAACAGCGAACCGCCACCCGACAACACCATGCCCAAACGGTAGCCCGTTACATAGGTGGACGACATTACCGATTGCGCCGCCGCATCTGCGGGGGCACGTTCAATGCGGTAGGCATCAATCACAATATCCTGCGTAGCAGCCGAAAAACCCAACATCACCGCCGCCGCCGCCATCAGATTCAGCACCGCCGCATCAGCGGGGTTTAAAGACGACATCAGCAACAGCGCGGCAATCACCATGCTTTGCGCCAACAGCAGCCACGCCCGCCGCCGCCCCAACCATTTGGTCAGCACAGGCAAAGGCAGCGAATCAATCATTGGCGCCCAAATAAAGCGGAACGAATAACCCAAAGCCGCCCAACTAAACATGGTAACGGCTTTGCGTTCAATGCCCGCTTCGGTCAGCCACAGCGACAGCGTACCAAAAATCAATGCCAGCGGAATCCCCGAAGAAAAACCCAAAAACAGCATACTGACGGCACGGCGGTCGCCATAGGCGGACAACATTCGGGCAAACGCCGAAGCCTTATCCGCGTTGGGTTCGCGGGTGCGTGCAGCAGGTTTCGCGGGAAATGTGGTAACAGGCGTGGTAGTGGTGGAAGCGGAACGGGACATGATGCAATACCCATAAAATTTTAATCTCTGAATAGCGACAATTATAACGGCATTGTTGTGCCGTAATGCACCGCGCCCCAAGGGGCGCAGGTAAAAGTGTGGCATATTTGACGACAACTTTTGCAGGCTGTGCAAACAAATCTTGCCAAATGTGTTTTTATGTAAAAACAGGTTATAATACTTGTCTTTTGTTGCAAAATACAAACGGATTTTTTATGCAGAAACAGGCTTCTTTACTGGGTGGTGCGATGATTATCGCTGGCACCGTGATTGGCGCGGGCATGCTCGCCAACCCCACCGCCACATCAGGCGTGTGGTTTGTCGGCTCGCTGCTGGTGTTGGCATACACATGGTTTTCCATGCTCTCATCGGGGCTGATGATTTTGGAAGTAAACACCCATTACCCGCAGGGCGCGAATTTTGACACCATGGTAAACGACCTGCTCGGACGCGGTTGGAGTATTGTCAACGGTTTATCGGTGGCGTTTGTGCTGTATCTGCTCACTTATGCCTATATTTCTGCCGGCGGCGACCTGACCGCACAGGCTTTGGGCAATGCGCCGCTGCCTGTCGGGCAAATCGTGTTTTTCCTGATGTTTGCCGTGTGCGTGTGGTTGTCGGCGCGTTGGGTGGACAGGCTCACCACCGTGTTAATCGGCGGCATGGTCATTGCCTTTTTATGGGCGAACGGCGGTTTGCTGGCTTCTGCCAAACTGCCTGTTTTATTAGACAGCCACGCCCCTGCCGACAGCTCTTATTGGATTTATATAGGAACAGCTTTGCCCGTGTGTTTGGCATCGTTTGGTTTTCACGGCAATGTATCGGGCTTGTTCAAATATTTTGACGGCAATGCCCGCAAAGTGGCGCGCGCCCTGCAAATCGGCACACTGATTGCCTTGGCGGTGTATGTGCTGTGGCAAGCAGCGGTTCAGGGCAATTTGCCACGCTCGGCGTTTGCGCCCGTTATTGAGGCAGACGGCAACGTTAAAGTATTGGTACAGGAATTATCCAAATTTGCCAGCACAGGCAATATGGCGTGGATTTTAAATTTCTTTTCTTATATGGCGATTGCGTCGTCGTTTTTGGGCGTAACGCTTGGATTGTTTGACTACATCGCCGATTTGTTCGGTTTTGACGACAGCCGCAGTGGGCGCAGCAAAACCGCTGCCATTACCTTTCTACCGCCGTTAATTGCTTGCCTGTTGTTCCCTACAGGTTTTGTACACGCCATCAGCTATGTGGGCTTTGCCGCTACCGTGTGGACAGCATTAGTACCTGCCCTGCTGTTACGCGCATCACGCCAAAAATTTGGTGCGGGTACGCAATACCGCGTGTTTGGCGGCACTTGGCTGATGGTATGGGTGTTTGCCTTTGGCGTGATGAATATTTTGGCGCAATTATTAAGCAAGGGCGGTATTTTGCCTGTATTTACAGGTTAAACCTATAGTTGATAAAAATCGCAACGATACCGCGTTGCCAACGCCCTAATGTACTATGCGTACACGGCGGGCGTTGCCGCCTTGTCTCGTTTTTATGTTTATCAACTATATTTATTCCCACACAGTCCCGCACCCTGCGGGACTATTCTTTTTTTGCACCAATGCGGTTTTGCACAGTACGAAAAATCCCGCGTAATAAATCAATGTCTTCCGATTCGGGCGCGGCGCGTTGGAACAATACCTGCAAACGGCGCATCATGCGCTCTGCATTGCGCCGACCAAAAAAATCCATTTCCTGCAACATGGTTTCCAAATGCCCCACCATGCCCGCCACCTGTTCTGCTGTGGCAGGCGCGGCAGCAGGGGTCAAACGGCTTAAATCGGCATCGGTTTGACTGAACAGTTCGTAACACACCACCTGCACAGCCTGCGCCAAATTCAAGGAAAAATAATCGGGATTGCCGTTAATCGTTAATAAGCGGTTGCAGCAGCGCACTTCATCAATATCCAAACCAAAGGTTTCATTACCAAACACCAATGCCACCTGTTGCCCTGCCTGCGCTGCTGCCAATAATTCGGGAACCAATTGGCGCGGGGTATGCAAAGGCGCAGCCAATTCGCGGCGGCGGCTGGTTAAAGCGCATGCCAACGCCGTATCCGCCACCGCCGTTGCCACATCTGCCACAATCTGCGCCTGTTCCAATACATCTGCCGCGCCCGATGCCAAAGCAAAACTTTCTTCAGGCAAACGGAAAGCTTCGGGTTGCGCCGCATCAAAAACAGGCGGAACAGGCGTTTGCGGCGTTGCCATCAAATTGGGCGACACCAGCACCAAACGGCGCAAACCCATGGTTTTCATCGCCCGCGCCGCCGCGCCGATATTGGCGGGATGGCTGGTGCGCGACAGCACAATGCGGATATGGTCTAAATAAGCAGGAACGGCAGACATGGCAACACGCCTCAATCAAAAAAACCGCGTATTGTAACGCAAACAAGCGCATCGCAAAAATATGTTATCATTAAATACTTTATCAAGCACAATCCACACAAGCCGTGATAGCCGAAACCCCAATCGCTTATAGCGCATGGCGCAGCAGTGCGTTTGTCTTGCTTGACACAAGAATCGCGGCAAACCTTGTTACCAATGCATAAAGACGGTTAAAATGGGTAAATTTTAACCGCATTGTAACTTTTTTACCACAGGAAAGCCCATGTCCCAATACGTTTATTCCATGCTGCGCGTCAGCAAAACCGTTCCCCCGCAAAAAACCATTATTAAAGATATTTCCCTGTCGTTTTTCCCCGGTGCCAAAATCGGCTTGCTGGGCTTAAACGGCGCGGGCAAATCCACCGTATTACGCATTATGGCGGGCGTGGACAAAGAATTTGACGGCGAAGCCATACCGATGAGCGGCATTAAAATCGGCTACCTGCCGCAAGAACCCGAATTAGACCCCGAAAAAACCGTGCGCGAAGAAGTGGAAAGCGGTTTGGGCGAAGTGGTTGCCGCACAAAAACGCTTGGAAGAAGTGTATGCCGCCTACGCCGAACCCGATGCCGATTTTGATGCGTTGGCGGAAGAACAAGGACGTTTGGAAGCCATTATCGCCGCCGGTTCGTCCAGCGGCGGCGCGGAACACGAATTGGAAATCGCCGCCGATGCCTTGCGCCTGCCCGATTGGGACGCAAAAATCGCCCATTTGTCGGGTGGTGAAAAACGCCGCGTTGCCCTGTGCAAACTGCTGTTGTCCAAGCCCGATATGCTGCTGTTGGACGAACCCACCAACCACTTGGACGCGGAATCCGTTGAATGGTTGGAACAATTTTTGGTGCGTTTCCCCGGTACAGTGGTTGCCGTCACCCACGACCGCTATTTCTTGGACAACGCCGCCGAATGGATTTTAGAACTGGACCGCGGACACGGTATTCCGTGGAAAGGCAATTATTCGTCTTGGTTGGAACAAAAAGAACAGCGTTTAGCTAACGAAGCCAAATCCGAAGCGGCACGCATTAAAGCGATGAAACAAGAGCTGGAATGGGTACGCCAAAACGCCAAAGGTCGTCAAGCCAAATCCAAAGCGCGTTTGGCGCGTTTTGAGGAAATGTCCAATTACGAATACCAAAAACGCAATGAAACGCAGGAAATCTTTATTCCCGTTGCCGAGCGTTTAGGCAATGAAGTGATTGAATTTGTCAATGTTTCCAAATCGTTTGGCGACAAAGTGCTGATTGATGATTTGAGCTTTAAAGTGCCTGCGGGCGCGATTGTCGGCATTATCGGTCCGAATGGTGCGGGTAAATCCACGCTGTTTAAGATGATTGCGGGCAAAGAGCAGCCTGATTCGGGCGAAGTGAAAATCGGACAAACGGTAAAAATGAGCCTGATTGACCAAAGCCGCGAAGGTTTGGGCAACGACAAAACCGTGTTTGACGAGATTGCCGAAGGGCGCGATATTTTGCAGGTGGGGCAATTTGAGCTGCCTGCGCGTGCGTATTTGGGGCGTTTCAACTTTAAAGGCAGCGACCAAAGCAAGATTGTCGGCAAGCTGTCGGGCGGCGAGCGCGGACGTTTGCATTTGGCGAAAACCTTGATTGCAGGCGGAAATGTCTTGCTGTTGGACGAACCGTCTAATGATTTGGACGTGGAAACCTTACGCGCTTTGGAAGATGCCTTGCTGGAATTTGCTGGCAGCGTGATGGTAATTTCGCACGACCGCTGGTTCTTGGACCGCATCGCCACGCACATTTTGGCGTGTGAAGGCGATTCCAAATGGGTATTTTTTGACGGCAACTACCAAGAGTATGAAGCCGATAAAAAACGTCGTTTGGGCGAAGAAGGCGCGAAACCGAAACGGATTAAATACAAGCCTGTAACCCGTTAAAATTTTTGTTGTACTGGCGCATTTTCCGATTGGCGAGCAGTGCGCCGCTTGTTGTGCCATGTTGTAACGATGCTTTACCTTTCCTGCTTGACAAGCGTCAGGCGTTTATCCACTTAATCAGGAATAAAATAATGAAAAAATCCCCTAAAATCGGCATCTTTACCGCCGCTTTGCTGCTTAGTCAAGCGGCTTCGGCTTATACCCTTAACCAAACCTACCGTTTTACCGTATTGCACACCAACGACATTCACGGGCGTTTTTGGGCAAACGAACGCGGCGAATACGGCATGGCGGCGCACAAAACCGTTATCGACCGTGTAAAACAGGAAGTACAAGGACGCGGCGGATATGTTTTGGTATTGAACGCAGGCGACTACAATACCGGCGTACCCGAATCCGACATTCAAAACGCCCAACCCGATATTGAAGGCATGAACCTGCTCGGATACGAAGCACTGGCGCTGGGCAACCACGAATTTGACAAACCGCTGCATGTATTAAACACCCAGCAAAACCAAGCCCAATTTCCGTTTTTATCTGCCAATGTGTATGACAAAACAGGTCGTTACCTCGCCAAACCCTATACCCTTATCAATAAGGGCGGATTAAAAATCGCCGTGGTGGGGCTCACCACCGAAGACACCGCCAAACTCAGTGCCCAAACCGAAAACATTACCTTTGAACCCCCTGTAGAAGCTGCCCGCCGCGTATTGAAAGAACTGGGACAAACCCACCGTCCCGACGTACGCATCGCCCTCACCCACATGGGCTATTACCACAACGCCAAACACGGTTCCAACGCCCCCGGCGATGTTACCCTTGCCCGCAGCCTAGACAGCGACAAATTTGATTTGATTATCGGCGGACACTCGCACACCACCGTGTGCATCAATGCCGACGGCTCGTTTAACAGCCGCTTCAAACCGGGCGACGACTGCCGTCCCGACTACCAAAACGGCACATGGATTGTTCAGGCAGGCGAATGGGGCAAATACATCGGACGCGCCGATTTTGAATTCCGCAACGGCGTGACCAAGCTGGTGGGTTACCAACTGATTCCCATCAACCTGAAAGAAAAAATCAAAACTGCCGACGGCAAAACCACATACCGCTACTACACCGAAGCCATTCCCCAAGACCAAGAAGTATTGGCGCGCCTGAAACCCTATCAGGACAAAGGCGACCAATTATTGAGCGTCAAAATCGGACAGACACGCGGCGTGTTTGACGGCAGCCGCGACAACGTACGTTACCGTCCCACCAATCTCGGACGTTTGATTAACGAAGCGCAAAAAGCCCATCTGAAAGCCGATATCAGCCTGATTAACAGCGGCGGCATCCGCAATTCCCTGCCCGAAGGCGAACTGACCTACAAACACATCTTAAAAGTCCACCCCTTTGGCAACACCGTAGCGCAAATCCGCTTGAGCGGGCAAGAGCTGGAACAATACCTGAAAGCCGTTGCCCTGAAAAAACCGGGTTCGGGCGCATACGCCCAGTTTTCCGCCAATTTAAGCATGGATGTCAATCACGATGCCGGCACGGTAGACAACATCCGCATTGATAATCAGCCGATTGACCCCAATAGAACCTACACCATTGCCATGCCCAATTTTTGCGCCAACGGCGGCGACGGTTATCCCAAATTAAGCACCCACCCCAGCTATTTTGATTCGGGCTTTTTTGATGCACAAATCCTAAAAGACTTTATTGAATCCAAACAGGTGGTAGATGCTGCGGATTATGCCGTTGCGGGTACGGAAACGGCAGCCGAAGCCGCTTCTGCACCTGCCGCGCCCTAATGAATCCCCCACCCTAGCCCTCCCTTGCTTTAACGGGGGAGGGAATAATGTTCAGGTTGTCAAAAAAACCCGCTGCTTAAACAACAGCGGGTTTTATCAATTAAAACACCAACATACGTTTTAAATAACCCTGCATGGCAGGTTGTTCTTTCACTGCCAGCAATTCATCTGCCAATGCCAGATAGGCCTGTGTGCCTTTGGCTTTTTCGTCATAAGCCAGCGCAGGCATGCCGTGGCTGGGTGCTTCCGCCAAACGCACATTGCGCGGAATGGTGGTTTCCAACACCCGTTGTCCGAAATAATGGCGCAATTGGCTGCTTACTTCCAAAGACAAACGGTTTTGGCTGGTAAACATCACAAACACCACACCCGCAATATCCAGCTTGGGGTTAATGGTTTGACGGATACGGCGAATGGTTGCCAGCAAATCAGAAATGCCTTCCAAAGCATAGTATTCACACACCATCGGAATCAATACGCTGTCGGCAGCCGCCAAGCCGTTCAGCATCAGCAGCGACAAAGTCGGCGGACAGTCAATCAAAATATAATCGTATTGGTCTGCCACCGTTGCCAAGGCATTTTTCAAACACAATTCGCCTGCGGGAAAATCCATCAGCAGAATATCAATGCCCGTTAAATCGCGGTTGGATGCCAATACATCGTAATGCCCTGTTTCGCTGCGCAATATCGCGGTGCGGATGTCGCTTTCACCCAATAAAACATGGCGCGTGCCGGTGCGGAAAGTGTTTTTGTCCACGCCGCTGCCCATGGTGGCGTTGCCCTGCGGGTCCAAATCCACCAGTAAAACCCGTTTGCCACGGTGGGCGAACGATGCTGCCAAATTGACTGCGGTGGTGGTTTTGCCCACGCCGCCTTTTTGGTTACACACGGTAATGATTTTTTGTGTCATCAATTGCCCCTTTTCGGGCGCATCAGCACCATATGCCGTTCTGCTGCCAAACCGGGTACGTCCAAACGCTCAATTTGAAACACGTCCACATCGGCGGGAACATGCGCCAGTTCTTCATAAGGATACACGCCCTTCATTGCCGCCCAATAGCCGTTTTCGCCCAACAAGTGGCGCGTCAGCGCAATAAAGTCGTCCAACTGGGCAAAGGCGCGGCTGGTAACCACGTCCACTTTTTTGTCGTGCATGGTTTCCACTCGCCCCGATGCCACCGTTACATTGGGTAAACCCAATTCAATCACTGCCTGCTGCAAAAACGCGGTTTTTTTGGTATTGGAATCGAGCAGGGTAATGTGCAAGTCGGGACGACAAATGGCGGTAGGAATACCTGGCATACCGCCACCCGAACCCACGTCCATCAGCGTTTTTACCCCATTTATATAAGGCAGCAGCGTCAAGCTGTCGAGCAAATGGTGGTGTATCATCTGTTCGGGCGTGCGCAAAGCGGTTAAATTATAGGTGCTGTTCCACTTGGTCAGCAGCGCAACATATTCAAGCAGCAGCAATTGTTGCCCTGCATCAGGCGCAAGCCCCATTTGTTGCAAACCGTCTTTCAAACGGCTTTTCAAGTCTGCGTCCATACGCATTCCTTACCTACCAATCGTATCAATGGCGCAATGCTAACCAATTTGTCAAATCAGGTAAAGCCTTCTACTGTAAAACCAGTGCAGGCAAACTTTGATACAATAGCCCTTTACCCTGTTTTTCCCCTGCACAAACTTATGGCACATTTAGAAACTTGGATTGGTTTGCGCTACCTGCGCGCCAAAAAACGCAGCGGTTTCATGTCGTTTATCTCGATAATTTCCATACTGGGCATCGCCTTGGGCGTGATTGCGCTGATTTTGGTGTTGTCGGTGGTAAACGGTTTTCAAAAAGACATCCGCGGACAGCTGCTCAACATTGCCCCGCATGCCGAAGTGTTTTACACCGAAACAGGCAAAGGCACATGGCTAACCCTGCAAAAGCAGTTGGACGGACAAGCAGGCGTGGCAGCAACTGCGCCTTTTATCAGCAATCAAGCATTGCTTGCCAATTCAGGCGAAGTGCGCGGCGTGCAATTGCGCGGTATTTCGCCTGCCGATGAAAAAAAAGTGGTGGAATACGGCAACAATATGCCGCAGGGCTCGTTTGATACCCTAAAAGCAGACGAGTTCAATATTTTGCTGGGCGAAAAACTCGCCGAAGCCGTGGGCGCGGAAGCAGGCAATAAAGTCACCCTGATTACCCCCGAAGGCAATGTTACCCCCGCAGGCGTGGTACCGCGTTTGAAGCAGTTTAATGTAACGGGCATCATCAAAACAGGTTTTGACGAAGCCGATGCTTCACTGGCACTGATTCACTTGGCAGACGCGCAAAAACTCTATCGCGCCGATGAAAGCCAAATCGGTTTGCGCCTGCGCCTGAACGACCCGCAAAACGCCCCCGCCGTGATGGACAAACTGATTCCACAAAACCAGCGCGACGGTTTGGCGGTGCTCAATTGGACGGACAACAACCGCAGCTATTTTAATGCAGTGGAAATGGAAAAGCGTATGCTCACACTGTTGTTGACCTGTATTATCGTGGTGGCGGCGTTTAATTTGGTGTCGTCGCTGGTAATGGCGGTAACCGACAAACAAGCCGATATTGCCATTTTGCGGACTTTGGGGCTGTCGCCCAGCGGCGTGATGAAGATTTTTATCGTGCAAGGCATGGTGGCGGGTTTGTTGGGAACGTTTTTTGGTGTGCTGTTTGGCGTGCTGCTGGCGTGGAAAATCGGCGCGATTGTGGCGTTTGTGGAAGGATTGTTTGGTGTTAAATTGATTGCCGCACAAGTGTATTTCCTCAGCTATCTGCCCAGCGATATTCAATTAAGCGATGTGCTTGGCGTGGCACTGATTTCTTTGCTGTTATCTTTCCTTGCTACGCTCTACCCCAGCCTGAGTGCGGCACGTACCCAACCTGCGGAGGCTTTGCGTTATGAATAAATCCGTTTTATCCTGCCGCCAAGTCGGTAAAACCTATCAAGATGGCACACTGCATGTGGAAGTGTTGCGCGATTTGAATTTGGACATCGCCAGCGGACAAAGCGTCAGCATTATCGGCGCATCGGGCAGCGGCAAATCCACGCTGTTGCATATTTTGGGCGGATTGGATATGCCCAGCAGCGGCACGGTTACGCTGATGGGCGAAAATCTGCGCGCGCTCAGTCAAGCCAAATTGGGACAACTGCGTAATCAGTATTTGGGATTTGTCTATCAGTTTCATCATCTTTTGGGTGAATTCAGCGCCTTGGAAAACGTGATGATGCCGTTGTTGATTGGCAAAATGGCGCGACAGGAAGCCGAAGCCCAAGCCGCTGCCATGTTGGAAAAAGTGGGTTTGGGCCAACGCCTGCTGCACCGTCCCACCGAGCTTTCGGGTGGCGAACGCCAACGCGCCGCCATTGCCCGCGCCTTGGTTAAACGTCCGCAGTGCCTGCTGGCAGACGAACCCACGGGCAATCTTGACCGTAACAATGCTCGCAATATTTTGGACATGATGCTGGAACTCAAACAAGAATTGGGTACAGCTTTGATTGTCGTTACTCACGATGACGAGCTGGCACAGCGTTTTGAACGCACCCTGCACATGCGCGATGGCTGCTTATACGATTCCTGACAAAATGTAAGGTCTTTGCGCCCCCAGCCTTGAAAATGATACAATTGCGCCCCACAAGAACACTAACTATAAGGGGTTGCAAGCAACTGATGCTTTGAAATCCCGAAAAATAATGATTATGAAACAAAACTTCATCTTGCTTGGTTTAACCGTATGCGTTTTGAGCGCGTGCAGCCACCGCGGTTCGCTGATTCCAGGTAGCACCGTCAATACCCACAACAAAGACGTTGTTGTGGTAGGCAGTGCTGCCGAAGCCGATTTAAACCGTCAAACTGCTGTTTATCCCATCACTTTTGCGCTGCTGGAACAAATGCGCCAAAGCCGCGCCCGTCCCCGCAGCAATCCCGCTTTAGAAAACCTAAAAAAACAATATAGTTACAAAATCGGTAGCGGCGATGTATTGTCGGTAAAAGTATGGAACCAACCCGATTTAAACGCTTTCTCTGGCGGCAGTGCTTCAGGCAAACAAGCCACACAAGGCACTTGGGTAGATGAAAGCGGGCATATCTTTTACCCCTTGGCAGGCAAAATCCAAGTGCGCGGCAAAACCTTGGCACAAGTACGCCAATTGCTGACCGACAGACTGCAACGCTACATTAAAGAACCACAAGTTGATGTGAATATTGCCGAATTCCGTTCGCAAAATATTTCGGTAAGCGGCGCAGTGAAACAAAACGGCAATTTCCCGCTGACTAATGTGCCGCTGACTTTGGTTGATGCGGTGGCGCTGGCTGGCGGTTTTACCGACAAAGCCGACCCCGACCGCATTAAATGGACACATCGCGGGCGCGATTACACCGTTTCGCTGAACGATATTGTTGAACGCGGCGATTTGGCGCAAAACCGCCTGTTGGCAGACGGCGACATCATTCACGTTCCCACCCGCGACAATGTGCCTGTGTATGTAATGGGCGAGGTTGGCAAACAATCGGTGCTGACCATTGGCAGCAACGGTTTAAGCCTGACTGAAGCCTTGGCGCAATCTTCAGGCATGAACCAAAACATTGCCAATGCCACAGGCGTGTTTGTGATTCGCAATCAGCGCGGCGCGACAGACGGCAAAAATATTCACGTTTACCAATTAAATCTGCAAGATGCCACCGCTTACGCCATGGGTACGCAGTTTGCACTCAAACCGCAAGATGTGGTGTATGTCACCGCAGCGCCCGTTGCCCGCTGGAACCGCGTTTTGTCGCAAATTATACCTTCTGTAAACAGCGTGCTTTTGTTAAGAAATATTTTTTAAGGCATTCACAGCATGTTTAATAAGATTTTGGTGGTGTGTGTGGGCAATATCTGCCGTTCCCCTACAGGCGAATACCTGTTGAAAGCCCGTTTGCCCCATTTGGAGATTGCTTCGGCTGGCGTGGGTGCATTGGAAGATTATCCTGCCGATGCGCAAGCCGCTGCCGTTGCTGCCGCGCACGGTGTGGATTTGAGCCCCCACCGCGCCCGACAACTGACGGACGAACTGTGCCGCCAATACGACCTGATTTTGGCAATGGAACACAAACTGATTGATGCCGTAAGCGATATTTCCCCCAGCGCGCGCGGCAAAACCATGTTGTTCGGGCAATGGCTCGGCACAGGCAGCAAAGACATCGCCGACCCCTACCGCCAAAGCGACGATATGTTCCGCCTTATTTATCAGCAATTGGAACAAGCCGCCGATTTGTGGGCGAAAAAACTAAAAAAATCTTAAATTTCCACAATATCCCCTCCACAGCAAGAATAATATTATGTCCTCCACCAGCCATTCCGAACCGCAACGCCGTATTGAAGACGACGAAATTGACCTACGCGAATTATTCAGTGCCATTTGGTTTTACAAATGGCCCATTCTGCTGACAACCATTTTATTCGGCTTGGGCGGCGTGATTTACGCCCTTACCGCCACGCCCGTGTATCAGGCAGATGCCATGCTGGAAGTATCGGGCAATAAAAATCAGGTGTTGGGCGAACTTTCTGATTTATTGGCAGACAACCGCACCCCCGCCGATACCGAAATCGAACTTATCAAATCGCGTTTGGTGCTGGGTCAAACCATTAAGCAATTGGGCTTAAACATTCAAGTCAGCCCGAAAAATACCCTGCTTGACCGCATCATTCCCGGTGGCAGCAGCGGAACGGGGCGCGTGGAAATCGGCGAATTTACCCTGCAAGATGCCTGGCTAAACCGCAGCTTTACCCTGATTGCCCAAGGTCCGCACGAATATACCGTGATTACCCCCGAAGGCAGCCGTTACAGCGGACGAATCGGACAGCCTTTAACCGTCAATCATGCTTTTACCCTGCTGATTAAAAAAATAGAAGCCGATTTGGGACAAGAATTTTCCCTTACCCACTATTCCGACTTAAACGCCATTGAAAAACTGAAAAGCACCTTAAGCGTAGCCCCCAAAGGCAAAAACGTCCCCATTATCGGGCTGACCATTACCGGCACCCAGCCCACCCAAATGGTGCACACCCTTAACGGCATTATCGACAACTATTTGATACAAAACCGTGATAAAGACATTCAAGCCGCACGATACGGTTTGAAATTTATTGAAGAAGAACTGCCGCGCCTGCACACCGAACTGCAGGATGCCGAAGACAAACTCAACCAATACCGCACCCAAAACAAATCCTTGGACGTACCCAGTGAAGCCCGCGGCACTTTGGAAGGCTTGAATAAGCTGGAAATGCAGATTGTGGATTTAAAAACCGAAGAATCGGTATTGTCTGAAGTATATACCCCCGACCATCCCGCTTATAAAGCCTTGAAAGAAAAAATTCAAGTATTGGAAAACGCCAAAAAACGGCTGAACAAACAAATCACCGAAATGCCTGCCACCCAGCAGGAAATCGTGCGTTTAACCCGTAATGTTACCATCAGTCAAAACATTTACACCCAATTGCTGAACAAACAACAGGAATTGAGTATTTTGCAAGCCAGCTCGCAAGGCAGTGTGCGCGTGATTGACCGCGCTGCTGCAGCCGAACACCCCATCAAACCCAAAAAAGCCATTATTGTGGCATTGGCGACTATGGTCGGTTTGTTTTTGTCCGTGTTTGCCGCTTTGGTAAAAACCCTGTTAAAACAAGGTATTTCTTCACATGAAGACATTGAAGTATTGGGTATTGACGTGGTGGCAAACGTACCCCGTTCCATCTTGCAAAACCAAGCAGACGCAGCATTCAAAAAACTCAAAAAGAAGAGCAAAGATGCCCGTTCCAATTCACTGATTACCCTGAAAGACCCCACCGACCCCAGTGTGGAAGCCCTGCGGGCACTGCGTACCAACCTGTATTTCAGCACCATGGACAAATCCAATAAAACCATTATGATTTCCGGTTCAACCGAAGGGGTGGGCAAAACCTTTGTGGCTGCCAATCTGGCGGTGCTGATGGCGCAAACCAATCAAAAAGTGCTGATTATTGACGGTGATATGCGTAAAGGCTATGCCCATACCATTTTTGAAATGGAAAATGAAACGGGCTTTACCGATTTAATGACGGAAGCCCATACCAATTACAAAAAATTTATTCAATCCACCAAAACCAAAAATTTGAGCTTTATGCCGCGCGGCAGCGGCTCAAATGATGCGGCGGAATTGCTGCAATCGCCGCGTTTGCAGGAATTTTTGGTGTGGGCGCAAAAGCAGTATGATTACATCATCATTGATACGCCGCCGATTTTGGCGGTAACCGATGCTGCCATTATCGGACAACACATCGGCACATCACTGCTGGTTTGTCAATTCGGTAAAACGGAAATCAGCGATATGGAAGAAACCCTGTCGCGCTTCCGCCACAATAAAGTGGATATTCACGGCGTAGTACTGAACGGTATTGAGCGCACGGCAAAAAATGCCTACAAATATCAGTACGGAAAAAAATACGTTACCGAATAATCCACAGCCTGCCTGCCGTGCCGCCGTTTTCCAACGGCGGCATCGCGGTTTTTCCGTGTGCCGAATTAGGGCATATATGTTTATTTTTAGCCGATTGGAGCGGACACCATGCCCCAGCTTGACACCCTGTTGCGCGAGAAAATCGCCTTTGATGATTACAGCCGTTTGATTGCCCAACACAGCAGCCGTTTTTCCGCTGCCGAAACCGCTTTGCTGCAGGAAATTTTGCGCGACTTTACTTTTGATACCGCACAGGCACAGGCTTTGGCAAACGCCGTGTTGCAACAAAGCCGTTTTGACCCGAATGCCGCGCATATTTTTGATGATGATGAAGACTTTACCGGCGTTTGCCCCCATTGTCTGAATCCGCCCGTCCCGCCTTTGCGCGATTATCAAATGTGGCGCGAACAAAATGCTTAAACCATTTATTATTCAGGATAAAAAATGAATCCCGCTGTTGTTGAACTCAAAATCATCCGCCCCGAAGCCGCCGCTTACCTGCCCGCTTATGCAACCGAAGGTTCGGCAGGTTTGGATTTGCACGCCTGTATTGATGCACCGCTGACACTCGCCCCGCAGCAAACCGAGCTGATTCCCACCGGTTTGGCGGTACACCTGCGCGATGCGGGCTTGGCAGCCATGCTGCTGCCGCGTTCGGGATTGGGACATAAACACGGGATTGTATTGGGTAATTTGGTGGGTTTGATTGATTCCGATTATCAGGGCGAACTGATGGTGTCGCTGTGGAACAGAAGCCTTCAACCTTTTACCGTTCAACCGTTTGACCGCATTGCACAAATGATTATCGTGCCGGTGATACGGGCACAGTTTCGCCAAGTAGAACAGTTTGATGCCAGCAAACGCGGCAGCGGCGGTTTCGGCAGCACGGGCGTAAGCGGCGCAGCAACCGCTGCTTAACAAACACATACTTTTGCCGCTGTTTCACGCATTTACAACACAAAAACGCGCACAAGCCCGCAATCGCGCTTTGCCCGTTTGCACACGCCCGTCAAACCAGTAAAATAACCATGATGCCGCATTCCGAAGCCGTTTTAGCCGATTCCGAACCCCTAGCCGTGGGCGCACTACCCTATTCTGCCGAAGCCGAACAATCGGTTTTGGGCGGGCTGATACTTGACAATGCCTCGTGGGACAGAATCGCCGATGTGGTCAGCCACACCGATTTTTACCGGCACGAACACCGCCTGATTTTCCGCGCCGCCGCCACACTGATGAGCGACAACCTGCCTGCCGATGTGGTTACCGTGCAGGAATACCTGCAAAACCGTCAGGAACTGGAAGCGGCAGGCGGATTCAACTATCTGGTTACGCTGGTGCAGTCCACCCCGTCTGCCGCCAACATCCGCCGTTATGCCGAAATTGTGCGCGAACGTTCCGTTATCCGCCAATTGGCTGAAGTTGGAACGGAAATTGCTAGAAACGCCTACAACCCCCAAGGCAAAAGCGCCGACCAGCTTTTGGACGAAGCCGAAAATCAGGTTTTCCAAATCGCCGAAAGCACCGCCAAAGCCAAACGCGGATTTTTAGACATGGCAGAGCTGCTGCGCGAAACCGTCCAGCGCATTGATGTACTGTACCAGCGCGAAAACCCCAACGAAGTAACGGGTACAGCAACGGGTTTTGTGGATTTGGACCGCATGACTTCAGGCATGCAGCCGGGGGATTTGATTATTGTGGCGGGTCGTCCCTCTATGGGTAAAACCGCTTTCGCCATCAATATCGCCGAAAATGTGGCACTGGACAGCAAACTGCCTGTTGCGGTATTTTCTATGGAAATGGGCGGTTCGCAACTGGTGCTGCGTATGCTCAGCTCGGTGGGGCGGGTGGAACAAAACATTTTAAAAAACGGTAGCTTGAAAGACGAACATTGGGACAGGCTCAATGCGGCGGTGCTACAGCTTTCCGATGCACCCATTTTTATTGACGAAACACCGGGGCTAACCGCTTTGGAAGTCCGCGCCCGCTCGCGCAGGCTGGCACGCCGCTTTAACGGCAAACTCGGACTGATTGTGATTGACTACCTGCAATTGATGTCCGGCTCGGGGCGCAACGACAACCGCGCCGCCGAATTAGGGGAAATATCCCGTTCCATCAAAGCATTGGCAAAAGAATTACAAGTACCCATCATTGCCCTGTCGCAATTGTCGCGCACCGTGGAACAGCGCACCGACAAACGCCCGATGATGTCGGATTTGCGCGAATCGGGCGCAATCGAGCAAGATGCCGATTTGATTATGTTTATGTTCCGCGACGAATATTACACCAAAGAAAACAGCCAGTTTAAAGGCTTGGCCGAATGTATTATCGGCAAACACCGTAACGGCCCCACAGGGCGCGTGTTTTTAACCTTTTTAGGACAGTTTACCCGTTTTGAAAACGCCGCCAACGCCCCCGAACATGCGTTAGACGGCCCAGCACCTGCGGCAGGGTTGCCCGTTTTTTGAGAACACAATCATGAAAAATCCCAAATTCTCAGGCTTCACACTTATTGAATTATTGGTTACCGTTGCCATTATCGGCATTATGGCAGCCATAGCCTTTCCCAGCATGGCGGCACTGGTTAACAGCACCCGCATCAACAACCGCGCCGAGCAGGTTGCCAACCTGATGCGCTTTGCCAAAGCCGAAGCGGTGCGCCGCAATGTGCCGGTGGTGGTGTGCGGGGTGAAAATCCGCAGTGACGGCCGTCCGCTCAACCAATGCAATCCCAACGAGCTGGGCAGCGGCATGTTTGCTTTTGCCGACACCGACCGCGATGGACAATACAATGTAGGCAAAGGCGATATTGACCTGCGTACTGTCAATATCAACGGCAACAACAAATACCAAATTAATATGGGCGTTTCAGTGTTTGACCTGAACGGCGCACCCGTCAGCGGCAAAGACGCACAAAAAGCCTTTGTGTTTATGCCCGACGGCGCATTCGGTTTAAAAGTAAGCAGCGCTTTACACGATGCCGAATTAAGCCAATACTATATCCGTGTTGATGTGTCTGAAAACGAAAAATACAGCCGCAAAGTGGTGATGAATCCGGGCGGGAAAGTATCCATTTGCAGCCCCCAGCAAAAAGACGAATACGAATCGCCCAAAGTGTGCGCCTAATTTCCCCCACTGCCTGCCAACCCCAAAGGAACTGTGATGATGAAAGCCGTTTTTCCCCCCAGCCTGCCGCGCCAGCGCGGTTCTACTTTGATTGAAGTGATGGTGTCTGTGTTTTTGCTGACTTTCGGGGTTTTGGGGCTGATGGCCGCGCAAATCCGCTCGGTCGGCAGCATCAGCGAAGCCGAAAGCCGCAGCACCATTGCCCAAGCTGCTGAAAATCTGGCAGAAGCCATGCAAACCAATCCGCAAATCATCAAATCGGGCACCCGCGCCGTGCGTGCCTACAAACATTATTTAAGTGCCAACAACACCCCCAAAGAGCTGGATTTAAGTGCAGACCCTGGCACCATTCCCAATCCGCTGTGGGGCACTTGGGACGCCGCCGCCAAAGAAACCAAAAACAACATCAGCAAAGAAGCTCTTGCTGCTTCACAAATCCAGCTGTTTGAATACATGCTGCGGCAAACCCCCAATGCCCAAACCCTGTCGTATGTCATTTGTACCGATTCGGCATCGCCCAAAGAACCCACCATCAGCAGCGGCAGAATCAATTTCAATTGCGCCTCCAGCGGCTCTACCGTAATCAAAGTGGCATGGACCAACCGCCCTGCCGATGCCAAAACCCAATCCGAACCGGTTTATTACAGCTATCAGCTGCAGCTGGCAGAATAAGCCTGCGCCACACACCCACCTGTCGCGCCCGTATCGGCGGACGTTTGACCCCAAAAAGGAATTTTGATGAACAACCGTATCCGACACCTACCGTTTGCCGGCAAAAACCAAGGCTTTACGCTGATTGAATTTATTGTTGCCAGCGTATTGGCACTGATTGTGATTTTGGCGGCAGGCAGCACTTACTTCATCACCCGCAAACTTAACCAAGGCAGCTTGGAACGCTTGGATATTCAGCAAAACCTGCGCAGCGCCGCCGTTCACCTTACCCGCGATGCCCGTTTGGCAGGCACATTCGGCTGCTACAGCTTGGGCAACAACGTCAGCAATGTCAGCGGTTGGACAGCGCCTGATTTCACCACCCTGCCCAACACGCCCCAGCACGTTACCATCAACGTCAAACAAACCGACGGATTCGGCATCCGCGCCGACACCTACGACTACAACGGCAAAAAACTGCCTGCCCTGTTTTTCATTTATGGTCAGGGCGAAACCGGTTTTCGAGGAATCAATACCTTATCTGCCAAAGCCCCCAGCCAGATTACCCAAATTACCTTGGCAGACAACACCGCCGAAAGCACCAAATTAGATGTATTGCGTCAAACTCTGGCAAAAGGCGGACCGTTTGTATTAAGCAGCTGCCGTTCCGCCCTTGCCTTTGGCGGTATCCGCAGTCCCAACAACACCATCGCCCTCAATAGTCAAGTGCCTTTTGCCCTATCCGACAGCGGCGAACTGACCTTAAGCAAGCTGTATGCGGCAGCCTATATTTTTGACAAAGACAACAAACAACTGTTACGCAGCGATTTGGGACACGACGGCACATGGCAAAATCCCAAACTGGTCAGCCGCGGCATCAACGAAATGCAGTTCGGTTTCGGTTATACCAATAACTGTCCGCTGGGTTACACCCAACCTGCCGGCACGGCAGCCGCTGGTGGCGGCTCAGCAGGCGGCGGTGCAGCAGGCACAGCCCCCAGCGCGGGTGCGGTTGTAGATGCCCCCGAAACCTTTACTTTCAGCAACCGTTTAAGCGAATCCCAACTGCCCTCGCTGGTGCAAATCCGCTTAAACTATGATGTGGACGCACCTGCTATTGACGGTTCGGGCAAGCCTGTTGCCCCCACCACGCCCACCACTGCCGACTACATCATCAATGCCACCGTCCGCAGCGGCAACGCCTGCGCCAACCGCATGCCGCTCTAACCCCACACGGAGACAGTCAAACCATGATTCACCATCCCAAACAAAAGGGCTTTTCCCTGTTTATCGTCATGATTGTCATGCTGGTGATTGCCCTGTTGGTTGTGGTCAGCAGCCAGTCCAGCACCACCGAAATGCGCATCAGTGCCAACGAAGCCGACCGCAAATTCGCCTTATCGATGGCAGAAAGCGGTTTGCGCGATGCCGAATTAAAGATTCAGGATTTTTCCACCGCCGCAGTCGGTACTGTCTCGTTTGACTACAATTGCAGCAGCGGTTTGTGCCTGCCTGTTGAGCCCGTTAATATTGAAGACAAAAAACCCCGCTTTGTTGTAAAAGGTACTGTCGGACCCGAACCGAAGGAAGCATGGAAACGCGCTTCCGATAATGATGCCGACAAAAACCTGCTGGAAGACCCAAAAGCCAGAAACAGCATTGCCGGAAAAGCCGCCAACAGCAATGTGCGCTATATCATTGAATTTTTAGGAGAACGCAAAGATGGCAAACTCACCCGCTATCACTTCCGCGTAACCGCCCGCGCCAACGGACAAAACCCCAATACCGCCGTAACCCTTCAAAGCTATGTGGAGATGACCCCGCCATGAACACCCAAACTATCCGCCGCCAACACGGTTTTTCTTTAGTTGAAATGCTGGTCGTCCTGATTATTCTGGGCGTATTGGCAGCTTTTGCCCTACCCATGTATCAAGATTATGTAGAAAAAGGGAAATTGGCAGATGCCAAAACCGCTGCCATCAAACTGCGCCAAGAGTTTGAAGCCGCACGTTTGGCACGCCCCCGCGCCTTTGCCAGCCGCGCCCAATTCCAAACCGAATACAACAACGCCAAAACCGCTGCCGTTACCGGAAAAGTGAAAACCCAATACCGTTTTAGCGAAACCATTCTGCCTACAGGTCAAAATGCCCGTCCCAGCGGCTTCAGCATTGCCATTACCCCCATTAAATCAGGCAAATACGGTTTACGCATGAATATGGGCGGTGATGTATTGTTGTGCGATTATAAAAACAACAGCTTGGCAAACGAATCGTCCTGCAGCAAATTTTAACCATTTATTCCCACACACCAACCGTTCCGTTCGGAACGGTTTTTTATTGCACGTTATAACATAACATATTGACTTCTATTGGTAATTTGACTTAGTCCCAGCATTTCGGCATAATGGGAAAACCAACCCCAAGCCAAATCAAATCAGATTTCTTTTGGCATTTTCCACTTAACTATAAAGGACAATACTATGAAAGCAATGGTTTACCACGGTGAAGGCGACATCCGTTTTGAAGAAAAACCCAAACCTCAAATTATTGATGCCACCGATGCCGTTGTCCGCATTGTCAAAACCACCATTTGCGGTACCGATTTGGGTATTTGGAAAGGCAAAAACCCCGAAATTGAAGCCGTTGCCCGCGAAAAAACCGGCGAGTGGAACGGTCGTATTCTCGGACACGAAGGTGTCGGCATTGTAGAAAGTGTGGGCGATGCCGTGAAAAACATCAAAGTGGGCGACAAAGTGATTATTTCCTGCGTGAGCAAATGCTGTTCATGCGACAACTGCAAACAGCAGCTTTACTCTCACTGCCGCAACGGCGGTTGGATTTTGGGCTATATGATTGACGGCACCCAAGCCGAATTCGTCCGCACCCCGTTTGCCGATAACAGCCTGATTAAATTGCCTGAAAATGTAAATGATGAAGTGGCACTGCTGCTTTCTGACGCGCTGCCTACTTCACACGAAATCGGCGTACAATACGGCGATGTTTCCCCCGGCGACACCGTGTTTATCGCGGGCGCAGGTCCTGTGGGCATGGGTGCGCTGCTGACCGCGCAACTGTACAGCCCCGCCACCATTATCATGTGCGATATGGACGAAAACCGCCTGAAAATGGCAAAAGCCATGGGCGCAACCCACACCATCAACCCCGCTTCAGGCGATGTTGCCAAGCAAGTATTTGATATTGTGGGCGCAGACGGTGTGGATGTTGCCATTGAAGCCGTAGGCATTCCCGCCACTTGGGATATGTGCCAAAACATTGTAAAAGCAGGCGGCAATGTTGCCGTAGTGGGTGTACACGGTAAATCCGTTGATTTCAAACTGGAAAAACTGTGGATTAAAAACCTGAAAATCACCACTGGTTTGGTTAATACCAACACTACTGAAATGCTGTTGAAAGCCATTGCTTCCAGCCCCGTGGATTACACTCAAATGCTGACCCACCACTTTAAATTCAGCGAGTTAGAGCAAGCGTATGATGTGTTTAAACACGCAGCAGAAAACGGCGCGATGAAAGTGGTTTTGACAGCGGAATAAGCCATTTAAATCCATAAAAAACCAAAGCGGCATCTGTGTATCAGATGCCGCTTATCTTCTAATCATTCAAGCCATTACTGCTGTGTGGTTTTATCCGAAAATTTGGACATGGCAAAGAAGAATGCCACAGGTGCAGCAATCGCCACCGCCCACCAAATCACGCTGCCCGTAATCAGTGCCTGACCGATAAAACCAGCCTGAATCACATAATACAACATCGGAATCAGTGTTTTACGGATAATATCGCCTTCACGGTTTACCAAGCCTACCGCCGCAGCCGCAGCCACAATATTGTGTACGGAAATCATATTGCCTGCCGCACCACCTACCGCTTGCAAAGCAATCACCAGCGAAGCCGATTCAAAACCCAAACCGATTTGTTGCGCGGTAGAGAATTGGAAGAACGAAAACATCATATTAGAAATGGTGTTAGAACCCGCAATAAACGCACCCAAAGAACCAATCCACGGTGCCACATTGGGCCACATACCGCTAAAGGTGTCCGCCGCGCCCGCCGCCAATACTTTAGGCATAGACTGCAACGCACCCACTGCAGTCATATCGGCAGATTGGGAGTTAATAAACACCTGCACCATCGGAATGGACAACATCAGCGCAGGGGCAGCGGCAATCAGGGTTTTACCTGCATCCATCCAGCCACGGCGGAAGTTTTTCATGTCCATTTTAAAAATGGGAATACAAGCAATCGCCGCAATAATCAGCACCGTACCAGGTGAATACATGCCTTCAAATTTCAGGTTGATGCCCGAACCGAGCAGGTTTTGCCAAATAAAGGTATTCCAACCAAAAATAATTTGTGAGCCTTCTTCACCCCAACGCAATGCCAAATCGGGTTTGGCAATAAAGGATTTAATCGCGGGAATAGTGCGCGTGATAATCAGCAACGCAATCACAATCACATAGGGCGAAAATGCACGGAATACGGAAAAAGTAGGCGTGTTATTTTGATGTTCCTGCTGGGCAATCGAACCCATCCAGCTGGCGTCCCATTTGCTACGTTCGGGGAAATCAAAGATTTCTTTAGGCATCAAAAAGCCGCGTTTTGCCAAAGGCACGACAATCAGCAAGCCGACAAACGCGCCCACAATAGACGGGAATTCAGGTCCGAAAAAGTGTGCCGTCAAAGCATAAGGCAAGGTAAACGCCACGCCTGCAAACAGGGCAAACTTCCACACTTTCAAACCTTCGGCAAAAGAACGTTTTTCGCCAAAAAAGCGGGTCAGCAAGCCGCACAAAATCAAGGGAATCAGCGTACCGACAATACCGTGTACCAAGCCCACACTGGCGCCCACCTGATGCAGGTAGGCTTCAGTGGTTTGGAAAGAAGACGTGGCAACCATGTCGTTAAACACGGGGTTGTCCAAACCGGTTTTCACGCCCACCAAAATCGGCGTACCCACTGCGCCGTAAGATACTGGCGTGGATTGAATCACCAGCATGGACATCACCGCGCCCATGGCAGGGAAACCCAATGCCAACAGCAGCGGCGCACCCACCGCCGAGGGCGTACCCCAGCCGGAAGAGCCTTCAATCAAACAACCGAACAACCACGCTACAATAATCACTTGTACGCGGCGGTCGGGGGAAATATCCATAAAACCTTGACGAATAGAGCGAATCGCACCACTTTCTTTTAAGGTATTCAGCAGCAAAATTGCACCAAACACGATATACAGCACGGTTAGCGCGGTAAATACGCCGTTGGCAGCGGCAGCAGCCACCACATTGGGCGCGGTTTTCCAAACGGTAAGCGACAGCGCGGCGGTAACGGCAAGGGCAACGGCCATCGCCGCTTTTGCCGACCAGCGCAGCACCACCAGCAGTAAAAACACCACCAAAATCGGTGATAGGGCAAGCAGGGTGTACATGAAAAAACTCCGATAAGAGAATCAACTGGGTTTAAAAAATGATTTTAATTTTGATTAGCCAAAAACGGGCTACTGTACAAAACTTGCCATATTCGGTCAATAGCACCTTAAAAACAGGGATTTTGCGACTGTTTATGTAGTTTACATGTAATCTTTTGTTTTGATTTTTATAAAGAAAAATTAAAAATACCGCCATCAGGCAAGCTGATTGGTGCCATCATAAAATATGAGTACGCCCGCATCCGACAAAATTTCCCCAAGAACAGGAAATTGAATTATTATTCAAACCTATCAATTACTTAATCAAGACAATCACTCAAGATGGGATAAGCTTGATTTGTATCAATAAGCCGTTTTGCCAACACGCTATAATCGTGTGTAATAAAAGAAGCAAAAGGAATACAAACCCTTTTTAGATTGTTTAGCCAAACTCTATTTTAGATAAGCTTCTCATTCTCATTACAATAAAATTAAAAACTGCTTTCCTCTTGATGTGTGTGTGTTTGGGTGTGGATTTTTTCCACACCTCTTTTTTTATTGCTCCATCAAACGGGCAATAATGTGTGCAGCGCTGCCACTTTGTGCCAAACGGGCGTTTTGTCCTGCCCACATCGGCGTAAAATCAAAGTTTTCCTGCACTTCGGCAACACGGCGCAGGGCATTCACCGCTGCGGCAGCATGGGGAAACGGTGGCGCATCATCGTGCCACACGCCCAAGTCGCGCATCAGTCCATTTACGACACCACGCGCCCCACCGCCGCTCAATACATTGCTGACTGCCGTGTATTCGGCGGCGGAACTTTGTAAAGCGGCACGGTGCGCAGGAGAAGTTTGTGCTTCGTCTGCCAATAAAAATGCTGTACCTACCTGAACCGCACTCGCACCCAAGGCAAAGGCAGCGCGAACGGTTGCTGCATCGCTTATTCCACCCGCAGCCACCACAGGCACAGATACCGCACGGACGATATTCGGCAATAAAGCAAACGTACCACTTTGATGATGTGGATGTTTATCCAAAAACCAACCGCGATGTCCACCCGCTTCCCAACCTTGTGCAATCACCGCATCCACGCCGTTTTGCACCAAAAAACGTGCTTCCGCGACTGTGGTTGCCGTTGCCATAATTTTCGCGCCCGTTTCGCGCACCGCTGCCAACAAAGGCGCAGCAGGTACGCCAAAATGAAAGCTCACCACCGCAGGATGGTAACGGCGCAACAAAGGCAACACACTTTCATCAAACGGACGGCGCGACGGCGCAGACGGAACGGTATCGGGATTCACGCCCCAACGCGCAAAATAAGGCTCTAGCACACGATGCCAAGCTGCGGTTTGCGTCTCGGAAACCGTTTCAGGCACATGGGCGAAAAAATTGACGTTGTACGGACGACCACCGCTTTGCGCCTGCAAACGTGCCAATGCCTGATGCAAATCTTCATGGCTCAACATTGCAGCAGGCAAAGACCCCAACGCCCCCGCCGAACACACTGCAAGCGCCAAATCTTCGTTTTGCACACCCGCCATCGGTGCTTGAATCAGCCGATGGCTTAATTGTGCCAATATTTTTTGCATGATGCTTCCTTTTACAAACGCGGATAGTGCGCCCATCATATCATTATGCTGCAAGCGCGATAAAGCCCGACTTTTTTCCCATGAAACCGCATTTGTTGCAAGTATGCACACACCCACGCAATGGTGCATGGCACTGGTTTTCCCTAAAAAAACCAAACCGATAATCATCTTAACATATCTGTCAGGCACAAAATCTGTTAAAATTGCGTTTGTGATTGACCACCCGATAAACGCCATGTCCCCCACCCTGTCCGACCACCTTGCCCAACGTGCTGCCGCTGTCCGTTTGCTGATTTTAGATGTAGATGGTGTGTTAACTGACGGCAGACTGCTGATGGGCGCGAACGGCGAAGTGTTCAAAGCCTTTCATACTTTAGACGGACACGGTATCAAAATGTTGCAGCAAAGCGGCGTGGCGGTTGCCGTGATTACGGCGCGTAACGACAGCGCCGTTGCCGCACGGGTGCAACAATTGGGTATCCAACATTATTTTCACGGCGTACACGATAAACGCGCCGCTTATACCCAATTGCGCGAACAAACGGGTTTGGCGGAACATCAATGTGCTTTTGCGGGCGACGATGTGATTGATTTGCCTGTGCTGGTGCGTTGCGGTTTGCCTGTTGCCGTTGCCAATGCCCATGATTTTGTGAAACAACACGCGGTTTATACCACGCAGGCTGTAGGCGGTGCGGGCGCGGTGCGCGAAGTGTGCGACCTGCTGATGCGTTCGCAAGGCACATTGGACGCGCTGTTGCAGGAATACCTGAAATGATGTTACGCAGCAACTGGCTGTTTCCTTTGGCTTTAGCAGTAATTTTAGGCGGATTGTCGGCGTGGTTGGAACGCATCAGCACCATTCACACCGAAACCGTGCGTTTAAATCCGAAACTGCCGCAATACGAAATGACGGGCATGGCGGGCAGGCGTTTTGACGAACAGGGCAAGTTACGCGAAAAACTGGACGCACAACGCGCATGGCAATTGCCTGACGGTAAAGATGTGTTTTTACAGGGCGCAGATTTGCAGGCATTGGACGCAGACGGACAGCATTACAGCGTGTACAGCGAGTTGGCACGTTATCATTTGGCATCCAAACAAATTGATTTTGAGCAAGGCGTGTTGCTGCGCCGACACCATCGCCAAGCAGAAGATACAGAAATCCGCACCGATACGCTAACGGTGGACACCGTTGCCCGTACTGCACGCACCGATGCGCCTGTGCATTTTCGCCAAGGGCGTTCTGAAGGTTCGGCATTGGGCATGTTTTACGACCACAACAGCGGCAAACTGGATTTGCCCGCACAAGTGAAAGCCTTGATTTATGACCCTAAATATGAAGAATAAATTTACCGCCGTTTTATTGGGCGTGGTGTGTGTTCAGGCACACGCGTTGGAAAGCGACCGCCGCCAACCGATTGCCATTCAAGCCGACCAAGGTTCTTTAGACCAAAAAAACCAAATTACCGTGTTTAGCGGCAATGTGGTGATTCAGCAGGGCAGTTTGCATATCCGCGCCGAAAACGTGCGGGTGGCACAAGACAAAAGCGGCAACCAAATCATGCAGGCACAGGGCAATCCTGTGAAATTCGGACAGCAGTTGGACAATAAAGGTCAGGTAGAAGGTCAAGGCAAACGCGTGGAATACAGTTCCGCCACGGGCGTGGTCAAACTTAACGGTAACGCGCAAGTTCGGCGCGGTGGCGACATCGCTAAAGGCGAAACCATTACCTACAATATGCGTACCGAAGTTTATACTGTGTTAGGCGGTAAAGCGGCAGGCACGAAAAACGGCGGGCGCGTGAGCGTGATTATCCAGCCCAACGGCAGCATTCAAGAAGCCAAACCCGCTACCAAAGACAAAAAAGCAAAATAAAAAATACCTTACCCACACATCATGACCTCACACCTTCACGTTAACGGTTTACAAAAAACCTTTAAAAAACGCCAAGTGGTTAAAAACTTTTCGCTGGATATTCACAGCGGCGAAGTGATAGGCTTACTGGGACCCAACGGCGCAGGCAAAACCACCAGTTTTTACATGATTGTCGGGCTGATTGCCGCCGATGCAGGCACCATCCGCTTGGACGGCATGGAATTGCGCCATCGTCCAATTCACGAACGCGCCCGCGCAGGCATCGGCTATCTGCCACAGGAAGCCTCGATTTTCCGCAAAATGACGGTGGAACAAAACATCCGCGCCATTTTGGAAATCCGCTTTCGCAGTCGTGCCGAGATTGACGAACAATTGGAAAAACTGCTTGCCGACCTCAATATCGCACGTCTGCGCCACAGCCCTGCGCCCGCTTTATCAGGCGGCGAGCGGCGGCGCGTGGAAATTGCCCGCGTGCTGGCAATGCAACCGCGCTTTATCCTGCTGGACGAACCCTTTGCGGGCGTAGACCCCATCGCCGTAATTGATATTCAAAAAATCATTGAATTTTTAAAACAGCGCGGCATTGGCGTATTGATTACCGACCACAATGTACGCGAAACCCTGCGTATTTGCGACCGCGCCTATATTATCAGCGATGGCACCGTACTGGCATCGGGCAAACCTGATGATTTGGTGCGTGATGAGCAGGTACGCGCCGTTTATTTGGGCGAAAATTTCAACTACTAAAAACACTTATGAGTGCAAACCACCTACACCTCAAGCTAAAGCAAACCCAACAGCTCAGTCAGGGTTTGCAGCATTCTTTGCGGGTATTACAGATGTCCGGGCAGGAATTGGAGCGTGAAGTAGAAGATTGGTTGGCCGACAATCCCCTGCTCGAACGCGCCGACGAGCCGGATATCCCCCTTGAGCCCACACGCCTGTCTGCCGCAGTCGGGCAACGCGTATCGCAGCTTGGCGGCGACGATGCCGAAAACGCATGGGAAAACATCGCCAAAGAAGACAACCTGTACAGCTATTTGCACGCACAGGTTTGCGAACACCCGCTAGGCAAACTGGAAGCCGCGCACGTCCACATCTTAATTGATTTTTTAGACGAAAACGGCTATCTAACCGAAAGCCTTGAAGAAATTGTTGAAAACACCCCGCTGGAATGGATGCTCAGCGAAAGCGATTTAGAAAATGCCCTTGAGCAACTGCAAACCTTTGACCCACCCGGTATTGCCACCGGCAATTTAAGTGAATCGCTGCTGCACCAGCTTTCGCGCCTGCCCGCTTCCCCCGCACGGCGTTGTGCCGTGCAGATTGTTGGCAAACATTTGGAACGCCTCAAACACGGCGTTCACCAAAACTGCACCCATTTGGCAAAACACCTGCCCGAGTTTGATGCCGACACCATCAAGTCCGCCTTGGAAATGATTAGCAGCCTTAACCCCTTTCCCGCCTACGGCTTCACCACCGACACCCCCACCGCCTATGTTCAACCCGAAGTCTTGATTAAAGCCAACGACCAAGGCTGGTATGCCGTCAGCAACGAAACCACTTGGCCCCGCGTCAAAATCAACAGCGAACTGATGCAAGCCTTACAGGAAGCCGATTCGGTAGATAGTGTATGGAAAGAAAAAGCTGCGGAAGCCCGCCAAAAACTGGATATGCTCAGTCAGCGTAAATCCACCGTGATGCGGATTGCCGATTATATTGTCGAAAAGCAACAGGATTTTTTTGATTTTGGCGAAATCGGACTCGTGCCGATGCTGATTAAAGACTGCGCCCAACATTTGGAATTGGCAGAAAGCACCATTTCCCGCGCTGTTAATCAAAAATATTTGTCTTGCCCGCGCGGCGTATTTCCCTTACGATACTTCTTTACCCAAACCGCCGTGACCGGCGAAGACGAAGAAGGCATCAGCCAAAGCGTGATTAAAGCCTTATTGGTACAGATTATCGACAGCGAAAATAAACACAAACCCTATAGCGACAACGACCTAATGAAGCTGTTGCAACAACAGGGCATCAATATTTCCCGCCGCACCGTAGCAAAATACCGCGATTTGCTGCATATTCCGTCTGCCGGACGCCGCCGCGTGTAAACATTTGATTAAACTTTCGTGTATGCCAATGGGCATATTTTCTGCCAACACTCAACAAGGAGTGAAACCATGAACCTGCACATTAACGGCTTAAACATTGATGTCAGCGACGCGCTGCGCGAACGCATCACCACCAAGCTGGAACGGGTAAACCGCCACAGCAGCGGCAGCATCATCAGTGTCAATTTTACCCTGTCGTCCGACAAACACCAGCACAAAGCCGCCGCCCATCTGCATTTGGCTGGAAAAGACCTGCACGTTGAAGCAGTGGAAAGCGAAATGCAGGCTGCCATTGATGTGTTGATGGATAAAATTGACCGCGCCGTATTGCAGCACAAAGAAAAAAGCCACAACGTGCGTTAAACCTGTTTGACTGATTAATACACCCCGATTGAATACAATTCAATCGGGGTGTTCCAACATGATTTTATTAGTCTTTTTGCGACACCATTACCGGCAAGCCGCGTACCGCTGCCAATGTTTCATCGGTTTTTTTCTGGTATTTTTTCAACGCCGCCAAATCTTCCGCTTTCAGCTTGGGCGTAGGCAATGCCACCGTAGCAGGATTGACGTGCTGTCCGTTGATGCGTACTTCATAATGCAAGTGCGGACCCGTAGAACGTCCCGTACTCCCCACCAAACCAATCACATCACCCGCACTCACGCGCGTACCCACATCTACACCACTCACAAATGCACTCATGTGGGCGTACAGCGTTTCCATGCCATCAGCATGCGTTACCATCACCGTATTGCCATAACCGCCTTTCCAACCACGGAAACTCACCACACCATCACTGGGCGCGAGAATTTTCGTGCCTGTGGGCGCAGCATAGTCAATACCCGTGTGCATTTTAATGGTTTTTAATACGGGGTGCAGACGAATACCATAGGGCGAGGAAATACGGCTGAAAAACTCAATCGGCTGACCGTCAAAGCCTTTTTTCAGGGCTTCGCCTTTTTCGTCATAAAAATTACCGCCCGAATCGCCATGCTCAAAATAATAACCGTGATACGTGCGCCCACCCGTACTGACTTCCGCCGCCAAAATATTACCTGTGGCGATTTCCTGACCGCGGAAATACAGGCTTTCATACAATACACGGATGCTGTCGCCTGCTTTCAAATCATTTAAATCAAATTTATCGCTAAAGATTTCGCGCAAAGACGTGCGGATTTCCACTGGTACGCCTGCGCGTGATAATGCACCTGTCGCAGAGGTACTGACCACCACCGAACGCAAGGAAGGCATGGTTTCGGTATCTACCTCGCCCACATGCAGCTGCCATTTGCCGTTGATTTTTTCAATGGCAACCAAATTGCGTTCGCCGTTGTCGTCGTCGTTAAAAAACTGCACATCGGTTACTTCGCCCACGGAATCCACCCGCGCCGAAATAATCTGCCCTGCACGCAATTGCAGCATTTTGGTGTCTACAGGGCTGTTTTTCAGAAAGTTTTGAATGCTGTTTTCAGTCACACCCAAACGGGTCAGAATCAGGCTTAAATTGTCGCCTGTTTGCACTTCTTCGTCATACCAGTAGCTGGTGCCTGTTTTGCTGGTGCCTACCACGGCAGGCATGGGCAGTTCCTGCACCACACGTTCAATTTTATATTGTTCTCGGGGTGCAGACGGCTGGGGTTTGCCCACCGTTGCACCGGTAATGCCCGACACGAACAGTGCCGCAATGACGGAAAAACGCCAAGGAAAATTCGTTTTTTTCATTGCCATTTTGATTGTTTTGGGTTGTTGTAGGGAAATTAGGGGAAAACAGCCGTGCATCTTAACAGCTTTTGGAGTTGTTTTGCTTCAGTTTTTACGGAAAAATACATTTTTTGCCCGATTAAACGGCGCATTTAGCCAAATCAAACTTTTGTTATAGAATAATAATTATTATTTACATGATTTAAATTGTAAAGTTTTGTAAATGTTATAATATAACGGTTTGCGCTCACACCAGCTGCTCGCCCCAATGCAGTTTTTGGCGCAAGGTGCGGTAATACTGATAATTCACGGGATTGATGACTTTCACGGCATGATGATAGCGGCGCAGGGAAATGCTGTCCATGCTGCGGATGTCGGTAAACGACTGCCCATCGTAATGCACCCGCGCATCATCGGCTTTGGTGACCAAAATATCAATTTGGGCGGTGTCGGAAATCACAATCGGACGGTTGGTCAGCGATTGCGGACAAACAGGTACAAGGGTAAAGGCGTTCAGCCCTGCTTGCAAAATCGCGCCGCCCGCTGCCAGTGCGTAAGCGGTAGAACCTGTGGGCGTGGACACAATCAGTCCGTCCGAACGCTGGGTATAAACAAATTGTTCGTTGATAAATACTTCAAACTCAATCATTTTCCCTGCCGAACCACGCGACAACACCACATCGTTCAAAGCAAGGTTGCGGTAGATTTCTTCACCGTTGCGGCGCACATCTGCCTGAAGCAAAATGCAATTTTCGGTAAGGTATTGACCAGAAAGGATACGCGCCAATTCTTCTAACATCTGTTCGCGCGGCACTTGCGCCAAAAAGCCTAAAGTCCCCAAGTTTACACCCACCACAGGCACACGGTAGGGCGCAACTTTACGCGCCGCAGATAAAAATGTGCCATCGCCCCCCAAAACCACTATCAGGTTGCACAAACGTCCCCAATCTTCGCCATCATCGTATAGCTGGCAATGGCTGCGGGAAGGCTCGTCCAACAATTGACAGGCACATTCGGCTTCCATTAAAACCTGTGCGCCACGCCCGTGCAGAAATTGCACCAATTCGCGCACATCGGGGGCAATGGCGGGCGTGTCGGGGCGGGTAACAATGCCGATGCGGTTGAAGGGAATCATGGCTGCATTTCCAAGAAACAGGGGCATATCAGGGCTTAACCCGCGCCAGCCACACCACGGCGGCAATCACCAGCAGGCACGCGCCATAGGCAAACACGGCACGACGGCTGCGCGGTTCGCTTTTCAAACAAACGAATCCGCCACCGATATAGGCACACACCAGCACCAGCTTGAAGCCCAGCCACGAAGCTGCGCCGAAAATTTGCCACTTGCCCAAATGCAGCAGGGCAAGCCCTGTGAGCAGCAGCAGGGTATCGTTGATGTGGGGAACAATTTTTAAGACACGCGGCAAGGCTTGCTGCGGGCGGGAAAATCTTAACCAAAAACGCAGGTTAAACAAGATAATACTAATACACACCAATAAGATATGGCTGTGTTTAAACGGCAGGTAAGCAGCTTGCATCGGGTGTTCCTAGGGCGCATCGGCGCTGTTTTTTTCAATTGCCAACAAAAACGGGGGATAGCCGTTACGGTTGGTAAATCCGTAATATAAAACGTTAAACATGGGAAAAGGCAGGGTTTTGGCATAGCGGTTGAGCAAATCGGCTTCGGTTTTGCCTGCATCGTGTCCGGGATAGAGTACCGCAACCAGCAAACCGCCTTCCGCCAGCAGCGACAATGCGGCACTGACCGCCGCCAAGCTGGTGTCGGCGCGGGTGGTGATGTTTTTGTCGCCCCCTGGCAGATAACCAAAATTAAACACGGCGGCGCGTATGCCCGCAGGCACATGATGTGCCATGTGTTCGTGTCCGGTTTGAATCAGCTCGGCACGGTGGCGCACACCTGCCTGATGCAGACGCTCGGCGGTAGCAGTCAGCGCGGCACTTTGAATATCAAAGGCAAACACGCGCCCTTCATCGCCCACACAACGGGCAAGCATTAAGGTATCGTAGCCGTTGCCCATGGTGCCGTCCACCACCAAATCGCCAGCACGCACACGCTGTTGAACCAAAGCATGTGCAAAAGGAATAACGCTCTGTAAAACCATAACTTCCTATCAAAACGACTTTTCGTCCGCCAAACACAACAGGGCTTGCCGGTTAGACGGCGAAAATGCCAAAGCTGCTGCTTCACGCAAATTCAGCCAGCGCAATGCGGTATGCTCACTTAATACGACAGCACTTTGGCGGGGAATGCGGGCAGAAAACCAATGTTCGGTATTACGGGTCACACCGGGGGCATAACGATGCCGCCAATGCGGATAAATTTCGTATTCGGTGGCATACTGCCAATCGCGCAACTGCGCTGCTGTCAGCACAATGCCCGTTTCTTCGGCGGTTTCGCGCAAAGCGGCTTCAAACGGGGTTTCGCCCGCTTCCACGCTGCCCGTTACCGATTGCCAAAAACCCGCACGGTCGGCACGTTCCAGCATCAATGCCTGTCCTGCGCCATCGTGCAACAGCACCAGCACCGATACGGGTTGTTTCCAAATTTTGCCCACGCCGTGCGCCTGCATCACAAATAAAAACTTGATTATAGCGTTTCATTTTGCAGCGGCAAACAAAAAATAATGCGCCTTTCCTGTTATGCTGGAATGGCGCATGATGCAATCTGATTTATCCAATTGTTTTATAAAAGCTGCCGCACGGCAAGTGCCACATCGTCTGCCGCTGCAATGGCGGAAATCACCGCAATACCGTCTGCCCCCGCACGGCGCAGCAGCGACGCGGTATCGGCTTTAATTCCGCCAATCGCCACCACAGGCGCATTGATGCCTGCAGCGCGTACCTGCTCCACCAAAGCCACGCCCACAGGCGCTTTGGCATCGGGTTTGGATTGGGTGGGGAAAATCGGTCCGACTGCCAAATAATCGGCACAAGCAGCATGAAAACTGCTTTGGGCATTGGCAAACGAATTATTGGAAATTCCCAAGAAAATTTTGCCGCGACACAATGCCGCCGCTTCCTGCAAAGGCATATCCTGCTGACCGATATGCACCCCGTCTGCGCCCCACGCCAACGCAGCGTGTACATCGTTATTCAACACAAACGGCACGGCATAACGGTGGCACAATTCACGACACGCGCCCGCCAAACGGCGAATACGGGCTTCGTCCTGCAAAGCGTGTTGCCCTTTTTCGCGCAATTGGTAACAGCTGATGCCGTTTTGCAATGCCGTTTCCAACACACTCAATAGGTTTTGTTCGGGACTACCCGACAAATGGCGGCAATCCTGCGTACCCGCCACAAAATACAAATTCAAAATCTCTCGTGAAAACATGAATTTTTCCTAATCCTGCAATACCCAATGGTTTAACGGTCCTTGCCCTGCCCCGATGCCTAAAGTTTCGGCGAGGGCGCGGTAAACGCCGTTTTTGGCAATACGGACAGCTGCTGCCACGCTTTGTCCTTTTGCCAACTCTGCGGCGATACAGGCAGCGAAAGTGCAACCTGTGCCGTGGCTGTGGCGGGTGGCGACACGCGGGCGTGTTAGGCTGAAACGGCTGCCGTCTGCCAAAAATATCCAGTCGCAACATTCATCTGTATTGGCGTGTCCGCCTTTGATGACAACATTTTTTGCACCTTTTTCTTGAAAAAATGCGGCGGCGCGGTGGGCGTGGTCTGCGTTTTCCACCCGAATACCGCATAGGGCTTCGGTTTCGGGCAGATTGGGGGTAAACACATCGGTTTGCGGCAGCAGCCGTGCCAACAGCACGGCACGGGCAGAATCGTCCAGCAGCGACACACCGTCTTTGGCTTTCATCACGGGGTCAAGCACCACCTGCCCCATGTCGTGTTGTGCCAAAGCATCGGCAACCGCTTCAATAATCTGTGCCGAAGCCAGCATACCGATTTTGACGGCACGAATGGCAAAATCAGCTGCCACGGCATCGATTTGCGCGGTAACAAACGCTGCATCAACGGGATAAACGGCGTGTACACCCAAGCTGTTTTGCGCGGTTAAAGCGGTAATTGCGCTGGTGCCAAACACGCCGCGCATTTGAAAAGTTTTCAAATCAGCCTGAATACCTGCCCCACCGCCGCTGTCCGAACCCGCAACCGTGAGTGCCTGCGGCGGATTTAAGCCCACCATGCCATCAGCCACAATAATGCCACCATAGTGGTTGCCAGCAATTGCGCGGCAGAACCTGCGTCTTTGGCGCGTTTTGCCAAGGGGTGTTTTTCTAAAGAAATATAATCCACCACCGCTTCAATAGCAGTATTCAGCAATTCCACCGCCAAAGACACAAACGATGCGGCAATCAGCAGCATGCGCACGGGCGTGTCAAAATCAAAGCACCACACCGCCACAAACAACACACTGTGTAATGCCAATAATTGACGGAACGCCGCTTCATGGCGGAACGCTGCCGCCAAACCGTCTTTGGAATACTGCCACGCACCCGCAATCCGCGCGATGCCGCCGCTGCTTTTGAATTCACTAACGGCTTGTTCAGGGGTTTGGGAAGGTTCAGACATGCTTACTTCTACTTTTTTGACAACAGGATACATCGCACCCAACAGCGCGGGCGCACGCGCACCCGTGGCACGGGTTAAATCAATCGCCACGCCTTGGCAATGGCACGCTGCCAGCCACGCAAAAGCGGCGGCTTCCATCTGCTGCGGCAGCAGTTGCAACACATCAGTACGGTGCAAGGCGATTCCCCGTGCCGACAATGCCGCTGCCAACAGGCGCATCAATTCACTGTTTTCCACCCCGCCGCCGCAGGCATACACCGCTTCGGCATCGGGCGCGTAACGGCACACCGCATCGGTAACGGTTTGTGCGGTAAAGTGCAACAGCGTGTGCAATACGTCAAACGGATTTTCGTTGCCGTGCAAATGGCTTTGCAGCCACGCTAGAGAAAACAGTTCGCGCCCCGTGCTTTTGGGCGCAGCTTGTCCAAAATAAGGATGGGCGCACAAGGCTTGCAATAATTCGGGCAACAGCTTGCCTTGCTTGGCTTTTTCGCCGTTGCGGTCGTACGGTTCGCCCCAAATATGCTGCGTCCACGCATCGGCGAGCATATTGCCTGCACCCGTATCAAAACCAAAAGGCGCGGCATCGGGCGCAATGATGCTGATGTTGGCAATACCGCCGATATTCAATAATACGCGGGTGCGTTCCGCCGCAAACAGGGCGTGATGAAACGCAGGCACCAAAGGCGCACCCTGTCCGCCTGCCGCCAAATCTGCGCTGCGTAAATCGCCCACCGTATCGATGCCGCTCAACTGCGCCACCAACGCCCAATCCGCCAACTGCACGCTGTAACCGTGTTCGGGGGCATGGCGCACAGTCTGACCGTGGCAACCCAAAGCGCGAATCTGCTGCGGATGCAAACCGTTTTCGCACAACAGCTTTTCTGCCACTCGTGCATACAGCAATGCCAATTCCCGCGCCAAAACGCGGCTGCGATGCAGTTCGTGTTCTCCGCTGTTTTGCAAATCCAGCAAACGCTGTTTTAAATCATTCGGATAGGCTTCAAAGGTGTGGGCGTGTACGCCACACCAGCGCATACCGTCCATCTGCACCAGTACCGCATCTGCGCCGTCCATGCTGGTGCCAGACATAATGCCGATATAATATTGTTTTGCCATTATCTTTTCCCAAAACAAAAAAGCCGCCGCCACACAGGTGGACGGCAGCCGCTATTTTATTCGGTTTTCATGGCGGAAGTCTTGTCGCTGCGGCGCATTTGGCGGCGCTGACGGCGTTTTTCCAACAAAGCCTGTTTACGCGCCAGCAGGCTGCTGCGTTTGCGCCACCAAAACCACGCCACCGCCGCCACCAGCAATACAATCAACACCATCAGCACGTTTTGAAAACGGTGCACCTGCAACATCAGCCAATCGCGGTTTTCTGCACCAAAATTGCCCAAATACACCCAAATCGGCACGGAAATCAAGGCAGCGATGCCGTCCATTACCAGCCAACGCCAAAACGACACTTTGCCGCTCATGCCCGCCGTTAAAAAAATCGGGCTGCGCAAACCCGGTAAAAAACGGGCGACAAACAAAACATAATTGCCGTATTTATCAAATTTTTCTTGCACTTGGGCATAACGCTTGGGCGGCATCAGCTTGCGTACGGGTTTAAAGCGCAAAATCTGCTCGCCAAAATGCCTGCCCAGCAAAAACATAATGCCGTCGCCCACCAGCACCCCCGCCATGCCCACCACAAACATCAGATGCACATTGGCATAGCCCAAGCCCGAAATCACGCCACCTGCTACCAACGTGATGTCTTCGGGAATCGGCACGCCAAAACCACACACCACCAGCACAAAAAACACGGCGGCATAACCAAAATTTTGAAAAAACGTTTCCAATAAAGCCAGCATAACACTTCACACTTTTCGGCAGACCGCAGCCGCAGTGTCTGCCGTATTTTTTAACAAACCTGCTTGATGGCAGCGGCGATTTTTTCGGCAGCTTGCGCGGCGGCGGCGGCATCGTCGGCTTCCGTCATCACACGCACCACGGGTTCTGTACCCGATTTGCGCAACACCACGCGCCCGCGCCCTTGCAATTCGGCTTCGGCTTCCGCCAATGCTGCCGCAGAGGCCTTTTCCCAATCGGTATCGGGGGCGATACGCACATTAATCAGCGTTTGCGGATAAGGCTGCCAATCCACTGCTTGCGCCAAATCCTGTCCCAATACCCGCAACGCCGCCAATACCTGCAAAGCGGAAATCGTACCGTCGCCAGTATTGTGTTTGTCCATGCACAAAATATGCCCCGAAGCTTCACCGCCCAACAGCCAGCCGCGTTGTTGCAACTGTTCCAACACATAGCGGTCGCCCACTTTGGCGCGGGCAAAGGCAATGCCTTGTTCTTTTAAGGCGTGTTCCATCGCCAGATTGCTCATCACCGTACCCACCACGCCGCCAAAGGGCAAACCTTGTTTGGCACGGGCTTTTGCCAGCACATACACCAGCTTGTCGCCGTCATAAACCACGCCGTTTTTATCCACCATCATCAGGCGGTCGCCATCGCCGTCCAAGGCAATGCCGTAATCGGCATCGTGATTCAACACCGCCGCTTGCAGGGTTTTGGTGTGGGTAGCACCCACTTTGTCATTAATATTAAAGCCGTTGGGCTCGTCGCCGATTTTAACCACTTCCGCACCCAATTCGCGGAACACTTCGGGGGCGCTGTGATAACCTGCACCGTTGGCAGTATCCACCACCAGCTTCAAGCCGTATAAGTCCAAATCGTTGGGAAAAGTGGATTTGCAGAATTCAATATAGCGGTCTTGTGCGCCGTCAATGCGTTTGGCGCGACCGAGACGGTCGGATTCCACCGTGAGCATGGGTTTGTCCATTTCCGCTTCAATGGCGGCTTCCATTTCATCGCTAAGTTTCACGCCGCCTTCGGCAAAAAATTTAATGCCGTTGTCGTGATAGGGATTGTGTGAAGCAGACAGCATCACACCGCCGTCCAAACGGAAAGCGCGGGTCAGATAAGCAATGGCAGGCGTGGGCAGCGGACCTGTTTGAATCACATCCACACCCGCAGCGGTAAAACCCGACACCAGCGCGGTTTCCAGCATATAGCCCGATACGCGGGTGTCTTTGCCGATAATCACTTTGGGTTTGTGGTTTTGGTCGTGGCGAATCAGAGCGCGACCGAAAGCACACGCCAGTTTCATCACAAAATCGGGGGTAATCGGATATTGTCCGACCGTGCCGCGCACGCCGTCCGTACCAAAATATTTTCTGCCCATTGCGCTGTTCCTTGCGGGTGTTACAAACCTGCTATTGTACGGAAAACACAGGGTTTGGACTAGGCAAGGCAACAGAACTTTACATTAAGCCTGCTATCAGGCGCAAAAACGGCGTTGCGGTTACCCGAAACGCCGTTGTCTGTTCAAACTGCCGATTAGTGGTCAGATGCTTCTGCCGCACCAATACCCGTCATCGAACGCACATATTGCGCGTCAAAACCGGCTTTATCCAATTTCGCCTGTTCGGAATTGTCGGTTACCGACACAATCCAAGACACGATAAACGCCAAAGGAATGGTGAAAATGGCAGGGTTTTTGTAGGGGAAGATGGCTTCTTCGTTGTGCAGTACGCTTACCCATACGGTAGGACCCAACACAATCAGCAGCAGCGCACCAATCAAGCCCGCAAAACCGCCCACTACCACACCGCGTGTGGTTAAACCTTTCCAGAACATGCTCAACATCAGCACGGGGAAGTTGGCAGAAGCCGCCACGGCAAACGCCAAGCCCACCATAAACGCCACGTTTTGGTTTTCAAACGCCAAGCCCAACACGATGGACAACACGCCCAATGCCAAAGTTGCCATTTTAGATACGCGCATTTCTTCTTCTTGCGAAGCCTGACCTTTGCGGATAATGGAAGAGTAAATATCGTGGCTCACGGCAGACGCGCCCGACAGGGTCAAACCTGCTACCACCGCCAAAATGGTGGCAAACGCTACGGCGGAAATAAAGCCCAGCAGGAAGTCGCCGCCTACGGCTTTAGACAAATGCACCGCCGCCATATTGGTACCGCCAATCATTTCGTAAACGGTTTTGCCGTCTTTCACAATGGCGTTGAAAAATTCGGGGTTTTTGGTCAGGAAAATAATCGCGCCAAAGCCGATAATAAAGGTCAGCAGGTAGAAGTAGCCGATAAAGCCTGTGGCAACCACCACAGATTTACGCGCTTCGCGGGCATCGGGTACGGTAAAGAAACGCATCAGAATGTGCGGCAAACCCGCCGTACCAAACATCAGTGCCAAGCCCAAAGACAGCGCATCAATCGGATTTTTTACCAATCCACCAGGTGCCATAATGGCTTCGCCTTTTTCATGCACTTGAACAGCCGCTTGGAACATGCCTTCAAAGCTGAAACCATAGGCTTTCAGAATCATAAACGACATAAACGTGGCACCGCCCAACAGCAGCACGGCTTTAATCATTTGTACCCAAGTGGTTGCCAGCATACCGCCAAACAGCACATACGCCACCATCAGCACGCCCACAATCACCACTGCCCACAGGTAATCCATACCAAACAGCAATTGAATCAGCTTGCCTGCGCCCACCACCTGTGCAATCAGGTACAGCATCACTACCAGCAGCGAACCTGTCGCAGCAAACAGGCGCACAGGGGTTTGTTTCAGGCGGTAAGCCGCCACGTCCGAGAAAGTAAACTTACCCAGATTACGCAAACGCTCTGCCACCAAAAACAGTACAATCGGCCAACCTACCAAAAAGCCAGTGGAATAAATCAAACCGTCGTAGCCGCTGGTAAACACCATTGCCGAAATGCCCAAAAACGAAGCTGCAGACATAAAGTCGCCCGCAATCGCCAAGCCGTTTTGAAAGCCTGAAATTCCGCCGCCGGCGGTGTAAAAATCCTTGGCGGATTTATTTTGTGAAGCCGCCCACTTGGTAATCCACAGCGTTGCGCCCACAAAAATAAAAAACATAATAATGGCAGTCCAGTTGGTCGCCTGTTTTTGTACTTCGCCCGTAAAGGCATCGGCATGCGCCGCACCTGCCGCCACTGCCGCTACCGCAGCAAACAGCCCTTGTTTCCATGCTTGAGACATTTCGCCTTACTCCTTTTCGCTGCCGTTACGCATCACTTCCGAAACCACTTCTTGGGTTGCTTTTTCAAACTTGCCGTTGGCAATCGACACATACACCAAAGTAATCACGAAAGAAAACACAATCACAAAAATGCCCGCATAAATGCCCAGCGTGGTCACCCCGCTTTCCGACATTTTTTGTGCAAACAGCTGCGGATTAGTGCCGATAATCCAGATATAGCCCACATACACGGCAAAAATCACCGCCGAAAAGCCCCAGCCCACCAAAGCCTTCTGCTTTGCCATGTTTTGGAATTTCGAGTGTGCCAACACCTGCGCCGCCACACGGGCTTCTTCGCCCGCTTGCGGATTTTGGGTTTGCTGTACCATAAAAAACCTCCTGTCAATTGTTTTTCTGATGTATGCCACACTCTCACAACAGGGAATGTGCCAAGCGCAGGAATGTACAAACATCAGGCTACATTTGCCTAATCTTATTTTTCAATGATTTCTATCAAAAAATCCGATACCTAACACCTGCATAATTGATTTTTATTGGTTTTTTACCATAAAAAACCTTTCCCAAAACATCAAAATATGTTAAAAATACCACCAATTTTCTTTACAAAAACCTTACGCTACGGAGCGTCCCGTCATGGACATGAACCAATTGCGCGCCTTTATTACAGTGGCACACACACAAAACCTTACCCAAGCCGCCGAAAAACTGTTTTTGTCGCAACCTGCCGTTTCCGCACAAATCAAAGCCATCGAAAACGATGTCGGCACGCCCTTGTTCAAACGGGTAAGCAACGGCATGGTGCTTACCCGCGCAGGCGAAGTGCTGCTGCCTGAAGCCGAAGCCCTGCTGCAACACAAACACAAGCTGGAAGCCTTTGCCTGTACCCTGTCGGAAGATTATGTACAAAATGCCCAATTGGGACTGATACACCCCATTGATGCCAACAAAGTTACCGAACTCACCCGCCTGATGATGCACGAACACCCCAATGTGCAACTGCACATCCAATACGGCATGAGCGGCGAAATCCTCAGCCGTATTTTGGCAAAAAAACTGCACGGCGGTTTTTTTCTCGGCACGATTAACCAGCGCAACCTGCAAAGCATTTTTTTGGAAAACATTGCCTATTCATTGATTTGCCCGCAACAGGACGCGCCCCGACTGCTGGCAGACCTACCCAAAAGCCTCAACGATTTCACTTGGGTGGAAATGTCTCACGTTTCAGGCAGTTATAAAAACCTGCAACAGTTCTGGCACCGCCACAAACTGTCGCCGAAAAAACAGATTATTTGCGATTATCCGCAAACCATTATTGATTTGGTGGCAGCAGGCACGGGCTTGGCAATCGTTCCCAAGCACAAAGCGCAAACCGCGCTGGCACAAAAGCGCACCATCGCCATTATTGACGAATTTGAACAACAGCTGCCCTTGAGCTTTATTTATTTGGACGAATACGGGCAAGACCCTTCATTGGTCATGATGCGCCAAAGCATTGAGCGCATTTGGCGCAGCTGATGCCTATCCGCTATAATATTGGTTTTTCCGCTTATTTTTCGGGAGTATCCCATGAACGACATTATCCGCGACAAACGCATGAATGTAGAAAGTTTTAATTTGGACCACACCAAAGTGAAAGCACCCTATGTGCGTTTGGCGTGCGTAACCGACGGCGAACACGGCGACAAAATCTACAAATACGATTTGCGCGTGTGCCAGCCCAACCAAGAACACATGCAAATGCCCGCGCTGCATTCTTTGGAACACCTGATGGCGGAATTGTCGCGCAACCATTCCGACAAAGTGGTGGACATCAGCCCAATGGGTTGCCAAACAGGTTTTTATATCGCGCTGCTGAACCTGCCCGAATACCAAGATGCTTTGGATTTGATTGAAAAAACCTTGCAAGACGTGGTGGCAGCCACGGAAGTGCCTGCCTGCAATGAAGTGCAATGCGGTTGGGCAGCCAGTCACAGCTTGGAAGGCGCACAGGAAATCGCCCGCGGTTTGCTTGCCAAACGTGCGGAATGGACGGAGATTTTTGCATGAGCGCCCTGCCCTTTTCGCCGCAAAGCTTCGGCATTATCGGCGCGATGGAACCCGAAATCCGCCTACTGCAGCAGGCAATGACGCAGGTACACACCCACACCATCGGCAAAACCACGATTTATCAAGGTATGTTAGATGGAAAAAATGTGGCATTGTGTTTGAGCGGCATCGGTAAGGTAAACGCTGCCATCGCCACCACGCTGCTGTGCGAACATTTCACCCCCGACTGCATCATCAACACGGGCAGCGCAGGTGGAATCGGTGCGGGTTTGAGCGTGGGTGATGTGATTATCGGCACGGAAGTGGCGTATCACGATGTGGACGTTACCGCATTTGGTTACGCACACGGTCAAGTGCCGCGTCTGCCTGCACGTTATGCCAGCGAACATGCTTTGATTTACGCCGCCGAAGAAGCGGCACGCCGGCAAAAATCCCTGCATTGCCAACACGGTTTGATTATCAGCGGCGACCAATTTATTCACAGCGATGATACTTTACAAACCATCCGTTCGCATTTTCCGGGTGCAGCCGCATTGGAAATGGAAGCCGCCGCCATCGCCCAAACCTGCTGGCGTTTTGAAAAACCGTTTGTGATTATCCGCTCGATTTCCGATAGCGCCGACGACGGTTCCGAAATCAGTTTTGAAACCTTTTTGGAAACCGCCGCCACCCATTCCGCGCAGTTGGTTCGGCATATTCTCGCCACTTTTTAAGTGATGCAAAACATCAGACACACGGCTGTTCATCAGCCGTGTTTTTACGCAATACCCATTTGATGTCTTTATCCAAAACCTGCACCGACACCGTTTGCCATTCCGCTTCCCGCGTTAGCACATCGGGATTTTGTGCCAGCGTAAACGCGCCGCGTGCCGCGTCGCCCAACAGTTTGGGCGATTGATACACCACCATCTCGTCCACCCAACCGCCTTGCAAAAACGCGGTATTCACCGCCGCGCCCGCTTCCACCAGCAGCTCGCCCACACCACGCGCCGCCAGTTCTGCCAACAATGCACCAATATCCACACACCCTTGATTATCTTTGGCTATTTTAATTATGGAAACATGGGAATAGGCAGCAAAGCGTTCCACATCATCAGACAATGTCGTCACCCAAGTCGGCAAACCGTCTTGCACCAACACACTGTTTTCAGGCAAACGCAAACCGCTGTCCAGCACCACACGCACGGGTTGGCGCAGGGTGTCAAAATCGCGCACGGTCAAACGTGGATTGTCCGCCAACACCGTACCGATGCCCGTCAGCACCGCACAGCTTTCCGCCCGCAATATCTGCACGTCTGCCCGCGCCGCCGCGCCCGTAATCCATTGGCTGCGCCCGTCTGCCAAAGCGGTTTTGCCGTCTAAACTGATGGCGGTTTTGAGACGTACAAACGGGCGTTGGCGTTCCATGCGCGATAAAAAACCACGGTTTAATGCGCGCGCTTCGTCTTCCAGTAAACCAAACGCGGTTTCAATACCCGCTGCCTGCAACATCATCAAGCCCTTACCCGCCACCAAAGGATTGGGGTCGCGCATCGCCGCTACCACCCGCGCCACACCTGCATCCACCAAAGCTTGCGTACACGGCGGAGTACGTCCGTAATGGGCGCAGGGTTCAAGGGTAACATAAGCCGTAGCGCCACGCGCCGCCGCGCCCGCCTGCCGCAAAGCGTGCACTTCGGCATGCGCTTCGCCTGCCCGAACATGAAAGCCCTGTCCCACTACCTGTCCGCCGCGCACCACCACACAACCCACACGCGGATTGGGCGCAGTGGAAAACCGTCCCTGCCACGCCAAATCCAATGCCTGCCGCATATACGCCACATCTGCCTTATTCCAATCAGCCATATTTTATCCCAAAAAATCAAGGCAATCCGAACACTCGTCCGAATTGCCTGTTTATATCAATGAAAAATTATTTAGCTTGCAGAAGCTGCCGAAGCCGCATCAGAAGCCGCTGCTTCTTCCACCACACGCACACTGATGTCGTTCAACACCGCTGCCAAAGCATCGGTAGAAATTTCAGGGCTGGACGCACACACACCATACACCTGCCCGCCTGCCACCAGTGCCGCACAGCTTTCGTTTAAAGGCAGCGCATCGCTGCCGCCGTCCTGACTGAAACGGTAATCCAAACGCGCTTCCGAAACCTGATTAATCTGCAAATCTTTCAAATCTTTATTATTTTCCAAAGCCTTTTTCAGCTTGGCAAAATAATCGGCGGCAGAATGTTTGGACTGTCCGAAATCAGCAGCATACACGGTAATATTATCCGATTCATTGTGTTGCAGCAAAATCAACTGTTCCGCACTCACACCGTCGGGGTGCATATCTTTATCCGCCAATTTATCGGTAAACTCACCTGCGGTTTTCACCGTCAGAGCTTGGTTATTGCTTTTTAATTCCGCCACAGCAGCCTGTTGTGGCGCAGCATCGGTTTGTGAAGCCGCTGCCGCCTGTGAAGCAGGATTATCTTGAGCCTGCCCGCTAGTAGCGGGTTGCTCCCCACATGCCGACAAAGCCAATACGCTTGCCAGCAGTAACACCGTTTTATTCAAATTCATCTTATTCCTTTTCGGTTTGCGAAACCCCGCCCCACGGCGGTCAAATGATATTTTATTCGGCAGCGGCATCATCCCGATGCCCATCAGAGCAGCACACTTACTGATATTGGAGATTATACCCTGATGTATTAAAACATTATCCGATCTGATTATAACAAATCTGCCCTGTTCATACAGCCTTTCCCTGCCGCAGCACACACAGCTGCACGGAAAAACCACAGGTTTCAAAAATTAAGGCTTGCGTAAAGACACCACAATCGCCGCGCTGCGCCCCTTCCAAGTAATCGGAATCACAAACGAACGGTCTTTACGCGGCAGCAGGATTTCATCGGGCGCACCACGCAACACAATCGGCACGGAAATTTCAAATTCCTCGCCAAACTCGCTGCGGGCATTACCGGCAATGGTATTGGCAACTTCACCCACCAAATCAATCATAAACGCTTCACTAACGTCTTTTTCGCCCATCAGCACCAGCAGGCGCTCCAGCAGCTCTTTGGGCGCAGTAAAGTACACAATGCCCTTATTCCGTCCCGAAACGGCAATCACACCGGTAAAATCTTTAGCAGAAGGCACACTGTTTTCAACCAGATACGGCGTTCCCACCACCAATTCTTCCGGATCCATCATCTGATGGAAGTACTTTTGCACACCATCCAGAAAAACCTGTAATTTTTCCTCTTTCATAAATCAACCTTCCATCATTCCATCATCTCGATTAAGGCCTGAACCAATTCGTCATCAGAAAAAGGCTTGCAGATAAAACCGCGCGCGCCAAACTCCAAGGCTTTGATTCCTGTTGCCTTATCCGACAATGCGGAAATCACCAAAATATTTGCTTCTTCATCGGTGGCGCAAATTTGGCGGATACACTCCAAACCGTCCATTTTCGGCATGGTCAAATCCATGGTAACCAAATCAGGGCGGTTACGGCGGTACAACTCCACCGCTTCCGCACCATTATTCGCCATGGCAACCACTTCAAATTCCACTTCTTTGGAACTGCGACCGATACGGTTGCGGATAACATTGGAGTCATCCACAATCATAATGGTTCTAACCATTGTTTATACTCCGAAATTCCTCAAGCGGCTTTTTTGGGAAACGTAAAAGTAAAGCGCGTATAAGCTCCCGCCGAAGTGGAAATATTGATTTTACCGCCAATGGCATTCACACGGTCTTTAATCACATCCAAACCTACACCGCGTCCCGCATCGCCTGTGGCTTTTGCCACAGTAGAAAAACCCGAACTGAACATCAGCATCAGCAATTCTTTGGTGCTTAACGAAGCGGCACGCTCGGCAGAATATTTACCCAATTCCACCGCTTTGGCACGAATGGCATCATAATCAATACCGTTACCGTCATCTTCCAAACTCAAGACAAAGTTACTTTCGGTTTCGCGCAAACTCATGCGCACATGCCCCGCTTCCAGCTTGCGTTTGGCTTGGCGCACCGCAGGCACTTCAATACCGTGCACCACCGCATTGCGTAACAGCTGCACCGCAATTTCGTGAATGGTAGTGCGTAATTGCTCGTCTTCCACTTCAGGAATACCCGAATAAACAAAATCCACCAGTTTGTTATTGCGCTCTGCCACATCAGAAGCCAAACGCCCGTAATAATCTGACATTTTAGACTTGCACGCTGCTTGCGGAACAGGAATCGGCTCACTGTTACCCAAACGATTAACCAAATCTTCAATGGTTTGGGTCAGGTTCATCAATTCTTCCAAATGCACCGCCAAGCCCAAAAAGTTCTCACCTGAAAGCGAACTTTGCGCCTGCAGTTTTTTCAATTCATTTTCAATATTTTCTGCAATTACGGTAAAACCGTGCAAATTCAAAGCATAGGCTTCACCTTTTAAACTGTGCGCTTCGCGGAAAATATGGTCAATTTTGTTACGCAGCTCTGCCTGACGTTCGCCTGGTGTTTTTAAGGTATTGTTGATACTAATATTATGTTTTTGTGTATTGCGGATAAAATCGTCAATCATCTGACGGTCGGAACGCAAAATGGTACTCAACATTTCCAGTTGCAAATCATTTTGTTCGCGCTCTTCCTCAATTTTGCGTTCCAGCAATACCGCATCGGTTACATCGGATACGTTTACCAAAATCCGCGAAATTTCACCATCATGATATACACGGTTGAATTTAAAATCCAAATAACGCTCAATGGTATTATTGTTGCGGTCGGTAACGGTCATTGCCTGACGGGTAAGCGGATTCAAGCTGCCAATCAAACGTTCTTTTACACGCGGATTATACAACTGTCCGATAAAACCGTGAGTGGTGTTCAAATCTTCTTGGGAAATCATATTACCCAATACTTCCACCAAGTTACGCCCTGCCAACTGGCTTTGACCAATCAGGTTTTCCAGTTCTCTGGAATATTGCGAACCGATGTTTAAGTCTTTGTCCAACAGGAACAAACCCGTGCTGACGGTATTCATGATTTCATCGGTTTCCTTACGCGCAGCATTTACCCGCGCATCGGAATCACGCAAACGGTTCAAAAAGTAAAATACGAATACCAAGAAATAGCCCAAGGCAATCACTACACCTGCGGTTTGAATCCAACCCAACCATGCGGTACGGCTGGAAATTTTATTGTTTAGTGAAGTGAGTACACCGTTAATATTGGTTTGCAGCTTTTCATTGATGTTTTGCGCACTCATTACCGACAAGTCCAAGCTGGACGAATCCGCCAGCGGGGAAGTGGCTTCTGCCAAATACGTATCTATTTGACGTGCTAAAGGTTCCCAATCGCTTTTAAACTGCTGCAAACGCTGACTGTTGCCGTCTTCGGTAAGCGGCGAGAGGGCGTATTTTCCGCCTTCATTCTCAATGTCCCCACCTTCCAGCAAAGCATTCAGATGGTTGGTCAAATCGTTTTTGTTTTCTTTAACCAGTTTTAAGGCATGCTGAATATGCGGGCTATTCGGGTCTTCGCCATAGCTCAATTTCAGGTTAAACAGGTTTTGGGTAATGGTTTGTATATCGCGGTTTACATGCTCGGCAGTCAGTTGTGCCAAGGTGTAGCTGCGGATTTTTGCAGACAGCCAAATAGAACCCACCATCAGCATGGCAATCAATGTTAAAAACACTGCCACCGACCAAATCAGACCCCGATAGCGCGAAGAAGTGTTTTTTCCTTGCAGCACCGATATGTTTTTTATAGAAGCCATCAGCAAATTTCCCCCAGCTTGAATAATTAAATAAGCAATCACGTTGCCATGCAACCATGCAACCAATCCACCAACACAAAACCCGTCAATTTTTGCCGAATTTTGCCATAACGAATCTTAATGCCAAATGCCGCAATTGTAAATCTGCCACATCATATTTTCCTACGGGAACAAAAACGCCGATATACCGTTATATCAGCGTTTTTCCCATATAAAACAGCAATCAAGATGCCTTTTCGCGGATAATTTTTTTCACTTCGGCGGCATCGCAGGCAATATCGCGCACGGTTTGCGGACGCGATTCCAAATCCGCCAAGCCTTGCGGACGCGGCACATTTACCTGCCCTACCGCTTCAGCAATGGTTTCCTCAAACTTGGCAGCCAACGCGGTTTCCAAGCACACCACGGTTTCGCCCGCTTCGCGCAAGGCGCGCGCCACTTTTACCCCGTCTGCCGTGTGCGGGTCCAATAATTCGCCGTCTTGTTCATATACGGCACGAATGGTTGCCAAACGGTCGGCGTGCAGGCTTTTGCCCGACACAAAACCGTATTTTTCGCGGATTTGCGGCAGTTTATTGCTTAAATCGAAACCTTGTGCCGAATTCAGCTCTCCCCACAAACCACGCACCGCTTCCGCATCGCGCCCCAACAGGTCAAACACAAAACGTTCAAAATTAGACGCTTTGGAAATATCCATAGACGGGCTGGAAGTGATATAAGTGTTTGCCGTAGTGCGCGGACGGTATTCGCCGCTGCGGAAAAACTGGTCCAACACATCGTTTTCGTTGGTTGCCACCATCAAACGCTGAATCGGCAAACCCATTTGCTTGGCAACGTGTCCCGCACAAATATTGCCGAAATTACCGCTGGGTACACAAAAGCTCACCTGTTCGCCATTGTGTTCCGTAGCACGGAAATAGCCGTAAAAATAATATACTACCTGCGCGACAATCCGTCCCCAGTTAATGCTGTTTACCGTGCTGATGGCATATTGCTGCTTAAACGACGCATCGTTTTGTACCGCTTTTACCAAGTCCTGACAATCGTCAAACGAACCTTCCACGGCAATATTGACAATGTTTTCATCTTGCAGGCTGTACATCTGCGCCCGCTGAAACGCGCTCATGCGTCCTTTGGGGGAAAGCATAAACACATTAATGCCTTTTTTACCGCGCAAAGCGTATTCCGCCGCTGAACCCGTGTCGCCGCTGGTTGCACCCAAAATATTAATTTTTTGGTTCTTTTTCGCCAACACATATTCAAAAGCATTGCCCAAAAACTGCATCGCCATGTCTTTAAACGCCAAAGTCGGACCATTGGACAAGGCTTGAATTTTGATGCCGTCGCTCAAAGTACGCACAGGCGTGATTTCAGGCGTGGCAAAGGTTTCGGCGTGGTAGGTGCGCTTGAGCAAATCGTGCAAATCTTCGGCAGGAATATCATCGGCAAACAGGCTGATGATTTCAAAAGCCAAATTGTGATAACTCAAATTACGCCAGTTGCCCAGCTGGATAGGGCTGATTTGCGGATAATGTTCGGGCATCATCAAACCGCCGTCTGGTGCCAAACCCATTAACAGCACATCGCTGAACGCTTGCGGCGCAACACCGCCACGGGTGCTGATATACTTCATGCTTTTTCCTTCTTAACAGCCAATATTATTTTGAATACAAACGCTTAAAGCAGGCACTCACGGTTTTGGCGGTCACGTCTGCCGCCACTTGGGTGCGCCCTTCTTCGGTCAGCAAGCGGGGGAAATCGGCGGCGGAAATCTGTTTCGGCACTTCTTCGCTGGCGCAACCGCAGATTTTGTTTTCCCATTCCTGCTGGGTTTGCGCCGACATCGCCAAGGCAATCAAACGCCATTCATTGCGCTGTTGAAGCTCTGCAACACATTGGTTCTGTACAAACATTTTTACCAATCCCATGCCTGTACCGCCCACATCCACACCACCTGCATTCATGCCCGCGCCGCTGCAGCCGCCCAATGCCAACGCCGCTGCCAAAACACACATTGTTTTTTTCATTGCTTTTTCCTTAAGGGATAAATAGTTACATTTTTGCTGATTTTGCCGTTACCGGTTCAACACCGAAACAGCAGGCAAGCTAAACCGCGATTTCCAATTCAATATTGTCAATCAAACGGGTATTGCCCAAACGCGCCGCTGCCAACACCACCAAACGTGGTGTGCCAACACGGGCAATGTTTAAGGTATCGGCTTCACGGATTTCCACATAATCCACCGTCCAACCGTGTTGCTGCAATTGCGCGGCGGCTTCGCGTTCCAAAGCAGCATAATCCCGCGCACCCTCACGCAGCGCAGCGGCAGTTTCGCTCAACACGCGATACAGGCGCGGCGCTTCGGCACGTTCGCTGCTGCTTAAATAGCGGTTGCGGCTGGACAACGCCAAACCGTCTTCGGCGCGACCCGTGTCCACGCGCACCACTTGCACGGGCATATTCAAATCGCGCACCATGCCTTCAATAATCATCAGTTGCTGATAATCTTTTTTGCCAAAGCACGCTACATCGGGCATCACAATGTGAAACAGCTTTGCCACCACCGTTGCCACGCCGCGAAAATGCCCAGGGCGAAACGCACCGCATAATTCATTTTGCAGATTGGGCGGTTCTACCTGATATTGCTGGGAAACCTGCGGATAGAGTTCGCTTTCGTCAGGCGCAAACAACACCGTTACGCCCGCATCGCGTAACTTGGCAGCGTCTTCTTCCAAAGTGCGCGGATAACGGTCAAAATCTTCGCCCTGCCCAAACTGCAAACGGTTGACAAAAATACTGACCACCACATTCGGGGCTTCCTGCGCGGCACGTTCTACCAATGCCAAATGCCCTTCGTGCAGATTGCCCATGGTTGGCACAAACGCCGTTTTTCCCGCTTGTTCACGCCATTCGCGCAAACGGGCAATGGTACGGATAATTTCCATATTATTGTTTATCCTAAACTTATTCGCTATCAGACAGCTTTTCCGCACCCTGACGACTTTTCACGGTGCTGTTCAAGCTATTGATATACGCCTGCAAACGCGCTTCGCCCTGTGCCTGCATCAACACATTGCGCACCATTGCCGACATATCGGGGCTTAATTTGGGCGCGGTAATACTTTGAACTTCCACAATTTCAGGCACACCTGCACGTTCAATCAGCGCATAAGCGGATTTGCCCTGACGCGGTATCGCGCTCATCAACTCGCGGTAAGCTTGCGGCGGCAGCTGCTGCGCCAATTGTGCCGGCTCAACGGTTTGCACGGGCGACCACACCATTTCAGCAGATTTGCCTGCCTGCAATTGTGCCAACAGCTTTTTGGCTTCTTCTTTCGCCAAACGCACCGCTTCGGAACGCACCCAATCTTCTTTAACTTGTTCTTTTACCGTATCAAAACTTTGCGCGGTTTCGGCACGGGTTTCTACTGCACGCACCACCCACGCTTCGCCGTTGGCGCTGATGACTTCAGAATTCATTTTTTTATCAAACACATCGCCCACAAACAAGGCTTCCACCACCGCAGCGGGCACACCTGCGCCGTTGGCATCAGCACGGGTAAACCATTGTTCGCGCTTCTGAATATTTAAGCCCAATTTATCGGCAGCGGTTTTCAGCTCGTTGGGATGCGCGAACGCCAATTCGCCCAATTCTTCGCGCATTTTGGCAAAGGCTTGTTGGGCTTTGCGTTCTTTAACGGATTTTTCGGCAGCAGCACGGCGGGCATCATCATTGCCTTCTTCGCTTAAATCGGTAACTTTAACAATATGATAGCCAAATTTGCTTTCCAACACGCCGCTGACTTCGCCTTTTGCCAAGGCAAACGCGGCATCTTCCACCGCTTTACTGTCTTCGCCCAAGCCGTTACGCGCCACTTCGCCCAAATCGCCACCTTGTGCGGCAGTGCCTTCATCTTGCGAATGTTTTTTCGCCAATTCCGCAAAATTATCTGGGTTTGCTTTGGCTTCAGCAGCGATTTTTTCGGCTTCCGCTTTGGCTTGTGCTTTGTCTTTGCCTTCGGTGCTAATCAGAATATGCGACAAACGCCGTTTGGGAATGCTTTGGGTTTCGCTTTGCACGAGGGCTTGTTTTAATTCGCTTTCTTCTACTTTTTGCTTTTCTGCCAAATCTTTGGGCGACAACACCACATATTCAAACTTAACTGCTTGTGCCAGCATATAGTTTTTCTTGTTGGCATCGTAAAACTTTTTCAAAGCGGCATCATCGGTTTTTACGCGCTGGGCAAAAGCGGCGGGATTCATGCCTGCGCTGCGCAGGGTGCGCGTGGCGGCTTGGGTGTTCAACAGCGTTTGCACCTGTGCATCTGACACGGGGTAATTATTCAATACCGCCATCATATTGAGTACAGTCAGGTTATCGCGCTGCTCGCTCATAAATTGCTCTTCGCTAATGTGGCGACCTGCCAAATAGCTTTGAAACAGTGCGGGGTCAAATTTTTTGTCGGCATTGTGAAATTCGGGATTATCGACAATCATTTGTTTGATTTGGCTGTCGGATGCAGTTAAACCCAAGCTGCGCGCGCCTTCCAACAGATAAGCGCGGGAAACCAAGGTTTGAAAAACGGTTTCGCGTGCTGCGCCGTTGCCGCCTGCTTGGGCGGTCATCTGCACGGCTTCGTCCACTTGGCGGCGGGTAATGGCTTGGTCGCCGATTTGGACGATGTATTGGTCGTTGCGCGGGGTTTCAAAACCCACCAGTCCGAATCCGACAAATGAAATACCGATTGCGCCCAGCAAAATTTGCGCGGGCAGACGGTATTTGTCCATTGCTTTAAACATGTATGTGTCCGTAAAAATAATCTGAAAACAAACGCGGTATTGTAACCTGTTTTGCTGCGGCATTGGCAGGCAAAGCGAAAAAACCGCTGCGACAGCAGGCTGGCGCAACGGTGTGGAATCTTGCCAAGGCTTGGGGGCGCGTGTCCGCCGCATCTGCCGATTGGCAAGGGGTCTAACGGTTTACAAGAACATCAGGTTCACATAAACCAATTGCAAAATCAGCACCAAAAACGCCACCATGGTTGCCACCACCCAGTTCAGTTCCGTGCCGGGCGACACGGAAGCGGGCATTTGTACTGCCATTTGTGGGGGCGCAGCGGGGCTGTTTTCGGGGGCTGTCAGCGTGGTACTGCTGTTTTGCCCGTCGCCCACCAGCGTAAACACCAAACTGCCTGTATGAATGGTGATGTTGTTTTGCTGCTGCTCGCCATTGCTGGGGCGCAAAGCAGGCGGATTTGCTGTGCCTTCTTCAGCAGGGGGATTGACCGATACCTGCGGAATTTGGATATTGGCGTTTTGCGGGTCTAACAAATTAAAGGCAAACGGCTGCTGTCCCACATCGGCAAACGGCGGACGTGGCGGTTTGTCTTGGGCTTTGGGTATACGGTAGTTGGGACGCTGCTGCGCGGATTTTTTCTTTTTCGGCTGCGGTGCGACCTCTTTGGCAGCAGGACGCTCGGCGCTGGGCCAGTCGTCGTTGGGCCAAACGGGGTCGGCATGGGGCGCAGGCGGAACATCGCTCATGCTGCCCACTTCGCTAAACACAGGGCGCGGCGGCACTTCGGTGCGTGGTTTAGTGGCTTGGTTTTTGCTTTTTTTCACCAATCGGAAAATATGCTGGCATTCGCGGCACACCACCCGCCCTTGCGTTTCGCGCAGCTTGGGTTCGGGAATCTGCAAAGGCGATTTGCAGCTGGGACAATTAACTTTAATTATGCTCATAATGTGTTTGCTCGGGTTAATCAGGCACGCTTGGTGCCGCTGAGACAAGCCCAGCCTTGTTCGTAAACGGGGGCATTCATATCAAACCATTGCGCGTACAATGCGCTCAGTTCTTCAACCTGCCCTTCTAAAATTCCAGATAAAACAATACGCCCGCCGCTGCGGGTACGCGCTGCCAACATCTGCGCCAGCATCCGCAGCGTGTTGGACAGAATATTTGCCAATACCACATCAAACTGACCGCCTTCAGGCAAATCGGCATCGGCACAAAACAGGGCATCAACCTGATTTTGTTCGGCATTTGCCTGAGCTGCTGCGACTGCCTGCGGGTCAATATCCACGCCTGTGGCAGCGCCTGCGCCCAATTTCAGCGCGGCAATCGCCAAAATGCCCGAACCGCAACCGTAATCCAGCACCGTTTCGCCATCGCGCAAATGGTCGTCCAGCCAGCGCAGGCACAATTGTGTGGTGGGGTGACTGCCCGTGCCAAATGCGACCCCAGGGTCCAAACGCAATTCCGCCACTGCCCCACCCTGTGCCTCGTGCCAAGTGGGGGTAATCCGCAATCGTGGCGAAATCTCAATCGGCTCAAACTGAGCCTGTGTCAGCCGCACCCAGTCTTGGTCTGCCACGCTGGTCAACTCAAAATCCAAATCCGCTGCACCGACAGACTGCGCCGCCGCCGCCACTGCCGCTTTTACATCATCATGTTCGGCAAACAGCACGGTCAGCACACTTTGCTGCCACACCCGCTGCTGCATACCGGGTTCGCCAAAAATCGGCTCTTCGGCATCCGTGCCTGCGGCGGCATCTTCAATAGAAACAGACAAAGCCCCCTGTTCCATCAGCGCGTCCGACAACACTTCCGCCAAACGCTCTTCAACGGGGATACTGGCTTGCAGATAAGGCATAATCTTCTGAAAAACGGCATCATTACAAACCCAAGCAGTTTAACATTATTCTGCGCAAGATTAAAACGGATTCTGCCCGCAGGGCGCATATTGTGGCGAATACGGTGTTTTTGCCCTGTAAAACTTGCCTTTCTCGCCCATCGTGATTAAAATGGCGCGTTTTACGAATCTGAATTATCCTTTAGGAGTTTTCTTTATGGCCAACAGCGCACAAGCGCGCAAACGCGCCCGCCAATCCGTTAAAAACCGCGCACACAACGCCAGTTTGCGTACCAGCTTCCGCACTGCTGTAAAAAAAGTGCTTAAAGCCGTTGAAGCAGGCGACCAAGCCGCCGCTCAAGAAGTGTACCGCCAATCGGTTAAAATTATTGACCGCATTGCCGACAAAGGCGTGTTCCACAAAAACAAAGCAGCCCGTCACAAAAGCCGTTTGGCTGCCAAAATCAAAGCAATGGCTTAATTTAAACCGTCAAAAAACCTGTTGCCCGAAACGGCAACAGGTTTTTTGTATTACTGCGTTGCCCAGTTTACCCAACCCATATAATAAGTCAGCAAAATCAAACCGCCAAAGACAATGCGGTAATAGGCAAACGGCACATAGTTTTTGCTGGAAACAAATTTCAGCAAAGCGCGTACCGCCAGCAAACCTGCCGCAAACGCCGCCACAAAGCCCACCGCAATCAAGCCCACATCTGCCCAAGTAAACAACTGATAATTTTTATAAATATCGTAAAAAGTCGCCGCCACCATCATCGGCACCGCCAAGAAAAACGAAAATTCGGTTGCGGCTTTGCGGTCCAAACCCCACCACATTCCGCCCATAATGGTGCTGCCCGAACGCGATGTACCCGGAATCAGCGCACACACCTGCGCCACGCCCACCATTAAAGCATCTTTCGCTGTCATTTCATCTACTTCGCGCACACGCGGGGTGATGGTTTGGGCGCGTTTTTCCACCCACAAAATAATCAGTCCGCCCACCACCAGTGCCACCGCCACGCTAATCGGATTAAACAAGAACTGTTTGATTTCCTTGCGGAACAGCAAACCCATCACCGCCGCAGGCACAAACGCCACCGCCAAATTCAGCACAAAACGGTTTACCGCCGCATCGCGCCCGATAAAACGCGCCACATGGCTAAAACGGCTGCGGTACTCAAACACCACAGCCAGCACCGCACCCAATTGAATCGCAATTTCAAACACTTTGCCCTTGCTGTGAAAACCGAGTAAATCGCCCACCACAATCAAATGCCCCGTGCTGGAAATCGGCAAAAATTCGGTTAGCCCTTCAATAATCCCCATGATTAGGGCTTTAAACATCAATACAATATCCATTTGATTTTCCAAATTAAATAAAAAAGCGCAGGAAACGCCCTTAAACGCCTCCTACGCGCACAAAAATTTTACCGATTAACGGTTTACCGAACCAGCAATACCCATGCCTTTACTTTTGGGCGCAGCGGCTTGAGGCTTGGGCGCAGGTTTTTTCATACCGCGCTCATCACGCACTTTTTGCACCAGCTCGTCCACGGTTTTCATGCCTTCCACAAAGCCTTTGGGGAACAGCACGCGGTATTTTCCGCCCACAATCACGGTGGGGGTGCTGTTGATGCCGTATTCGGCGGTACGCACCATCATTTGCTTGGCTTGTGCCTGATTGCTAAAGGAATTATACGCAGTCAGCAGTTTTTTGCCGTCAAACGCTTTTTGCGACTTCATCCATTCAATGGTTTTGCCGGGGTCGTTAAAATCGCGTTTTTCTTCAAAAATAGCTTTGTAAATTTCGGGATTGGCTTTGTCTTTCAAATTGGTTTGATTCACAGCCGCCGCCAAACGGGCAAAACCGAAATGTCCCGATTCGTCCCAAACCACATGGTCGGTTTGAAAATAGGTATCGGAAGCAAAGGTTTTGACGTGTTTACGGATAACGGGGTCAAGATTTTTACAGTGAATGCAAAAATAACCAAAGAATTCCAATACTTCAATTTTGTCTTTTTGGGTTTGGGGCATGGCTTTGGGCAACACTTCGTAATCGGTGCCTTCGGTCAGCGCGGCGGCGTTGCCCGCCAAACCCAAGCCAATCACAGCGGAAACCAGAACTTTTTTAAACAAAGTCATTAACTTGTCCTTTCTTGTAAAATATTTTGACACGCTGGCGAAACAACGGTTCGGAAAGGGTGTGTGCGCCCTTCCCGAACCATTATACCGCTGCACAGGGCAGACTTTCAAATCGGAAATGCCAAATTATTGCCCTGAACGCTCGTAAACATTTACGCCGTTTTTATTGAGGGTGTTACGGGTGTTGCCGGCGCGTTCGCCGCTCATGGGTGCGGTTTGTACGCGGTAAACCGATTTGCCGTCAATTTTGGCTTCGGAAATTTTGGTTTGCACGCCCATCATCGCCAAACGGGCACGTTGGGCATCGGCTGCGCGGGCGCTGGCAAACGAACCGGTTTGAAATACCACCGTGCCGCCTTTATTGGCAGAAGCCTGTGCTTTGGGCTTGCTTTCGGGTTTGGCAGCCGCTGTGGTTTTGGGGGCTGACTTGGTGTTTGCCTGACGTTTGGCGGCTTCACGCGCTTTGTCGATATTGCCCGTTTCCAAAATCATTTGCGGAGTGGGTTTTGGGTCTTTGGCAGGCTGCTGTTTGGCAACGGCTGCGGGCTTGGGTGTGGGTTTGATGGGTTCAACCGCTTTGGGCGCAGCAGGCTTGGGACGGTTGTTTGCCAAATTATTATTACGCTCGGGACGCGGCGCGGGAGCGGGACGGTAACGGGCAGTATTGTTTTCATGCGGACGGAAAACGCTGGTACCGCGTACTTCGGCTTTGGGCTTGGGGCGTGCGGCAGGCGCAGTATTAGCAGCTTGCGGACGCACAGGTTTGGGTGCAACAGCGACAGGCGGCGGCGACACGGGAACGGGTTTGCGCTGCGGCTGATTCAGATTGCTGCTGTTGTCGGCAGATTGCTGGGCGGCTTTTGCACCTGCCAATGCGCCTGCTGCCGCTGCTGCGGTTTCGGCACTGACGGCGGGGGCGGTTTCGGCAGCAGGGGCTGCGGGTTTACTTTCTGCAACAGCGGCTGCGTTGTCGGCAGGCGTGGTTTGAGCAGTTTGCGCGGGCGCGGTTTCGGCAGGCAGAGTGGGCTGCTGAACCGCTACGGCTTCGCTGCCTTGTTCGGGCAAGGCATCAGAAGCGGGGGTTTGCGCCACCGCACCCGATGCACCGCCGCCCAAAGCGGGGTCGTTACGGAAATCGCGTTTGCTGTTGCTGTTGAGCATCAGCAAAACGGCAATAATAATCATGGTTGCCAAAACCAAGCCGGCCAAGAAGCCGACCAAGCCTTTGCCTTTTTGCAAAAAATGGTTTTTTTGAGAAGACATACTGCTATCCGATGGGAAAAAGGGTCAAAAGGAAAAATAATTACTTGTCGCGCATTCTAACACGATTTGCCCGCGGGCATTCCAGCACACACGGGCAAACAGGGTTTTGGCGCATCTTTGTTGCAACAGTTGCACCACTACAGGGCGCGGCGCAAGCCAATGGCGCGTAATACATGGGCACGGGATACGGTGGTTTCGCCGCTTAAATCGGCAACGGTACGCGCCACACGCAAAATACGGTGGAAACTACGCGCCGATAAGGATAATTTTTCCAACATCTGCGCCAAACTGTTGCGGGCTTCGGCACTGATGTCGGCGATGCCGTCTAATTCGGACGGCGACAACGCGGCATTGGTTTTACCTTGACGGTTGTGCTGGCGCAAACGCGCCGCTGCCACGCGCTCTGCCACCGCCGCGCTGCTTTCGCCTGCTTGGGCGTGGGTTAAATCGGCAGCGGGCAAGGCAGGCACTTCAATGGTTAAATCAATGCGGTCCAATAAAGGTCCTGAAATTTTGTCGCGGTAACGGCGCACCGCTTCAGGCGTACAGCGGCAGGGTTTGGACGGATGCCCCAAATAACCGCACGGACAGGGATTCATGGCAGCAACCAACTGAAAATTCGCAGGAAACTGTGCCTGACGACTGGCGCGGGAAATGTGAATCACGCCCGTTTCCAAAGGCTCGCGCAACATTTCCAATACACGGCGGTCAAATTCGGGCAATTCGTCTAAAAACAATATCCCCCTGTGCGCCAAGGAAATTTCGCCAGGGCGCGGGTCGGAACCCCCACCCACCAAGGCAGCAGCACTGGCGCTGTGATGCGGGCTGCGGAAGGGTCGTCCCTGCGGCAAAACATGGTCGTGGCGCGGCAGCAGCGAACGCACTGTCCACACTTCAATGCGTTCGGCATCGCTTAAAGGCGGCAAAATACTGGGCAAACGTTGTGCCAACATGGATTTTCCCGTCCCTGGGGGTCCCATCATCAGCAGGCTGTGTGCGCCCGCTGCCGCCACTTCCAGAGCAAAACGCGCCGTGTGTTGCCCTTTGACTTCTCGCAAATCCGCCAAGGGCGCAAGCTGTACCACATCATCGCGCACCGCACAGGCGCGGGATAAGGGCGTTTGTCCGTTTAAATGTGCCACGACTGCGCGTAAATCCGCCGCACCGTACACGCTTACCGCGTCCATTAACGCAGCTTCTTCGGCGTTTTCGGCGGGTAACACAAACGCCCGTCCCGCCAAATGCCCCTGCCACACCATTGCCAACGCCCCGCGCACCGCCCGCAGCCGTCCCGACAACGCCAACTCGCCCGCAAATTCGTAATCTGCCAATGCCGCTGCGTTTACCTGCCCCGAAGCCGCCAAAATCCCCAACGCCACAGGCAGGTCAAAACGCCCCGATTCTTTCGGCAAATCGGCAGGCGCAAGGTTGACCGTGATTTTTTTGGCAGGAAAATCAAAGCCGCTTTGCACAATCGCCGCCCGCACCCTGTCGCGGCTTTCCTTCACTTCCGTATCGGGCAAGCCCACGATATTGAACTGCGGCAAACCGTTTGCCAAATGCGTTTCCACTTCCACCAAAGGCGCGTGCGTACCGCATAAGGCGCGGCTGTTTACCAGCGCAAACGACATGATAATTAAGCGGATTGTTCGGGCTGACCGCCGCTGCGTACACCATCGTGCAAGGCTTCGGGTTCGGCAACGGCGGCGTTTTCCCCGTTTTCATTTTCCGCAGACGGCGCAGCAGCAGATGTTTGCGCTTCCGCAGCAGGCACTTCGGGCTTGGGTGCAGGGGCAGAAGTGGCAAACACCGCCGCTTCCAAAGCCGCCAAACGCGCTTCTGCCTCGCTTAATTTGGTGCGGGTTTTAATTAAAATTTGTTGTTGGATATCAAATTCTTCGCGCGTAACCAAATCCATTTTGGCAAACGCGCCACCCAACATCGCTTTGGCGTTTTTTTCCAAATCTTTGGCGGGGCTGTTTGCCACGGTTTCACTGATTTTGGCGGCAAGGTCTTCAAAAAGCTGCTTGGCAAGCATGGTGGTTCTCCCAATCGGAACAGTTATTCATACGGTCTATTGTAGCGGCAAACGCCAACGCCCGCCAAAAAAGAAAATCAAGGCGGGCGTAAGCATCGGTAATGTTATTTATTTTTTCTGGTTTGCCTGAATCAGCGTTTCCAACTGCGGCATCGGCGCGTAACCGCCTTGTACTTTGCCGTTGGGGAACACCATGGTGGGCGTACCGTTAAAGCCGTATTGCAAACCCAAATTGATGGCGTCTTCCACAGGGTTTTTACAATCTGCCACTTTGGGGGGATTTTTGCCCTGACGCATCCAGTCAATCCATGCCTGCGTGCGGTTGGGCTGACACCAAATCTGTACCGATTTTTGATAGGCTTTCGGGTGCAGTGTGGGAATCGGCATCAAGAAAGTGTAAATGGTTACATTGCTCATTTTGTCAAATTCGCGTTCCAAGCGTTTGCAGAACGGGCAATCGGGGTCGGAAAACACGGCTACTTTGTATTTGCCGTTACCGCGCACTTCGCGGATGGCTTTGTTTAAGGGCAAGCTGTCAAAATCAATCGCGCTTAATTCGGCACGGCGTTCTTCGGTAAGGCTGGTGCCGTCTTGGGTGCGGATTAAGTCGCCCACAATCATGTATTGCCCTGTGGCATCGGTATAAACAATTTGGCGGTTGTCGGTTTGCACTTCATACACGCCCGCCATTGGCGTGCTTGCCACATTTTGAATTTTCAAACCTTGGTCGGCGTAATTTTTTTCCAAAGTGGCGGCAATGGTTTTGGCAACATCGGCAGGTACGCCCTCGCCCGCGCTAACGGCTGCTTTTTTCGCGGCGGCAGCAACAGGCGACGAAGCGGCTTTTCCCGATGCGGCAGGCACTTCGCCGCAAGCGGTCATCGCCAAAATCAAAGCGGGAATCAGTGTGCGTAAAGAAGTTTTGGTTTTCATGAATATTCCTTATGGCTTGTTCGGTTAGGGCGTATTCCCAAACACATCAGCAACAAAATATTAAAAACCGCCTATTATGCCGCAAAGCCGCCTGCCGCACTCGCACCTTAACACAATTTATTATTTAACCCCGCCGCACATCACGTTACAATAGCCGCACAACTCACTGTTCCCGCCTTTACTGCCATGAATACCCCCATACTCGCCTTTGATATTGAAACCATTCCCGATACCCATGCCATCCGTCTGCTCTACCAATTGCCCGACACCTTAAGCGATGCCGAAACCGCCGAATACGCCCTACAAAAACGCCGCGCCCAAAACGGCAGCGACTTTCTGCCCCTACATCTGCACCGCATTATCGCCATCGCCTGCTGTTTGCGCTGGCAGGACAAAATCCGCATTGCTGCCATCGGCACGCCCGAAGACAACGAAGCCCAAATCATTACCACCTTTTATTCCCTGCTGGATAAATACACCCCGCAGCTTGTCAGCTGGAACGGCGGCGGTTTTGACCTGCCCGTTTTGCACTATCGCGCCCTGATGCACGGCACACCCGCCCCCCGCTATTGGGACAACGGCGACGGCGGTTTTCCCGACAGCCGCGACTTCAAATGGAATAACTACACCAACCGCTACCACACCCGCCATTGCGACTTAATGGACGTACTGTCCCTATTTAATGCCCGCGCCGCCGTTCCCTTGGACGACATCGCCAAATTATGCGGCTTCCCTGGTAAACAAGGCATGGACGGCAGCCAAGTTTGGCACGCCTACCAAGCAGGCGCATTAAACGACATCCGCCACTACTGCGAAACCGATGCCGCCAATACCTACCTGATGTACCTGCGCTTTTGCCTGATAAACGGCAGCATGAACCCCAGCACCTACCACAGCGAAGTAGAGAAACTGCGCCATACCGTCCAAAGCCAAGCCGCCGAATTCCCCCATTGGGCAGAATTTTTAGCCGCATGGCAACCTTAATCCACAAAAAACAGGCTTCCGAATCCGAAGCCTGTTTTTTTTATTCCTAATGATTACTGCCCGATTTGCAACAAAATCGTCGGGTCGGTAATTTTGCTTTCATCAGCCAACAACATCGCTTTAGACAACACCAGCGACAACATCGCATCGCCCTCAAACGGCACAAACAAACCCTGTGTCGGGTCTTTTTTACTGCGGTCTGGCACAATACACAAATATTGGTCATTCGGCGACATCAAAATATTACCGCTGCCAATATGAATTTTATAAGTGCGGATTTTGCCCTGCACTACCAAGAAATTATCTTCAATATGCGCCACTTTACTGATTTTTAAACGCGGTAACAGCGTTTCCAATACTTCTTTGCGGCTTTTTGCCACTTCGCCAACCAAAGCACCAAACGAATAGCTTTGCCAATAATCGCGGTACTGCGGCAAACCGCCGTTATCCTGCCAATGCGGGTCGTTACCCACACTGGCAACCCCCACAAACAAATCCACATCGCGCATCACTTCCGAAAACACCCGCACAGGCACATCAATCAAATTTATCGGCGCATCGTTTTCCCCCTCGTGGTAAAAGCGCACTTGGTCGGTGGCAGTGTATAAAAACATTCCCGAATCCGAATATTCTTCGCCCACACCATCTGTCCAAAACTCAGCACGCAAACCATATTCAGGCAATGCCAAAGCAGTAATCTGACCATTGCCATAGTCCCAACTACTCTGCACACTGCCCTGCCAACCACGCCCCCTTGCCAAGTTAATGTATTGATGTTGTTTTAAAATATGCGCAGCAAAACGGTTGCTGTAGGTGCGCGTTTTTAATTCCGCATCGGTAATTAAGTAAATTTCGCGGTATGCCTGTTTAAACGGCTGCTGGATTTGCTTTTCTGCCAACAATTTGCGCCATGCTAACACTTCCGCAGCTTCGGCAGTAACGGGATGCCACAGCATCACTTGCGAATACGCCACCACATCCACACTTTCGCCTGCATGGTTTACCCACTCGCCATCTACATAAAACGCCGCTACGCCCTGCGTATCGTTTTCATCTTGAAAAAACCGCCAAATCAGCCCACGCGCCAGCCAGCCCATTACACCGTGGTGCCAATAATATTCCTGAAAATAATCCCACGCCATGCGCTGCTCGCCGCGCATCATGCGGTCTAAACGGTCGCGCTGGGTCGTTAAAGTCATATTCAGGTTTTTTTGCTGAAGTTTTAAGGCTTTTAATTGTTCGGCGTGCTGTTCTTTTACCACAGCAGGCACGGTTTTTTGCGGCGAACCGTCTGCTTTAAACCATTCCAAGCTGCTTTTGCCAACACCTGTAATCTGCAAACGGCAGCTATGCCCGCTGGCAAACATTTCTATATAAACACCATTTTCATCCAAACCAAAACCTTCCACCCCCATATCTTCAATGGTTTGGCGCGATACGCCGTGGCGTTCCGCTGCTTCGTTAATATATTTATCAATGATTTTACGGATATTGTTTGCTTTTACGCGCAACAGCAAACGCGATAAATACTTCATGCCGCTTAAACCCGATTGCGCAAAAACATACAAACAAGCATTACCGATATTGGTCAACGGCGACATGCCCACCCCCTTTACTTTTGCATAGCAGCGTAATGCCAAGGCATTAAGCGTAGCCAATAAGGCTTCATCGGCACACAGCGCACAACTCCATACCAAACATTTGATAAGATAAAGATTATCCTCTGCCACAGGCTCGCCCTTCGTACACATCCAATAACCCCACCAATCATCCCTTGTCCTATCAATATCATGGCACGAGAGACCCTTAGTATAACAAATCCATGTAAACCAATCTGTTACCTGCTGTTTAAATACTGCTTCGCCCAATTCGTCAATATAAGTGCGCATGGTTTTTAAAAACACCGCAGAAGGCTTGCTGGCTTTTTTCACACCCACAGCATGAGTAAAAATTTTGCCCCACACCACCTGCTGCTGTATGGGCAAAGCTGCCAATGCTTCGCTATGTGCTTGCGCAAAATCATCATTATAAAAAAACGCTACCTTATCCACCTGAATACCCAGCAATTGTTGCAGTTTTTGCTCCAATACAGTTACTTCTGAACCCCTTATATTTGAAGTGGATACACGCTGATACGCCAACTGCAAGACATCACGCAGTTCATCGTCTGTTACGGTACCGATATGTTTTTCAATTTGTTTGAGCAATGCCATTACAGGATAGGAATACCAAACTGTCCGCCCACCTTCAGACGCATCTGCAAATACTGTACTTAACAGCCAAACCGCTTCACGGCTGCTGACAGGCAGGTTTTTACGCAACAATGCCACCGTAAGCGCACTCTCGGGGCTACGCCAATAACTATTCTTAATTTTAAACATTTCTTGGGCGCAATACACCAGCAAGCACACCCGTTCGGACGAGGGCAAACGGCTCAAAACGGTTTGATAAATTTCGGTTTGCGCAGCTTGTATATCCTTATACCCAGAAGATTGCATGGCTCCCCAATCTTGTTGAAGCTGGTTTAACCATTGTTTATATTGCTGGATTTGTTCGGGAGTAAGTTCAGGAAAGGCTGACATGTTTTTTTCCTTTAAAAAATCATTGCTTAAAAAACGGCTGCGATAAAGCATACCATACTTTTAAGGCATCGGCGGTTTCGCGCACATCGTGAACACGTAGCACTTTTGCGCCGCGTTCTGCGGCAAACAGCGCAGCAGCCACGCTGCCGCTAACCCGTTCGGCAGGCACGCTGCGCCCGCTTAATTCGCCAATCATGCGTTTGCGCGACACGCCAGCCAGTACAGGCACACCGCACACCCGCGCCAATTCGGGCAATCCACGCAATAAATCCACGTTATGCGCCAAGGTCTTACCGAATCCAATGCCCATATCTACGGTTAAACGCTGGGGGGCAATCCCCGCTGCGGTACAGGCTTGCACGCGCCCGCGCAAATAGTCGCCCACTTCGCGCACCACATCGTCATATTGGGGCTGCTGCTGCATGGTTTGCGGTTGCCCGCGCATGTGCATCAGGCAAATGCCTGTATTGGTGCTTTGCGCCAGCAGTTCCAATGCGCCTGTGTCTTCAAGTGCTTGCACATCATTGATAATATCGGCGCAGCCGTGTGCCAATACCAAACGCATGACGCTGCTGCGGCGCGTGTCCACGCTAATCGGCACATTCCAGCGCAAAACTTCTGCCAATACGGGGGCAATGCGCTGCCATTCTTGTTCGGGCGGAACAGGTAAGGCATCGGGACGGGTGGATTCGCCGCCGATGTCTAAAATATCTGCGCCGTCTTTCAGCAGGGTTTCGGCATGGCGCAGGGCAGCGCTTACGCTGGTAGAATAGGTGCCGCCGTCTGAAAAGGAATCGGGGGTTAAATTCACAATACCCATGATTTTGGGTTGGGATAAATCCAGTTGAAAACGGGTGGTTTGCCAAATCATAATCAATCCTTTAAGTTTAAATGCTTAATCTTTTTCGCCACGCACCAAGCGGGCGATGGGTAGGCGGTTGGGGTGTAGGGCGTGGCGCAGGCTGTGTGATAACACGGCGGGCAAGCCCAAAATTTGCGCGGCAATTTCGGCGGCGCACAGGGGTGCAGTTACCAAACCACGGCTGCCGTGTGCGGTATTCGCCCACACATTCGGCAAATAGGGGCAAGGGCTGTGAATGCGGTAGTTTTTGTCTTTGGCTAAAGCAGCATAAGTCTGTAACATGGCATCAACATCGCCCAATGCGCCGACTAGGGGCAAATGGTCGCGGCTGTCGCAACGCACGGCGGCGTGTCCGCGTAAAAATGGGGCTGGGGCATTGAGTTCTGCGGCTAAATCGGGGTGCAGTTGCTGCAACATCAAACAGTTGTCGTGTTGTTCGGCATCGCGCCAAGTGCTGTCGCCATCGTTGGCAATAAAGCTCGCGCCAAAGGTGTGGGCATCACGCCAAGCAGGGGCAAGATAGCTTTCGCCCGATAAGGCAACACGCAAACGGCGGCTATGGGGCGTGGCAGCAGCAACGGCGGTTTGCCCGCGTATCAAGCGCACGGGAAAACCGTTCAGCAAATCCATTTCTGCGCTTTGCGCCCCGCAGCACAGTACAAGATGGCTGGCACGGAAACTGCCTTGCGTGGTGTGTAATTGCCAATATGTGCCGTCGTGTTGGGCAGATTGCAGGGCGCAGCGGGTGTGCAAGCTGATGTTTTCATGGACAAGCAGGGCATTAACCAAAGCGGGCGGATGCAGCCACGCGCCCTGTTGCCAATACAGCGCGTCTTGCGTTACAGGCACACCCGCAATCGCCGAGGCTTTGGCTGCTGTAACAGCGCGATACAAATGGGCGTGATGTGCGCCCTGCTCTGCCAATTGGCGGTGGCGACGGGTTTCCGCATCGTTAAAATTCAGATGCAAAATACCGCCGCTGCCCCACGCTTCACGTTCGGGCAACAGGGTTTCCAACAACAGGCGTGTATAGCCGTAACCTGCCAACAATAATTGGGTTTGTGCGGTGGCATGGGCGGAAATTTTGGCATACAGCAAACCCTGACGGTTGCCCGAAGCGGCGCGGGCAGGTGCATCTGCCGCTTCCAATACACGCACAGGCACGCCGTGCCGTGCCAGCTCAAACGCCGTTGCTGCGCCCGCAATGCCCGCACCAATAACCGCTACACTTTCCACAGCGGCAACGCTTGGCACGGTCAGCCACGGTTTTTCAGGCGGTAAGGGCTGTTGCGGCAGGGCTTCGGTTTGCCATTGCAGATGATGTGCTTGAGCGTAAGCGTGGATATAAGGGGTTTCGTGATGCGGAATCAGGCGCAAATCCACCTGTGGCAACAAAGGCAGCGGTGGCGACAGCGTGGCAGCTTGGGCGCAACGAGTGGCGCGGTGCAGGGCATGAGCCAGTGGTGGCGCAGAATGTGTGGGAAGCGGATAACGCGGCGGCGCCCCCTGAAAACACAACAACAATTGCACAGGGCGCATGGGATATTGTTGTAATGCTGCATCTAATTCAGCGACAGTAGGCGGATTATTCCATACCAAAATCATTATCATGGTTTTTACAGCAAAATCGGATTACAATCATATCATGCCTTTAGACAGTAACGGCATAACCCGTCTATTTACACAAGGAACGCACACATGGCACATATTGCAGTATTGAATGGTCCCAATCTCAACCTATTGGGTTTACGCGAACCCCATCTTTACGGTTCGCAAAGTTTGGAAGACATCGTCACCCATTTAAATGGCTTGGCAGAAGCATCTGGATTTTCACTGTCGCACGCCCAGCACAACGGCGAAGGCGATTTGGTCAGCGCAGTACAGGCATTACGTGGTCGTGCCGATATGATTATTTTAAACGCTGGTGCTTACACCCACACCAGCATTGCCCTGCGCGATGCACTAACGGCAGTGTGCATTCCCTTTGTGGAAGTGCATATTTCCAATGTGTATGCCCGCGAGCCGTTCCGCCATCATTCTTATTTGTCCGACAAAGCCTTGGGCGTGATTGCGGGCTTGGGGACGTTTGGTTATGAAGCTGCGCTACGGTTTTGTATGGATTATTTGAAACGCTGAATCGGTAGGCAAAACGGCAGCGGTATGTTAAACATACGCGCCGCCGTTTTGGTGTCAAAAATTATCTGTTAAATATAAGCATAGTGCATCACAATGCCCAAAAACCACAACAAACCGATTTTATTGTTTTGCAAAAAGGTATCAAAACAGGCTTGAGGTTCGCGGGTTTGGATATTCAGGTAAAAACGCCACTGCCAGCACACCACCGCCACCAGCATCAGCCAATACAGCCACACGGCGTTAATCATCAATCCCACTTGCATCATCAGCAAATCAAATATGGCGTAACACAACATTGCACCTTCGGCATCAAAACGTCCGAGGGTAATCGCGGAAGTTTGTACCGACAGTTTTAAATCATCGGCTTTGTCTGCTATGGCGTAAATGGTGTCGTATGCCAGCGTCCAAAACACATTGGCGGCAAACAACCACCATGCCAAAGCGGGAATTTCGCCCAAAGTTGCCATAAACACCATGGGAATGCCAAACGAAAACGCCAAGCCCAAATACAGCTGCGGCACGGGAAAAAACCGTTTGGTATAAGGATAGGTAAACGCCAAAAACAAGGCAGGCACTGCCAGCAGCCATGTTTTAAAATCAAAGGGAATCAGGCATAAAGCTGCCAATCCGCACAGCACCAGCGTAAGTTTGACCACTTCGCTTTTGCTGACCAAACCTTGTGCAGCGGGGCGGGAAGCGGTGCGGGCAACATGACCGTCAATATCGCGGTCTGCCCAGTCGTTTACCACGCAACCTGCACTACGCATCAAAAACGTACCCACTGCAAACGCCGCCAACACGGTAAAATCGGGACGGCCGTCTGATGCCAGCCACACCGCCCACAATGTGGGCCACAGCAGCAGCAGCGTACCGATAGGGCGGTCCAGCCGCATCAAACGCGCATACACCGCAAAACGCGCCAGCATATTCGGATGCAGAAGTTTGGAAAAAACAGAAAGGGCTTTCATCGTATTTACCTTTATGGGTTTGGAAGCCGCAGGGCAAAAAGAACGCCGATTTTAACACAAATTTAAAATTGCCAACGCGATTGCCGCCCGTTGCCCGCAATCCGCTATATAATGAACTTTTTCCACCCCACCTGCCCTGCGCCATGCCGATTATCCCTTCCCTGCTCGATACCGACTTATACAAATTCACCATGCTGCAAGTGGTGTTGCACCAGTTTCCCGAAACCCACAGCGTTTACGAATTCCGCTGCCGCAACGCCAGCACCGTTTACCCGCTTGCCGACATTCAATCCGATTTGGAACAAGAACTGGATGCCCTGTGTACCCTGCGTTTCCACGCTGATGAATTGGATTATCTGCGTTCGCTGCGCTTTATCAAAAGCGATTTTGTGGATTATTTGGAACTGTTTCAGCTCAAACGCCGTTTTGTCAGCGTGCGCGGCGGCGAAGACGGACGTTTGCACATCCGTGTGGAAGGTCCGATGATTCAGGCAATGTTCTTTGAAATCTACATTTTGGCGATGGTAAACGAACTGTATTTCCGCCGCTTGGAAACCCCTGAAGTTTTAGCAGAAGGCGAACGCCGTTTACAGGCGAAAGCGGCACTGTTGCGCGACTATACTGCCCGCCAGCACCCTGCTGACCCACCGTTTCTAATTTCCGATTTCGGCACGCGCCGCCGTTATACCTTTGCTTGGCAACAGCATGTTGTGGAAACCCTGTTTCGCGCCGCGCCCGAATCCTTTCGCGGCACCAGCAATGTGTATCTTGCCAAAAAACTGGGTTTGACCCCCATCGGCACGATGGCACACGAATTTTTACAGGCATTTCAAGCCCTAAAAGTGCGTTTGCGCGATTTTCAAAAAGCCGCTTTGGAAGCATGGGTGCATGAATACCGTGGCGACTTGGGCATTGCCCTGACTGATGTGGTGGGCATGGACGCGTTTTTGCGCGATTTTGACCTGTATTTTGCCAAGCTGTTTGACGGACTGCGCCACGACAGCGGCGACCCCTACGAATGGGGCGACAAAGCCCATGCCCACTACCGCCGCTTAAAAATCGACAGCCGCACCAAAATGCTCACCTTTTCAGATGGTTTAACCTTGGAAAAAGCATGGGATTTGCACCAGTATTTTAAAGGACGTTTTAAAACCAGCTTCGGCATCGGCACGAACTTTACCAACGACTTGGGACACGAAACACTGAACATCGTACTCAAGCTGGTGGAATGCAACGGTCAATCGGTTGCCAAGATTTCCGACACCCCCGGTAAAACCGTTACCGATAACGACACCTTTTTGGCGTATTTAAGACAGGTTTTTGAAATTAAAGAATAAACAAAAAACGGTTTGCCCGAAAAAGGCAAACCGTTTGTTTTATCAAGTAATGATTGATTACATGCGTTCAATCATGGCTTTACCAAATGCCGAGCAGGAAATTTCGTTCGCACCGTCCATCAAACGGGCAAAATCGTAAGTTACCTGTTTGTCGCCAATGGCTTTTTCCATCGCGCTAATCACCAAATCAGCAGCTTCTTTCCAACCCAGATGACGCAGCATCATTTCGGCAGACAGAATCAGCGAACCGGGGTTTACTTTGTCTTGACCTGCGTATTTGGGCGCGGTGCCGTGGGTGGCTTCAAAAATAGCGTATTGGTCGGAAATATTGGCACCGGGGGCAATGCCGATACCGCCAACTTGTGCCGCCAAAGCATCGGAAATATAGTCGCCGTTCAGATTCAGGGTGGCAATCACGCTGTATTCGGCAGGGCGCAACAGGATTTGTTGCAAGAAAGCATCGGCAATCGCGTCTTTCACAATGATTTGTTTGCCTGTTTTCGGATTGGTAAACTCACACCACGGACCGCCGTCAATCGGTTTTGCGCCGAATTCGGTTTGCGCCAGCTCGTAGCCCCAATCGCGGAAACCGCCTTCGGTAAACTTCATGATGTTGCCTTTGTGTACCAAGGTTACGCTGGGCTTGTCGTTGTCAATCGCGTATTGAATGGCGGCGCGTACCAAACGTTGTGTGCCTTGTTTGGAAACGGGTTTGATGCCGATGCCTGACGTTTCGGGGAAACGGATTTTGTTTACGCCCATTTCGTTTTGCAGGAAGTTCACGACTTTTTTGCAGTTGTCGCTTTCGGCTTCCCACTCAATACCCGCGTAAATATCTTCGGTGTTTTCACGGAAAATTACCATATCGGTTTTGCTGGGGTCTTTCAGGGGCGAAGGCACGCCGTTGAAATAACGCACGGGACGCACGCATTGGTACAAATCCAATTCTTGGCGCAGGGCAACGTTCAGGGAACGGATACCGCCACCAACGGGCGTGGTCATCGGACCTTTGATGGAAACGGCGTATTCTTTCAGGGCTTCCAAAGTTTCTTCAGGCAGCCATACGTTGTCGCCATATACTTTGGTGGCTTTTTCGCCGGCATACACTTCCATCCAATGGATTTTTTTCTCGCCGCCGTAGGCTTTGGCGACTGCCGCGTCAATCACGTCAATCATCACGGGGGTAATATCTACACCGATGCCGTCGCCCTCGATAAAGGGGATAATGGGATTATTGGGAACGGCTTGGCCGGCAACGATTTTTTGACCCTGTGCGGGCACTTTGATGTGGCTCATAAGGCTCTCCTGTCAAACGGAAAAAATAAAGATGGTCATAAACGACACGCGGACAACGGCAGTTTGCCGCTGCATTAAAAATATTAAAAATGGGGATTGCACACCTTGCAATCCGTGCCGATTTTACGGCAAAGCACCCGAAAAGTGTTAATCTTTTTTAACAGAGTAAAGCAATGCCCGTTTGCCGTACAGCGACAAACGGGCATCAAAGCCTAGATTTTTAACAAGGAACGGGCGCGGCGGGCGGCGGGGCTATTCGGATAGCTGGAAATCAGCTTGCGCCATGTGTCGCGGGCAATATCCTGTTGTTGGATACCGCGCTGGCATTCGCCCACGGTGTACAGGGCTTCGGCGGCTTCGGGGCTGTTGGCATAGCGCGATGCCAAACGTTGTCCGATTTGAATCACCGATTGGCAATGGTTCAGGCGCAAATTGGTTTGCAGCAACAAATACATGCTGTGGCGGGCTGCGGTGCTGCCGTTACCGCCGCCGTCAATGCCGCGCAAGGTGTGCAACACGCCTTTGTAATCGCCACGGCGGAACTGCTGACGTGCCAGCTTCAGGTTTTCCTCGGTGGGGTCGGTCATTTTGCTGCGGTAGGCACTCATATCGGGCGTAATGTTTTCGGGGGGGATACGCACTACTTGTTGGGTTTTGCGGACAGGCGGCGGCGTTTTTTTCTTGTTGGGACGCTGCGGCACAAGGGCAACCGGCGCACGGTGGCGCTCAATCTGCTCCAAACGCTGGCTCAAATAATCTACCTGCTGGCGCAATTGGATGTTTTGGGTGGTCAGCAGGTGGATTTGTTTTTGCTGTTCCAAATACACGGGGTCGCCCGCATAAACGGCAGGAACAGTGGCAGTGAGCGGTACAGGTTGCGGCAAAACGGCAACAGGCTGCTGTACCACCGCCACAGGCTGGGGCTGTACCGCCACAGGGCGCACATTAGCGGGTACGACAGCGGTTTGTGCTGCAGGTAAGGGCTGCAAACGGTAAGGCGCTTGGGCAGCAGTATAAGCAGCATTAGCCTGCGGCGACACCGCCACGGGCTGTAAAGGACGTTCGTTCAGCCGTTCGGCAACAGGATTTCGGATGGGTGCGGGATAAGAAGACACGCCCATGGGTGCCACGCCGACACAGGCGGTCAGCGGGCTTAAGGCGCACAAAGTCAGCAGACGGTTGGTCTTTTTCATAATGATTATGGGGTAATATCAAACGGGTTGGTCAATGCAGCGGGCAAACAATCGGTGCGCTTCGGGGCGCGCCCGTCTGCGGTGCGGATAAAACGTCCGGCACGGATGCGGGGCAAAATCAAAATCGGGCAAACCACGCCATATCAAATCGATACGGCTATTTTTTCAGCAACAAAGTCAGCCCGTCGCCCAAGGGCAAAGCCAGCGGTATCACACGTTTATCGGCGGGCAGTGCCGCGTTAAACGCGCGTAAGCGGGCATGTCCCGGCGGCGCATCGGGGGCATCGGGTTGTGCAGTGCGCCCATGCGACAAAATATTGTCGATGGCAATCACACCACCCGAACGCACCAATTGCAGGCAGGCCTCGTAATACTCAGGGATAAACTGCTTATCGGCATCAATCAGTGCCAAATCATAACTGCCGCCCTCCCCTGCTTCGGCCAATTCGCGCAAAGTAATCAGAGCCGGTTGAAGATACAGGCTTATTTTATGTTCAACCCCTGCTTTTTGCCAATTTTGCCGCGCCATTTCGGTAAAAGTGATGCTGATATCGCAACAACTGATTTGAGCGTGTTCGGGCAATGCCAACGCCATTGCCGTGCTGCTGTAGCCCGTAAACACCCCGATTTCCAAATAACGCTGCACCCCCATCAGCCGCGCCAGCCACGCCAGCAAAGCCGCCTGTTCGGGTGCAACCGCCATATTGCCCAAACGGTGCGAAGCCGTTTGGGCGCGGATTTCGGCAAGAATGGGGGATTCAGGTTCGCTGATTTGGCGCAGGTAACCGCGCAAAGGCGCGGTAAGCTCAACAGATTCAACAGTCATCTGACACACTGCCGCAGCAAGGCACAAACGCGCCCCGCCGTCGTTTTAAACACACAAAAATACTTAATCGGGCTGATAAGCATAAGGTTTTTTAGGCAATTTCGCCGCCGCAAAACCCGCCTGCTCTTCCTCGTCCAGCGTTACATCCCACAACAAGCCACGGTTATCCAAACGGCGCTGCGCCTCTTCAGGGTTTTGTTGCAAATAATCATTTAAAAACTGTGTGGTTTCAGATTGGTATTGGTACATAATCGTATCCTGTACTTATCGTTTATTATCAATTGGCAGACGACGGCGTATCGCTGTCGGGTTCCACGTCTTTCAACACATCTTCGTCTGCCTGCATCACAAACGGCTTACCGTTCATTTTTACCTTACCGTTTTCCAGCAAAACATCGGTTTTAACCGTATTGTCGGCAAGCGTGATGTAACCTTCGCGGCTCAAATTATCCAGCATAGATGTCATAATCAAACGCACCGTTTCATCTACATCCTGCTGTTCTTTATCGTTTAAATTCGCCTGCTCGCCGCCTTCTTCGGGCGCATCGGTGGCAAACAGACTACGCGCCTGTGTTACCGCAAACGATTCAAACACTTTTTGCGATACGTCCAGCTTGATATCGGCATTCATTTTGGCAACCAAATTGGTAAAATTATCCAAATCAGCCACTTGCAAACCGTTAAAACGCAAACCGCCATTGATTTTAATATGCCCCGCAGGCAGTGCCAGCTCAAATTTGTTTACTTTTACCACAGGGTCGTTGGTAAATAAGCCCGCACCTTCATTACGCAGCGAAGCCAACATTTCATCTTGAAACTTATCGGGGTCAATTTTGCTGGTGCTCATTTTCTGCCAACGCGCTTTTAAGGCGGTCAGGCTTTTTGCGTCCAAATGTTCGGCAGCCACATCAATATCCAAAGGTCCGTATTCGGCATCGCCATACATCAGTTTTTCAAACGAAAAACGTCCTTTAGCATCAATAAAGCCTTTGTTTTCGTCCGTTTGGCTTTGATACGCCAATTTGTGTACCGAAATTTTAGACGGTGGAATCGTACCTGTGGGATTGATAAACGCGCCAATTTGCAAATCGGTTACTGCGTTTACCAAATCATTTAAACGCAGGTTGTAATCAATGCTTTCTTTCCACGCAATATCAAAACGTCCCAGCTTGGTATCAGACGAACCCAATGCCATGCCGTTGCTGCCCTCGCGGGTTTCGGTTTGCATGGTAACGTCTTCAATCACGATTTCGCCCATATCGGCAAGCTTGGCTTTCAAGCCCGGAATGGTGAAATTGGTGGTATAACGTTTAAAACCGTTTTGATAATCCACGCGGGCTTTCATGCCTTTCCAATCCAGCTTGATACCGGAAAGTTCTTCGTAATCAAAAGCGGCTACGCCCACATCCAATTTACCACCACCGCTTAAATAAATGGTATTGGTGGCGGTAAACGGGGTTTTTCCGTTAAAAAAACGGGTCAGGATTTTTTGTACTTCGGGGTCAAAACGAAATTCGGTACGCACGCTGGCACGCACAGGCGTTAAACCATCGGCAAACAAGCCGTGTTTAACGTGATTGACCATGGTAACGGGTTTGTCCAATACGGTGCGGATGTTGTCGGGCAACTGCTTGGACATATTGGACAGCAGGTTGGGATGGAAGCGCACCACTGTGGTTTCGGTGGAACTGAACCAGCCTTGGTCGTATTGGTGCGACACCACGTCAAAAAAGAAGGTATCTGCCAACACGCGGTGCTGTTCGGTTAGGGTTTCGCGGGCCTTGCTGCCCAAATAATAGGGTGCGCCTAGAAAAACCGCCAAAAAAACAGGCACAACGGTAGCCAGTAATATTTTTTTCATTTGTTTACCTATTTATTATCGTTTGTACAATCGTAATGGAAGTGATGATGCCCTGACACAGCGGCGCGGGCTGACAAAACAAAATTAAGCTGCCATCATACCACAAAATAACCGCCCGACAGCCATGCTGGGGGCGGTTTTGTGCCATTTATGGGCAGTTTTATACAGAAAACGATGAGCCGCAGCCGCAAGTGGTGGTGGCGTTGGGATTACGGATGACAAACTGCGAACCGTGCAGGCTTTCGGTGTAGTCGATTTCTGCGCCGATTAAGTATTGATAGCTCATCGGGTCCACCAAAAATTTCAAGCCGTTTTTTTCAATTTCAAAATCGTCGTCGTTTTTGATTTCGTCAAAGGTAAAACCGTATTGGAAGCCCGAACAGCCGCCGCCGTTGACAAACACCCGCAGCATCAAATCGGGGTTGTTTTCTTCGGCAATCAAATCGGCTACTTTGGTGCAGCAGGCATCGGTAAAAATAATCGGGGTTTCTTCAGACATGGTGTGCGCTCCTAAAAAGGCGGAAAACGGGCGCATTATACCCGATGTGTGCCAAATCCGCACCTGCTCCGCCGCTGCGGGCAGGCGTATGGTATAATGGGGAATTTTGGGCGTAATTTGTTCTGTGATGCCCGTGTAGAACGGTTGTTGTTTGTGTGCAACCGCACCTTTCCCACCCTATTGCAAGGAAATGCCACCGATGCCTTATCCGACCATACGAACCGGCCGCCCTGTGGCGGCGGCTTTGCTGCTGGCAATCGCCTCAAGCCTCCATGCCTACACGCCGCAAGCCGAAAAAACCTTCCGTCCTTCTGCCAAAACGCGTCCGATGAGCGAAGCGGAACGCACCGCCGACCTGCACCGCCGCCGTCAGATTTTGGAAAACACCCAAAACCTGTTTGCCCTGCTGGGCGCAGAAATCGCCGCCGAACGCGGACAATCGCGTTTGGCACTGAATACCTATATGGCGGTTTTGCAAAAAAGCAAAGACCCCGAAGTGGCAGAGCGCACCATTGAATTGGCAGCGAGTATGCGCGACCACGCCACCGCCGACCTAGCCTATGCGCTGTGGCGGCAGGTAGAGCCCAAACCCAGTCCAGCACAAAGACGCATCACATGGACACGCGCATTGGCAATGGGCGATACCGAACAAGTGTCGCGCGATTTGGAAAATGTGATTACCGAAGCCACCGAAGAACAGGCAAAACGTATTTTTCTGCTGCTGGCACATGTCGGCTCGGACAACCACGCCGTTGCCGCCAAAATTTTAAAACCGCTGCGCCGCGCTGCCAACCGTTACCCCGATATGACCGAAGCCGTGATTGCTTCGGCATTGTTTGACTCGATAACAGGCAACCACAAACAAGCCGTACGCGATTTGCAAAAACTCGCCGACCTGACCGACAACGACAACGAACTGCCCGACCCCACCCGTTTGGCATTGGGTTTGATTGTTCGCGACAACCCTAAACTGCTGCCCGAATTTTTCCGACAGACCGACAGTGCCAAACTGCCCCTTATCTGGCAGGCATTGGAAGTGGAAAGCCTGATTCAGGAACAAAAATACGAAGCCGCTTACGAGCGTTTGCAAAAACTGCTGACCCGTCAAAACAACAACGCCGATTTGTATATTCAAGCCGCCATTTTGTCGTACCAGCACCAAAAAGACCTCAACACCACCCTTTCCTATTTGGAAAAAGCCCACCACTACGGCACGCCCCTGCAAAAATCCCGTGCAGCGGTGCTGGCAGCCATCCGCCTGCTGGCAGAACACCGTTTTAGCGAAGGCGAACAATGGATTAAACGCATTACCGCCGCCGAAACCGCCCTTGACAAACTGGTTTTGCAAGTATCGCTGGCAGCCGAGCAAAAACAATGGCGGCAAGCCCTGCAATTTGCCGCCAAACACAAAACGGGCGACAACCGTCAAGGCCTGTTTTTCAATCATGGCGACTTAATTGAGCTGGAACTGTTTTCCCTGCACGAAGACAGCACTTCACCGCATAAAAAACTCAGCCATCTCAACCGTCTAATCCGCAAACTCGGCACCCACCCCGATGATATCCCGCATTTGGCGCTGGCTGTGTACCAGCGCGGCATCCTGTATGCCGACAGCCTGAAACGCAAACAAGACGCCATTGCCGATTTCCGCCACTATCTGCGCCTTAAACCCAATAATGCCCAAGGGCTGAACGCCTTGGGTTATACCCTGTTGGAAACAGGCGACAAACACATTGAAGAAGCCTTTACGCTGATTCGCGAAGCCTACCGCCTTGAGCCCAACAGCCCCGAAATTAACGACAGCATCGGTTGGGTGTATTTCAAAAAAGGCGACCCCAAAACCGCACTGCCCTATCTGCAATATGCTTACGAACAAGCCCCCACTGCCGAAGTGGCAGCACATTTGGGTGAAACCTATTGGGCGATGGGCGAGCAGGAAAAAGCCCGCAACGTGTGGCAGGAAAGTTGGCAGCAAAACCGCGACAACCGTTTGTTAAAACAGACTTTACACAAATACGGCATCCGTTTTAGCGATACAGCGACACAGCAGCACGCCGCGCCTTAAAAACCATTGGGGCAAGATGCTTTCAAACGGCATCTTGCCCCAAAGTTTTTCCAAAAATAAACAATCAGCTTTCAGCGCGTGCTGCGTCCAAATGCTCTTTGGTCAGCAAAAACACAAAACCGTCGCCGCCGCTGGTGGGCAACCACACAAACGGCAATTGCGGGAATGCCTGTTCTAACACATCGCGGTTATGCCCGATTTCTACTACCAGTACGCCGTGCGGGTTCAATAAATCAGGCGCACGCGCCAAAATTTCGCGCACCGCATCCAAGCCGTCTTCGCCGCTGCCAAGGGCGATTTCGGGTTCGTGCAGGTATTCGTCAGGCAAAGCGGCAACCGATTCGGCATCCACATAAGGCGGATTGGACACAATCAAATCATACGTTCCGTCCAAACCTTCAAACATATCGGTATGAATCAGATTGATGCGTTCTTCCAAACCGTAATGTTCCACATTGATAGCTGCCACTTCCAAAGCATCCAAACTGATGTCCACCGCATCTACCGCAGCATCGGGATAATGATGCGCCATCTGTATCGCCAAGGCACTGCTGCCCGTACACAAATCCAAAGCACTGTGTACCAACTCATCATATTCAATCCATGGGCGCAAGGGTTCACCCAATACTTCGGCAATAAACGAACGCGGCACAATTACCCGTTCATCTACATAAAACTCAAATCCGCCCTGATAGGCGCGATGGGTTAAATACGCGGCGGGAATGCGTTCATTCACACGTCGCGCCAACACAGCGGCAATATCGCTTTTTTCGCCGTCCAACAAACGGGCGTCCCAATAGCTGTCGATATCGTCTAAAGGCAGGTTTAAGGTATGCAAGACCAAATAAACGGCTTCGTCGCGGGCGTTGTCGCTGCCGTGTCCGAAAAACAATTCGGCTTCGTTAAAACGGCTGACGGCAAAACGGACAAAATCGCGCACAGTGTGCAGCTGTTGTACCGCCTGTTCAAAATAATCGGCAGCTTCGGCGGGGGTGTCTTCAGAAACGGAAAACATAATGATGCGACTTTCGGGCAAAAAGCGACATTATACGCGCAAGCACTTTGTACGGCGACGGCAAAACGTTATAATGGCGTTTCCGCTTTTTTTAAGCCCAATCCATAAACGAGAGACAAATTCATGAAACGACACACCCTTTTTCCGCTTGCCGTATTAAGCGCCTGCATTCTTGCCGCCTGTAACCCGCCGCCTGCCGGCAACGCCGCTTCTGGCACGGCTGCTGCCGCTTCGGGCGCATCTTCTTCTTCCGCCTCTGCACCCGCAGGCTTGGAAAGCGATGCCAAACAAATCAGCTATGTTTTGGGTTCGCAATTTGGCAAACAGCTGCTGGAAGTAAAAGACAGCGGCGGCGAATTGGACATCAAAGTGCTGCTGGAAGCCGTACAAGACCGCTTTGACGGCAAAGAGCCAAAAATCAAAGATGAACAAGTTCCTGAAATCATGCAGAAATTTGTTAAAAACATGGAAGAAGCCACTGCCAAGAAAGCCGAAGAGAACTTGGAAAAAGGCGAAAAATTCCTTTCTGAGAACAAAGACAAAGCAGGCGTAAAAACCACCGAATCAGGCTTGCAGTACAAAATCATCAAAGAAGGTACGGGCGACAGCCCCGTGATGGGTGACGGCGTAATGGTCGAATACACTGGCAAGCTGATTGACGGCACCGAATTTGACAGCACCAAACAACACGGCGGCGAACCCTTCCCCGTACCGTTGGCAAAAGACAATGGCTTGATTGCAGGCTGGAATGAAGCCCTGCAGCTGATGAAAGAAGGCGGCGAATACACCATTTACATCCCCGCCAAACTGGCTTATGGCAAAGACTCGCCCACGCCCAAAATCCCCGCCAATTCCGTATTGGTATTTGACATGAAAATTGTCAAAGTAGAAAAAGGCGCAGCCAAAGCAGGTGCAGGCAGCAAAGCCAAAGACAGCAAACCCGCCAAAGCAGACGACAAGCCCGCCAAAGGCGAGGACAAAGCCGCTGCCAAAGAAGCAGACCAACCCGCTAAAGAAAGCAAAGAAGACGCCGTAAAAGAAGACGGCGACAAGAAAAAATAAACCATAGGCGGCGGCGCAGCATCCTGCCCGCCGCCGTATCGTTTTTTTCAGCAGCAACTTATAAGGAACACCCCCGTGAAAGTTTTACTTTTGGGCGCACCAGGCGCGGGCAAAGGCACACAGGCACAATTCATTACCCAAGCCTTTAATATTCCCCAAATTTCCACAGGCGACATGCTGCGTGCCAACATCAAAGCAGGCACCGCATTGGGCATGGAAGCCAAAGCCATTATGGACGCAGGCGCACTGGTACGCGACGATTTGATTATCGCCATGGTCAAAGAACGCATCTCCCAAGACGACTGCGCCAACGGCTTTTTGTTTGACGGCTTCCCGCGCACCCTTGCCCAAGCCCAAGCCCTACAAGAAGCAGGCATTGCCCTAGATGCCGTTGTAGAAATTGATGTACCCGATGAAGCCATTGTCGAGCGCATCAGCGGACGCCGCGTTCATCCCGCATCAGGTCGCAGCTACCACATCGTCCACAATCCCCCCAAAGTGGCAGGCAAAGACGACGAAACAGGCGAAGACTTGGTACAGCGCGACGACGACAAAGCCGAAACCGTACAAAAACGCCTTGCCGTCTATCACGAACAAACCGCCGTATTGGTGGGCTTTTACGGCAATTTTGACGGCGAACGTCCCCCGCGTTACATTAAAGTAAACGGCTTACAAAGCGTAGATACCGTTAAAAACGAAATTTTAAGCCAATTGCAACAAAGCATTGCTTAACACCACCTGCCCCGCTGCTTCATTCAATACAGCGGGGCAAATTATTTGCGCCGAATAATGTATTTGCCTTTTGGCGCAGAAGAGCAGGGTTCAGGCGACAATGCCATAGAGACAAAACCCACCCAAGGCAATAACATCATCACCAAACAACATATATCCACCAGCCACGCCCCACCATAACGCAATACAGGTACAGCAAAATCAGTCGCAGTACGGATACTGTCTGCCTCTAACCAATGATGCAATCCACTTCGCCAAAAATACATTGTCGCCAAAAACTCACCGTAAATCTTTCCCCAAGACGGAATATGCGCCAACGCCCCCAACAATATTGCCACCACCATTGCCCCCGCCAGCCACAACCAGCACCGCCAAGCCCGCACCAAATAAATATTTGTTGCAACAATACGCCTGCGTTGCCACAACAACGGCAATAAAGGCAAATTCGCCCACACCAGCGCCGTCCAAAACAAAGCAGAATATAATGTCCGCAAAGCCAGCACATCATGATTGGCACGCACACTGGCACCCAATACGGCAATATCCGCCGCCACCGCACCAAACAGCTCATACGCACCCACAGCCGCATAAATATCCCATCCGCGCGAAAGCACAGGTTTGCGGATACGGTAAAAACTTGACAGATAGAAAAATACACGGCTGATTATCCATAATCCTGCCACACCATAAAAACCAATTGCAGCAGCAAAATATATCAAAATAATCACCACAATAATCATGGCTACCAAGAACGCTTCCATATCTATCTCAATCCTTTCCTTTTGGCTGCAACACCCAAAAATCAGACCAACGGATTAATCCGATTTGATGCAAAATATCTGCCGGCAGGGCAATATCCAACCAATATTCGCGGATACGTTCCTCATGCGTATCATAAGAAGGCTTACCAGTATATTGAGGGATTTCCTGCATACCAAAAAAACTCTTGCAATCTTCATAGCGGTAGTGGTTTCCCTGTGGATGGGTACATGCGACACGGATATGTTGGCTTATCTGTGGGGCAATTTCCCTTTGTGCTTCACTGTTTACCGAGTGAACACGGTAATAATACACCCGATATTGCCTATCCCTACCAACTTCCACTGGTTGAGTAAGCCCATCCACAATCGAGGTATGATGGTTGGTCAGTACAATATTTTTTGTTTTTTCGCTTCCCTGTGCCTGTGCATATTTCAATAAACGCGCCAAAATGGTTTGCCAATGCCCTTGTATGGGCATGGGACAGCTTTTTTGCACATGAGCAACAGTCATCACAGGCGCAGAACGGTCGGCAATATGATAGATCACGGCACTACCCGTACCCGAAATAACAATCTGCCCAATGGAATCGCGATACTGATGATATAAATCCTGAATATACCATTCGGTATGCGGATGGTCGGAATGCAAAATCAAAACATCTGCACCACTAGATACGCCGATATCCACCCAAACTTTATCAGCATGTTGATTTTCTAAGCGATACACCCCACTCAAATTATCCCAATCGGATAGCCATTGCTCAAAATCACCACAACGGTTGCTGTTTACATAAGCTGTTTCATGTTCCGATTTATTGAGTTTTGCCACGATATCACGGTCGTTGCACAGATTGCTACTTACCTTGCCTGTTACCCCCGCCCAACAACGCCAACGCCCGTTTTCCGCTTGAAACCATAGGCTGCGCCGCTCTAAAGGTTCAGGTATATAGCGCTCTGTCGAACCGATTGTCACTTTGTTAAAACGGGAAACTTCTCCATTACCGCTATATTGGTAACGTGGTAAAAAGGTGTATTTATAGGCATCGCGCTGCGGATAATAGCGGTAGCCCTCACGCAAGAAAGCATGGGCATTTTTCGGCATGGCATCGCCGTTAATCGGATGGTGCGGCGGGGGCAGTTCTGCCAACACATTTTGTATGGTTTTGCGTAACAGCCGTTTGGCTTCTACCCGTTGTGCATGAAAATTCATCAAAGGCGATACCGCTGCCCATACCCCCAGCACAATAGCCGTTACCAAAACCGTCCTTGCCAACCACTTCATCACCAAACCCTTCATGATTTTCTAACACATTGTCATTATACTATTTTCATTTTCGTACAGCCTAAAAACCGACCGCAAGCGTTTCATGCTACAATCCGCGCCGTTTGATAGATTGATTTTTGGCAATACACCATGATTTCCACCAACAACATTACCATGCAGTTTGGCGCAAAGCCATTGTTTGAAAACGTATCCGTTAAATTTGGCGAGGGCAACCGCTACGGCTTAATCGGTGCCAACGGTTCGGGCAAATCCACCTTTATGAAAATTCTCGGCGGCGATTTGGAGCAGACTTCGGGCGAAGTGGCGATTGAACACGGCGTGCGCTTGGGCAAGCTGCGCCAAGACCAGTTTGCGTATGAAGACATGCGCGTTTTGGACGTGGTGCTGATGGGGCATACCGAAATGTGGGCGGCGATGACCGAGCGCGATGCCATTTACGCCAATTTGGAAGCCACTGAAGACGACTATATGCGTGCGGCGGAACTGGAAGCCAAGTTTGCCGAATACGACGGCTACACCGCCGAAGCGCGTGCGGCGGAACTGTTAAGCGGCGTGGGCATTGAAGAATCGCTGCACAACGCCACCATGAGCGAAGTCGCGCCTGGATTTAAGTTGCGTGTGTTGCTGGCGCAGGCCTTGTTTTCCAAACCCGATGTTCTGCTGCTGGACGAACCGACCAACAACTTGGACATCAACACCATCCGTTGGCTGGAAGGCGTATTAAATCAATACGATTCCACCATGATTATTATTTCCCACGACCGCCACTTTTTAAATGAAGTCTGCACCCACATGGCGGATTTGGACTACAACACCATCACCATTTACCCCGGCAATTACGACGACTATATGCTGGCTTCGGCACAGGCGCGTGAACGCACCATGAAAGACAATGCCAAAGCCAAAGAAAAATTGCAGGAATTACAAGAATTTGTGGCGCGTTTTTCGGCGAACAAATCCAAAGCCCGTCAAGCCACTTCGCGCTTGAAACAGGCAGACAAAATCAAGGCGGAAATGGTGGAAGTGAAACCTTCCACCCGTCAAAATCCGTATATCCGTTTTGAAATGGACGAAAAATCCAAGCTGCACCGTCAGGCGGTGGAAGTGGACGGTTTGTCCAAATCGTTTGAAAATAAATTGTTTGAAAAATTGAACTTTATTTTGGAAGCGGGCGAGCGTTTGGCGGTGATTGGTCCGAACGGCGCGGGTAAATCCACTTTGTTGAAATTATTGGCAGGCGCGTTTGATGAAAAACTGGCAGACGTGCAAGCCGATTCAGGCAGCATCAAATGGGCGGAAAAAGCCACCATCGGCTATTATCCGCAAGACCACGAAAATGATTTTGACGTAGCCATGGATTTGACCGAATGGATGCGCCAATGGGGTCAGGAAGGCGACGACGAACAAGTGATTCGCGGCACGTTGGGGCGTTTGCTGTTTGGCAGCAATGATGTGGTCAAGCAGGTTAAAGTGTTGTCGGGCGGCGAAAAAGGTCGGATGCTGTACGGCAAACTGCTGCTGCTCAAGCCCAATGTGCTGATTATGGACGAACCCACCAACCACATGGACATGGAAAGCATCGAGTCGCTGAATATGGCATTGGAAAAATACAAAGGCACGCTGATTTTTGTGTCGCACGACCGTCAGTTTGTGTCGTCTTTAGCCACGCAGATTATTGAGTTGGACGGCAAAGGCGGTTTTGAACACTATTTGGGCGACTACGAAAGCTATTTGGCGAAAAAAGGTTTGGCGTAAACACGCTGCGCCCATCGTTTTGCCCTGCTGCCGATTGGCGATATAATCGCCCTTCCCCCAACCCACACACAAAGGCACTGCTATGCTTAACAGCCAAGCCGCACTTGCTACGGCATTAAACCACCGTTCTATCCGCAAATTCAGCGAAGAGCCGATTTCAGCAGAAATGTTTGACGCAATTATCCAAGCGGGACAAATGGCGTCCACGTCCAGCTTTTTGCAAAGCGTGAGCGTGATTCGCGTTACCGACCGCGAAAAACGCAAACAAATCCGCGAAGTGGCGGCAGGTGGTGTGCCGAAAGGTCATCACTATGTGGAAAACTGCGCCGAATTTTTGGTATTTTGTATTGACGCGCACCGCCACCATCATTTTGCCCCGCACGCGCAAACCGATTGGATTGAAGTGCTGATGGTGGGCGCGGTGGATGTGGGCTTGTTTGCCCAAAACGTGCTGCTGACTGCCGAATCACTCGGTTTGGGCGGCGTGTATATCGGTGGCGTACGCAACGATATTCAGCGCGTTTCCGATATTTTGAATATCCCCGAACACGTGATTCCGCTGGTAGGTATGTGCTTGGGTCATCCCGCGCACGAACCCGACCAACGTCCGCGTTTGCCTGTGCAGGCGGTACTTTCCGAAAACGAATACCGCGCCGCCGATGCCGAAACCCTGCAGTCTTACAATCAAACCGTGGGCGAATATTATCAAAACCTGCGCGGTTTGGATTTGGATTGGAACAAGCAGATTAACGACACCTTTAAAGGCGAAATCCGTCCCGATATGCTGGCGTATTTGAACAAACAAGGCTTTGCCAAACGTTAAAAATCTGTACCGTCAAATAAAAAACGGTTAGCGCAATTTATGTGCTAACCGTTTTATTTTATGCAGGAATACGCGCCAACACACGCACCATTTCATCAGGCAAACGCGTCAATGCCGCATTGACCATATTTTTCGGCAAAGCGCGGTAATAGGCTTCGGCAATGCTGCAGGCAATCGCCGCCAAAGTGTCGCTGTCGCCACCCAACGATATGGACAAACGCAGGGTATCTTCAAAACTTTCGCCGTCAAAAAACGCGGCAAATGCCTGTGGTACCGTGCCTTGGCAGCTGTGGTCAAAACGGTAATGCGGACGGATTTGCTCGCAGTTGCGGGACAGGTCGTAACCAAATAAATCGCTGATATTTTGGCGGATAAAATGTTTGCTTTCGCCATTACGCGCCCAATACACCGCAGCGGCAACGGCTTGCGCCCCTTTGATGCCTTCGGGGTGATTGTGGGTAATCACAGCGCTGTCGCAAGCGGCGTTCAGCGTATCGGATAACGAATCAAACACCCACCCCACCGCCGACACCCGCATCGCCGAACCGTTGCCCCAGCTGTTGTAAGCAGGCGCATCATCACGTTGTACCCACTCAGCAAAGCGCACACCGTATCCGCCGGGGACGACAGGATAACGGCAGCACCACTGGCGCATTATTTGCGCCAAATCGCCCCGACAGCCATCTGCCGCCCATTCTGCCACCGCCACCGTACACACCGTATCATCGGTAAAATCCGATTGTTCGGTAAACAACTCAAAATCGGTTGCCTTATAGTTGCCAAACTCAAAACGAGAACCGACTATATCACCGATAGCTGCACCCAATAACATAATTAACTGACCTTTCATTTGATATTGTTCAAAGCACCGCCACATTATAATGCCTATTGCCGACACAGGCGCAACGGCTGACTGAAAAAGCGTATAATTCCCGCCCTAATAAAACCATCAAAAACCTTTTGGAACCCAACCATGAGCGAACCGAACAAACCCGCTGCCAAACAGAAAAAAGTTTTTGACATCCACCCCGAAGGACAGCGCATTCACCCCAAAAAAGCCACAGGGCGTTTTGCCAATTTGCGGATTTTTGTGCTGCTTGCCACGCAAATATTTTTTTACGGCGTGCCTTGGCTGATGTGGAACAACCGCCAAGCCGTGTGGTTTGACATCAGCGGAAGGCATTTTTATTTGTTTGACATCGTATTGGTTCCCAGCGATTTGTTTTTATTAAGCGGATTGCTGATGGTATGTGCGTTCGGGCTGTTTTGGTGGACAACCATTGCAGGTAGGCTGTGGTGTGGTTACGCCTGTCCGCAAACCGTTTATACCGAAATCATGTTGTGGATTGACCATTTGGTAGAAGGCGACCGCAACAAACGTTTGAAACTGCAAAAAGAACCGTGGCACGCCCGCAAAATCGCCATTAAGCTGACCAAATACCTGCTGATTATTGCCGTTTCCGCGTGGACGGGCATTACGTTTGCAGGCTGGTTTGTGCCGATTCGTGAATTTGTTCCCGCCCTGTTTACAGGCAACGCCGCCAGTGGTGCGATAACGGCTGCTGCCATATACGGCACATTTACTTGGCTGCTGGGGCATATTATGCGCGAAAAAGTGTGTTTGCATATGTGTCCGTATGCCCGCTTCCAAAGCGCCATGTTTGACCACGACACGCTGATTATTTCCTACGATGCCGAACGCGGCGAACCGCGCGGCGCACGCAAAAAAAACGCCAATCCCCAAGACGAAAAACTGGGCGACTGCATCAACTGCACCATGTGTGTGCAAGTGTGCCCCGTGGGCATTGATATCCGCGACGGTTTGCAATACCAATGCATCGGTTGCGCTGCCTGTATTGATGCTTGCGATGAAATCATGGACAAAATGCAGTATCCGCGTGGCTTAATCCGTTACACCACCGAAGCCGTCCTCAAACACGAATACAGCGATGCAGACATTAAAAAACGGCTGTTGCGTCCCAAAGTTGCCTTATACGGCGGATTCTTGGCACTTGCTGCCAGTGCGGTGATTGCAGGGCTGATTACCCGTCAAACCCTGCATATTGATATTTTTAAAGACCGCGGCGTGATGGTGCGCGAAAACAAACAGGGTTTGTTGGAAAACGCCTACAGCCTGAAAATCAACAACGCCAGCGAAAAACCGCAAACCGTGTGGGCGAGTGTGCGCGGGTTTGACGATATTTATTTAACCGGCATTCCCGAACAGGGTTTGGAAGTGCCTGCGGGTACGCTGATTACCGTACCCGTGCAGGTTGCCACCCAGCCCGAATACGCCGACAAAGGTAGCCACCCCATTGAATTTGAATTCCGCTACCGCTACAGCGATGCGCCCGAAAGCGACACCCGCACCCTGAAAGAAAAAGCCAGTTTTATCGGAGAATAACGCATGACACACCCACCCGCCGCCGACCGCCAACCGTGGTTTAAACAAAAAATCTTCTGGCTGCTGATGGCAGGACCGATTTTGGTGATTCTTGCCGCTGCTGCCACCGTGTATATTTCTGCCCGCGCAGGCAGCAACGATATGGTCAGCGACGACTATTACAAAGACGGCAAATACATCAATATGCAGATTGAACGCGATGCCGAAGCCCTCAAACGCCACATCCGCGCCCAATTGCTGTTTAATCCCGAACACACCGCTGCCAAAGTGTTCGTGTCGGGCGATTTTGAGCGCGAACGCCCCTTACAGCTGGTGTTGTTACACCCTGCCAAGCAAGAGTTTGACACCACCATCGCCCTAAAAGCCACAGGCACATCGGGCGACAAAAGCGAATACATTGCCGAATTAAGCAACCTGCCTGCCGCCGTGCATTGGTATGTGCGTTTGGAAGATGCGGCAGGCGCGTGGCGCGTGGGCAACAAATGGCTGCCCAAACAAGGCGCGACCTTGGATTTACCGTCTGCCGACACCCCTTAATCCATGCCCCCGCCCCACCGCATCGACAAACAACCCGTTTTTTTACTGAACAGCAAGCCGTGGCGCGAAAACAGCCTGCGTTTGGACGTGTTCAGCCGCGACCACGGGCGCATCGCCCTACTCGCCCGCAGTGCGCGGACACGCGGTTCGGAATTACGCGGTGTGATTGTGCCGTTTGTGCCGTTTTCCGCTTCGTGGTATGGCAAAGACGAATTGAAAACCCTGCACCGCGCCGAATGGTTGGGCGGTTGGGCGCAACCGCAATCGCGGCTGCTGTTTAGCGGATTGTACGCGCACGAGCTGGTTTTGCGTTTAACTGCGCCCGAAGACCCCAATCCCGCCGTGTTCGCCGCCTTGGAACGGCTGTTGCGCGAACTGTGTACCCGTCAAGCCCACACCGCGGCTTTGCGCCGTTTTGAATGGGCGTTGTTAGATGCCTTGGGTTTGTGTCCCGATTTGCGCCGCGACCACCACGGCGATGCCATTCACCCCGAAGCCCTGTACCGCATCCGTCCTGAAGCCCCACCCGAACGCATCACTCAAGCACAAACACAAGATATTGCCGTTTCTGGTGCCGTGCTGCTGGCATTGCCCGAAGGCAATCTGCATCATGCCCATGCCCTGCAAGCCGCTTCACAAATGATGAAAATGCTGATTGCCTTTCGTCTGCCCCAGTTGCACACGCGCAATGTATTGGAACAATTACAACAATTCAAACACCGTTTGGCGCATTCTGCCCCGTAAACGGCTGTTTTGCCGCGCCCAATACCACCGCTTCAGGCGCAAAACCGCAAGGTTGCGCGTCTGCCTGCCAACGCATTCCCGCCCGTTGTTTGCGTAATACCAAACCATACACCGCCGCGCCATGCGGCCACCAGCGGTTGCCCGCCAATTCCATAAAACGCATTCTGTGCAGCCATTTGGCAGAATCCACAGGCGGCAGGTAGTGCATAAAACGCCCTTGCGCCACCTGCCAGCCTGCTTGTGCCACACAGTGTTTAAATTGGGTAAACGGCAGCGACTGCGCCACCTGCGGCACATTGCCGCCGATGCGCCATAAAGAATAAGGGTTAAACCCCGTCAGCACCACACACCCAAACGGACGCACCACGCGATACAGTTCCGCAAGCCACGTTGCCACCGACACACCAAAATCGCCCGCGTGTGCCGTCAATACCACATCAAACACATTGTCGCGCCAAGGCAAAACCGTTTCTTCTGCCAACACATCGGCAGGAAGTGTGACACATTGCCACAACGCGCCCTGTGTTGCCATTTGCGCTGCCGATTGCTCGGTAAACGCCCCCGTCAATAGCGTTCGCCGCCCCGCCAAACTGCCTGCCGCCTGTTGGAAAAAATCCCATTCTTGAGCATAAACATATTGACCCAATTCACTTTTTCCCCACCACTGGCGCAAATCCGATACGGTTTGAATCATCTTATTTTCCTTTTGTGTGCGTATGTTCCCAACCCCAGCCGCGCACGCCGTATGTGCTTACGTCTGAAGCCTTGCAATGATTTTACTTGTCCAGCCATTGACACATCAACTTGAAAACTTTACGATAGGTTTATCAGCCAAATTTATCTCAACCCAAGCGATTGAGTCATCATACCATTATGAAACCACTAAAATCCCTAGCCATTGCCGTAGGCGGTTTGTGCGCCCTACCCGCTGCCGCACACGGTAAAGACAACAGCGTTCCCAATACCGACGCTTCGGGCATGGCAATGATGCGCCTGAACGCATCGGTTTTACAAGAGAACACCGCCGCTGCCAAACACACCGCCAAAGCCGACACTACCGCCCAACGCATTTACGGCGGCAGCGTATGGAAACAGCTTGCCCACGATTTCCGTTTAAACGAAGTCAATTCGGGCTTGGTACGCAGCCACGAAAACAAATTTGCCGCCAACAGCGCGTATTTCAAACGTACGCTTGACCGCAGCAAACCGTATATGTTCCACATCACCAACGAAGTGAAAAAACGCGGCATGCCCGCCGAAATCGCTTTGCTGCCCTTTATTGAAAGCGCCTATGTAACCAAAGCGCGTTCGCATGTGGGCGCATCGGGTTTGTGGCAATTTATGCCTGCCACAGGTCGCCACTATGGTTTGGAACAAACCCCGCTGTATGACGGTCGCCACGACGTGTACGCTTCCACCAACGCCGCTTTGAATTACCTGCAATACCTGCACGGATTGTTTGGCGATTGGTCTTTGGCACTGGCTGCCTACAACTGGGGTGAAGGTAACCTTACCCGCGCCATCCGCCGCGCCCAATCCGCAGGCTTGCCGCCCACTTACGAAAACCTGCGCATGCCCAGCGAAACCCGCAACTACGTTCCCAAGCTGCTGGCGGTGCGTAATTTGGTAATGAATCCGCAAAATTACGGGCTGCAACTGCCCGAAATCCAGCACAGCCCCTATTTTAAAGCCGTAAGCGTAGATACGCCCATGGATATTATGGCGGCGGCGCACTTGGCAAATATTCCCGAAAACGAATTTTTGGCATTGAACCCCGGTTTCAAAACCCCTGTATTTATTCCCAAAAACGGACGCAAAATGCTGCTGCCCGTGACTGCTGTCAATACCTTTGAAAGCAATTACCGCAACAGCGATGCCCGCTCACTGCTGTCTTGGGACGTGTACACCCCCGACTACACCACCACTTTGAGCGACATCGCCGCCAAAACCAATACCCCCGTGGGCGAATTGCGCCGCTTAAACGGCATTAACGGCAACCGCGTTTCTGCCGGTAAAAGCATTTTGGTAAGTCGTAACAACACCTTAAATAATCAGCAAAACATCAACTTCAATTTTGCCAAAGCCGATAACGACCCTGTTCCCGATACCTATGTGGAACAAGCCCCCGTGCTGACTGCTGCCGATACCGCGCCGCCTGCCGCTCCCGCCGTAGCCGCCGCCACACCCGCACCGCAACCGCAGCAGCAAAAACAAGCCAATTTCATCAATTTTGTTGAAAACGGCGCAGTAAACGAAGCCGCTGCCGAAACCGCGTTTGCCCAAGCCGCAGCTTCCGAGCCTGCTGTGGGACGCAGTTTTGAAGCCGCAGTGGAAGCCGTTAACCGCTTTGAAGACCCCATCCGCGCCTTCAGTGCCAAAGAACCGTCTTCCCCCACCCATAACGTCAGCGCGAAAAACTTTGCCGATAAAGCCGTTCAAGCTGCCAGCGAACACTTGGCTTTTGCCGATGTTACCCGTGGTGCATCCGAAGCCGCTGCGCCTGTAAGCGACAACATCACGGCGTCCGCGCCTGCCGCCGCTGCTGACGACCCGTTGATGAACTTGGCGAAACAACGCGCCCAAGCCTTGCAAGCCGCCCGCAGTACCGTTGCACAGGCAAATGCCCAAGCCGAACGTGCTGAAGCCGCCCGCATTGCCAAAGAAGTCGCCCGTGCCAAAGCCCGCGCCGCCGCCGAACGCGCTGCCAAAGTTGCCGAAGCCAAAGAAGCCAAACGCCGCGAACAAGAACGTTTACGCGCCGAGCGTTTGCAACAGGCAAAACAACTGGCACACGTCCGCCAAGCACGCGAAGCTGGACAATCCGTTCCGCAGGCCATCCGCGCTTCAGCCCAAATTCAGGCATACAGCGGCACACATAAAGTCAGCGAAGGCGACACTCTGTACAATATCGCCAAGCGTTACAATATGAACGTGGCAGATTTGGCAAGTGCGAACGGCATCCGCAACAACAGCATCCGCATCGGTCAGGTATTGCGCATCAACGGCACCAAAAAACCCGCTACCCAGCGCAGCAATCCGTTGAGCAAGGTTTCGGGCAACAGCCACGACTACGCCGCACCGCGCAGCACGCCCGCATCCCACACCGTGCGTAAAGGCGATACCTTGTACAGCATCGCTGCCCGTTACAAAATGAACGTTAATGATATCAAACGTTTGAACAAAGGCGTATCCAATCTGAAAACAGGTCAGACCATCAAACTGATTTCCAGCTGATGCCCTACAGCTTGCCGCTCAATTGTTCACAGCGGCAGCCAAATCAAAAAACACACCGTGATGATTCACGGTGTGTTCTGTTTTTAAAGCATTATTTCGCGTCTTCGCTATCCAAAAAGCTCTTCAGCTTATCGCTGCGGGTGGGGTGGCGCAACTTCCGCAACGCCTTCGCCTCAATCTGGCGGATGCGCTCGCGCGTTACATCAAACTGTTTGCCAACTTCTTCTAAAGTGTGGTCAGTATTCATATCAATACCAAAACGCATGCGTAACACCTTCGCTTCACGCGGGGTCAGGCTTTCCAACACGTCTTTGGTTACTTCGCGCAGGCTGGAATACATCGCCGCATCGGCAGGGGCAACATTATTGATATCTTCAATAAAATCACCCAGATGTGAATCATCGTCATCGCCAATCGGCGTTTCCATAGAAATCGGTTCTTTGGCGATTTTCATGATTTTGCGGATTTTGTCTTCAGGCATTTCCATCAGTTCCGCCAGTTTTGCCGAATCAGGTTCTTCCCCTGTTTCTTGCAGGTATTGGCGCGAAATCCGATTCATTTTGTTAATGGTTTCAATCATATGCACGGGAATACGAATCGTACGCGCTTGGTCGGCGATAGAACGGGTAATCGCCTGACGAATCCACCAAGTGGCATAAGTGGAGAATTTGTAACCACGGCGGTATTCAAACTTATCCACCGCTTTCATCAAACCAATATTACCCTCTTGAATCAAATCAAGGAATTGTAAACCGCGATTGGTGTATTTTTTGGCAATGGAAATCACAAGGCGCAAGTTTGCCTGAATCATTTCCTGCTTGGCGGCAGCGGTTTCTTTTTCGCTCAACACCATGTTTTTGCTGATGTCTTTTAATTCACCGATGGAAATGCGGGCGTGCTGTTCCAATTCTGCCATTTCGGTTTGTTTTTCCAAAATGGCGTGTTGGAAACGCTCCAATGCGCTGCTCCACACGCGGTCTTTGGCGATTTCTTCCGCCAGCCAATTCAAATTGGTGGCATTGGGCAAAAAGCTCTGCAAGAAGTATTCGCGCTCCATATTCACGCGCTCCAAGCAGATGTCGCGGATTTCGCGCTCCAATTTGCGGATTCGGTCCACTTTGCCGCGCAGGTTTTCGCTCAGGCTTTCAATTTGACGGGTGGCAAAACGCACTTCCAACAGTTTGGATGCAATCGCGCTGCGGTGTTCCAAGTATTTTTCGTGCTTGCTGTCGTGTTTTTCCAGCGCAGCCAACATTTTGTCGTAACTTTTTTGGATGTGCTTAAAGTGTTCAATCACTTGCTCTTTCAGCTCTTCCAAATTGGTTTCCATACCGCCGCCAACATCGCCGTCTTCTTCTTCGTCTCCGTCGTCTTCGCTGTCGCTGTCTTCATCGGCAGATTCGGCAGACACGGCAGCAGGGGCGTTGTTTTCCAAATGCCCCAAACCCAATTCGTTTAACAGCACTTCATTGGGGTCGATAATGGCTTCCACCACTTCATCTACGCGGATTTCGTTTTTCTTGATTTTTTCAATCAATTCCAAAATTTCGCCTACCGAACCAGGGCAGGCAGAAATCGCCTGAATCATGTTTTTTAAGGCGTTTTCAATTTTTTTGGCAATGATGATTTCGTCTTCGCGGGTCAGCAAATCCACCTGCCCCATTTCGCGCATATACATACGCACAGGGTCGGTGGTGCGCCCGAATTCGGAATCGGCTTGCGATAAGGCGGCTTCGGCTTCGGCAACGGCATCTTCGTCAGTAATGGCGGCGCTGTTGTCGCTCATCAGCAGGGTTTCGGCATCGGGTGCTTCTTCGGTAACCTGTATGCCCAAGCCTTGTATCATATTGACGATATTGTCAATCTGTTCGGCATCCGACATATCGTCGGGCAGCGCGTCGTTGATTTCGGCATAGGTGATGTAACCACGTTCTTTACCGAAAATAATCAGACGGCGCAGACGCTCGCGCTGTTCTTCGGGCGTGAGCGGGCGGTTGTCGTCGTTGTTTTGTTCTTCGTTTTCGTTGAGGTAGGGATGTTGGGACATGATTTTTGCTGCTTTCGTAATGCGGATGGCGTGGGCGCGGCAGTCGCGCGGCGTAATTGGGGGTCAATATAGTGGCATCGCCGCCAAATACAAGTGAAATAGCGGCAAATTATAACAAAAATTGCCCTATTGCCCCATGATGCGCCCGCGCTGACGTTTTCGCTATATAATCGCCGCGTCAACCTTATTTTACCCAAACGATTATGGCCACTTTAAAAAACGACACCTTTTTACGCGCCCTATTGCGCCAACCTGTTGAATATACACCCGTATGGATGATGCGCCAAGCAGGGCGCTACCTGCCCGAATACCGCGCCACCCGCGCACAAGCAGGCGATTTTTTGTCTTTGTGCCAAAATGTTGAGCTGGCAACCGAAGTCACTTTACAACCTTTGGAACGCTTTGATTTAGACGCAGCGATTTTGTTTTCCGACATTTTAACCGTGCCCGATGCCATGGGCTTGGAACTGTATTTCAGCACGGGCGAAGGTCCTAAATTCGCCAAACCCGTGCAAAACGAAGTCGATGTTGCTGCGCTTACCGTTCCCGATATGGAAAAACTGCGCTATGTGTTTGATGCGGTAACTTCTATCCGCCGCGCTTTAGACGGGCGTGTGCCGCTGATTGGTTTTTCGGGCAGTCCGTTTACGCTGGCGTGCTATATGGTGGAAGGCGGCGGCAGCAAAGATTTCCGCAACATCAAAACCATGATGTACGCCCGACCCGATTTGCTGCACCGTATTTTAGACGTCAACGCCCGCGCCGTTACCGAATACCTGAACACCCAAATCGCCCACGGCGCACAAGCAGTGCAGATTTTTGATACTTGGGGCGGAGTACTGTCGCACAATGCCTTCCGCGAATTCAGTTTGGCGTATATCCGCCAGATTATTCAAGGCTTAACCCGCGAACACGAAGGACGGCGCGTGCCTGTTATCGTGTTTGCCAAAGGCGGCGGGCTGTGGCTGGAAGACATGGCAGAGTGCGGCGCAGACGCTTTAGGCTTGGATTGGACCTGCAACATCGCCCAAGCCCGCGCCCGTGTAGGCGAACAAGTTGCCCTGCAAGGCAATTTAGACCCCTTTGTGCTGTTTGGCACGCCCGAACGCATCCGCAGCGAAGTCGCACATATTTTGGCAGATTACGGCACAGGCAGTGGTCATGTGTTTAATTTGGGACACGGCATCAACCAGTTTACCCCACCCGAACACGCCGAAGTTTTGGTAGAAGCGGTACACGAACTGTCGCGCCCGTATCACAGTGCCTAACACCTTCAACCCAAAACAGAAAGGCATAATATGTTTACCAAACTTTCCTTGTGCGCCGTGCTAACCGCACTGATGTTCGCCCCGATTGCCGCGCAAGCCCAAAAACCTGCTGATGCAGAAAAATCCGTTGAACATCAGACCTTTCTAAAAGGTTTCAATCAATTAAGCGATGCAGAAAAAATGCTGATGCGCACAATGGTAGTTAATTTTGCTGACAAACAAATACAACAGGAAGTTGCGAATAATCCCGCACTTAAAGAATTTTTCCAATCTATCCACATTGTTTTACAACAAGAAAACACCATCGCCTATCAAATGGAATTACAAGATGATGTATCGAATATGATGCAACACAATGGTCAAGCTGCGGATACATTTGCCCAAATGTTTACCAAGCTGACCGAAAACACCATGTGCCAAAAAACCCAACATTTACACACCTTAAAAACCCTTGGTTTTTCACATTTTGCCGTTCAACTGACCCACCAAGGCAAAACCCTTGGACAATCGCGCCACGCCTTGCCCGATTGCGCCACGCCTGCACAGTAAACAAACAAATGATTAAAAAGCTACTTTACCCAATCGGTATTGGTTTTGCGTTGGTGACTGCAACTGTGTTTGCTCAAACGCCCACAGCTGAAACTCAGCCCCATTCCCAAGCACCAACAAGCGCTCATCTCAAAACATTACGGGAACTGGCAGAAGGCGTAGAACAATTGTCGCCATGGGAACGCCAGCAGTTGCGCGAATATATGCTGCGCGAAACCAAGCGACAATTGACCAATGGTTCGTTTTTTAAAACCTATCAGCGTGTCGTTTCGCCCCATTCCGATTTGGCAAAATCAATCCAACACACTGATGTTGAAATAGAAAATGAAACCACATTGGTGATAAACATACAGTTCACCCCAACAGGCATGGCAAACGTCCAACCCGAACGATTGAAGCAGCTCCCAAACCCCCAATTGCACTGCCAAACCAGCCAATTTTTTGCTTATACAGTGAAATTGATGGGATTGAACGATATGATTTTCCGTGCGTATGCTCCAGATGGAAAAATTTTGGCGCAAACCCATACCCATTGGTGGAAACACCCTTGTTTAGAAAAGGAAACGATAAAACCATGAGTACGCTGGATTGGATTGCCGCAGGCTATGTATTCGGTATTCCACTGATTGCGCTTGCCGCCGTGTGGCAAATGTATGTGGTGCTGAACGAAAGCCATGCGCTGAACCGCTTTGAAGGCACACCCAAAATGCTGTGGGTTGCCATTTCGCTGTTTTTTAGTTTTAGTCTGTCGCTGTATTGGTTTTGCCCGAATGCGCGTAAAAAAGGCATCGTGTTTGTGCTGTTGGGCGGCGCGGGCGTGGCGTTGTACGGTATGGCATCTTATTTGAAAATGCGTTTGACTACCCCTTAAAAATAGGAAAAACAATGAGCGATTTAACATTGGATTTAAAAGGTTTGAAATGCCCGCTGCCGATTTTACGCACCAAAAAAGCCTTGGCGCAGGCACAAAGCGGCGATGTGTTTACCGTACTCGCCACCGATGCGGGCGCACCCGATGATTTTGCGGCGTTTTGCCGCCACACAGGGCATACGCTGCTGCAATCGGAAAGCGGAGCAGACGGCGTGTTTACGCTGATGATTCGCTGCAAATAATGCCTGTCCCCATTATTCCTCGCCTTTTTAAGGAACTGCCATGCAAACCCTAACCATTATCCAACCCGATGATTTTCATGTTCATGTGCGCGATGGCGACGGCTTACGCGCCGTTGTGCCGCATACTGCCCGCCAAATGGGTCGCGCCCTGATGATGCCGAATCTGAAACCACCCGTTACCACAGTGGCACAGGCATTGGCGTATAAAGAAAAAATCCTCGCCGCCGTGCCGCAGGGCAATCCGTTTGAACCGCTGATGTCGCTGTATTTAACCGACCACACCACCCCCGCCACCGTGCGCGAAGCCAAAGCAGCGGGCATTGTGGCGTTTAAGCTGTATCCCGCAGGCGCAACCACCAATTCGGATTCGGGCGTAACCGATTTATTTAAGCTGTTGCCCGTGTTGGAAGAAATCGCGGCGCAGGATATGCGCTTTTTGGTGCATGGCGAAGTGACTGACCCCGAAATTGATATTTTTGACCGCGAAGCCGTGTTTATTGAGCGCGTGTTGTTGCCCGTTTTGGCAAAAGTGCCTGATTTAAAAGTGGTGTTTGAGCACATTACCACTGCCGATGCCGCCGAATTGGTGTGTGGTGCGGGCGATAATGTTGCTGCTACCGTTACGCCGCAGCATTTGATGTTTAACCGCAATCATTTATTGGTGGGCGGGGTGCGTCCGCATTTTTACTGCTTACCCATTCTCAAGCGCGAACGCCACCGCCGCGCCCTGCTGGATGCCGTTACCGGCGCACAGGCGCACAAATTCTTTTTGGGAACGGATTCCGCGCCGCATCCGCGCCACGCCAAAGAAAATGCCTGCGGTTGTGCGGGCGTGTTCAGCGCGGCAACGGCGATTGAGTTGTACGCGCAAATCTTTGAACAAGCAGGCGCATTGGATAAATTACAGGCGTTTGCTTCGCAAAACGGGGCGCGTTTTTACGGTTTGCCCGAAAACCCGCGCACCATCACGCTGGTAAAACAGCCGCAGCGCGTGCCTGAACGGTTTGATTTTGGTGCAGACGAAGTGATTCCGATGTGCGCGGGCGAAGAGCTGGCGTGGCGAATTCAGTCAGACAGCTAATCGGTTGATGGAAAGCAAAACCGAGTTGCGCCGCCGTTTGCGCCGCGCCCGTGCCGCGCTTGACCCTGTGCAACGCCGCCACGCACAAAAACGGGCGAATCAGGCACTCAAACCGCTGATTAAACGCGGCAAACGCATTGGCGCGTATTGGGCTGCGGGCAGCGAATTAGATGTACACGATTTTATCGTAACGGCGCAACAACGCGGCGCACGGGTTTACCTGCCCTATATCGCGCCGCGTGGCAAACGTTTGTGGTTTACCCCCTATCCGCAGGCAAACGCCCGTCCCGAACGCACACGCGCCCGTTTGCCGCGCATTCCCCAGTTTGCAGGGCGCAAAATCCGTGCCGAGCGTTTGCAACTGCTGTTGTTGCCTTTGGTGGGGATTGACCGCAACGGCACACGCTTGGGACAAGGTGGCGGTTTTTACGATGCCACTTTAAGCACGTTTGCCCGCAGCGGCTGTGTCCCCCGCAGCGTGGGCGTGGGTTTTGCCTGTCAAATCTGCCCGCCCATGCCTGCACAAACCCACGACCAAGGCGTACAGGGTTTTGTCTGCGAACACGGTTACACGCGCTTGGGTTCAGGTAAAAATCCATCTTATCCCTTTCCGTAAAACAGGTTTATGTGTAGAATAAAAAATCTGTATCATCGGCGCAACATCCGCTATCGTGCGTTTGTGCGCCGTTTTTGTTAAAATCCTACCTGATTGCCTCCATCATATTTTCAGAAGCGCACCTTACGCACACATTAGCGTTAAAATGTTTTATTTTTCATGTTGTATTGCCAAAATAAACCGTTTTAACCCCAGCTGCCAATAATAAAGAACAGACATGAAATTTTCATCACTATTCCCAAAGTCCAAACCGTTTGCCCGCCCCGACCTGCCCGGTTATCGGCAAATGCAGATGCGCCAGCCCCAATACGATAAAACCCTGTTGTGGGTATTGCTGTGCCTACTGGGTTTCGGATTGGTAATGGTGTATTCGGCTTCGGTGGCACAGGCAGGGCTGCATAATTATGCCAACCGTGCGGTTTTCTTTATCAAACAATGCCAGTTTGCGGTAATTGGCATACTGTTGGCGGCATTGCTGTGCCGTGTCCCGATGTGGCGTTGGCTGCGCTGGATTAAATTACTGCTGCCGTTTTCGCTGTTTGTGCTGGCAGTCGTGCCGCTGATTGGTGAAGAAATTAACGGTGCCAAACGTTGGATGCCGCTGCCGGGCGGATTAAAAATCCAACCCAGCGAAATTTTTAAGCTGATGACCATTTTATACATGGCAGGCTTTTTCAAACGGCGCATGGAAATCCTGCACGATTTCGGCAAAGTCAAATGGGTTGCCGTTCCCATCGGTTTGGGCATCGGTTTTATTTTGCTGACCCGCGATTTGGGTTCGGCGATGGTGGTGTTTGCCATTGCGCTGGTAATGCTGTTTCTCGCCAATCTGCCCGGAAAATGGTTTGCCATGGTGGTGGGTATTGGCGTATCGGTGGCAGCAACGGTGATTGCCACATCTGATTTCCGTATGCGCCGCGTGAGCGTGATGTGGCAGCCGTGGAAAGACCCTACAGGTACAGGCTATCAAAGCATGGGTTCGCTGATGTCGATGGAACGCGGCGGCTGGTTTGGCGAAGGCTTGGGTAACGGCGTGTTTAAACGTGGTTTTCTGCCCGAAGCGCACACCGATTTTATTTTGGCGGTGATTGCTGAAGAGCTGGGTCTGATTACCGTTACCCTGCTGATTTTCTGCTATGCGTGGATTGTGTGGCGTGCCTTTTCCATCGGGCGCAACGCGCGGGATTTGGATTTACACTTTAATTCCTTTGTCGCCATTGGCATCGGCGTGTGGATTGCCGCGCAAAGTTTTATCAATATCGGCGTAAACATCAGTCTGTTACCCAATAAAGGCTTAACCCTGCCGCTGATTTCTTACGGCGGTTCGTCTTTGGTGATTATTATTGTCGCGCTCACAATTCTGCTGCGCGTAGATTATGAAAACCGAATGAAAATCAAAGGCATCAGCTTTGACGACCCCAATTGGAAAACCGCCGAAGCCCCTGCCGAAACAGCAGACGGCGAAGCGGATACCGAAGAAAATGCCGAAACGACCGCCGAAGACGAAGCCCCTGTACACCCCACACATCCCTATCGGACAACACGATGAATCCCAAAACCTTTTTACTGATGTCCGGCGGCACGGGCGGACATATTTTCCCCGCGCTTGCCGTTGCCGAAACCTTACGCGCCCAAGGGCATCAGGTGGTGTGGCTGGGCAGCCGCGACAGCATGGAAGAACGCATCGTCCCGCAACATGGCATTCCTTTGGAAACCGTTGCCATGAAAGGCGTGCGCGGCAACGGTTGGCAACGCAAACTGATGTTGCCGTTTACCCTGCTGCGTACCGTTCGCGCTGCCCGTGCTGTGATGCTGAAACACCAAATTGATGCTGCCATCGGTTTTGGCGGATTTGTGACCTTTCCTGGTGGGGTAGCCGCCAAATTATGCGGTATTCCGCTGATTATTCACGAACAAAATGCCGTAGCGGGTTTGTCCAACAAAATTTTGGCAAAACACGCCGCTGCCGTTTTGTCTGCCTTTCCGCAAGCCTTTCCCGACCACCCGCAAGGCTTGGTGGGCAATCCCGTCCGCGCCGACATTACCGCCTTGCCCGCCCCCGCCGAACGTTTCGCCACCCGCAGCGGCAAACTGCATATTTGCGTGGTAGGCGGCAGCTTGGGCGCACAAATGCTCAACGACACCGTTCCTGCTGCCGTGGCGCAACTGCCCGAATCCGCACGTCCGCGCATCACCCATCAGGCAGGACGCGGTAAACTGTCTGCCTTGCAACAAGCTTACGCCCACGCAGGCGTAGAAGCCGAATGCGTGGAATTTATTGACGATATGACCGCCTTATACCGTCAAGCCGATTTACTGATTTGCCGTGCAGGTGCGCTAACCATTGCCGAGCTGACCGCCGCAGGTGTCGGCGCATTACTCGTCCCCTATCCCCACGCCGTAGATGACCACCAAACCGCCAACGCCCGTTTTATGGTGTCTGCCGAAGCAGGGCTGCTGCTGCCGCAATCCCAGCTTACCGCCGCCAAACTCGCCGAAGTGCTGGCAGGACTAGACCGCAGCCAATGTCTGCGTTGGGCGGAAAACGCCCGTACCCTCGCCCTGCCCGACAGCGCCGCCGCCGTTGCTCAAGCCGCTCTCAACACCCTATCCCCTCAAACTTAACTTTGCCCGTGCAGGTGGTACTTGCTTTGTTAAAAAACGTCAAATGCGGTATAGTTACGTCAAAGCACACATCAAGGAACCACCATGCACCCGCAAGACCTCTGGCTCGCCATACGCGAAGAAACCACCCTCGCCGCTGCCGAAGAACCCATGCTCGCCAGCTTTCTGCATTTAACCGTGCTGCGCCATCGCAGCTTGGCAAACGTCTTGGCGTTTCAGCTTTCCAGCAAACTCAGCAACAGCGTGATGGACGCACGCACCCTGTTTGAAGTGTTTGCCGACGTACTGAACAACGATAAAAGCATTACCGATGCCGTGCAAGCCGATATCCGCGCCTGTTACGAACGCGACCCCGCTTGCGACCAATACACTTTACCCTTATTGTATTTTAAAGGTTTTCACGCCATTCAAGCGCACCGCATCAATCATTGCCTATGGCAAAACGGGCGCAAAACGCTGGCATATTTTCTGCAAAACCGCGCTTCGGAAGTGTTTGGCGTGGATATTCACCCCGGCGCGGTTTTCGGACAAGGCATTATGATTGACCACGGCACGGGCGTGGTGGTGGGCGAAACCGCCATACTGGGCAACGATATTTCCATTTTGCACGGCGTCACTTTGGGCGGTTCGGGCAAAGAAAGCGGCGACCGCCACCCCAAAGTGGGCGACGGCGTGATGATTGGCGCGAATGCTTCGGTATTGGGCAATATCCGCATCGGCGATTGCGCCAAAATCGGCGCGGGCAGCGTGGTGGTGCGCGATGTGGAAGCCCATACCACGGTTGTGGGCGTGCCTGCCAAAGCCGTGGGCGTATCCGCCAACAAACCCGCCGCCGAAATGGACCAAGGCTTTGCAGGCATGGAAAATTGGCAGTTTGTGATTTAAAAGCCATTAAACAATGGAAACAGTGGTTTGAGATAAAATCAAACCACTGTTTTTATTTATAAACTTACTTCAAAACGCACATAAGGCACCAGCACAAAATGTGCGGTTTCCGTGCCGAAATAGCCGCTTTCCCGATACCATTTCCTATCATTTTGAACAAAATACAAAGTGGTAAATCCAATCATGTTCAATACTGCCTGTTGTTCGCGTATATCGTCTGCAAATTTATTGGAAAAATAAGCCAACATATAATTTTGATTATCCTTTTTAAACACAAAACCCTGATACCGTTTTTTTTCCAACTGATAACCCTGTCCCGATTTTTTGTCATAAAAACGGTTTTCGTATTTAAATTCCATAGGTACAGACCATTCACCCGAATCACCAAACGGGTGCGTATCACCCTGACAGCAATGGGCTAAAAAAATACGTCCTTCGTCCCGAACCAAATCCGCAGGTGTCAGTTGAATTTCATCTAAAGCCAAAAAGCGGTGAAAATACAGTTTGCTTGGCACAGACACAGCACCAATATCAAAAACTTCGCCCATTTGCTGCAACAGCACGTGCAGTGTTTTATCGCAGCGGTAACGGTGTTGCAGCACCGTCAAACGGCTTTTGGCGCGGGTGAGTGCCACATACATTTGGCGCACCGTATCTTGATTGGCTTGAAAATCCGATTGTTCGTCAATTATATAAACGGCATCAAATTCCATGCCTTTTGCGCTGTGATAGGTTAGCAGTACCACGGGGTTCTGACGGTCGTAAACGGCTTGTTCCAATGCGTCTATCAGGGTTTGTCCGCTCACATCGCGCAGGTTTAATACGCTGTGCAACAGTGCAGACCATGCTTTGTCTAATTGGTTAAAGCCGTGTTCTTTGCGCCATTGTTTTAAGTAATCAACGGCTTTTCCTTCAATTAACTGATGCGCCAATCCGCCCAAATGTGCCAGCAGGGCGCGTCCGACCATGCTGTGTAAGGGGTGCTGTGTTTCGCTTTGGTTGCGGCACTGGCAGCGGATGCCTTGTTGTTCCAAATAATGCTGGACGGCATCAAAGTCGCGCCAACGCCGTGCCAATACGGCAATGCTGTGCTGCGGGTGCAGCTGACGCAGCTTGTGAATGTCTTGCGCCAGCCATGCCGCCATGTCAATGCCGCGCACTTGGGCAAACAAGCCGTAACGGACGGGCGCGGCGTTATCCGTGCGGTGGGCGGTAATGGCGTGTCGGGCGGATTTCAAACGCTCGGCAGCGGGCAATGCTGTTTGAATATAAGCATTTGCCAAATCAACAATATTCGGGCAACTGCGGTAATTGGTGGTTAAAAAATACTGCTGTTGTCCGCCGATGTGGTAATTGTCGGCGAACTGTTGAATATAGCGGATGCTGGCACCGCGGAAGGCATACAGGTTTTGGTCGTCGTCGCCCACTGCCATCAAATAGCCTTGTTGTTCGTATAGGCTTTCGCTGTCTTCCTGTTCCTGCAAATTGGCAAGCTGGGCAATCAAATCATATTGAACGGCATCAATATCTTGAAATTCATCTACCATAATATATTGGTAGAACAGGAGGTTTTCTTGGTTTTTTAGGCGGGCGACGGCTTGTTCCAACAGCCATTGGTAACGGGCGTTTTCTGTTTTTCCGTCCAAATGGGGATATTGCTGCAACAGGCGTTCCACTTCGGCGGCGGGGGCGTCGTTTTCGTCTGCTTGGGTGATGTGTCGCGCCAAGCCGTGAAAGGTGCTGACGGTCACACCGCGGGCATAGTCGCCAATCAGGGCATACAGGCGGCGGCGCAGCTCTGCCACCGCCAAGCGGTTATACGCCAAAATCAGGATTTTTTCGGGCAGGATATCCTGTTTCATCAGTAAATAAGCCACCCGATGCACCACCACGGCGGTTTTGCCTGCGCCCGGTCCTGCCAGCACCAAGGCGGCGCGTCCTGCTTCACACACAATGGCTTTTTGGGTGCTGCTGAAATGGTCGGGCAAAATGGCGCGGTCGTAATTTTTCAAACGCGGCTGTTTGGCGGCTTCGGGGTCGGGACAGTGTTCGTGTACGACTGTTGCCAAATTTTTCTTGAAATAGTCTTCCAATAATTGATGTTGCAAACGGCGGCAGTCGGCAGCAGACAGGTTTTGATTGACGGGGTCGTGTTCGTCGCTGTATTGCAGCCAGCGGTACAGCAGGTGCAGGCGTTGGCAGCGTTCCTGATAATGGGTTTTGAGGTATTGGTAGGCGTTTTCGTGATAGTTTTTGCGCTGCGTGGCAGATGCGCCGATAAAAAACAGGCTGCCGTCGTTGCCGTCGGTACGGGTTAAATCAATCAGGGCGAGTTTTTGCAGGATTTCCAAACGCTGCAAAACGACTTCGGGGGATTGTGCCAAAGTGTCTGCCAATCCGCTTAACACAAATACGCGGGGGCTGTCGGCATCGGCGTACTGCATCAGATAATCCAGCAGCTGCGCCAGTTCCACCAAACAGTGTTCCGCCACTTCCAGCCAGCCTTGCCAGTGTGCGCCTGCCGCTGCCGCCGCTTCTGTAGGCAATACCGACACTTCGTGTGCATTGATGCTGCGGTAACGTATCGCGCCCAAAGCCGACAGCAGCGGCAGAATATCTTTTCGTGCATCGGTTTTGACGGTGCTGTGTTGCGCCAAAGCATGATTTAACACGTCCAAACACAATAATACATCGCCTTCGCCGTGCTGCTGCCAAGCATATCGGGCAAACACTTCGCGCAATGCGGTCAGATATTTTTGATAACGCGCCATCTGCTGCTTTAAAAAATGGTTTTTATAACGCAGACGGATACCCAATTCCACCCGCCATTGCGCGTATCCCGACTGCACCAGCGTGTGTAGGGCAGAGAGCAGCTTTTTCACAGGCTGACCCAGTGCCAGCGACAGTTCGGGCAGGTGAAACTGCACAAATTCGCGTTCGCAATCCTGTCCCGCCAAAATCTGCTGCAATTGGCGGTACACGGCGGCAACAGGCGCGGGCAGGTCTGTTGCGGCGTGTTCGGGCAACAGCTTCAAACCGATGCGGGCAGGCTGCTGTTCTTTTTCCACCAGCAGCCCGTAACGTTCCAATGCCAGCAATGCCACGCGGATTTGGGTCAGCAGCATGTCGTTTTCCTGCTGCAGCACGCCCGCCAAATCGGTATCGGCAAACCATTGGTCGTTGGCGGGGCGTTTTAAAATCGGACGGATAATGTGCCAGCAGTCGTGCAGGGTTTTGCTGTTGTGAATGCGGTTTTCGCGTTCCAAACGGAATAATTGCTCAATATCAGATTGCGACCACAGCAGGTAGGCGCGTCCGTGTTCGCCGCTTTTGCGGGCGGCACGTCCGCTTTCCTGTATATACGATTCCAAATTGGCAGGCGGGGCGTAATGAACCACGGTATGCACGCCTGCTTTGTCTATGCCCATGCCGAAAGCATTGGTACACACCACCACTTCAAAGCGGTTGTCTTTAAATTGTTCGATGATTTCGCTGCGTTGGTTTTCGGGCAAACCGGCGTGATAGGCAACGGCAGCCAAGCCTTGACTTTGGCACAGTTTGGCAAAATCTTCGCAGTGTTTGCGGTGGCGGATATACACCAGCGCCACGCCTGCTTGTGCATCGGCACGGGCAGCGGCGTATTCGGCGCGGCGTTGCTGCAAAATCTGTAAAACGCGGCTGTCGCGCTGGGCAGGCGGGATATTTTGAAACACGCGCTCAATATTGCTGCGCTGTACGGTCAGCTCTTCCAGCGGCGTGCCGTATGGCTGCAAACGGCTGTGGCGGGTAAGTTTGGCGAGTTTGTCGGTCAATTCGCGCTGCAAATCGTCTTTTACCCGTGCCGACGCGGTCGCCGTAACCAAACCCACTGCGGGAACGGCACGGCTGTTATCGTCAAATAATCCCTCGGCTGCCGACGGGTCGGGCGGGTCGTAACACGCGGCAATGTGTTCGGCAATCCGCAAAAAATCGGGGCGGAAATCCGTTCCCCACTGGCTGAGCGTGTGCGCTTCGTCCAATACCCACAAGGCAGGCGGACGGTTTTTCAGCAGCACGCGGATGCTGCGGCTGCGCAAACGTTCGGGACTGAGGTACAGCACATCAATACTGCCGCGCCACACCCCGTCCAAAATATCGCGCTGCACCGTTTCCGTCTGCCCCGATACCAAACCCGCCACCCGTTCCGCATAAATCCCCGCGTTGGCGCGTAAATTATCCACTTGGTCGATAATCAGGGCTTTTAAGGGCGACACCACCACCGTCAGTCCGCGCCGGTATTTGCTCAACAGCAGCGCAGGCAGTTGGAACGCCAAACTTTTGCCCCCGCCGGTAGGCAGAATCCCCAAGGGCATATCGCGGTTGGCTAAAATACCCTGCGCGATGGACAACTGCCCTGCCCGCAAGCCCTGAAAATCCGCCAAACCGCTAAAAATTTCCCGACAGGCTTGGTTTAAAGATGCCTCGTTCCATTCACCCCAACGGAAAAACGCCTCTTCCGCTTCCCGAAAACGCGCCCCGTGCTGCGGGTGTTTGTTCAGCCACACGGGACGACGCGCCTGCGGGCGTTCAAAATGGCGCAGCCAATGCACCAGCACCGCCAAAGCAAAATGCCGCCAAGACGGTGTTCCCGCCACCGCCGCCGCCACCCGCGCACACAAATCCCCACGGTTGCCCGCTGCGGGCAACTGTTCATATAGCTGCTGTTCGTCAAACGGCAACGCCGCCGCTTTGGGAAACCACCGCACCACAGGCAGCAAACGCACAAACAAAGCCTGCAACCCTTGCGGCAAACCCTGCCAACTGCTGCAACAGCTTTGCCATAAAGCACGGCTTTCCACACAATCCTGCACGGGATTATTGTGTCCGGTATCGGCGCGGTAGAGTTTTGCCAAAGCATAACGCGGCTGATGCGGCATCAGCAAAGTGGTCCAATACAGCGTATCCACCGCTTTTTCGCGCCACGCTGCCAATCTTTCCGCATTGCCGCCGCTGCCGTGCAGCAGCTTATCCAAAGCAGGCAAATCAAATTCCACCAAATTGTGTCCGCCCAAAGCTGCTGCCTGTTCCAAATATTGCGCTGCAAGCTGCCGCTGCTGCTCAAACTGCTGCCCGTCAAAACGCCACACCTTACCGCCAACCAGCCATGCCCCTTCCAGCAAACGCCCGCTTTTCGGGTCTAATTCCAAATCCAGCCACAGAATGTCGTCTGCCGCCAACACCAGCCCGTTCAGTTGTTCCACATAATCGGGAACGGAAAGCACCGCATCATCCATCACTTTACCCGCATAAAATTCAACCCGCATACGCAGCGGAAGCCTCCGCCCCGCATACGGGCATCTTTACCAAAAATCAAACGCCGTCTTCTTCGCGCGAAACAGACGGTTCAGGCTCAATCTGCTCGCGCACCCGTATCGGCAAACCTTCCGCCAAACGACGCACATCGCGCGAAAAATTCAAAAACGCACGGTAATCGCTGGGCGTAGCGGGAATCGCCACCCGCTGACCGCTGGGCGCAATCAGGATTTTGTGTTTTTTCCCCTTGCGCACCTGCCAGCCCCCGCGCACTTTTTCTGCCACCAAACCATTGATTTTATCGTTTTTACTGAATAACATGGCTTGCATCCTGATAAAATTTAGGGCAGTTGTGCCAAGGCTTCTTTTGCCAGCTGTGCCACGGCGGGATTGCTGTTTTGCGCCGCAGCCTGATACCAGTGCCGCGCCTGTGCGCTGTCGACGGGCGTGCCTTCGCCGTCGTGATACAGCGTGGCAACAATATATTGTGCTTCGGCAAAGCCTTTTTGTGCCATTGCCAGCACTTGCGGAAAGGCAGCCGCAGCGTTGCCCGCTTCCAATGCCTTGCCTGCGGCAGACAGGGTTTCGCGGTATTGGTGGATTTCAGCTTCGCTGATGGGGGGATTGGCGGCAGACAGCGCAGCACTGCAATACAAAGCGGCAGCCGCCGCCATCAAGGGTTTGACAAACATTTTTGACTCCTTTGCTATATCGGTGTTTGCGTGATGCCAACGTTATCACTGTGTCTGCGCCAATGCAAGCAACTTATGCGGCTTTTCCATCCCGATACAAAGCGCGTACTGCCGCCGCAATCGCCGCAATACCCCGCGCCAACACTGCTTCATCTTGAGCAATGCTGATGCGGATGCACTCGCGGGCATGGGGATAATCCGCCGTATCCATGCCGACAAAAAACGGCTCACCAGGTAACACCAGCGTGCCTTGCGCCTTTAAGCGGCGGTACAGTTCGCCCGTACCTTGCGGCAGTCCTTCAAACCACAGCCACAGAAAAATCGCCCCTTCAGGCACATGCACGCGCAAAGGCACATCGGGCATGGCTTCACGCAACAGGCGCAAAGCGGTTTCGGTTTGGGCGCGGTAAAACGGGCGGATATGCTGTTCGGATAAGGTTTTTAAGCGGTCTTCTGCCAGCAAAGGCGCAGCCACCGCCGCACCAAAACGGGTAGGCGCAAGATTCACCACCGCATTCAACGCCGCCAAAGCGCGGACAATCTGCGGATGTGCCACCACAATACCGCAGCGCACCCCCGGCAGTCCCACTTTAGACAGGCTGAAACACAAAATAATGTTTTCATGCCAATTTAATTGTGCTTGCGTGTGAATAATATTCGGAAACGGCATGCCGTAAGCATTGTCAATAATCAGCGGTACGCTGCGACTTTGCGCCAATGCGTCCAAACGCGCCATTTCCGCATCGGTCAGCACATTGCCTGTGGGGTTGGTTGGACGCGAGCAGCACACTGCACCAATGCTGCCGTCTGCCCACTGCGGCAGCCGTTCCAAGGCATCAAAATCCACACGGTATTTGAAAAAACCGCCCTGCCCCTGAAAAGTAGCCGTTTCAATGCGCGGCGGCACGGCAATAAATCCACCCCCACCCACAGGCGTATCGGCATAACCCACGTATTCGGGCGCAAGCGGCAGCAACACCGATTTATGCTGCGTTTGTCCGTTTGCATCAGTAAACGCCCCGCCAAACAGGTTAAACAAATAAAAAAAGGCATTTTGCGAACCGTTAGTTAAAGCGATATTGTCGGCAGACACATCCCAACCATAATGCCGCCGCAAAAACGCCGCCACCGTTTGCAAAAAAGCGCGGTCGCCCTGCGGTTCGGAATAATTACCGATGTTTTCCACCATTGCCGCCGCGCCGTCTGCCTGCGCCAAATCGCGCAACACTTCGGCAAACACCGCGTTCACAGCAGGAATACGCGCAGGATTGCCGCCACCGAGCATATTTACCCCGTCCCGCCCCAAAGCCTGACCCAAATCGTCCATCAGCTGCAAAATCGCGCTTTCGCGGGTAAATTTTTGTCCGAAATCAGAAAGATTAAATTTCATTATTGACTCATTGTTTGTTTTTGATTTTTAATAGAATGCTGGTTTACATATTTGTGTCAAGACACATGATGTTCCCAATATCGGCATCTATATTCCCCGATACCGCCACCACACATAAAACGCCGCTACAGGCGGCAGCGTGAGCCACGCCAAACGCCACCACATCTGCTTCACACTGATACGGGGATAACACACCCCCATCGTTAGCGCGACAAACGATAAAAACCACAGCAGCGCACCTATGCCCAAATGAGACCACTGCCACTTAATCAGAGCAATATACATCACGGTTCCCCCCACAGCCACCCACCACGCCAGCCCTAACAATACCTTAACGGGCGTATGCTTGCCTGCAAACAGCAGCAGCCACGCCACCCAATAAAACAGATTGGCAAACGGTGTCCAACCCACAATCGGGATAAAAACCAAGAACCACATGGATTTTATGATTTGAATACCCGATGCTATCGGCACACCGTTTTCTTCCACAAGAACAGGCAGAAAAAAAGACACCAGCATCAGCAGCGCAGAATAAACCGCTGCCCGTACCGATGCTGCCGTACGCAGCGGGGGTTCGGGTTGGCTGGTGTCCAGCTGGCTCCGTTGGATTGTGATTTTGGTGCGCTGCTGCATAAGCACTGCTCCCGTTTAATTAACGTTATACAGTTGATTAAAAACGCAACGATAAAGCGTTGCCAACGCCCTGATGTACGATTCGTACACGGCGGGCGTTGTCGCTTTTCTCATTTTTATCAACTATAACAACACCCGTTCAATCCCGCCGTTTTGGGTGTGGGCGACAAATTCGTCCTGCCAGTTTTCGCCCAAAATATATTTCGCCATTTCCACCACAATATAATCGGCAGGCAGGTTGTTGTCGTCGGTATAGCGGCTCAAACCCTGCAAACAAGCGGGGCAAGACGTCAGCATTTTCACATCGCCGCGTTCGTTTTCAGGCAGCGCGGCAAGGTTTTTGGCGATTTCTTCCTGCTTGCGGAATTTGACTTGGCTGGCAATATCGGGACGTTTAACGGCAAACATGCCGCTTTCGCCGCAGCAACGGTCGCTGGCAATCACGTTTTTGCCCATCAGCTCGCCTGCCAGTTGGGTCGCATCCATGGTTTTGATGGGGGAATGGCAGGGGTTGTGGTACAGGTATTGCCGTCCTTGTACGCCGTCCAGCTTGATGCCTTTTTCCAGCAAAAATTCGTGAATATCCACAATGCGGCAGTCGGGGAAAATGTCTTCAAAACGGTATTCCGCCAGTGAGTCGTAACACGTTCCGCAGCTGACGACCACGGTTTTAATATCCAGATAATTCAGGGTGTTTGCCATGCGGTGAAACAAGACGCGGTTGTCGGTAACGATTTGTTCGGCACGGGCTTTGTCGCCGCCTGCGTTCTGCGGATAACCGCAGCACAAATAACCGGGGGGCAACACGGTTTGCACGCCTGCATGGTAGAGCATGGCTTGCGTTGCCAATCCGACTTGACTGAACAGCCGTTCCGAACCGCAACCGGGGAAGTAAAACACGGCTTCGGCATCTTCAGGCAGCGCGGGATTGCGGATAATCGGCACGGTTTTGGCGTCTTCAATATCCAGCAGGGCGCGCGCGGTTTTGATGGGAATATGGCGCGGCAGGGGGCGGTTGATAAAGTGGACGATTTGTTCGCGCACGGGGGTTTTGCGGGTGGTGGCTTTGGGGGCTTCTTTTTGTTTTTCTGTGCCAAGGGGGAATTTTTGTCCCAATTCGTAGGCGAAGTTTTGCAATTTGAAACCGCCTTTGGCAACGGCTTGGCGCAACAGTTTGACGGCGCGGGGGTCTTTGGCATTGAGCAATGCCATGCCTGCGGCGGCGGCAGGGCTGAAACTTTGTTTGCCCGATTGTTTTAAAAAGTGGCGGATATCGACGGTTACATCGCCAAAGTCAATTTTGACGGGACAGGGTTTCACGCAACGGTGGCACACGGTGCAGTGGTCGCCGATATTGCCCAATTCGTCAAAATGTTTCAGCGATACGCCGCGACGGGTTTGTTCTTCATACAAAAATGCTTCTGCCAGCAAGCCGACACCGAGGATTTTATTGCGCGGGCTGTAAAGCAGGTTGGCGCGGGGGACGTGGGTGGAACACACGGGTTTGCATTTGCCGCAGCGCAGGCAGTCTTTGACGGCGTGGGTAATGCCGCCGAGCGCGGACTGTTCCATAATCAGCGATTCAAAACCCATCAGTTCAAAAGACGGGGTGTAGGCGTGGCGCAAATCCGAGCCTTTCATCAGCTTGTGGCGGTTAAAGCTGCCGTGCGGGTCAACCTTTTGTTTGTAATCCCAAAACGGCTGCATTTCTTCATCGCTTAAAAATTCCAGCTTGGTGATGCCGATGCCGTGTTCGCCCGAAATCACGCCGTTTAAGCTACGCGCCAAATCCATAATGCGGGCAACGGCGCGGTGGGCGGTTTGCAGCATTTCATAATCGTCTGAATTAACGGGGATATTGGTGTGGACATTGCCGTCGCCTGCGTGCATGTGCAGGGCAACAAACACGCGTTGGCGCACCACGGCGGCGTGGATTTTGCCCAAACCCGCCATAATTTTGGCATCGGCGCTGCCGCTGAAAATTTCCGCCAAAGGTTTCATCACGTCTTCCTTGACCGATACGCGCAGGCGGAAATCGCGGAAGGCGGTAAAGCAGCTTTCGGCAGGATTGGCAGCGGGGTCGGCAAAGGCTTGTGCGCCGTAACGGTTTTGGTAATCCGCCAAGGGCAAATCCATATTGTCCAACAGCCACTGCCAGCGTTCGCGCACGGTTTGGACGTGTGCCAAAGCGTGTTTGGCGCGGTCGCCCAGCAGTTCGCTTTTGGGCAAATCCGTGCCGAGCTGTTCAACGGGCAGGCTGCCTGAAAGGTAGGGAATCAGGGCATCGCACAGTTTAAGCTTGTTTTGAATGGACAATTCAATATTGATGCGTTCAATACCGTCTGAATAGCCGCCCAAGTTTTCCAAGGGAATGACCACGTCTTCATTGATTTTAAAGGCGTTGGTGTGGCGGGCGATGGCGGCGGTGCGGCTGCGGTCCAGCCAAAAGGTTTTCCGCGCTTCGGGCGAAACGGCGATAAAGCCGTCGCCGTCACGCGCCCGCGCCAGCTCGACAATCTGTTCGGCGGCTGCCTGAACATCGGCTTCGTTGTCGGACACCACGTCTGCCAGCAACACCATTTTCGGACGACCGCGCCCTGCTGCTTTGGTGGCATAACCCACGGCGCGGACATAACGCCAGTCCAGATGTTCCAAACCCGCCAAGCGCACGGACGGATGTCCCAAAATAAAATCGCGCACTTCCACAATAGACGGCGTGGCGTTGGCAACCGTGCCGAAAAATTCCATGCACACGGTGCGCGTGTGCGCGGGCATTTTGTGCAGCACAAACGCTGCGCTGGTGATGATGCCGTCCGTGCCTTCTTTCTGCACCCCCGGCAAACCGCTTAAAAATTTATCGGTTACGTCTTTACCCAAGCCTTCTTTGCGGAAACGGCTGCCTGCGATTTCCAAACGCTCTGTTTTGGCAATGGTTTCGCCGTCTTCGCGCAGGGTGTGTACGTCAAATATGGCGGTTTCTTGGTCGTGGATTTTGCCGAAATTGTGGTTTACCCGTTCAATTTTCAGCCATTCGCCCTGCGGATTGACCATTTTCCACCACGCCAGATTGTCCAACGCCGTGCCCCACAACACGGCTTTTTTACCGCCTGCGTTCATGGCGATATTGCCGCCCACGCAACTGGCATCTGCCGAAGTCGGGTCCACCGCAAACACCAGCTTGGCGGCGTGCGCGGCTTCTTCCACGCGCCGTGTGACCACGCCCGCGCCGCAGCGGATAATCGGGTGCGTACCTTCCAAACCCGCCAAGGCAACGTATTCCGCGCCGTGATGACGGTCTAATTTTTCGGTATTGATGACCGCGCTCATCGCGTCCAAAGGAATCGCGCCACCCGTGTAACCCGTACCGCCGCCGCGCGGGATAATGGTTAAATCCAATTCAATCAGGGCGCGTACCAAAGGGGCGATTTCGGCTTCAGTATCGGGGTTAATCACCACAAAGGGATATTCCACGCGCCAGTCTGTCGCATCGGTAACGTGGCTCACCCGCGCCAAGCCGTCAAACATAATATTGTGTTTGGCGGTGATTTTGCTTAAACGGTTGAGGATTTGGCGGCGTTTGAGTTCGGTGGCGGCAAAGCCGTCTTCAAAACGGTTGACTGCGCTTTCAGCTGCCTGAATCAGTTTTAACACTTCGCTGTTGTCGTCGCGGCGTTTGCGGATTTCGCCCAAACGGTGGCGCATTTCACGCACCAGTGCGGCGCGGCGTTTGGGGTGTTCGAGCAAATCGTCAATCAAATAGGGGTTGCGCTGTACCGCCCACATATCGCCCAACACTTCAAACAACATCCGCGCGGAACGCCCCGTTTTGCGCTGCGAACGCAAACTTTGCAGGGTGTCCCACGCGGCATTGCCCAATAGGCGGCAGATGATTTCGCGGTCGGAAAAAGAGGTGTAGTTATAGGGGATTTCGCGGATGCGGGTGGTGGTCATGGTGTTCCTCCGTAAATACAGGGCGGATATTATGCAGAAAGGCGATTGTAAAAGATTTTCCCTATTCAAAGCGCGAAAAATATTAACGGGCTGCCTGAAACGGATTCAGGCAGCCCCAAGCATACGGCAAGTTTTAATCATCGTCGCGGTCGGTATCGGTAATCACGGCACGACCGTTTGCCGCATTCACACGAATTTCGTATTTCACGCCTTTGCGGTACACATCTACTTCATAATAACCGCGTTTGCGGTCAATATCGGTTACACGTCCGCCGCCGGCACGTTTAACCGCAATGGCGGAAGCCTGTTGAGCGGTCAGGTGTTTGCCCTGTTTGGGTGCAGGGGCAGCGGTGGCGATTTGGGCGGTGCATACGGCAGCGGTAACGGCGATGACAGAAAACAGTTTCATCAAAAAATCCTTTAAACAGTAAACGGGAAAAACATTATTCTAACCCCAAACAATTAGCTGAAAATTAGCTTGTACCGTTTACCGCATACGCCCCAATGCCCGTTCGGAACGGCAGTTCCCAGCCGCAGCAAAAATCGTTACAATCACAGCGTTTATTTTCCCCCTATTTTGCCATGTACCGTTTTGCCCTATTGCTGGCGTTGTGCTGCGGTTTTGCCCGCGCCGATGTGCCTGCCGATGATGCCCCCAATCAAGAAGAAACCGCCGCTGCCGAAGAAGCTGCCTTGCCTCCCGTTCCCGACCCCGACGGGCGCGGTTGGTTTGACTTATACGTTTCCCCCACCCACCGTGGCAAACCCACCATTTTGCTCGACAGCATTCACACCGCCGCCGACAACAGCATTCACTACATCATTAACCGCCGCTCGTCCGCAGGCAGCGACAACGTCAGCTTGGAAGCCATGATGTGCTTGGGTGATGAAGAATGGCTCGGTTCGGACGGTGCCAAATACCGCATTCTTGCCTTTGCCGATTTGGGTAACGACAGCTGGGTTGTCCCCCGCCGCAGCGACTGGCAGATTACGGGCAACAAACTCACTGCCACCGACCCGCTGCGCCAAGTGCTGTACGACAACTTGTGTACCGAAGGCAAAGCCAAAAACGATGAAGAACTGCGCCGCCGCATCCGCCGCGGTGCGGGCTATATGATTCAAAAAGACTATTCCAAATAAGCCCATGTCCGTTCACAGCCACAGCATCATCACCCCACAGATTATTGATTTTAACGCGCCCTTTACCCTGCAAAACGGACAGGTTTTGCCGCATTTTTCGCTGGCGGTGGAAACCTACGGCACACTGAATGCCGACAAAAACAACGCCGTTTTGATTTGCCATGCCCTTTCGGGCGACCACCACGTTGCAGGACGACATCACCCAGATGACCGCTACGCAGGTTGGTGGGACAATATGGTCGGTTCGGGCAAGCCCATTGATACCGATAAATTTTTTGTTGTCGGTGTCAATAACTTGGGCGGTTGCGCGGGCAGTACGGGACCTTTGTCGCCCCACCCTTCAGGCGAAGGCAGCTACGGCGCAGATTTCCCTATGGTAACCGTGCGCGACTGGGTACGCAGCCAAGCCCTGCTTGCCGACCATTTCGGCATCAACCAATGGGCAGCAGTGGTGGGTGGCAGTTTAGGCGGTATGCAAGCCCTGCAATGGACATTGGAATACCCCGAACGCATCCGCCACGCCCTTGTTATCGCCTCATCGCCGCGCTTGAGCGCCCAAAACATCGCCTTTAACGACGTTGCCCGCCAAGCCATTATTACCGACCCCGATTTTCACGGCGGACACTACGCCCGCCATCACGTCCTGCCCAAACGCGGCTTACGCATTGCCCGCATGATGGGACACATTACCTATTTGGCAGAATACGGACTCGGACACAAATTCGGACGACAACGCCGTCGCCCCGATTATCAATATCACTACGATATTGAATTTGAAGTAGAAAGCTATTTGCGCCATCAAGGCGATAAATTTTCAGGGCGTTTTGATGCCAATTCCTACCTGCTGATGACCAAAGCCCTAGACTATTTTGACCCTGCCGCCGAATACGGACACGACCTGCAAAAAGCCCTGTCCCGCGTACAAGCCCGTTTTTTCGTTGCCAGCTTCAGCAGCGACTGGCGTTTTTCGCCCTCGCGTTCGCACGAACTGGTCAAAGCCCTGATTGGCGCACGCAAGTCCGTTCAATATATTGAAGTGGAATCCCACCACGGACACGATGCCTTTTTAATGGAAGACCCACCTTATATCAACGCCGTACGCGCCTATATGCAAAACATTGAAACCTCATCATGAAACAAACCCTTATCGGCATACTTGCCCTGATTGCGCTGGTGTGTGCCTATACGTTTCTGCCTTTGGAATGGCGTCGCCACAAAGACATTGAACGCGGCAACACCGTGATTGCCAATATTGAAACCTACCGCCAACAGCACGGCAAACTGCCCCCTGCCGACAACGCCGAACTGCTGACCCGACTGGGCATGCAGCATCATAAAGATTTGGGTTGGCAACCCGATTACCAGCCCCTTTCCGACACGCAATACCGCATCCGCTACCGCAGCGGCTATTCCCCGCCGTGGCTCACTTGGGACACGCAGCAACCGCAATGGCGGCTGCAGGGCGAATAAAAAAACTGCCCGAAACACACAGTTTCGGGCAAAGTTTTCTAGCTAATCAATCCGCCAACTTTTGTACATAAAGCTGATACGCAGGCAAACCCTGCAATACCCTCACTTTTCTTTGAAAAGCGTTCACATAAGCATCTACCGCAGGTTTCACCAGCAGATAATGGTCTTGCTCGCCATCGGGCAGCGGCGACCACAAATAATCGTCAAAAGCAATCACACCACCTGCACGCACCAAACGGTGTGCCAGCAAAGCATCTGCCAACACATCAGGGGCTTCGTGCGAACCATCTACATAAACAAAATCAAAATAATTTTCCCAGCCTTGCACACACAAAGTCATCATGGCGGTTTGGGAAGTGCTTTTGTGTTTAATGATTTCTGCTTGTGGAAAATGTGCGCCAGCCAGTTTGAGATTGTGGTCAAAACGGTTTTCTGCCACATTCATATCGTGTTTGCCGATGTGTTCGCGCCCACCTAACCATGTATCCACGCAATAAATTTGCACTTTATCCTGATATTGCAGGGCTTTTTCTACAAAATAACACGCCGAACGCCCTTCGTAAGAGCCGATTTCCAAAATCCGTTGGGGTTGCAAGTGGTCTAACAGCGGTTCCAGTGCGGGTAGGTTGTGGCTAAACCAGTCATCTGAAAAAATATAGCCTTTGTCGTTCATATTTTACGCACAATCTGAATAAAAAAACTTAATCGGGCAAGTGGTTTACCGCTTCGGCAAACACTTTGCCACGGTGGGCATAGCTGTCAAACATATCCAAGCTGGCACAGGCGGGACTGAGCAGCACGGTATCGCCTGTGTGGGCAGCGGCGGCGGCGCGTTGTACGGCTTCGGGCAAATCGGCGCAAAAATGCAGCGGTACACCGCAGTCTGCCAAGGCAGCCGCGACTTTGTCGGCATCTGCGCCAATCAGCATCACGGCGCGGGCTTTGCGGCGCACTTCTTCACGCAGCGGCGAAAAATCCTGACCTTTGCCCTGCCCGCCTGCAATCAAAACGATTTTTTCGGGCAAACCCGCCATCGCTGCCACGGTTGCGCCCACGTTTGTGCCTTTGCTGTCGTCAATATAGTTTACGCCTGATTTTTCGGCGATTTTTTGTACACGGTGGGGCAAGCCTTGAAAGGTTTGCACGGCGGCAAGCAAGCTGGCACGTGGCAGTCCTACGGCTTCGCACACGGCTAACGCTGCCAAAACATTGGCGGCGTTGTGGCGACCTTGCAGGGGGATTTGTTCGGGCATCAGTAAAACTTCGCCATCGCAACACAATGCGCCTGTTTGTTCGTCAATAAAATAGCCGCTATTGCCTTCGGTGGAAAACCATCGCTGCTCGCGCCCTGCCCGCTTCATGGCACGGCAAAACGGGTCGTCTGCATTCAATACCTGTACGCCGCTGCCGTTAAAGATGGCATCTTTGGCGCGGGCATAATCCAGCAAATCATCGTAACGGTCTAAATGGTCTTCCGACACATTCAGGCACACGGCGGCGGCGGCGTTTAAATCGGGGGTGGTTTCCAATTGAAAACTGGACAGTTCCAACACCCAAAAATCGGCGTTTTTGCCGTTTCGGTCTTGCAAAGCCGCCAGCACGGGCGTACCGATATTGCCTGCGACAACGGTATCGCAGCCGCAGGCTTGGCACAGATGCCCGATTAGGCTGGTTACGGTGGTCTTGCCGTTGCTACCTGTGATGGCAAGAATGCGGTCGGGACGGTCGCGCAACACTTCGGCTAATACGGCAACATCGCCGCTGACACATCCGCCTTGTTGTTCAAATTGGATAATCTCGGCGCGGCGGCGGCTGATGCCGGGGCTGAGCAGCAACACATCACGTCCTGCCAGCGCCTCTGCCAAACTGCCTGATAATAACGGTACATTGGGAAATTCGCCTGCCCATTGCGCGGCGCGTTCGGGGCTGACGCGGGCATCATAAGCGGCAACGTCCATGCCTTGTGCCACACACCAGCGCACGCTTGCCATGCCTGTCCCGCCCAAGCCCGCCACCAAAACGGTTTGATTGTGCAAATCCATAATTATGATTCCTTACTACTGCTGCGGCAAAACGGCAGGCACGTCTTCAACGCCCGCCGTTTCGTCAAATTCTGCTACCGATGCTTCGGTTTCAGACTCGGACGGCAGGCTTTCTTCGGCATACTGTGCGCCCCAGTCGTTTTCCACCTGTTTTAAATACACGCCCGCATCGGTTTGCGGATAATCAATATTGTCGCGGTCGGCATCATTCACAAACACCACCTGCGCCAACACGCGCCTTTGTCCAGCAAGGCGCACGGCTTCATCGCGCCAAGCGGGGTCATCTACGGGAATATCGGCAATCACGCTGTCACCCGGTAGCAGCACCCCCGACAAAGGCACAGGCACTGCCTGCACTTGGGCAAAGGCTTCGTTTGAACCGTCCAGCAGCAGCGACAGGCTGATTTGTGCCGCGCTGATGGCAAATCCGCCCTGATTATACACCGCCACCCGCACCACAGGCATACCGTCCCGATAGGCAAACTCACCCTTTTGCACCGCCAAATCTGTGCCACTGCTCACGCTTTCGCTCACCTGCTGCCATTCGGCAGGCACTGCGCCCGATACTTGCGACAGGGTAAAAGTATTCACATCAGAACGCGGTTTTGCCTGTTCCACTTGGCTTTGAATGTTTTCCGCACTCTGACCCAAGCCGCTGACCACATACCAGCCGCCATAGCCCGCCGCGCCCAACAGCAAAAAAAACACCGTCCACAACAACACCGATTTAAATTCGCTGCCGCCGTCTTCGTCATAATCGTTCATGATGCCGTCCTTTTACCGCGTGATGGCACATCAGCGCAATTTAAGCGAACTCAATCCCACCAGCACCAGCACAATGGTGATAATCCAAAAACGCACCACCACCTGCGTTTCTTTCCAACCTTTTTGTTCAAAATGATGGTGAATCGGTGCCATCAGAAAAATCCGTTTGCCCGTTTTTTTATACCACGCCACCTGAATCATTACCGACAAGGCTTCCACCACAAACAAACCGCCCATAATCACCAGCACCACTTCCTGACGGATAATCACCGCCACCGTACCCAATGCCGCACCCAATGCCAATGCGCCCACATCGCCCATAAACACCTGCGCGGGGTAAGCGTTAAACCACAAAAAGCCCAAACACGCACCACACATCGCCGCACAAAATACCACCACTTCGTTGGCACCTGGTACATAAGGCAGCACCAGATAACGGGCAAACTCGCTGTGTCCGCCCACATAGGCAAACACCGCCAAACCCGCTGCCACCAGCACCACAGGGAACGCCGCCAAGCCGTCCAAACCGTCGGTTAAATTTACCGCATTAGACGTACCGACAATGGTTAAATACGACAAAACCACAAAACCCACCGCGCCCAAAGGCAGCAGCAGCATTTTCAAATAAGGGATAATCAGAATACGGTTGGCAGCCACCGCGCTGTCGGCGGCATTTTTCGGGTCGGTGATGTAGCTGCCGTCTGCCAACAGCGAAAACAACGCCACCCCCGCTGCCAACGCCACCGCCGACTGCCACACCATTTTAAACCGCGCCGATACGCCGTTGGGGTCTTTGTACACCACCTTGCGCCAGTCGTCATAAAAACCCAACGCGCCTGTCGCCAGCATTACCCCCAGCAAAATCCAAATATAGCGGTTTTCCAAATTGGACCACAGCAGCGTGGAAACGGCAATCGCGGCTAAAATCAAAGCACCGCCCATGGTAGGCGTACCGTTTTTAATCAAATGGCTTTGCGGACCATCAGTGCGGACTGCCTGTCCCACTTTCAATGCCGTGAGCTTGCGTATGGACCACGGTCCCAATAACAGGCTGAACGCCAAGGCGGTAAGCGCCGCCATTACCGCGCGGAAAGTGGTGTATTGCACCACGTTAAACGCTTTAATCCAATCGTCAAGAACTTGTGCCAGCCAGATAAACATAAAAACTTCCCTTGTTACTGCTATAGTCAATATGCTTTATTTCTCATACCGCGCGGCATCGCCTTGCCGTATTATTCATACCGTCTGCGGCATCGCCGCCTTGTATGAAAAATAAATCACATTAACTATAAATAATTGATAAAACGATTTCAGACAGCCTGAAGCGCCGCCGCCACGTCTTCCATTTTCATAAAACGCGAGCCTTTAACCAACACGCTTGCGCCCGCAGGCAAATCGTGCGCCAATACCTGGATCAGCGGGTCTTTATCGGCAAACCACAAACCGTCTGCGCCAAAGGCTTCCGCCGCAGCCGCGCTGTGATTGCCGACAAAATACGCCGCTTCAATCCCTTGCGCTTTGGCATACGCACCCACTTCGGCGTGCATGGCATCGGCTTCGTCCTCGCCCAACTCGCCCATATCGCCCATTACCAACACACGCGGCGCAGCTTGGGCAGTCAGCACATCAATCGCGGCTTTCATGCTGTCTGGATTGGCATTGTAACTGTCGTCAATCACGGTTGCGCCGCCAATGCCGCGTTTAAACTGCAAACGTCCGCGAATATTGGCAAAGTGTTGCAAACCCGCCGCAGTTTGTGCCAAATCCACGCCCGCGCAACGCGCCAACGCAGCGGCAGCCGCCGCATTACGGACATTGTGCCAACCAGGGGCAGGCAAACGCACCGCCGCACGTTCTGCCCCACACACCAAATCAAATTCGCTGCTGTCGGCGTGCAAACGCACATTTTCAGCGTGAACATCGCCCGTTTCCGCCCCAAAACTCAGTTGCGTCCACGCCTGCGCCGCTTCACGGAACAGCGGTAAACGCTCGTCTTCGGCAGGCACTAAAGCCGTGCCATCCGCTGCCAAACCTTGATAAATTTCACTTTTGGCACGGGCAATGTCGTCCACACCGTTAAAACCACAGCCGATATGCGCGCGCATGGCATTATTGACCAGCGCAGCATCGGGGCGGGCAATGCGCGTCAGTTCCGCCAACTCGCCTGAGTGATTCATGCCCATTTCAATCACGGCATAACGGTGTTGTGGTTTTAAATTCAACAGCGTAAGCGGCAAACCGATGTGATTGTTAAAATTGCCAGCGGTTGCCAGCACCGCATCGGTACCAAAACGGTGGCGTAATATGGCCGCCAGCATTTCTTTCACAGTGGTTTTGCCGCTGGAACCCGTAATACCAAACACAAACGGTTGAATGTGCTGCCGCCACGCCGCCGCCAAAGTTTGCAGGGCGCGTAAGGTGTCGTCTACTTTCAGGCAGCCAGCAAGCGCGGCGCAATCGTCACGCGACACAATCGCATACGCGCCTTTTGCCAGCACTTGCGCGACAAAATCATGGGCATCGTGGTTTTCTCCCACCAAAGCAACAAACACATCGCCTGCTTCGGCGGTGCGGCTGTCGGTGATAATTTTGCCAACAGGGGCATCGGATAAGGGCGGTAGTCCTAAAGTTTGGGTAATAAAATTTAAGTTCATTATTTGCTCGTAAAACCTAATTTCCCGTAATAGTCGGAATCGGTAAACCATAACACGCCAATGGTTTTACCGTTTATCTGATACGGATAAAACAATTCATAATTGCCGTTGCGACTGTTAAAACGGATATCGCGACCGTTTTCAGCAAAAACTTTGTCTAAATACTGTTGTTCTTTTTCAGGAAAGCGGCGATGGTAATCCGATTTTTCCACTGTGTGCTTTGTTTTTTCTTCATTAGACAACACCACTTGAAACGAATCGGCGGCAGCACGGGAAAAAACGGCATCATCCAAATACGACCGTTTACCTATGGTTAAATAAACGGGATGTCCATTGATGGTATCGGGCGCAATCCACGCCACATGGATATCAGCATCAGAAACTTTATCTTCTGCCTGTTTCAGATAACGCAGCAGGGTTTGCAAATGGGCAAAATCAAAACGATAGCCAGAAACAGGCTGCTGGTTTTTCACAATATAAGCCGCATCGGTCAGCAACCTGTCGCGTTTTTTTAATGTACTGAGATGGTTGCCACCAAACAACAAAGCTGCCAACACAGGAAAACTCAAAGCAAACAACCAAACGCTTTTTTTATTGCTCGCAACAGGCTCAGCGGCACCACCACGCTCGGCAATGCGGGTCAGGTTGAGCATAATGTTCAGCATCAGTGCCGCTGCCATTACCGCTAAAATGCCGATAATGCTGAAACCGAACATATCGGTGATTCTTTGCTGGAAAATTTTTAAGCCGAGAACTTCCACCAACAGAAAGACAAACACCCAGTAAATCATAATGATGGCAGCAGTAATGCCCAGCGTATTAACAGCTTTGACCCATTTTTGCATATTCATCAATTAGTCTCCTGTTTTCAGGCTGGCTAAAGCTCAACGTCCACTGCTGTCTGCCAAACGCTTTGCCAACGCGTGTTCCGCTTCTTCAAAATCGGAAAAATGGTGTTTCACGCCCTGAATATCCTGATAAGTTTCATGCCCTTTGCCCGCAATTAAAATCACATCATCGGGCGCAGCCTGCAAAATGGCTTGCTCAATGGCACGGCGGCGGTCGGCTTCCACCAGCGCAGGATGGGGAACGGCAGGCAAAATATCGTCAATAATGGTTTGCGGTTCTTCCATGCGCGGGTTGTCGCTGGTAACTACGGGATAATCGCTGTAAGCGGCAGCCGCTGCGCCCATTAGGGGGCGTTTGCCACGGTCGCGGTTGCCGCCACAGCCAAATACGCACCACAGTTTGCCGTTGGCAGGCAAAATTTCGCGCAAAGTCGTTAAGGCTTTTTCCAAAGCATCAGGGGTATGTGCGTAGTCCACCACCACCAAAGGTTTGCCGCTGCGGGCAATGCAGTCCATGCGTCCTGTGGCGGGGCGAATTTGCGCGAGTGCGGCGGCAACGTCTGCCAAAAGATAGCCGTTGGCGCACAATACGCCGATACAAGCAGCCAGATTTTGTGCGTTAAAACGCCCCAACAAACGGCTGGAAACGGTACATTCGCCCCAAGGTGTGTGCAAATCGGTGTGCATACCGTCAGGCGAGGCTTGAAAACGGCTGATGCGGATATCGGCGTGTTCGGCAAAACCATAGCCGTAAACCGCCAATTCGGGACGCTGTTGGCGCAATTGTTGCAACAGTTCTTTGCCAAAATCATCATCTGCGTTAATCAAGGCGTGTTTTAAGCCTTGCCAGTAAAACAAACGGGCTTTGGTGTCGCCATAGGCTGCCATTGAGCCGTGATAATCCAAATGGTCGCGGGTCAAATTGGTGAAAACGGCAGAGGTAAACGGTACGCCGTTTACGCGGCATTGGTCAAGCCCGTGGCTGGACACTTCCATGGCAACGCTGTTTGCGCCTTCGCGGGCAAATTGGCGCAGCAGGGTTTGCAGCGACACGGGGTCGGGGGTGGTGTGGGTGGCTTCGCGCAATGCGCCCCAAAAGCCGTTGCCTACCGTTCCCATAATAGCGCAGGATTTTTGCTTTTCTAAAATATCAACGGCTTGTGCCAGCCATTGGGTAATAGACGTTTTGCCGTTGGTGCCTGTTACGCCAAAAATATTCAAACCTTCTGCCACGCTGCCGTACAGTTTGGCAGCGGCTATGCCCGCACGTTGGCGCAAATCGGCAATCCCAACATTGGGGACTTGCCACGCGCTGTTCCATTGAAAACGTCCGTCATCGTCCCACAACACCAGCGATGCGCCTTGGGCTATGGCAGCGGGAATGTAGTCGCGCCCGTCCACATATTCGCCCTGACAGGCAACAAACACATCGCCCGTGCGGATTTTGCGGCTGTCGGCGTGCAGGGTTACACTTTCGGCAACGGTGTCGGGCAGATGGGGAAATTCGGTTTCAAGAGACGGGGTGCGGGTGCTGTACATGATGGTTTCCTTGGCGGGGATAGGGGCGCAAAACCGCCCCCGCCGCTCAATATGGCGGCAGGGGCAGGATACAATCAGGGTTCGGACGGCTCAACGGCGGATTCGCTCGGCGGCACAACGGCGGGGGTTTCGGTTTCTTCTACACGGGTGGGTTTCACACCCAAGGCGCGTAAACCGCCTGCCATCACATTGCGGAATACCGGACCCGCCACCGTGCCGCCGTAATAACCGCGTCCGCGCGGGTCATCAATGGTAACCGCCACAATCAGGCGCGGGTTGTGTGCGGGCGCAAAACCGACAAAGCTGGCGCGGTAACGGTCTTCATAACCGCCGCCGCTGGCACCGACTTTTTTCGCCGTACCCGTTTTGCCTGCCACATCGTAGCCCGGCACAGCGCCGTTGATGCCGCTGCCGCCCGGACGGGTTACGCTAATCATCATATCGCGCATTACTTTGGCGGTGGCGGGGCGGATAACGGGCGTTCCTGCAGGCACGGTGTCGCGTTTGTAAATGGTTACGGGCAACAATTTGCCGTCATTGGTAAAAATGGTATAGGCCTGCGCCATTTGCAGCATATTGGCAGTAAGCGCATAGCCGTAAGACATCACCGCCTTATCCAATTGTCCCCAACGCTCTGCGGGTTTTAAAGGCGAATTTTGTTCGCCACTCACGCCCGAATTGGTTTTTTTACCGAAACCGACAGCACTGAAATAATCGTACAGGGCTTTGCTGGGATACATTGCCGCGATATGGCTCGTTCCCACATTAGACGATTTTTGCAAAATGCCTTCAGCGGTCAGGCTGGGGTATTCGTGAGTGTCGCGAATCAGTTTGCGCCCGATGGCAAACGGACGGGTGTCAAATTGGGTATTGCGCCCGATTTTGCCGTCATCAATGGCTTTGGCAACGATAAACGGCTTCATTACCGAACCCGGTTCCATGGTGACACCCACGGCGTAATTGCGGAAGCTGTCTTCGGGGAATTGGGTATAAAAATTGGCATCGTAATCGGGCATGCTGGTCATTGCCAGAATTTCGCCCGTTTTCGCGTCCAGCACCACCACGCCGCCTGCTTTGGCGTTAAACTGCTTGAGTGCGTTTGCCAATTCGTCCCGCGCCAGCCGCTGAATTTCCTGACTTACCGACAACACCAGCGTATTGCCCGAACGGGCAGGCGTGTTTTCGGGCGAATCCAGCATTTCCACAATATTGCCGTGGCGGTCGCGAATCACGATTTGTTTACCGTCTTCGCCTTTCAAACGCTCGTTTTCGGTGCGCTCGATGCCTTCCAAACCCACGCCCTTGCTGTTGGCAAAACCGACAATATGGGAAAACAGGTTGCCTGTGGGATAGCTGCGCTCGCTGCGCTCTTCAAAACGCAGCGAGGGGATTTTCAGGGCTTTAAGGGCATCGGCTTCGCTTAAGGAAAGCTCTTTTTTTAAATTGAGGTATTTAACAGAAGTGTCTTGAAATTTGGCTTTAAGTTCGTTTTCGGGAATCTGCAGAATTTCCGACATCTTGCGGAATTGTTCGTCGCTGATGGTCTGCCAATTAACGGGGTCGCCTTTGCGCTTGGGCTCGTAAATCGCCTGCGGGTTAAAAGTAGGCACGCGCAAATGACGGCTCACCGCCAAGACGGTGCCGTCGCGGTCGGTAATCATGCCGCGCAGGGCGGGTTCGCGGATGCTGCGGATCAGGCGGTTTTCGCCAAAACGGTTTAATTCGGTGCGGTGGCTGATGTGAATGAAAAAACTGTACACTGCCAGACACACAAAAGCCACGCAAATGGCAATCAGTACCACCATCAGGCGCACATTGCTGGTGACGGGCGGAACGTCTTTTATGGTTTTGGGTTGCTCGGCCATTTGGCTTCAATCGTTAAAACGGGTTAATCATCTGAATTGTAAAATCACGGTTTCCTGCGGGGAAGGGGCGTGCATACGCAGCTTGCCGGCGGCGTTGTGCACCAGCTTTAAATCCACTGCCTGACTGTGTTCGTATTGCAGTTCGGCATAGTCTTGGTTCAGGCGGATTTCGGCTTCCTGCCCTTTGCCGTAAAGCTGGGTTTGGTGTTTGATGCTGTTGTTCAAATCCACCACATAGTAGCCCGACGCCAGCACGCCTGCCAGCAGCAGTATATTGAGTCTGGTAAACATAAAATCTAAAATCTTTCACTTTGCAGGGGAATAAGGGGCTAAAGTGCGCTCTGCCACACGCAGCACCGCCGAACGGGCGCGGGGGTTGGCAGCGGTTTCGGCGGCAGAAGGTTTAACGGCTTTGCCTACGCCGCGCAAAGGCGGTTGCGGCAAATCGGCATCGCGCACCGCCGCCCATTTGGGAACAGGCGGTAAGGTGCTGTGGCTTTTTATAAATTGCTTGACGATGCGGTCTTCCAAAGAATGAAAGGCAATTACTGCCAAACGCCCGCCCGTGTGCAGCCGCGCCACCGCCTGCGGCAGCAGGGCTTGGATTTCGTCCAGTTCGCGGTTGATGAAGATGCGTATCGCTTGGAAAGTGCGCGTGGCGGGGTCTTGCCCGCGCTCGCGAGTACGGACGCACCGCGCCGCGATTTGCGCCAGCTTGCGGGTTGTATCGATGGGACTTTCGCCGCGCTGCGCAACAATCGTGCGCGCAATCTGGCGGGCAAACCGCTCTTCACCATAATCTTTGATTACCTCGTAAATATCCTGTTCGTCTGCCTGCGCCAGCCACTGCGCCGCCGACAGCCCGCGTGTGGTGTCCATACGCATATCCAAAGGCGCGTCAAAACGGAAGCTGAAACCGCGCGAGGCATCGTCAATTTGCGGCGACGACACGCCCAAATCGCACAATATACCGTGTACCGCGCCGATGCCCAAGTTGTCCAAAGCCTGCGTTAAAGCGGCAAAACCGTTGTGTACCACATGCACACGCGGGTCGTGCTGCGCCAAAGCGTGTGCAGCGGCAATGGCTTGCGGGTCTTTATCAAACACCACCAAACGCCCGTTTTCCCCCAAACGGCTTAAAATCAGCCGCGAATGTCCACCGCGCCCGAACGTGCCGTCCACATAGATGCCGTCGCTGCGGATATTCAGCGCATCAACGGCTTCATGCAGCAGTACGGTGGTATGGGTCAAAGCATTTTCGGGATTCATGGCAGAAACGTATGGGGTTTAAGGGTGGTTTTTCCCGCACAATACGCGGCACAGCAGGGCAAAACACCAAAGGTGCGGCGGCATCAGACGGGGCGGGGAATGGGGTATTTGCCCTGAATCGGACAAGGCGTATTCCTTTCCGACACCGATAAAAACATTTTACCGCCGTTAAAGGCGGAGGCTCAAACCGAAAAGGAATATTGATTAACCCACACTATAAAAAAAATTAACCGCACGGTCAAACCCGCCCCCGTGCGCCCGATTGCGCCGCCATGCGCCCCCGTTCGCGATAAAAACGCCGCAAACGCCTGCCACCCACGCTTTAATCACGGATTGGCACAGCGGTCAAACCAAAAACGCCATAAAAAACAGTACGGGCAAATAATCGGAAACGCACAGGCAAAACCGTTATAATAAACGCCCCGAATTTGGCTTTTACACAATTTAACCTTTAAGCTGTATTCTTACCACACCCGCCGCACGAAAGAACCGATTGATGTTGCCCCAAGCCCCCCACCTGCCCCCGCCCGATGCCGAAGCCCAAGCCGCCAGCCATGCCCTGTGCGTCCTGATTCGTGAGCAAATCGCCCACAGCGGCGGCGCGATACCGTTTTCACAATTTATGCAACTGGCTTTGTATCATCCGCAATACGGCTATTACAGCGGCGGTTCGCACAAAATCGGCACGGCGGGCGACTTTGTTACCGCGCCGCTGCTCACGCCCCTGTTTGCCGATGCCTTGGCGGTACAACTGGCGCAACTGCTGCCGCAAACTTCAGGCGCAATATATGAATTCGGCGCAGGCACGGGCGCACTGGCAGCGCAACTGCTCAACGCCCTATCCGACACGGTCGCCAATTATTATATTATTGAAGTTTCGCCCAATTTAAGCGCACGCCAACTGGAATACATCAAGCAACACGCCCCGCAACACGCCCACAAAGTCCGCCATTTATCCGCCTTGCCCGAACAATTAGACGGCATACTGATTGGCAACGAAGTATTGGACGCCATGCCTGTAGAACGGGCGCGCCGTTTGGCAGACGGCAACGTAGTGCGTATGGGCGTAACATGGCAAGACGAGCGTTTTGCATGGTGTGAACTGGCTGAAATCCCTGATGATTTACAAGAGCAGGCACACGCCCTGTTACCGCCCTTGCCCGATTACACCAGCGAACTGCATCCCGCCCAACACGCTTTTATCCGCACTTTGGCACAAAAATTGGTACGCGGCGGCATGATTTGGCTGGATTACGGTTTTGACCAAGCCCAGTATTACCACCCGCAACGACAGGACGGTACGCTAATCGGGCATTACCGCCACCACAGCATACACGACCCGTTTTACCGCGTGGGGCTAACCGACCTGACTGCCCACGTTAATTTTACCGACATCGCCCAAGCCGCCACCGATGCGGGTTTGGACTTAATCGGTTACACCAGCCAAGCCTATTTTTTATTGAATTTGGATATTTTGGGCAACATGCAGCAGCGTTTTCCCGATACCGAACACAGCGATTATCTGCAAGCTGCCGCCGCCGTACATACCCTGACTGCGCCGCATGAAATGGGCGAGCTGTTTAAAGTGATTGCTTTCGGTAAAAACCTTGACCCCGATTGGCAGGGTTTTGCCACAGGCGACCTGTGCCACAAACTATAGTTGATAAAAATCGTTTATTTTCATCAACTACAAAATATTAAGAATCAAACTACTATGTCCCTAAAAATCGCCTTACTGTGTTTAACTTTAGGCAACAACGCCTGCGCCCCGTTCAAAGACAAACCCGAACTTGCCCATTTCAGCCTACGCCACCCCATCGCCGCTGCCGCTATTGGGCAAACGGGCGCACTCAGCACCAACATCACCAGCAACGCCGTGCGCCTGTCGCAACGCAGCGGCTTGGACAACCGCGCCAACGGCGACGGTCGCGGCACGCAAATGAACGCGCTGCGCCATTCCTTGTGGCAAGCTGCCATCGCTGCCCGTTTCGGCGACGACATCGCCCGCCAAGCGGGTAATGCCTACGAAAAAAATCCCGTGTGGCAACACACTTTGGATTATCCCGACCGCTACCGCGCCGATGAAGCCGCCGATTTACGCAACAACGCCATCGGCAGGCGCATCGGTTTGCGCCAACGCGGACAAACCATGCACGCCCTCGCCAACGCATTATTAAACGAATTTCGCCAAAACGGGCTGTGGACGGCTGCGCCCGTTAAAGAAAACGGGCGCACACAGTGGCGCATCGCCCAAACCCGCATCAGCGAAACCGAATACCGCCGCGCCGTTCAAAACCTTGCCGCGCTGGATGGCAACGGCATGACCGCCGCCGAACGGCAACAGTTGGCACAACAGCCAGCACGTCAGCGTTAAACGCTTATATTTCTATGGTCTGCTGCTGGTATCAGGTGCAGCCACTTCCACAATCTGCCAGCGCGTACCGTCAAAATGCAGGCGCGAAACGGCAACATTGGGCGGGCTTTTGTATAAAATGGCATTCGGATTCAGCGATTTAATCAAGGCAACAATCGCCATGCCGTGCGATACCACCAATACGCGCCCTTGCGTGGGGCTGTGTTCGGCAACACGGTTCATGCCGCGCCACAGCCTGTCGGTAAATGCCGCTTCGGTTTCGCAACCCGCTTCGGTGCGCGACAATAATTCGGCAAACAGATTACTGCTGCCGTGGCGGTAACGCTGCAACAGCGTGGCAGTATCAGGTAAACCCAATAAATCACTTAAATGGCGGTACAGCACTTCGGCTGGTTGTCCTTCAAAACGTCCGAAACCGTATTCGCGCAAGTCTGCCAATTCCCTTATCGGCAAATCGGGGCAACCCGCGCCGCGCAAAATGGCTTGCGCGGTGGTGCGCGTACGCGCCAAAGTGCTGCAAAACGCAGCGGCAAACGGCGGTTCGGGCAGTTCGCGGCGCAGTTTCACCCCCAAATCATAAGCTGCGGCTGCGCCTGCGGCGGTCAGCGGCGAATCTGCCTGACCTTGCAAACGGGCAGCGGCGTTAAATTCGGTTTGTCCGTGGCGCACCAAATAGACTTCCAAATCGCGTTTCATCACGCTGCTGCCGCTGCTTGGTTAATGCCGCGCAATACGGCAACGGGGTCGGCGGCGCGGGTAATCGGACGACCCATCACCAAATAATCCGCGCCCGCAGCCAAAGCATTTTCGGGGGTCATTACGCGGCGTTGGTCGTCGCCACCCGCATCATCTGCCAAACGGATACCGGGCGTAACCAGCAAAAAGTCTGCGCCCAAATCCTGCCGCAACAACGCTGCTTCCTGCGCCGAACACACCACGCCGTCCAAGCCCGAATCTTTTGCCAACGCCGCCCAACGGCGCACCAATTCTTGCGGCTCGCCCGTCCAGCCCAATTCGTGCAAATCCGCTGCCGTCATGCTGGTCAGCACCGTTACGCCCAATAATTTGGGACGTTCGCGCACATTGGCAACGGCTTCTGCCGCCGCTTCCATCATGCGCCGTCCGCCGCCCGCGTGCATATCCGCCAGCCACACGCCCATTTGCGCCGCTGCCTTGCACGCCTGCGCCACTGTGTTGGGAATATCGTGGTATTTCAAATCTAAAAACACATCAAAACCTTGCGTAATCAGCTGTTCCACCAGCGCAGGACCTGTGGCGGTAAACAACTCTTTACCGATTTTCAAACGGCACAGCTGCGGCGACAAACCGCGCACAAACGCCAGCGTTTGCGCGGCATCGGCAAAATCCAATGCCACAATCACAGGACGGCGTTCCGTTGCCGCGCCCCCGTCAAGCATCAGCGGATTCATGATGTTTTCCTTTACTTTGCTTCAAACAAAGCCCGATTATAACGTCAAATTGCGTAAAACCCGCGCCCAATCATTCCGAAAACGCCCGAAAAAAGCTAAACTGCGCCCCTTTCCCCCCACACATTACGAAAGACAACATTATGGGTTTGCTGGATTCCATTACTTCACTGGCAGGCGCAGCCGCCCTGCTCAAAGACACCGACGGCAACGGACAAATTCAAGCCGTAGATTTGGTTAAACAACTGATTGAACAAAACGGCGGCAACGTTGGCGCACTGCTGGGACAATTACAGCAAGGCAATCTTGCCGACACCGTACAAAGCTGGATTGGCAACGGTGCCAACGCCCCCGCCGATGCCGCACAAATTCAAAACGCCTTGGGCGGCAACCTGCAAGAAGCCGCCGCCAAAGTCGGTTTGGACGTGAACCAAGCAGGCAACCTGCTGGCACAATACCTGCCCCAAATCGTTAACGGGCTTACCCCCAACGGCAACGCTGCCGATGCCAACGGTTTCGGTTTGGACGACATTGCCGGTATGCTGATTAACAATTTCTTAAAAAAATAAGCCCATTTAACACACACACGCCAACGCGGTTTCCCGATTAAACGGAAAACCGCGTTTTTCCCAATATCATGAGCATCAAACACTGGAACGAAAACGAACGTCCCCGCGAAAAACTGCTGGAACGCGGCGCAGAAGCCTTAAGCGATGCCGAATTACTCGCCATTTTACTGCGCGTTGGCACACAAGGCATGAGTGCCGTAGATTTAGCGCGTTCACTGATTCAGCAATTTGGCAGTTTGCGCGGCGTGATGAGCGCACCCTACCCCCAATTATCGCAACACAAAGGCATGGGCTTGGCATCGTTTGCTCAATTTTCCGCCGTCCGCGAAATCGGCAAACGCATTTTAGGCGAACAACTGCGCCAAACCCCCGTATTTGACCACCCCGACACCGTGGGCGATTATTTGCGCCTGCGCTTGGGACACGAAGCCGTAGAAGTGGCGTTGGTACTGCTGTTAGACGCACAAAACCGCCTGCTTGCCTGCCGCGAAATGGCACGCGGCAGCGTTTCCGAAAGCACCGTTTACAGCGGCGAAATCGCCAAATACGCCCTACACCACCACGCCGCCGCCGTCATCTTTGCCCACAACCACCCATCGGGCAACCCTCAAGCTTCCCCAGCCGACCACGCTTTTACTCGCAAACTGCAAGCAGGTTTGGCATTATTGGATATTGCCCTACTGGACCATTTTATCGTTACCGCAGGGCAAACCGTGTCGTTTGTGCAACAAGGCTGGCTTAAACCTGATGCGTCATCAGCCAATACACATAGCGGCTAACCCCTTCATTAACATCATAAAACGGCGCAGTATAACCCGCTGCGCGTAATTTACCGATGTCTGCCTCGGTAAAGCTCTGGTATTTGCCTTTTAATTCATCGGGGAAGGGTTTGTAGCGCACCAATTCTTGTTTGACCAATTCGTCCAATTCCAAGGCAGGCAAACCGTCTGCCACACGACAGGCATTTACCGTTGCCACCGCCAAATCGTTAAAGGTTTGGCTGCGCCCCGTACCCAAATTGTAAATACCTGATTGTTCGGGGTGGTCTAGGAAAAACAAATTCACTTCGGCAACGTCTTCCACGCTGACAAAATCGCGCTGTTGTGCGCCGTCTTCATAACCGTCCCAGCCGCCAAACAATTCTACATAGCCGTGATTGCGGTATTGGTGAAAGTGATGAAACGCCACCGATGCCATGCGTCCTTTGTGCTGTTCACGCGCACCGTACACATTAAAATAACGCAGTCCCACCACTTGCGAACGCATACCCGCTTCCAAACGCCGCGACACCACACGGTCAAACAAAAATTTGGAATAACCGTAAATATTTAAGGGGCGTTCGTATTCGGGTTCTTCGCGGAAAGTTGTGCCTTTGCCATACACGGCGGCGCTGGAAGCGTAAATAAAGGCAATACCTTCGTCTTGACACCAATCTAATAAATCCAGCGAATACTGATAGTTATTATCCATCATATACACGCCGTCGTGGTTCATGGTGTCGGAACACGCGCCTTGGTGGAACACGGCGCGGATGTTGTGATAGGGGAAAATATGTCCGCGCACTTGGCGGATAAATTCGTGTTTGTCCAAATAATGGGCGATGTCGCAATCGCTTAAATTATGGAATTTTCCGCTGCGGCTTAAATTATCAACGGCGATGATGTCGGTAATGCCGCGGCGATTAAGGGCGCGGACGATGTTGCTGCCGATAAAGCCCGCAGCACCGGTTACGATAACGGTCATAAGGATTTTCCTTTTCTTTTTTAGGCGGTTTCGCGCGACAGGGCGGCGTGCAATTCGTCCAAACTGCACACGGCAGTTCCCAGTTTTGCTACCACCACACCAGCGGCGGCGTTGGCGATGTGCATGGCTTCGGGCAAAGTACAACCTGCTGCCAAACTCAAACCCATGGCGGCAATCACGGTGTCGCCTGCACCCGATACGTCAAACACTTCTTGGGCGCGGGTGGGCTGGTGGTCGGTTTGCTCTTCGCGATACAAACTCATGCCTTCTTCGCTGCGGGTCAGCAGTAATGCATCTAAATCCAGCTGACGGCGCAGGGTGTGGGCTTTTTGGGCGAGTTCGTCTTCGCTGTGCCATGTACCGATGATTTCTTTCAGTTCGTTGCGATTAGGCGTGAGCAGGCTGGCACCGCAGTATTTGCGGTAGTCGCTGCCTTTGGGGTCAATCAAAACGGGTTTGCCTGCTGCACGCGCGGCTTGAATCATGGCGGCAATGTGGGTCAATACGCCTTTGCCGTAATCGGACAGAATCACCACGTCGTATTGGGGCATCAGGGCGAGATATTGCTGGTAAACGCGGTTGAGGCTGTCGGGGTCGGGGGTATTTTCAAAATCCAGCCGTATCAATTGTTGGTTGCGTGCCAATACGCGCATTTTCAGGGTGGTGGCGATGGCACTGCTGCGGTGCAAATGGCTTTGCACATCGCTTTTTTCCATCAGTTTTTCCAAAATGTCGGCGGCTTCGTCTTCGCCCACCACTGCCAACAGCGCGGCTTTTCCGCCCAAGGCGGCGATATTGCGGGCAACGTTGGCAGCCCCACCCGCACGGTGGTCGGTTTTGTCGATTTTGGCAACGGGAACAGGTGCTTCGGGGGAAATGCGCGACACTTCCCCAAACCAATAGCGGTCCAGCATCACATCACCCACCACCAACACATTGGCGTTTTGCAGGTCTTGGCGGGCGGGAACGCGCAATTTGCTAGGCTTGGCGGCAATGGGGTCAGACGATGGCTGCTGCGGTACTTCAGCAGTGGCTACGCCTGTGGCAGGCACGCTGCGGCGGTGTATGGGCAAGACATTGTTTTTGCGTTGGGTAAAATTCGGGCGTTGGCTCACGGTGTGTCTCCGTTCAGGCGTTGCGCTTCCAGCACAGGGCGGGCGCGTTTGTCGAGAATGCGCAGGCGGTTTTGCTCAATGTGAAAAACCGCGCCGTTGATGTTTGCCAATACGGTGTGCAAACGGCTTTCCTGCGCCATCAGGGCTTCATCACAGGCTTTTAAAGTGGAAGCGGCAGGCGGTAAGGTTAAACGGTTGTTGTCCACACGATAGCTGCCAAAAATGGTGTTGCAGCCTGCGGTGGCGGAAAAATGGGCTTCGTGGTCAAACGACAAACGGGTTTGCGCCGATGCGGGCGCACCCGCCAAACGCAGCACCTGCCAATCGCCGTGCAAAGCAGTAGGCTGGGGCGCGGAAACCGCAGCACACGCACTCAAACACGCTGCGCCTGCGGCAAGGGTAAAACGGGTTTTCATCAGGGGATTCCTTTTTGGTTGTCCATGCCGCAGCAATCGCTTCTGCGGCGGCGGTTATGGTAACAGCTTTACCCCGATTTGTAACCGCAGCCCCGCGCAAAGCGGTTTCAGGTGTGGTTTTTCGGTTGGCAGCGGCATTTTATGATATAGTGGCAAGCCGTTTGCGGGACTTGTTTTGCCCCGCCCTGATTTCCCTTTATTTACATTTAAAAATCACTTTAAAAAAGAAAAGGAAAAGCCAAAATGAAACGCGCTGCCCTGTTTACCGCCCTGATGCTTTCATTAAGCGCCTGCGCCGTTACCGACAGCGCGGGACTGAACGCCGAATCCGCCAACGAATACCGCGGCATGGTGGCTGCCGCCGCCAAAAAAGGGCAAGTTGACACCCAATCTGTCACCGCCAAGCGCGTACACACCGTGTTCCGCCGTCTTGTTCCCCATGCCGATGCTGCCAACCGCACCGGACACCCCTTTCAATGGGAAATGACCGTATTCCGCGACAACGAACTGAACGCATGGGCGATGCCGGGCGGTAAAATGGCGGTTTACACAGGCATTGTCGAAAAACTTAAGCTCAACGACGACGAAATCGCCGCCATTGTCGGGCATGAAATGACCCATGCCCTGTTGGAACACACCAAAAAAGAATCCAACCGCAATTTCGGCATTGGCTTGGCAGCGCAAATCGGCAGCGGTATTTTACAGGCCACCACAGGCGTGGACGGCAACCTGATTGACACAGGCTTGGGTTTGGCGGTGAATTTGGGCTTGGACAAACCCTTCAGCCGCGATGCCGAGCGCGAAGCCGATATCGGCGGTATGCGCCTGATGGCACAAGCGGGCTACAACCCCGAAGCCGCCGTTACCGTATGGCAAAAAATGAACCGTTTAAGCAATAACAACGACGTATTTACCAAAATTTTATCCACCCACCCCACCAACAACGAACGCATCAGAAACCTGCAAAACGAACTGCCCAAAGTGATGCCCCTTTACCGCCAAAGCATAGGCGCAAAATAAGTTAAACCACTTTAACCACCTGATTTAAGGATTAAACCATGATTAAACTGCATACCAATTTCGGCGTAATCAGCTTGGAACTGAACCACGAAAAAGCCCCGATTACCGCCGCCAATTTTGAACAATACGTTAAAGACGGGCATTACGACGGCGTGATTTTTCACCGCGTGATTAAAAACTTTATGATTCAAGGCGGCGGCATGGACAGCGACATGAACGAAAAACCCACCCGTCCGCCCATTGAAAACGAAGCAAAAAACGGCTTGAGCAACGACAAATACACCATTGCCATGGCGCGTACCCAAGCCCCGCACAGCGCGTCTGCCCAGTTTTTTATCAACACCAAAGACAACACCTTTTTGAACCACACCGAGCCGAGCCTGACCGGTTGGGGCTATGCCGTGTTTGGCGAAGTGGTAGACGGGTTTGATGTGGTGGATGCCATTGAAGCCGTTGCCACCAAACACCACGGCTATCACGACGACGTACCCGTTGAACCCGTGGTAATTACCAAAGCCGAAATCGTATAAACCACGCCCATAAAAAAACCCGCTGTTCCCCAATTTGAGAACAGCGGGTTTTTTCCATTAAAACTTCGGTTTCTGACCTTTACGCCATTTGTAGGCATAACCGCCCACCACAGGCAACAACGCCAAAATCATTTTAAACAGCCAAGACGCATACCACGGCTTACCCACCACCAGCACGTCGCCCGATGCCGATGCCGCCGCCACATGGCGCAGCGCAAAACCGTCCAACCACGGCCACCAGCACGCCACCAATCCGCCCAACAGCAGCGGCCACAGCTTATCCGCCCAACCCGTACGCCACAGCCAAAACGCCAGCACCGCCCAGCCCGCAGTCAAACCGGTAATCAGCAAAACATATTTTGCCGTTGCCCCCGACCAGCCCGCCAAAAAATAAGTCAATACCACCCAAGCCGCTGCCAAAACCGCCATAATCACTTCTTCGGGTTTTTGAAACATGGTTTTTTTCCTTTTCATTGTGTGTAAGACGCGCAAATATACCTGAAAAACAGCGGCTGTGCTATGATAAGCTGCCCTTTTCGCCGCCTCAAACGGCAGGGAAAAGTTTTTTGATTGTTTATTCGGCACGCCCGCGCTGCCACTTAAGGAATACCATGAACACTTCCGAACTGCGCCAAAAATTCCTCAAATTTTTTGAATCCAAAGGACACCAGATTGTCGCCTCGTCCTCACTCGTTCCCCACGACGACCCCACCCTGCTGTTTGCCAACGCAGGCATGAACCAATTTAAAGACGTTTTTCTCGGTTTTGACCAACGCCCCTACAGCCGCGCCACCACCGCACAAAAATGCGTCCGCGCAGGCGGCAAGCACAACGACTTGGAAAACGTCGGCTACACCGCCCGCCACCACACCTTTTTTGAAATGATGGGCAATTTTTCCTTTGGCGACTACTTCAAACAAGATGCCATTAAGTTCGCATGGGAATTTCTCACTTCCCCACAATGGCTGAACCTGCCCAAAGAAAAACTGCTTGCCACCGTCTATGCCGAAGACGAAGAAGCCTATGCCATTTGGCGCGACCAAATCGGGCTGCCTGAAAACAAAATCATCCGCATCGGCGATAACAAAGGCGCACGTTATGCCTCCGACAACTTCTGGCAGATGGGCGATACCGGTCCTTGCGGTCCTTGCTCTGAAATCTTTTACGACCACGGCGAACACATTTGGGGCGGCGTTCCGGGCAGTGCCGAAGAAGACGGCGACCGTTTTATCGAGATTTGGAACTGCGTATTTATGCAGTACAACCGCGACGAACAGGGCAATATGAACCCCCTGCCCAAACCCAGCGTGGATACGGGCATGGGTTTGGAACGCATGGCAGCCGTCATGCAACATGTAAACAGCAATTATCAGATTGATTTGTTTAAAAACCTGCTCAAAGCCGCTGCCCGCGAAACCAATGTTCCGTTCAGCGAAGACGTGCCCAGTCTGAAAGTGATTGCCGACCACATCCGCGCCTGCGCCTTTTTGATTGCCGACGGCGTGTTACCTTCTAACGAAGGGCGCGGCTATGTATTGCGCCGCATTATCCGCCGCGCCGTGCGCCACGGTTACAAACTCGGACAAAAACAAGCCTTTTTCTACAAACTCGTTCCCGATTTGGCTAAAGAAATGGGCGATGCCTACCCCGAATTAAAAGAAAAACAAACCCAAATTATGGAAGCCCTGCGCGGCGAAGAAATCCGTTTTGGCGAAACCTTAGAAAAAGGCATGGGCTTGTTTAACCAAGTCTTAAACGGCATGAAATTCCTGAAACTGGAATCGCTGCTGCCTGAAGACGGCGTGGGCGAACCCCTGCTGTTAAAAACCGCCGACAACACCGAATTTAGCGCATCGGCACGTTTTAACGGCGGCGACAAACAAATCGTTATCCGCCCCCGTGCCGCCGACCGCTTAAACGAAACCATTACCGTTTCCCTGCACGACGTGGTGGAAACCAAACAAGTTTCCCCGTCTGAACAAGCCTTTGTCAGTGCATTGGAAGCCTATTTGAACGACAATATCGCCAACAGCAAAATGATTTTGTCGGGCGAACACGTGTTCAAACTCTACGACACCTACGGCTTCCCCTACGACTTAACCGCCGATATGGCACGCGAATTGGGCATTGAATTGGACGCAGAAGGCTTTGAACGCGAAATGGAAGCCCAACGCGCACGCGCACGCGCCGCACAAAACTTCAAAGCCGATACTTCGCAAATCGCCTACCACAGCGCAGACACCGAATTTACAGGCTACAGCCAACGCACGGGCGAAGCCACCGTCTTGGCACTGTACCGCAACGGCGCAGAAGTGGCGGAACTGCACGAAGGCGAAAACGGCATTGTGATTCTGGACAAAACCCCGTTTTACGCCGAAAGCGGCGGACAAGTGGGCGATGTGGGCAGCTTAAACGCCGACAGCGGCACGTTTGAAGTGGCAGACACCCAAAAAATCAAAGCCACCGTACACGGACATTTAGGTCGCGTGGTTTCAGGCAGCCTGAAAACAGGTCAAACCCTGACCGCCAATGTAAACAATGACCTGCGTGATGCCATCACCCGCAACCACAGCGTAACCCACCTGATGCACCAAGCCCTGCGCGACGTACTCGGCACACACGTTGAACAAAAAGGTTCGCTGCAAAACGCCGAACTGACCCGTTTTGATATTTCCCATCATGCGCCCATTACGGCGGACGAAATCGCCGAAGTGGAACGCCGCGTCAATACCGCGATTATGGCAAACGTGCCTGTGCGCGTGGAAACCATGTCTTTGGAAGAAGCGCAAAAAACAGGCGCGATGATGTTGTTTGGCGAAAAATACGGCGATTTGGTGCGCGTGGTCAAAATGGACGACTACTCAACCGAATTGTGCGGCGGTACACACGTGGCGCGGACGGGCGAAATCGGGCTGTTTAAAATCATCGGCGAAGGCGGCATTGCCGCAGGCGTGCGCCGTGTGGAAGCCGTGTGCGGCGCAGCAGCGTTGGCACGCGTTCAACAACAGGAAGCCCTGTTAAAACACATTATTGCCGAAGTGAAAGCGCAAACCGAAAAAGACGTGTTGGCGAAAATCCAAGCCAACGCCGCGCAAACCAAGCAGTTGGAAAAATCGCTTGCCGCCGCCAAAGGCGAACTGGCAAAACACGCAGGCGCAAAACTGTTGGCACAGGCGCAGGCAATCGGCGGTGCTTTGCTGGTGGCGGCGCAAATTGATGCCGATGCGGGCGCATTGCGCGAAATCGTTACCGATTTAACGGGACAATCCGATAAAGCGGTGGTGTTGCTGGCGGCGGTAAACGGCGGCAAAGTGTCGCTGTGTGCGGGCGTGTCCAAGCCCTTAACCGCGCAGGTAAAAGCAGGCGATTTGGTGAAATGGGCAGCGGAACATCTGGGCGGTAAAGGCGGCGGTCGCCCCGATTTGGCGCAGGCGGGCGGCACGGATGCCGAGAATGTACCGCAAGTGCTGGTGCAAACGGCAGATTGGGTAAAAGAGAAGGTGTAATTTTTCTGCTGTTGATACAAAACGGGTTGTCTGAAAACCATTCAGGCAACCCGTTTAATTTAAACCATTATTTATTTCGCTAACCGTGCTTTGCGTTCTTCCAGCCAATGCTCCAAATAATGAATGCTTACGCCGCCGTGGACAAAATCGGGGTCGCGGAACAAATCGCGGTGCAACGCGGCATTGGTTTTAATGCCCGTAATCGCCAATTCGTCCATGGCAACGCGCATTTTGGCAACGGCTTGGGCGCGGTCTTGCCCGTGTACGCAGATTTTGCCGATTAAGCTGTCGTAGTTCGGCGGAATGCGGTAGCCCTGATAAATATGGCTGTCCACGCGCACACCGAATCCCCCCGGTAAATGGCAGGATTCAATCGTACCGGGGCTGGGAATAAAGTTATACGGGTCTTCGGCATTGATGCGACATTCAAACGCATGACCTTGTAAAACAATGTCTTCCTGACGATACGACAAGGGCATACCCGCCGCCACGCGCAGTTGTTCCTGCACAATGTCCACGCCCGTTACCAGCTCGGTAATCGGATGTTCCACCTGTACGCGCGTGTTCATCTCAATAAAGAAAAACTCGCCGTCTTCATACAAAAATTCAAACGTGCCTGCGCCACGGTAGCGGATACGGCGGCAGGCAGCGGCGCAGGATTCGCCGATGCGGCGGCGTTCTTCTTCGGTAATAAAGGGCGCGGGGGCTTCTTCAATGATTTTTTGGTGACGGCGCTGCATGGAACAATCGCGCTCGCCCAGATAAATGGCGTTGCCGTGTTCGTCTGCCAACACCTGAATTTCAATATGGCGCGGTTTTTGCAAAAAACGTTCCATATAAACCATAGGGTTACCAAATGCGGCTTCGGCTTCGGCTTTGGTCATTTCCACGGCTTTAAGCAAATCGGCTTTCTTTTCCACCACACGCATACCGCGTCCGCCGCCGCCACCTGAAGCCTTGATAATCACGGGAAAACCGACTTTATCGGCAATTTTCAGGATTTCATCGGGGTTGTCGGGCAATGCGCCGTCTGAACCCGGCACGCACGGTACGCCCGCTTCAATCATGGCTTTTTTGGCGGAAACCTTGTCGCCCATCAAACGGATGGTGTCGGCACGCGGACCGATAAAGGTAAAGCCCGACTGTTCCACCTGTTCGGCAAAGCTGGCGTTCTCCGCCAAAAAGCCGTAACCGGGGTGAATCGCGTCTGCGCCCGTTACTTCGGCGGCGGCAATCAGCGCGGGAATATACAGATAACTTTGCGGCGACGGCGCAGGTCCGATGCAGACGGATTCGTCTGCCAGCTTCACATGCAGGCTGTCTTTATCCGCTTCGGAATGCACGGCAACGGTGGCAATGCCCATTTCGCGGCAAGCACGCAGCACGCGCAGGGCGATTTCGCCACGGTTGGCAATAAGGACTTTTTTTAACATATTGACTTCCAATATTTATTTATATTTTTCAGGCTACCTGAAAGCGTTATTTAAGCGGCGGCAAGCCTTTTTTCGCCCGTTCGGCGTCATACATTTCATTATGCAGCTCTGCAGGGTCGTCCGCCCACTCTTCCGCGCTATCGTAAACAGCTTGCCAACTGTCGCAGATAAAATCCACGTCCAATTCAGCAAAACCTTGTTTGATTTCATCAAACCACTCATCATTATCATAACAATACCATGCGGCAAATGCTTCGGTCAGCGATGCACCGGGCATGATGTCAAACTGCCCTTCCGTGTCGTATTGCACGATGGGCGCGTCTTCAAGCGGACGGTTGGATTTGCCGTGCCAATAGCCGTAAAGATTGCCGTCGTCGTCTCTGGCAACAAAAGTAATCATGTGCGCAACTTGTTCAACGGCAGCAATATTCGCTTGAATATCAGGGTCTGCCCGTTCGTCTTCACTCAAATAATCATGACCAAAAACCAATTCATCCAACAATTCGTCTTTTTCATCAGGCAAAATGGCAAACAAACCCAATTCGTCAAACGGCGTTCCTGCATCGGTAATCGTTGCCCAAGCCAGCACTTCCAAGTCGCGGGGCAGATTATCCGTGCCTGCCACTTCTTGTTTAAAGCGTTTCATGTTATCCAAATACGTCATCATGTTTTTCCTATTGATTGACTGCCGTTTGAACACTTACCAATCACGCGGCGCAATCAATTCTTCACAATCGGCATCATCAAAACCGTATGCTTGTGCCACATAATACATGGTCATGCCCAAACAATCGCGGGCAGCCGTTTCAATTTCGCTGTCGTTTTCATCAAACTCATCTTGCAAATCATTAATTTGCTCGGTGGCTGCGTGGGTAATCGCATATAAAGCATCCAAGCTGTCGGGCTGTTCGCTTTCAATGCGTTCGCAAACGTTTACAAAAACCGCTTTGCATTTATCCACCAAAAAATCGGGAAAGTAATCATCTTCATACATTTCAGCCAGCCAATCATCTAGGCGGACATCGGGGTTTTGTATCGCCATGTTTTCTACCCTTTAATTGGAATAGCTTACGGATTGGGGCAGCTGCGCCCACACAACCGCCCAAACTGTTTATTCAATAATAAACAAAGGCTCGCCGTATTCCACGGGCGTACCGTTTTCCACCAGAATTTCTTTGACCACGCCCGACGTTTCCGCCTCAATTTCATTCATCAGCTTCATCGCTTCAATAATGCACAGCGTGTCGCCAGCCTTAACGGTTTGTCCCACTTCCACAAACGCGGGCGAAGACGGGCTGGGCGCACGGTAAAACGTGCCGACCATCGGCGATTTTTGCGCGGCAGACAAATCACGCGCAGCAGGCGCGGCGGGCGCGGCGGGCGCAGAAGCAGCCGCCACAGGTGCAGCGGCAGGCGCGGCTGCCTGAACGGGCGCGGGCGCAGCGGCATAAACCGTATGCGCGGGCGCGGCAGGCGCAGCCACAGTGCGCGTAATGCGTACCTTTTCTTCGCCTTCGGTTACTTCAATTTCAGCAATCCCTGATTCTTCTACCAAATCAATCAGTTTTTTCAGTTTTCGCAAATCCATGAACACAGTTCCTTTATCAAATGCAAAGCAGCGGCAGCAGGCTTGATCCAGCCAAAGTTCTGCCGCAAAAATAAAAATACAGTATGCGCCAAACGGCGTATTCAGACAATCACAATTAAAGCGATTTTGGCGAAAACAAGGGCAAAAGTCCAGCAAATTATCGGAATTTGACGGCAAAATCGGGTAAATGGTTCGCTTTACAGCCTTTGCCCTTGATTCGTTAGAGTAAAAATACAACACCTAACAGCCCGTGCAAAAGCACCCAAACCGCTTTATAATCCGCCTATTGTTTTCCCAACCTAACTATTTTATGCACCCAATTGTTTTTTATAAAAAAAGTAGCTTATTTATCGCCTGTACCGCATTGCTATTGGGCGCATGCGGTTATAAAGGCGACCTGTATCTGCCCAAACCAGACGACAAAAACCGCTTCGGCGTGATTCAAACCGACCTTTCGCCCCCACCCCCTGCCAAGGAAGCACCATGAACCTAAACGCTCTCGCCGAACAATTCGGCACGCCCCTGTATGTTTACGACCAATCCGCATTGGATAACGCGCTAGACCGCTACACCCAAGCCTTTCCCGAACCCACCTTAATTTGCTATGCCGTTAAAGCCAACAGCAATTTAAGCATTTTGCGCCATTTTGCCCAGCGTGGCTGCGGTTTTGATATTGTGTCGGGCGGCGAGTTGGCGCGGGTGTTGACAGCGGGTGGCGACCCCGCCAAAACCGTATTTTCGGGCGTAGGCAAAAGCAGCGATGAAATCCGTTTCGCATTATCGCATCAAATCAAATGCTTTAATGTGGAAAGCCTGCCCGAGTTAGACCGCATCAACGCCGTCGCTGCCGAAACAGGCTGTCGCGCCCCTGTATCGCTGCGGATTAACCCCGATGTGGACGCGCAAACCCATCCTTATATTTCCACAGGTTTAAAAGAAAACAAATTCGGTATCCCGATGGCACAGGCAGAAGCCGCCTACCAATACGCCGCCACCCTGCCCCATCTCAACATTATCGGTATTGACTGCCACATCGGTTCGCAACTGATTGATTTATCGCCGCTGGTGGAAGCCTGTGAACGGCTGTTGCCCTTGGTGGAACGTTTAAAATCACAAGGCATTACACTACAACACATTGATTTAGGTGGCGGAATCGGCATTGTGTACCACAACGAAAACACCCCCGACATTGCCGCTTACGCCGCCGAAGTGCGCCGCTTGCTTGCGCCCTATTCTTTGCAATTGATTTTGGAACCGGGGCGCAGCTTGGTGGGCAATGCGGGCGTGCTGCTCACCCGCGTGGAATACGTCAAACACGGCGACGGCAAAGATTTTGTCATCACCGATGCCGCCATGAACGACCTATTGCGCCCCGCACTTTATGGCGCATATCATCAGATTGACAACATCAGCGCCCCCGAGCGTGAAGCCCGTGTCGCAGATATTGTTGGTCCTATATGCGAAACAGGCGATTTTCTCGCGCAAAACCGTTTAATCGGCGCACAAGCAGGCGATTTGTTGGCGGTACGCAGCGCGGGCGCGTATGCCGCATCCATGGCAAGCAATTACAACAGCCGTCCCCGCGCCGCCGAAGTGCTGGTGGACGACACAGGCAATGCCAAACTCATCCGCCGCCGCGAAACCCTTGCCGAAATGCTCGCCAACGAACACAATCTGCTGTAAGCAGCCAAACAAACGGGAAGCCGAAACCGCTTCCCGTTTGTTATTGCTTACTCAATATTTTGCACCTGCTCACGCATCTGTTCAATCAATACTTTTAATTCTACCGACACCTGCGTACATTCGCTGGCAATCGCCTTACTGCCCAAGGTATTGGCTTCGCGGTTGAGTTCCTGCATTAAAAAATCCAAACGCTTGCCCGCGCTGCCCTTGTGCTCGGTAACAATGCGGCGCACTTCGGCAATATGGGTACGCAAACGGCTAAACTCTTCATCTACATCTGCTTTTTGCATAAACAGGGCAAATTCCTGTTTTAAACGGTCTTCATCCACGCCTGCTACCGCTTCCGCCAAACGCGCGCGCACACGGTTCATGTGGGTACGCAGCAAACCGGGGAACAGCGATTCCAAGGCAGTGATGATGTCGTCCATCAGTTCCAAGCGTTCCAACAAATGCTGTTGCAGTTTGACACCTTCGCGCTGACGGGTGGCGACAAAATCCGCCAAGGCTTTATCCAACAGGTTTTGCACGCCTGTTGCCAAGGCTTCGCCATCTTTTTCGGCACTGATAATCACGCCCGGAAATTTTAATATTTCGGCAACGGTGAGTTTGCCTAAATCTTCGTGTTTTTTACGCCATTTGTGGTTGAGTTCCGCCAATTCGCGCACCAAATCATGATTGATGTGCAAATGTCCGCCGTGTTCTGCTACAGAAGCGAGTTGGATACGGCATTCTATTTTGCCGCGCACCACTTGTTTGGCGATGTGTTCGCGCATCACGCCTTCCAAATAGCGCAAATCTTCAGGCATTTTGAATTGTACGTCTAAAAAACGGTGATTCACGGCGCGTAATTCCAAATCAACGCGCTTGCCTGCAAATTCGCCCGAGGTGTGGGCAAATCCCGTCATGCTTTTAATGGTCATGGTGTTTCTCTTGATGTATGGAAAACAGGCGGCATGGTAACAGAGTTTGCCACCCCGCGCATCACGCCCGTTCCAGCAGGGCTTGGCGCAAGGCGTCCAAACCTGCGCCGCTAACGGCAGACAGGCGCACCGCTACGCTTTCGCCCTGTGCATTGCGCTGAATGCCGTTTTGTTGTTCGGTTTCGGGCAATAAATCGGTTTTGTTAAACACCAGCAATTGCGGTACTTTATCTGCGCCAATTTCCGCCAATACGGTGTTTACGTCTTCAATTTGGCGTTCGTGTTCGGGGTGGGAAGCATCAACAATATGCAGCAGCACGTCTGCCAAGGCGGTTTCTTCCAAGGTGGCGGCGAATGCCGACACGAGACGGTGCGGTAAATCGCGTACAAAACCCACGGTATCGCTTAACACAATATAGGTGTCGGGGGCGAGATACAAACGCCGTGCGGTGGGGTCAAGCGTGGCGAATAATTGGTCTTTTGCCAACACATCGGCTTTGCTTAAGCGGTTAAACAAGGTGGATTTACCCGCATTGGTGTAGCCCACCAGCGCAAAGGTTTTCACTTTTCCCGACAAGCGGGCTTGGCGGCGCACGGCGCGTTGTTTTTTCACGTCTGCCAAACGGCGGCGCAGCTTGCTGATGCGCGTTTGAATTAAACGGCGGTCGGTTTCCAACTGTGTTTCGCCCGGACCTTTCAAACCGATGCCCCCTTTTTGACTTTGCAAATGCCCGTAACCGCGCACCAAACGCCCCGCCAAATGCGACAACTGCGCCAGTTCCACCTGTAATTTGCCTTCTTGACTGTGCGCCCGTTGCGCAAAAATCGCCAAAATCAAGCCCACCCTGTCCAACACACGGCATTGCAGCACTTTTTCCAAATTGCGTTCCTGCGTGGGCGACAATTCCCGATTCACCACCACCAATTCAATGTGTTCCGCCGCCACACGCGCCGCCAATTCTTCAGCTTTGCCCGTTCCCACCAACAAAGCCGCATGGGCGCGGTCGCGTTTGGCAGTTTCCACACCGATTAAATCGCCCCCTGCGGCGCGTACCAATTCTTCGGCTTCGGCAGTGGCAGCGGCAAAATCGCGCTCGCGACTGTCGCGGCTGCCCGTCTGTTCGTCGCCCAACATCACAGCAAGCAACAAAGTTCGTTCAGGTTGGGTTAAAGATTTGTCGGGTTGGGTAAAACGGCGGCTCATGGCTGGAATAATCACGCAAAAAATGGGATTATACGATGTTTTGCGGCAGACAATGCCAATGCAATACTTTGCCGCCGCATTTCTTTATCATAAATTCAATAAGAGGTATCTGAAAATGACCCAAACCACCCGTACCGCAGCCATGATGCTGACCGCTTTACTGACCATTAGCGCCTGTGGCGGCGGCGGCAGTTCCGACCACCGTCCCCAAGCCAACAGTTCCGCCAACACCCCGCAAACTGCCCCCAAAACCCAAGCCCCAAGCGCCCCACAAAATCCGCCACAAGCAAACGGCACAGACAACAAACCACAACAACCACCTGTTTCATCTACTGAAAATACATCTAACCCACCCGCCACCACCCCCGTACCCAATACCCCGCAAAATGACCGCGACACCTTTAACCGTTTGGCACTGTATGGCAGCCGTGGCGGATTAACCGCCACCGACACCCTCAAACTGGTTTTGCCCGAAAACGGACAATCCCTGCAACTGGCGTTACTGAAAACCGATGACCAATTTGTCGGACAACCCTTTATCCAAACCCTGCGCGATGCCGATAAAAAACTGGTGGGCTATATCGCCCACGCCAACGTCAATCAGGTAACGACTAACGACTACGGCGAAAAACAAACCAAATTAAATAGTTACTACCTGCAACACGCCGACTCTAGCCAAGCCGCCCGTCCCAGCGCACAAGGCGATGTCCGCTACAACGGCACCATGCACTTCCGCTATACCGATGGCGGAAACCTAATTGAAAATCAAACCGCTACCGTAGATGCCACCTACCACGGCAGCGACAAAACCCTGTCTATGGAATTGATTTCCGACCGCTACGCTGCCAACCGCTGGTATTTAAACGACCAAATCCAAAAATACCAAAACGGCAAAGTCCGCAGCGAGCGCGTACCTGTGGGCGAGAACGGTTCAGTCAGCGGCTATTTGTTTTACGATGAAAACGGCACCAAAGAAAAAACCGTGTACAACGGCACGTTTAACGGCGGTTTTTATGGCAAAAACGGCAGCGTTTTAACAGGTGTTGCCGTAAATGAAAGCGGACACGGCGACAAATGGGAAGGCGTCATCGGCGCAACCGCCGAATCTGCCCCACAATAAACCCTTTATCCGCGTAACAAAAAACGGCTGAATCCGCAAGGACATCAGCCGTTTTATCTATTTTAAACCAATATTTACAAAATCCAGTTCAACACCCACACCACCAGCACCGCATACAGCGCCGCCGCCGCATCGTCTGCCATCACGCCCAAACCGCCACCATAACGCCGTTCCACCCAATTTACAGGCGCAGGTTTCACAATATCAAACAGGCGAAACAGCGCAAAACCCGTTACCCACCAAAAAAATCCCTGCGGAATCAAAGCAAAAACCGCCATCATCGCCACCATTTCGTCCCACACAATGCCCGAATGGTCAGGTTCGCCCAATGCCGTACCCGCGCGTGTACACAGTCCGATGCCCCACACAAACAGCACAGCCGACAATAAAAACAAACCCGTATGGCTTACCCCACAGCCCAATAGCAGTCCCGCCAACAACAGCCCCAACAGCGAACCGAATGTTCCAGGTGCTTTGGGCGACAACCCCGCCCCAAAACCAAACGCCAGCAGCGCATTTGTATCGCGCATTAGCCATGCCCAATCGGGGCGAATCGTTTGTTTATCCTGATGATCCATTTCATTTCCTTTGTTCTGATAAAAAAGGCTTGCGCCTACCTGTCCATATCATAACGCTACCTATAGCAGCGTTTCAAGCTTTGTTTGCCATACAAACAGATAACCGCTTGAGAATCAATCCACAAGCGGTTGTTTAAATTTAAGATAATGCAATCAAAACATTGAACGGCGGCGTTTCAGCATATCCCGCGCCACTTCCTGACGCAGTTTATTGCTGCTGTCGTTCGCCATTTGTGCCAATTCCCCATCATCAAGCGAAGCAAGATGCTGCTCATATTTCGCCCTATACTCTGCCTGTTTTTTGGCATATACGACTTCCAATTCAGCACGGGTTTCAAGCATCTCCGCCTTCCATTTCTCATACGCTTCTTTTCTGCGCTGCTGCGGGTTTACCTGCTTACCCTCATTGTCCTCGTAATTATTTGCCAATACTTTTACAAGGTCAATAAATGAAGTCGCTACTTTCCACAAACCCATACTCACCCCCTATTTCTGACGGTAAGCCTGCGTATCGCCACTTCCGCACTTGGGGCAACGTGCAGCATCTGCCTGTCTGTCGTTATCATGGTAGGCTTCCCACTCATGACCGCAGTCTTCACAAACATGATTGTATCCGGACATCGTTTATTTCCTTTTTAGTTAATAAAAGAGTGAATTTTCCAAATTTTATTCAGTAAATGAACTTTTGTCAATGCGGAATTTCCATAATGATTCAATAGACGTGTATTGGTAAGATGGAAAGGCAGATGGTGGCTCAACTGGCTGTTTCAGAATTGGATAAGGTAATCGGCAAGCGCATTCAAAGCAAACGCAAAGAACAAGGCTTCAGTGCAGATAAATTATCCGAAAAAATAGGTATTTCCCAACAACAACTTTCGCGCTACGAACGGGGCGACAATAAAATTAACCTCGCCCATCTGATTGCGATTGCACAAATGCTGAACACGCCTTTACTGTGGTTTTTACAAGATGCTTATACCGATTCGCACCACACGGATACAGACCTGCTGTATCCGCGTTTACTGGCGCATTGGCAGAATGCCACTCAAGAACAAAAAGAATCGTTGATACGTTTTTTAGATATGTGGGCGAAGAGCTGAATCAAGCAAACCAACCCCGTACCGCATCCAAGCCATTATGATTAATACGCAAATCCGCAGCCTGTTGTGCAGCGGCTTTGGCGCGGTAGGCAATACCGAATGTAGCGGCGCGGAACATCGGAATATCGTTTGCCCCGTCGCCCACTGCTAATGTTTGTTCGGACGACAAACCCAATTGTTCACGGTGTTGCGCCAATAATTGCGCCTTGGCTTCAGCATCCACCACGCGCCCCAGCACGCGCCCTGTTAAATAACCATTCTTAATTTCCAATTCATTGGCATAGGCATAGTCCAAGCCTAATTTTTGCTTCAGTCTGTCGGTAAAATAGGTAAACCCACCCGACACCAGCAGCGTTTTCACACCGTGGCGCCGGCATGCTTGAATTAAAGTTTCCGCGCCCGCGCTCAAACGCAGCACATTTTGATAAACGTGTTCCAAAGCACTTTCCGGCACGCCTTCCAGCAATGCCACGCGCTGATGCAGCGATTGGGCAAAATCCATTCCTCCCTGCATGGCGCGTTCAGTAATTTCGGCAATTTGCGTTTTCAAACCCGCAAATTGGGCAATTTCGTCAATACATTCAATGGTGATTAAGGTGCTGTCCATATCGCTTGCCAGCAAACCAAAGCTGTCAAACGTCCGTTCGGGCAAAACGGCATAATCTACGGGCGCAGCGTCCAACTCGGCGCGAATATGCTCATCTAAAACAGCGTTTTCGCCCAAGGGGATACGCACACATTTGCCTGCTAATGCCTGTCCGAAACGCGCAGCGGTATTTGGAAATTTTATTTCTGATAAATCAGAATGTTGTATTACTAGGGTATGGTTCATGTTTATCCTTTCAAACCAATTTTTTGGCACGATATTGCAGCACATGGGACAATATTCAAGCGTTATCCCATAAAAGCGGATTTTACCGCCATGAACATCGGGGTTTCAAACCCCTAAAGCCATATTTATCAAATTACCCGTTATTACAAACACGTCTGCACTCTGATGTTTTTCCCAACGTGCACCCCTGCCACGCCACCTTTTTTAACAAAACATAACATTTTTTAATCGGGCGGAAACGTTTTGATTTCATTCGGCTACACAGCATAAGTGCCGATTTTCCAGCCGCTGCCCTGGCGCCGCGCTGTAAAAAAACATGACACGCCACGCAACAAACATTAAAATATGCGCCGTTTTAACCGTTTCTTTACATAACCCTAAGGACGCCAACAAATGACCGAAAACTACGTGGTTTGGTTTGAAAACCTGCGCATGAGCGATGTCGAGCGCGTGGGCGGCAAAAACGCTTCGCTGGGCGAAATGATTAGCAACCTCACCGAAAAAGGGGTACGTGTTCCCGGTGGTTTCGCCACTACCGCCGATGCCTACCGCGCCTTTTTGGCGCACGAAGGGCTGAACGAACGCATTTCCGCCGCCCTTGCCGCCTTAAATGTGGACGACGTGGCAGAGCTGGCACGGGTGGGCAAAGAAATCCGCCAATGGATTTTGGACACGCCTTTCCCCGAACAGCTTAACCGCGAAATCGAAACCGCGTGGGAAAAAATGGTCGCCGATGCGGGCAGCAGCGAGATTTCCGTGGCGGTGCGCTCTTCTGCCACTGCGGAAGACCTGCCCGATGCCTCGTTTGCAGGACAACAAGAAACTTTCCTGAACATCAACGGCTTGGAAAACGTTAAAGAAGCCATGCACCATGTGTTTGCTTCGCTGTACAACGACCGTGCCATTTCTTACCGCGTGCATAAAGGTTTTGAACACGATGTGGTTGCCTTGTCCGCAGGCGTACAGCGCATGGTGCGTTCCGACAGCGGCGCAGCAGGCGTGATGTTCTCGATTGATACCGAAAGCGGTTTTGAAGACGTGGTTTTTGTCACTTCGTCTTACGGCTTGGGCGAAACCGTGGTACAAGGCGCGGTCAATCCCGACGAATTTTATGTACACAAGCCCACACTGAAAGCAGGCAAACCCGCTGTTTTGCGTAAAAACTTGGGTTCTAAACTGATTAAAATGGTGTTCAGTGAAGAAGCGCAAGCGGGTAAATCGGTGCGTACCGTTGATGTTCCTGAAGCAGACCGCAAAAAATTCTCCATTTCCAATGAAGAAATCACCGAATTGGCGAAATACGCGCTGATTATTGAAGAACATTACGGTCGTCCGATGGACATTGAATGGGGTCGTGACGGTGTGGACGGCAAGCTGTATATTTTGCAAGCACGTCCCGAAACCGTTAAATCGCAAGAAGAAAAAGGCAGCAGTCTGCGCCGCTACGAATTAAACGGCGAACGCAGCGTTTTGGCGGAAGGTCGTGCCATCGGTCAAAAAGTCGGACAGGGCAAAGTGCGTTTGGTTAAAGACGCTTCGGAAATGGACAGCGTTCAGGCAGGCGACGTTTTGGTTACCGATATGACCGACCCCGATTGGGAACCCGTAATGAAACGCGCTGCCGCGATTGTGACCAACCGTGGCGGACGTACCTGCCACGCCGCCATTATCGCCCGCGAATTGGGCATTCCCGCCGTGGTGGGTTGCGGCAACGCTTCCGAAGTGCTGAAAGACGGACAAGAAGTTACCGTTTCCTGCGCCGAAGGCGATACGGGTTTGATTTACAACGGCTTGTTGGACGTACAAGTGCATGATGTCGCTTTGGACAATATGCCCAAAGCGCCCGTTAAAATCATGATGAACGTGGGCAATCCCGAACTGGCGTTCTCGTTTGCCAATATTCCCAATGAAGGCATCGGTTTGGCGCGGATGGAATTTATCATCAACCGTCAAATCGGCATCCACCCCAAAGCCCTGATTGAATTTGACCGCTTGGACGATGATTTGAAAGCGGAAATTTCCGACCGCATCGCTGGTTACGCATCGCCTGTTGATTTTTATGTGGACAAAATCGCCGAAGGCGTGTCTACTTTGGCGGCTTCCGTGTATCCGAAAAAAGTGATTGTACGGATGTCGGATTTCAAATCCAATGAATACGCTGGCTTGGTCGGCGGCAGCGTGTACGAACCACACGAAGAAAACCCGATGTTGGGCTTCCGTGGCGCAGCGCGTTATGTGTCTGAAGACTTTAAAGAAGCCTTTGCGCTGGAATGCCGTGCGCTGAAATATGTGCGCGATGAAATGGGCTTGACCAATGTGGAAATTATGATTCCCTTTGTCCGTACTTTGGCAGAAGCCGAAGGCGTAGTTAAAGCCTTGAAAGAAAACGGCTTGGAACGCGGCAAAAACGGTTTGCGTCTGATTATGATGTGCGAACTGCCCAGCAATGCGCTGTTGGCAGAGCAATTCCTGAAATATTTTGACGGCTTCTCCATCGGTTCTAACGATATGACCCAGCTGACTTTGGGCGTGGACCGCGACAGCGGCGGTTCAATCGCTTCCAGCTTTGACGAGCGCAATCCTGCGGTTAAAGTGATGTTGCATTTGGCGATTTCCGCCTGCCGCAAACACAATAAATACGTGGGAATTTGCGGTCAAGGTCCGTCTGACCACCCCGATTTTGCCAAATGGCTGGTGGAAGAAGGCATTGAAACCGTGTCGCTCAATCCCGATACCGTGATTGAAACATGGCTGTATCTGGCGAAAGAATTAAACGCCGCTTAAATCCGTTTCCATTTCCATAAAAAGCAACGCCCGATAATCTTTCGGGCGTTTTTTGTTGCCATTGCACAACATTTAACGGTTAAATCAGGTAAAAAAGGTAAATTTTCCTACCAAAGCCTGTATTTCATCACATTACCGCTATAATAGACAGTGAAATCCGACATCAAATGATTTGGCATAAAATCAACAGATTGCCAAAATATTGAAACCGTGCGGATTGATTGGGCACAGTGTCGGAATCCCCGCCCCTTGGACGGAGTGAGATGCTGGAACAGCGTTTGCTTGCACCTGCCAACGGGCATCCGAAATCCTTTATTTTCAGGAGAAAAACATGAAAAAATCCGTATATGCTTTGTTGTTGGCAATGTGTTCTACCATTGTGTGCGCTGCAGGTCAAACGACTGTGGTAGAAAATGATTATGAAAATCAAGGCAGTTTTGTGATTCAATCGGGTGCATTTGCCGACCCGATGTTGGCAGATGCCCAAGCGGGACGGGTATCTTTATTCGGTGTACCATCCACCGTAGTCACACGCCAACGCGCCGACGGTAACTTTGTGCGCGTGGTGCGCAGTAAACGCATGAAACAAAAAGAAGCCGAAGCCTTGGCAGAACGCCTATTTAAAGAACACTCTGTTTCGGCGATGGTGATTGCCGATTGAAGTCCATAACACTGTTTGGCTGACAAAAAAAGCTGCCCGAACCTTATCGGGCAGCTTTTTTAATTAAAAACAATACTTAATCTTGCGTGGTTTCCACCTGCATCAAGGCTTGCGGCGCAGGTGCAGCAGCAGACGCAACAGGTTTGCGGTCACTACGGCGCAAAGCAGGCTGTGCAGCGAGAATTTCCACCACTGATTCTTCTGCTTTAGTTTCAACGGTTTCCGTCTGCACCCACTGCAAACCTTGCAAATCCAAGTTTTCAATCAGCTGTTCCAGCACAGGGGCATCCGCCGTTCCGCATACTTCGGCAACCGCTGCTTCTACCTGTGCCGCTGCTTCACGCACCAAAGCATTTTCTTCTGCTTCAGTCGCTTGAGTGCTAATATTTGGCTCTTCTTCCATTTCAATGGCTTGCAATACCGTGGTTTCTTCTGCCACCGCAAATACCACCTCTTCAACGGTTTCTGCTTCTGCCACAGCTTCAGGCGCAGCCTCATAACGGGCGCGGTATTCCGCCACTAACAGACTTTCTTCCGCTAAATCAGGATATTGCATCAGCACTTTTGCCACTGCATCTTCCACACGCTGCGCGGCTTTGCCCACATCCAGCGAACCTTCAATACGCGCAGCAGACGGAATATGACGCTTATTCGCCTGTTTATTCTGACTTTTTTGCTGCTTATTGGCAGAATTACCCTGTTGGTTGTTGTTACCAATGCGGACAATCAGCGGTTTTTGTTTTTGCTGCTGCTTTTTATGACGCGGCTGCTTGGGGGTATTTTCTGCTGCTTGAACAGGCACTTCGGCAGCGGCAAGGGGCGCAGGATTGGGTGCGGCAGCCGCTTGGTTTTTCGAAACAGCCTGTTGTTTCTGCTGGGGATTACGCTGCGGTTTATTTGGATTAGGCTGTTGATTCACCTTTTCTTTTTCTACCACAGGCGCAGCATCGTTCTGCACATCAACAGGCGATGCCTTATGGTAAGGACGCTTGTTTTTGTGGGCGTATTGCTGATTGCGGTTGCCGTTGGCACGGCGGTTGGGGTTGTTGCGTTTGGACGGGGTGCGCAGTTTTTCGGCAGCGGCGGGTTTGCTGCTGCTTTCTTCGCTGCCGCCAAACAGTTTTTTCAGCCAGCCTTTAAAGCTGTCCCACCACGAACGGTTTTCCGATACGGTAGGCGCAGGTGAAGCGTGTTTTACGCCTTTTACCGCAGGTTCGGGGCGGGCGGCTTTTTCGCCTTTGCTGTTGGAAAACGGCACATTATCAACCACTTCAGGCTTGGCAACACGTCTGTAGCTGGGCGCGGCGTTTTCATCGACATCATCGTTGCGGATGCGCGTGATTTCGTAATGCGGATTTTCCAAATGAATATTGGGAATCAAAAACACCGATACATCCAAACGCTCTTCCATGCCGAACAGCTCGGCGCGTTTTTCGTTTAACAGGAAAGTCGCCACATCAACAGGCACTTGTGCGTGTACTTCGCCCGTATTGTCTTTCATGGCGGCATCTTGAATCAGGCGCAAAACGTGCAGCGCGGTGGATTCAATGCTGCGAATCACACCCGTTCCCGCACAGCGCGGACAGGCAATGTGGCTGCTTTCCGCCAGCGCGGGTTGCAGACGTTGGCGGCTCAATTCCAGCAGCCCGAAACGCGACAGCTTGCCCATTTGTACACGGGCGCGGTCTTTTTTTAGGGCATCGCGCAGGGTGTTTTCCACTTCGCGCTGGTTTTTCGCGTCCTCCATGTCAATAAAATCAATGACGACCAAGCCGCCCAAGTCGCGCAAACGCATTTGCCGCGCCACTTCTTCCGCCGCTTCCATATTGGTTTTAAACGCGGTTTCTTCAATATCCGCGCCGCGCGTGGCACGCGCAGAGTTAACATCAATGGAAACAAGGGCTTCAGTGTGGTCAATCACAATCGCGCCGCCAGAAGGCAGGCTCACAGAACGCGCAAAAGCAGTTTCAATCTGCTGCTCAATTTGCAGACGTGAAAATAAGGGGGTGTGGTCTTCATAGAGTTTCAGCCTGCCCAAATTATTGGGCATCACATAGCTCATAAACTCGGAAACTTGTTCGTAAACTTCTTGATTGTCTACCAGAATTTCACCGATGTCGGGGCGGAAGTAGTCGCGGATGGCGCGGATGACCAAAGAGCTTTCCATAAACAGCAAATAGGGCTGTTTGTGCGCGGCAGCGGCTTCTTCAATGGCGCGCCACAGTTGCAACAAATAATTGAAATCCCATTGTAATTCTTCTACTGTGCGCCCAATGCCTGCGGTACGCGCAATAATGCTCATGCCTTGCGGTACGTCCAATTCCGCCATCGCTGCTTTCAGTTCTTGGCGTTCTTCGCCTTCAATGCGGCGCGACACGCCGCCGCCACGTGGATTATTCGGCATCAACACCAAATAACGTCCCGCCAAGCTGATAAAGGTGGTCAGTGCCGCGCCTTTGTTGCCACGCTCATCTTTTTCCACTTGAACAATGATTTGCATGCCTTCTTTCAGCACGTCTTGGATGCGGGCTTTGCCGCCTTCGTAATCTTGAAAATAGGCGCGGGATACTTCTTTAAACGGCAAAAAGCCGTGTCTGTCGGTTCCGTAATCGACAAAACAGGCTTCTAAAGAGGGCTCAATGCGGGTAATCACGCCTTTGTAAATATTGCCTTTGCGCTGTTCTTTACCCAGCGTTTCAATGTCCAAATCGAGCAGGGTTTGCCCGTCAACAATCGCCACGCGCAATTCTTCGGAATGCGTGGCGTTAAATAACATGCGTTTCATATTTGTTTTACCTCAATATTATTAAGGCACGGAAACGGAAAACAACCGGTTAAGACTTTGCGCCCGCCGCACGGCAGGCAAACAAGCAAGCGAATAAAGAGCTAAAGAAAATGGCGGAATGTGCGCCGAAGAATAATACAGCCGTCGTCTTGTTGTTTTTATTAACAGTTAAAAGGCTTTCTTTGCCATGCGGTGTGAGCCTGCCGGGTATAAAAAAACAATTTAACGGTACTGGGGCGAGCGGCTGTGCCGACCTAATCAATATGCCGTCTGCGCCCAAAAAGTTTAAACTCGGGTTGCGGTTTTGCCCGTGTAGGCTTGTGCGTGCAAAAGGATGTCCGTTTCTAAAAACCGATACCGCAAACGGCATGGGTTCTCAAAGTGCGTTTTTCAATTAAAATGGGGGCGTGTGCCGTTATTTGGCAAAAAATCGGAAAGGCGGTTTGCCCGAAACGGGGCGACAGTCCAAGCTGCCCAAACAGGGTGTTGATAAGCCAACGACACACACCGCGCCATCCGCGTTTTCGGCGGACGGTTGCCGCTCAAAAACAAACGGATTATAAGAGAAAATGCCACCAATTAGCAAAGAAAGCGTCCGCCATTTGCAGCTTGGCGAAGAACACGCAGGACAACGCCTTGATAATTACCTGATAAAAATACTCAAAGGCGTGCCACGCAGCCATATTTGGCGCATTATCCGCGCTGGCGAAGTACGCATTAACGGCAAGCGCGTGAAAGCCGAAACCCGTCTGTACGCAGGCGACAGCATACGCATTCCCCCCATCCGCACCGCCGAACGCACCCTACCCGCCCCCTCCGTGCCGCCGCGCCTGTTCCCCATCGTATTTGAAGACGATGCCTTGCTGGTCATCAACAAACCCGCAGGCGTAGCCGTGCATGGCGGCAGCGGTGTCAGTTTCGGCGTGATTGAACAACTGCGCCAAGCCCGTCCCGAAGCCCGTTATTTGGAACTGGCACACCGTCTCGACCGCGACACCAGCGGTTTGCTGATGATTGCCAAAAAACGCAGTGCTTTAGTCAAACTGCACGAAGCCATCCGCGCAGGCACGCCGCAAAAAAGCTATCTTGCCCTTGGTATTGGCGCATGGGGCGACATCCGCCACGTTAAACTGCCGCTGCACAAATACACAGGCGCAGCAGGCGAAAAAATGGTACGCATTGCCGCAGACGGACAACACGCCCACACCGTGTTTGACGTATTGGAACGCTTTGACGGTGGCTTACTGCACCGCATCGGCTTGTCCAAACTCACCCTGCTACGCGCCACCTTAAAAACAGGGCGCACCCACCAAATCCGCGTTCACATGCAATCGCAGCAATGTCCCATCGCGGGTGATGAACGTTACGGCGATTATCAGGGCAACAAACGTTTGCAAAAAATCGGGCTGAAACGGATGTTTTTACACGCCGAACAGCTGATATTGGCGCACCCATTAAGTGGCGAACCCCTGAATCTGCACGCCCCTTTACCCGCCGAACTGGACAATCTGCTGCTCATGCTGCGTAATAGTCAGACCATAGTGGATTAAAATTGCAACGATACGGCGTTGCCAACACCCTGATGTACTGTTCGTACACGGCGGGCGTTGTCGCCTTGTCTCGTTTTTATTTTTATCCACTATACTTAAACCTTTGCCAATGCACCAAATCAAAGCCAATCCCCCGCGCCGAAACATGGCTTTCGCGGGAAACTTCCTGCCACTGCTGGCGCGAAAATTCGGGGAAAAAGGCATCGCCCGCCACATTTAGGCGCACTTCGGTTAAACGCAAATCGGTTGCCAAAGGCAAAACCTGTGCATACAGCTGCGCCCCGCCGATAATCATCACTTCGGGCGCATCGGCACAAGCAGCCAAGGCAGTGTTTAAATCGGCAAACACTTCCGCGCCTGTGTCTGTCCAATCCCTCTGCCGCGACAAAACGATGTTACGGCGTTCGGGCAGCGGACGTTTGGGCAGGCTTTGCCATGTTTTGCGCCCCATTATCACGGGTTTACCTAAAGTATATTGTTTAAAAAAGGCAAAATCTTCAGGGATATGCCATAACATGGTATTGTTGCCACCAATACAGCCGTTTATATCGGCGGCGGCAATCAGGGTAATTCGCTGCATATTCTTTCCATTTTTGCTTATTGACCTTGCCACTATACCCGTCTTAACGCTACAACAAAACCCTGCTTAAAATCAAACTTTCCCCGAAAATCTTTACCTGATTTTAAATAACGCTTAATCCTCAGCGTGAAATCGGGTAAAATCGCGGGGTTTAATGGTTTATTTGCCCCTATCTGCGCCCTTTGGCGCATGGGCGGGGTAAAATCACACCGGCAAGGGCAATCCGCCCCCGTCCGCGTTTTCCGAAAACCCTACGGTTTTCGGCGCATGTGTCAAACCCCAAACATCAGGACAACTGAATAATGGATAATAAAGAAATCAATCAAGGACGCCGCCGCTTTCTCTCACTCGCCACCGCTGGTGCGGGTGGCGTAGCTGCCTTGGGTGTAGCCACGCCGCTGGTTGCCAGCTGGTTTCCTTCGGAAAAAGCCAAAGCCGCTGGTGCTTCAGTAGAAGTAGATGTCAGCAAAATTGAAGCGGGACAACTACTAACCGCCGAATGGCGCGGCAAGCCCATTTTTGTGCTCAACCGCACCGAAGCCCAGCTCAAAGACCTGCCCACGCTTGACGGCGAACTGGTGGACCCCGCTTCGCAAGCCGACCAACAGCCCGAAAGCTGTAAAAACCCCACACGTTCGCTGAAGCCGAACCTGTGGGTGGCCATCGGTATTTGCACCCACTTGGGCTGTTCCCCCACCCACCGCCCTGATGTGGGCGCGGCGGACTTGGGCGGCGCAAGCTGGAAAGGTGGCTTTTTCTGCCCCTGCCACGGCTCCAAATTTGACTTGGCAGGACGTGTGTTCAAAGGCGTACCCGCACCGAGCAATCTGGTTATCCCGCCATACAAATACCTGAATGACAACCTGATTCTGGTTGGCGAAGAATAAAACAAAGGGGCACAGACTATGGAAAACCAAAATCAAAGCAAAGGCAAAGCCTTACTGGACTGGGTGGACGCGCGTTTCCCCCTGTCCAAAATGATGAAGGAACACGTTACCGAATACTATGCACCGAAAAACTTTAATTTTTGGTACTTTTTCGGTTCGTTGGCGATGCTGGTGCTGGTGATTCAAATCGTCAGCGGCATTTTCCTAACCATGAACTTTAAACCCGACGGCACGCTGAACGCACAAAATCTGCCTGTAGCGTTTGCCGCCGTGGAATACATTATGCGCGACGTGTCGGGCGGTTGGATTATCCGCTATATGCACTCTACCGGCGCATCCATGTTCTTTATCGTGGTGTATCTGCACATGTTCCGCGGTTTGGTGTACGGCTCGTTTAAAAAGCCGCGCGAACTGGTGTGGGTATTCGGCTCGCTGATTTTCTTGGCATTGATGGCAGAAGCCTTTATGGGCTACCTGCTGCCTTGGGGTCAGATGTCGTTTTGGGGCGCACAGGTGATTATTAATCTGTTCGGCGCGATTCCCGTGATTGGTCCTGATTTATCCACTTGGATTCGCGGCGACTTTAACGTATCTGATGCCACCTTAAACCGCTTCTTCGCCCTGCACGTGATTGCCCTGCCTTTGGTATTGGTCGGTTTGGTGGCTGCCCACCTGATTGCCCTGCACGAAGTGGGTTCCAACAACCCCGACGGCGTGGAAATCAAAAAACTGAAAGATTCTAACGGTATTCCTTTGGACGGCATTCCTTTCCACCCCTACTACACCGTTAAAGACATTTTGGGCGTAGTGGTATTTTTGATTTTCTTCTGCGCGGTGATGTTCTTTGCCCCCGAAGGCGGCGGTTATTTCTTGGAGAAACCGAACTTTGACCCTGCCGACCCGCTGAAAACCCCGCCGCACATCGCACCCGTTTGGTATTTCACCCCGTTCTATGCGATTTTGCGTGCCGTACCCTCTTTTGCAGGTACACAAGTTTGGGGCGTATTGGCAATGGGCGCAGCCGTGGTGCTGATTGCACTGCTGCCGTGGCTGGACCGTTCCCCCACCAAATCCATCCGCTACCGCGGTCCGATTTTCAAATTTGCCTTGGTTGCCTTTTTGATTTCATTCATCGGCTTGGGCATTTTGGGCGCGAAAGTGGCAAGCGATACCCGTACTTTGGTTTCGCAAATTTTGTCAGTGGTGTATTTCGCCTTCTTCTTGGGCATGCCGTTTTACACCAAATTGGACCAAGACAAACCCGTTCCCGAGCGTGTAACCATGAGCACGCCCAAACAAAAACTGATGTTCTTTGTTTATGTGGCGATTACGCTGGTGGGTTCATACCTGTTTGCGGTTTATATTTAAAAGGGCGGTGAACAAAATGAAAAAATCATTGAAACAATACCTTGCTGCCATCGCCTTGGCAGCCCCCATCGGCATGGCTGGCGCAGCAGGCGGCGGCAACTACGAAAAAGTAGAATTAGACCACGGCGACCAAATCAGCCTGCAACGCGGCGCACAGATTTTTGTCAATAACTGCCTGTCGTGCCACTCGGCTTCCGCCATGCGTTTTAACCGCTTGAAAGACATCGGTTTAACAGAAGATGAAATCAAAAACAATCTGATGTTTACCACCGATAAAGTGGGCGATGTGATGCAGGCGCACATGGACCCAGCCGATGCGAAAAAATGGTTTGGCGCAGCCCCACCCGATTTAACCCTGATTGCCCGCTCACGCGGCGCGGATTACCTGTATGCCTATCTGCGCGGTTTCTACCACGACCCCACCCGTCCCAACGGTTGGAACAATGTGGTGTTTGATAAAGTAGGCATGCCGCATCCGCTGTGGGAACAACAAGGCATTCAAGCCGTTAAGTTGGACGACAAAGGTCAGCCCATTTGGAAAGACGACGGACACGGCGGCAAAATCCCCGATTTGTATTGGGTTCAAGCAGGTACGCAAACACGCATGACCAAAGACGGCAAAGTGATTACCAAAGAATTTGATAATTCTGTCAAAGATTTGGTGAACTTTATGTCGTATATGGCAGAGCCTGCACAGGTTCAGCGCAAACAAATCGGCTACATCGTGTTGATGTTCCTGATTGCGGTACTGCTGCCATTGGCATACTTCCTGAAAAAAGAATTCTGGAAAGACGTGCATTAAGAAGCTATCCCCGAAATATCCGTATTTCGGGGATATTTTTATCAGACAATAAAAAACGCATGGTTGAATCCGACAACCATGCGTTGAATCAAAACAAAAAATCAGGCAGCGCTGGGGGTAACGGTTTCCACCTGCTGCAAAGTCATGGCGGTTTTTTGCTGGGCATTTTTATTGCCGCCGTCGTGCTGCAAGCTGACTGCACGCGCGGGCACAATGGTAGAAATGGCGTGTTTGTACACCATTTGCGTTACCGAAGTATTGCGCAGCAATACCACATATTGGTCAAAAGATTCCACTTGTCCTTGCAGTTTGATGCCGTTTACCAAATAAATGGAAACGGGCACATGTTCCTTACGCAAAGCGTTCAGGAAAGGATCTTGTAACAGTTGTCCTTTAGCTGTCATTGTTTGGCTCCGTTATTTCGGTTTTGAGTTGGGAAAAAACCACTCTATTTTATCCGTAAACGCGCCAATTACCAAGCGTTTTTTGTATTTTTAATCACGCCCTAATGCAAAACCGATGAGTGTTCTGCCATCGGCAACGCGCCAACAGATGGGCTATAATAGCCGTTCTGACAACACACACGAAAGACACCCCATGTCCGACAATATTTTGTTGAATTTACAAGATGAACCGCGTTTTGCCGATATCCGCGCCGAAGATGTGCGCCCTGCTGTCCGCCAAGCCATTGCCGAAGCCCGCGAAGCTGTAGCAGCGGTAAAAAATCAAGATGAAGCAGCCACTTGGCTGAATACCGTTGAACCGCTAACCGATGCCACCGAGCGTGTGGGGCGCATTTGGGGCGTGGTGGCGCATTTAAATTCGGTGGCAGATACGCCTGAATTACGTGCCGCTTACAATGAATTGATGCCCGAAGTAACGGTTTTCTTTACCGAAATCGGACAGGATATTGAATTGTACGAGCGTTTTAAAGACATTAAGGCTTCGCCACAGTTTGATAAATTGGACGCTGCCCGTCAAACCAAATTGGCGCATGATTTGCGCGGATTTGTGTTAAGCGGTGCGGAACTGCCCCCCGAACAGCAGGCACGTTTTGCCGAATTGCAAAGCGAAGGCGCACAATTGGGCGCACAGTTTGCCCAAAATGTGTTGGACGCAACTGATGCGTTTGCGCTGTATTTTGAAGACGAAAGCGAATTGGCGGGTTTGCCCGAAGATGCTTTGGCGATGTTCCGCGCTGCTGCCGAAGCCGACAACAAAAGCGGTTGGAAAATCGGGTTGCAAATGCCGCATTATTTGGCAGTGATGCAGCACGCCGACCGCCGCGAACTGCGCGAACAGCTTTACCGTGCCTACAGCACCCGCGCCAGCGAATTGGGCAAACCCGAATGGGACAACACCGCCAATATCAACCGCTGTTTGGAAATTGCTTTAGAAGAAGCCAAGCTGCTGGGTTATGCCAATTACGCCGAATTGTCGCTGGCAACCAAAATGGCAGAAACCCCCGCACAAGTTTTGGATTTTCTGAACGATTTGGCAAAACGCGCCAAACCTTTCGCCGAGCGCGATTTGGCAGAAGTACGCGCTTTTGCTGCCGACAAGCTGAACATCGCCGATTTGCAGGCGTGGGATTTGGCTTATGCCAGCGAAAAACTGCGCGAAGCCAAATACGCTTTCAGCGAAACCGAAGTGAAAAAATACTTTCCTGTCAGCAAGGTATTGGCAGGTTTGTTTGCACAGGTACACCGTTTGTTCGGGGTGAACTTTATTGAAAAACGCGTTCCCGCTTGGCATGAAGACGTGCGTTATTTTGAATTGGAAAAAGGCGGTTCAATTATCGGCGGCGTGTATTTTGACCTGTTTGCCCGCGAAGGCAAACGCGGCGGCGCATGGATGAACGATTACCGCGGTCGCCGCCGTTTTGCAGACGGACACAAAGCGGGACAAATCCAAACGCCTGTTGCCTATTTGGTGTGCAATTTTACTCCGCCTGTAAACGGCAAAGAATCGCGTTTAAGCCACGATGAAATCCTGACTCTGTTCCACGAAACGGGACACGGATTGCATCACCTGCTTACCCGTGTGGACGAGTTGGGCGTGAGCGGCATCAACGGCGTGGAATGGGACGCGGTGGAACTGCCCAGCCAGTTTATGGAAAACTTTGTGTGGGAATACGACGTGTTACGCGGTATGTCGGCGCACGAAGACACGGGCGAGGCATTACCTGAAGATTTGTTTGCCAAAATGTTGGCGGCGAAAAATTTCCAACGCGGGCTGTTTTTGGTACGCCAAATGGAATTTGCCTTGTTTGACATGAAGATTTACAGCGAAACCGATACGGCACAATTGCACCATTGGGCGCAGGTATTGGACGAAGTGCGCCGTGAAGTGGCGGTTATCCGTCCGCCCGAATACAACCGTTTTGCCAACAGCTTCAGCCATATTTTTGCAGGGGGCTACTCGGCAGGCTATTACAGCTACGCTTGGGCGGAAGTATTGAGCGCGGATGCTTATGCGGCATTTGAAGAAAGCGGCGACGTGAAAAACACGGGCGCGAAATTCTGGAATGAAATCTTGGCGGTGGGCGGCAGCCGCAGCGCGATGGACAGCTTTAAAGCCTTTCGTGGACGTGCGCCGCAAATTGATGCTTTGTTAAGACATTCAGGATTTGAAGCACAACCCGCTTAATTCTGTTTCTCAATCAAACCAAACCTGTATTCTGCACAGAATACAGGTTTTTTGTTAATGTACAGGCTGATACGGCTCGCGGAACTGCGCCCATATCGGACGACACAACGGCGGCAGTTCGGGACACGCACCCAATACCCCGCCGCCATAGCCGCCGCTGCGGTGAAAATCGCTGCCCGCGCTGGCAAAAAAACCAAATTGTTCCGCCAACAGCGCGTAATTTAAACGGTCGCCCAAACTGCTGCTGCCGCTGTGGACTTCAATCGCGCAGCCGCCTGCTGCTTGAAATTCGCTAAACAAATGCCGCCGTGCCGTTGCCGACAAATCATAGCGCATCGGATGCGCCACCACCGCCAATCCGCCCGCCGCCGTAATCGCGCCCACCGCTTCGTCCAAATCCGCCCAACGGTGCGCCACCGCCGCACATTTGCCCTCGCCCAAATACTTGGTAAACGCCTGCTGCTTGTTGCGAACCACGCCCTGTTGCAGCAAAAATTCCGCCACATGGGTGCGCGACACCATTTCGGGATTGGCAGCTGCCAATGCCATTGCGCCGTCAAATACGCCTGTAATGCCTTTTTTGGCTAATTTTTCCGATATTTGGCGCACCCGTTCAATGCGTCCGCCGCGCACCCGCGCCAGCAGCGTTTGCAAGCCTTCATGTTGTTCGTCAAAATCCAAACCAACAATGTGAATGGTGCGCCCGCGCCATGTTACCGACACTTCCACGCCGCTAATCACACGAATGCCGTGTTGTGCGGCTTCGGCGCGTGCGGGGGCGATGCCGCCAGTGTGGTCGTGGTCGGTTAATGCCAGCAGACGACAACCGTTCTGCGCCGCCAAGCGCACCACTTCTTCAGGGCTTAACGCCCCGTCCGATACGCTGGAATGACAATGTAAATCAATCATTTTTATCTATTTTTTCTTTTTGTGCCGCATCCATCGCAGCAAACACCGCCACCGTATCCATGCGCACGCCATCAAAAAAGCCCTGCAACAAAGCCTGCGCCGCTACTTGGTCGGATACGGCTTTGTGTTTTTTACCAAACACTTGCGCCTGATGCAGCAGCTCTTCCGCATAAAGGGACGTAAAACGCTCGTCCGCCCAAAACACAGGCAAATCAAAGCGTTTCTGCAAACGCTCGCCAAATCGCCGCGCCAAACGGGTGATGTCGTGGGGTGTGCCGTCAGCATGCACGGGTAAGCCCACCAGTAAAAACTGCGGCTGCCACTGCTGCACCAACACGGCAATCCGTTCCAATTTTTCGGCATTGCTGCGCCCCGTTACCGTTGCCAAGGGGTGCGCGATGCACACCGCCGAATCGCCCTGCGCCACGCCGATGCGCGTTTCGCCAAAATCAAACGCCAACACCCCGCCCTGCGGCAAATCAGGCATGACCTGCCCCGTGCATCAAATTCACTTGTTCAATCCCCAGTTTGGCCAACGCCGCGCGGTAACGCTTACCCGCAGGCAAATCAAATAAAATCGCATTGTCCGCCGCCACCGTCAGCCACGAATTTTCTGCCAATTCGCGTTCCAACTGTCCTTTTTCCCAACTGGCGTAACCAATGGTTAAAAAAGCTTTTGCCACTTTTTCTTCATCGCCCAGATTTTCCACAATATCGCGTGAAGTGGTGACGCCGTTGTCGTCTGCACCGTTTACTTTTAAGGTGCTTTGCCATTCGCCTGCGGGCGTATGCACCACAAAACCGCGTTCGGGATGCACTGGTCCGCCAAACAAAACAAAATCTTCGGCAAAACGTTCGGGCGTGTCGCCGCCGTTGCCCGCAAACACCGCCTGCATGGGAATCGGCGACGGTTTATTGATAATCACGCCCATCGCGCCTTCCTGATTGTGTTCACACACATACACCACGCTGCCCGCAAACGGACCTTCATCTAAAGCGGGTGCGGCAATCAAAAAATGATTGCTCAAATCCATGGTCAAACTCCTCAAACAAATATTGTTTAAAATAAGGCTGCAGATGCAGTTTATCAAGCGATAAAAAACTTTATTTTTACTTTACCACAAGCATATATTTTATGTATAATAAATTGCTTTTTCTAATACATAACTAGGCATTTAACACATAGGCAATCCCTATACAACTCACGCCCGCTGCGGCAGAAACCCTATTGCCTCTTCAGGCATTATTTTGAATATAAAGGTAAAAATTATGAAATCTATTATGGATAACCGTTTTGAAAACTTTGAATTGCTGATTCGTGAAGCAGGCGGCGTTGCCAAACTCGCCCGCCGTTGTGGTTACGAAAAAGCCGCTTATCTGTATCAAGTACGCGCCAAAACCGTGCGTCCCAACGGTCAGACACTGCAAATCGGCGACCGCATGGCTGCTAAATTGGAAAAAGGCATGAACAAACCCGCAGGTTGGATGGATTTTGACCACAACGGCGATGCGCAAGACATGGTACCTGCACCCAAAGCCGCTGCACCTGCCGCTGTTCCGTCTGAAAGCGGCAACAACGGCATTCAAACCGTTACTTTAGCGTTTACCGGCGCATCGGGTATGCCCTATGGCGTGCGTTTGTTGGAAGTGCTGTTGCAAGCAGGCAAAAACGTGCAATTGGTGTATTCGCAAGCCGCGCAAATTGTGGCGCAGCAGGAAATGGATTTAAAACTGCCTGCTTCCGCTGCCGAAGCCCAAGAAATGTTGTGCCAACGCTTTAATGTCAGCGCACCGCAATTGCGCGTATTTGGGCGTGAAGAATGGTTTGCCGCGCCCGCTTCAGGCAACAGCGCCGCCGATGCGATGGTGATTTGCCCTGCCAGCATGGGCACAGTAGCTGCGGTGGCAAACGGTTTGTCGGAAAACCTGATTGAACGCGCCGCCGACGTTATCATTAAAGAACGCCGTCCGCTGATTGTTGTGCCTCGTGAAACCCCGTTCTCAACCATTCACTTGGAAAACCTGCTCAAGTTGGCACAAGCAGGTTGCACCGTGTTGCCTCCCTCTGCGGGCTTCTACACCAAGCCGCAAAGCGTTAACGATATGGTAGATTTTGTGGTGGCGCGTATTCTCGACCAACTGCGTATCCCCCACAGCCTGATGCCCAAATGGGGTGAATAAACGTGGAAGGGCTGTATGAGCTGGTTGCCCTGTTGGTGCGCTTTGCCAACTGGCTGATGAGTCTGTTTGACTGAAACCGCTTGACAGCCCACATGTTTGCCGCGTATAGTGCGCCTGTTCGGGTTTGAGCTTCCATCAAACCCGCTGATTCAAATGATTTTGGGAAATGGTAAAGATGAACCGTTTTACACACGCTTTTACTTATTGGCACTACTGCATGAACGTGCGGTATGCTTTTGCGTGTCGGTAATTTCCGAACCCTTCTCACAAACACACCGCCCAAGCCATTCAGACTGCGGCGGTTTTTTATTAGCTGTTCAATCAATCGCCGTATCCACCCACAAGGAACACCGCGATGAACACCATGATGAAAAACCGTCCCACTTTCCGCCCCACCACCCCTGCCCTAACCCGCATCACTTTGCTGACTGACGGCAATATCCACGCCCCCGCACCTGTAGATGTGTCTGTCCTACCCGACAACTGCGCCAGCGAAGCGCTGTTACCGCAAATCCGCACCACCGCCATGATGTTGGCTGCTGCCCGCCGCCACACCCAATACACCAGCCCTACACAATTTAGCGATGCAGCCGATTGGCTCGCTGCCCGTCTGCTGGTCTTGCAAGTGCGCGTGTTGCACCTGCCCGCCCAGTGCCAAAATCTGCTGGATACCGCCAACCGCCGCGCCGAAGCCTTTGCCCGTGAACACGGTTTGCCGTTCCGCCCTGCCCGCTTGCATATCAGCGACTCCAACCCAACACATCTGCTCACGCTTGACTGCCAACCCGATGCCCCCACCCGTGCAAAACTGTTTGAAAATATGCAAACGCTGCGTAAGATTGTGTTTACATCAAGACAAAATTTCCCCAAGTGCCTCAAACTCAAGTAAAGTAGCCGTTCAACTTACTTGAAAGGACACACCATGACCATCAATAAAAAATACGCTGCCGCTGCCATTGCTGCCATGATTGCCACCGCAGGCGGATTATCGGTTGCCCTTGCCAAAGAAAAACAACCCGATATTCAAGCCAATACCTCTGGATTATCCACAGAACTGTCTACCAGCATTGCCCGCACCGCTTTGGCAATGGGCGTAAAAGAGCCGCTGACCATCAGCAAACATGCCGATTCTGCGCAGATTTCCGGCAGCAATCAGGCAGTTTGCACTGTCAAACTGTCCAATGGCGCAGAGCCGAAAATGTTAGGCATTTCTTGCAAATAATCTTAATTGTAAAAATTCAGGCTGCCTGAAACGGTTTTTCCCGTTTTCAGGCAGCCGTATACTTTTGATAATTTTTTAAACAAAAATTCAACACTCTTCTTCATATCAATCCACAAACTGTATCCCCATACTCGCAACCATGTTAAAATTGGCATCAATAAAACGTATAAGCAGGTTTGACGGTCATATTACGTCAGCGTTTATCCGACCTTATCCCAATAAGGTTACCAGCCCAAGAGCAGTTATAAAGCGATACCTGTACCAATGCCCTCAATAAATTATTGGGGGCATTGCCTTATTTGGGACGTTTAATCCGTTTATTGCATACCGTATTATTCAATAAAACATAAAACGACACTGGCTTATAGCGGGTATGCTGCTGCCGTTCTTTATCTCGAATATAAGCACTATTGATAAAAATATACACATCACAACGTTTATCGCGGGACTTCTTTAAAGAAAAATAAATTTCATAATCTACGCGCTCCCCGTCTGTCCCTTCTACCTCCACCGTTAAGAACTTATCATCAGCCGAAGTGAAAAAGCATTTTCTCTGCGCCAATTCCTGAATAATTTGCGGCAATTTTTTTGAATAGGCGTATCGTTCAAAACAAAAAATCCGCGTTTCTTTTGGCAAGATACAATGCAAATCACTCGGAAAATCAGCCAATGTTTCACCTTTTGCCTGATTAGGTGCTTTCGTAAAACAATGACCGCTAAACTCCACAATGCAGCGATAAATCTTTTCGGTTTCACCAGCTTTACCCGCAGCCTGAATATAGCTGACATACATTGGTTCTAAATGCGACAAATCATATACTTGCTCTTGATAATGGAAGTCGGAAAAATCTGACATACACCTACTCCCACATCAAATCTTACACGCCCCACCCACGCAGCCATCGTCCTGCAAATCCACCTGCGTATCGTCCGCACCATCGCGGGTATTGTGATAATACAAGGTTTTTAAACCATATTTATATGCCGACAGCAAATCTTTCAGCATCTGGTTCATCGGTACGCGCCCACCTTCAAAACGCTGCGGGTCGTAGCTGGTATTGGCGGAAATGGCTTGGTCCACAAACTTTTGCATCACGCCCACCAGTTTCAGGTAGCCGTCGTTACCGCCCATTTGCCACAGGGTTTCATAACGGTGGCGCAGGCGTTCCAATTCGGGCACAACCTGCTTCAAAATGCCGTCTTTTGAAGCCTTTACCGACACCAAACCGCGCGGCGGCTCAATGCCGTTGGTGGCATTGGCAATTTGCGAACTGGTTTCGCTGGGCATCAGCGCAGTCAGCGTGGAATTACGCAAACCGTGTTGCACAATTTCGGCGCGTAAACTTTCCCAATCCAAGTGCAAAGGCTCGCTGCAAAATTTGTCCAAATCGTTTTTATAAGTATCAATCGGCAACACGCCTTGCGCGTAACGGGTTTCGTGGAACAAGGGGCAAGCGCCGAATTCTTTTGCCAACCCAACTGATGCTTTCAGCAAATAATATTGAATCGCTTCAAAGGTTTTGTGGGTTAAGGCAATGGCGGAATCGTCGCTGTAACGCACACCGTTTTTCGCCAAATAATAGGCATAGTTAATCACGCCCACGCCCAAAGTGCGGCGGTTCATGGTGGCGATTTTGGCGGCGGCAATCGGATAATCCTGATAATCCAGCAGCGCATCCAAGGCGCGTACCGCCAAATCGGACAAGCCTTCCAATTCGTCCAAGCTTTCCAATGCGCCCAAATTAAACGCCGACAAGGTACACAGGGCAATTTCGCCGTTGGTGTCGCCGATTTCGTTTAAAGGCTTGGTAGGCAAGGCGATTTCCAAACACAAATTGGATTGGCGCACAGGCGCAACCGCAGGGTCAAACGGGCTGTGGGTGTTGCAGTGGTCCACATTTTGAATATAAATGCGCCCCGTACCTGCGCGTTCCTGCATCAGCAGCGAGAACAAATCGGCGGCAGGAATGGTGCGTTTACGGATGTTTTCGTCCTGCTCGTATTGGGTGTACAGGCGTTCAAATTCGTCTTGGTCAGCGAAAAAGGCTTCGTACAAACCAGGGGTTTCATTGGGGGAAAACAGGGTAATGTCGCTGCCTTTAATCAGACGGGTGTACAGCAAACGGTTGATTTGCACGCCGTAATCCAAATGGCGTACGCGGTTGTCTTCCACGCCGCGGTTGTTTTTCAACACCAGCAGGCTTTCCACTTCAATATGCCAGAGCGGATAAAACAGCGTTGCTGCACCGCCGCGCACCCCGCCTTGCGAACAGGATTTGACGGCTGCCTGAAACATTTTAAAAAACGGAATACAGCCCGTATGCTGCGCTTCGCCGCCACGGATTTCGCTACCCAAACCGCGAATACGCCCTGCGTTAATGCCAATGCCTGCGCGTTGGGAAACGTATTTCACAATGGAAGACGTGGTGGCATTGATGCTGTCCAAGCTGTCGTCACACTCAATCAGCACACAAGATGAAAATTGGCGCGTGGGCGTGCGCACGCCCGACATAATCGGCGTGGGCAGGGAAATTTTAAACAGCGAAACGGCATCGTAAAACTTCTTCACATAATCCAAACGCTCGCTTTTGGGGTATTTGGCAAACAGACACATCGCCACCAGCACATATAAAAACTGTGGGCTTTCATAGATTTGGCGCGTTACGCGGTTTTGTACCAGATATTTGCCTTCCAGCTGCTTGACTGCGCCGTAGGAAAAACGCAAATCGCGTTCGTGGTCAATATAGTTGTCCAGTTCGTCAAATTCTTCGCGGCTGTAATCGGCGAGAATATGGCGGTCGTATTTGCCCATTTCAGTCAGTTTGACCACATGGTCGTACAGATGCGGCGGCGTGTAGTCGCCATAAGCAATTTTACGCAAATGGAAAATCGCCAAACGCGCCGCCAAATATTGATAATCGGGGTTTTCTTCAGAAATCAAATCGGCAGCGGATTTGATGATGGTTTCGTGAATGTCTTGGGTGCGGATGCCGTTGTAAAACTGAATTTTGGACTTCATCTCCACCTGCGATTGCGATACGTTTTGCAGCCCTTCTGCCGCCCATTTGATAACTTTATGGATTTTGTCGAGATTGATGGCTTCTAGGCGGCCGTCGCGCTTGGTAACTTTGATGCTGGTGTTCATGAGGAAGTCCGAAATAATAAAAGCAGGCAGGGATTTTCGCCCTTGCCGTTTAAGATGCGGGACTATGATAAGGCATTATGTTTGGGCTGTTCAAGTCTTGACAAATGCGAATACAGTCAAATCAAACACATAAAATTTAATAAAATAAAACAATTTTTTACATAGAAAAAGCGCGGCAGGGCGCGGTGGGAACATTGTTCCGACACGCCCTGCCGCGCTTTTGACGGCATGTTTAACTATTGTGGTATTTTACCAACGGTAGCCCACGCTCAAGCCGCCTGAAGTGGTACGGCGGCGTTCGTTGCCACGGCTGTGTGATACCTGTGCCGACACGTTCCACGCGCCCGCAGCCACGCCCACACCTGCTTCGCCTTCCCAATATTTGCCGAAGCGTTGTTTGAGCTGACGACCGTTGATATTGACGTTGGCTTCGCGGTCAAGGTCGTGATACACGGCGCGGACGTGCGGGGTAATCTGCACACCGTTGGCGGTTTTCACGGTTTTGGACACGCTTAATCCTGCTTGGTAGCCCACCAGATTTTGCGAACCGCTTTGAACGTGCAATGCGCCGTCTGTGTCGCCGTCGTGCAAGCGGTAATCCGTTGCGCCGATGTGGCGGTAGTTCACACCAATGTCGGGGCGCACGTCCAAACCTGCTACCTGAATCTGCGTGCCGATACCTGCTGAAGCATGAGCAATATTGCGTTTGATTTCGTTTTGCTTGCCGCTGCTGCTGATTTGGCTGCGGCTGCGCCCGTAACCTGCTTGCGCAGTGGCAAACACGCCGTTGTCAAACTGGGCTTTACCGTACACGCCCACTGTGGTGGCGTGTCCGCGTCCGTCAACGCCTTCGGCATAGTCGCGGCTGCTGCGGGTATGGCTGAATACCGCACCTGCGGTCAATTCGCCCACGCCGATGCGCCGGTGGCGGTCAACACCCAAATGAATGCTGTCGTCGCGGTATTCGTAAGGACGGTATTGTGCGGAACGCTGTTCGCCTTTGCGGGTTTCGGCTGCCGACCAAATGCCGTTATGGGTTTTACCGATTTGGCGCAAACGGCGTTCTACCCCGCGCACGCTGTGTTCCAAGGCGCTGCTTTGGGCAGACAATTCCGACAGAGCGGTATTGGCATTGCGGCTGATTAACTGTGCCTGCGCCTGATTGGCTGCCTGTTCGCTTTGACGGCGTGCGGCTTCGGCTTCTGCCTGACGTTTGGCGGCAGCGGCTTGGGCTTGCGCGGCTTGACGTTCAGCAGCTTCTTCGGCGCGTGCCAACTGTGCGGCTTTCAAATCGGCTTCGGCTTTTTCGCGGGCAGCGGCTTCGGCTTGATAACGCGCCTGCGCTTCTTTCAACTCGGCAGCACTTTGAACACGCGCGGCTTCGGCGGCTTCGGCGCGTTTTTGTGCGGCTTCGGCTTCGCTGGCTTTGGCAGCGGCGTTTTCCTGTGCGGCTTTGGCTTGGGCGAGTGCGGCATCGCGTTCGCTTTGGGCGGTACTGCTCAGGCTTTCGGCGTGTTGTTGGGCGCGACGGGCTGCGGCAGCGGCGTTTTCTGCTTCACGCGCTGCGTTTTGTGCGGTTTCGGCAGCGGCTTGGGCTTGTTCGCGGGCTTGTTTCTCGTTGGCTTGCAAACGCTTGGCTTCATCGGCAGCGGTTTGCGCAGCACGCGCATGGTTTTCTGCCAACTCACGACGGGCTTCGGCGTTTTCCGCAGCGGTGCGGGCGTTTGCTAACTCGCTCAAAGCGTTTTGCAACTGCTGCTGACTGCCGTTTTTGGCAGCTTCGGCAGCGGCTTGGGCTTCTTGCGCGGTTTTGGCAGCGGCTTCGGCAGCGGTTTTGGCGGATTCGGCTGCCAAACGCGCGGTTTCCGCAACTTGCGCCTGTTGTTCGGCAAGTGCTTGCGCGGCTTTGGCATCTTCCGCAGCTTGTGCCTGACGTGCTGCTTCGCTTTGGGCGTTTTGTTTGTCGCGCTCGGCTTGATTCAAACGGCTTTCGGTGGCCGCCAAAGTACGGCGTGTATCCGCCAATGCCGCAGCGGTGGCACTTTCTGCTTCTTCCAAACGCTGTTTCGCGGCTTCCGCAGCTTGTAAACGTTTTTCTGCATCGGCTTTGGCAGATTCTGCGCTTTGGGCGCGTTCGGTAGCAGCAGCAGCGGCATCGGCTTGGGCGTTGGCACGTTCCACAGCCAAACGTTCGGCTTCGCGTGCCGTTTCAACCGCATTGTGCGCTTCCGCCAAATCGCTTTGTGCTTTGGTTTTATCGGCTTCGGCGGCTTCGGCACGTTTTTGGGCTTCTTGTGCGGCTTGTTCCGCAGCATCGGCGCGGCGGCTGGCTACGACCACTGCTTCACCGTGACTGGCTTCCGCCAAACGTTTCGCCTCTTCCGCATCACGTTTGGCTTTTTCGGCTTCGGCTTTTGCCGCTTCCGCTGCTTGCAAACGTTTTTCCACATCGGCTTTGGCGGCTTCGGCACTACGGGCGCGTTCGCCTGCCGCTGCCGCGGCATCGGCTTGTTCTTGAGCGCGTTGTTGTGCAGATTGCGCAGCGGCGCGGGCTTCGCTAACGGCACTTTGCGCCGCAGTCAAATCATTTTGCGCCTGTGTTTTCGCAGATTCAGCGGCTTGAGCGCGTTTTTCTGCTGCTTGTGCCGTTTTTTCAGCGGCTTCGGCACGGCTTTGTGCAGCGGCAACGGCAGCGGCATCCGCGCCCTGACTTTGCTCGGCAAGGCGTTTGGCTTCTTCTGCCACGCGACGTGCTGCTTCCGCTTCTGCTTTGGCACTTTCCGCTGCCTGCAAACGTTTTTCCGCATCCGCTTTGGCAGATTCGGCAGTTTGGGCGCGTTCGGTGGCAGCAGCGGCGGTATCGGCTTGTTCTTGAGCGCGTTGTTGGGCGGCTTGCGCGGCGGCGCGGGCTTCGCTAACGGCACTTTGCGCCGCAGTCAAATCATTTTGCGCCTGTGTTTTCGCAGATTCAGCGGCTTGGGCGCGTTTTTCTGCTTCTTTTGCCGTTTTTTCAGCGGCTTCGGCACGGCTTTGTGCGGCGGCAACGGCAGCAGCATCTGCACCCTGATTTTGCTCGGCAAGCAGTTTGGCTGCTTCGGCTGCGCGTTTGGCTTCTTCCGCTTCGGCTTTCGCGGCTTCCGCTGCCTGCAAACGTTTTTCCGCATCCGCTTTGGCAACTTCCGCAGCTTGAGCGGCGGCTTTGGCGGTTTGCGCTTCACGCTCGGCAACGGTTTTTTCGGCTTGCGCGGCTTGGGCGTTGCTTTGTGCGGCCTGCAAACGCTGTTCCGCTTCCGCTTTGGCGGTATTGGCTGCATCGCGCTGACGTTCTGCTTCGGCTTTGGCGCTTTCCGCTGCCTGTGCCTGACGTTGGGCGGTTTCTGCAGCTTCACGCGCCGTTTGCAAAGCAGCGGTATTGGCGTTTTGGTTTTCTTCGGCACGGCGTTTGGCTTCTTCGGCAGCGGTTTGCGCCGCAACGGCAATCAAACGCGCCGATTCGGCTTGCGCTGCCAATGCTTCCGCCTGCTTACGCGCTGCCTGTGCATCTGCCAGCTTCTTGGCGGCAGCAGCGGCAGCGGCTTTTTCCGCATCGGCTTTGGCTTTTGCCAATTCCGCTTCTTTCACGGGATTATGCAGATAATATTGGTTGCGCTCGTCTGATGCCAATGTGTAACGCCACGCCCCTGCATCCACATGGCTTTCGTTTTGCGGGTTACGCAGATTCACCGTTACCGCATTTTTGTCTTGTGCGCCGTGGTTCAACGCCAGCAAGGTCAAACGCTGAACTTGGGTCGGCTCGTTGCCGCTGTTACGCACATTCAAGGTGTGATTACCTGTTGCCAAACCGTTTACCACGATTTTATCGCCTTGGTTGGCAGCCAGATTGGTGTTCAGATTGAAACCCATTTCGCCCGACAAGTCGCCATCCACGGTTAAAGTGCGGTATTGCTTGCCATTGCTCAACGTAACCTGTCCGCCGTGGCTGCCGCTTAAAGAACCAATGCGGCTGTTATCAGGCAGATGCCAGTGTGCACCCGCCAAACGCAGACCGGTTTGGCGTTCGGCAGCAATGGCGCGGCGGTATTCCACACCATTACCCAAGGTTAATTGACCGTGTTCGCGCACGGCAAGATTGCCTTCTACGCGGGTGGGGGTCATATTGTCCAAAACGGCTTTGCTGATATTGCTGGGGGCGCAAGCGGTTTCGCCTGTGTAATCGGAACGCACACACACGGGGGTTTCGCCCTGAATATAACCCAGTACCGCCTGACCGCTGCCGCTTACGCTCACATTACCGCGCAATTCGGGCAGATTACGCCCTGTCTGCAACACGCCTTTCCCCTCTACCACAAAGTTGTGCGCGGTAAAATTGCTGTCCGTCCATTCGTCTTCGCGTACCACATCGGCGTTTTTCTGCATATCGCGGGCGTGCAACACGGGCGCACCCGACAACAGCACTTTACCGCTTTGTACGCTGACATTACCGTTTAAGTTCATTCCGCCTGAAAACAGGGTTAAATCTTCAGGATTTTCCGCACGGTACACCAAATTCAGTTTGCCGTTGTGCTTGCCCGAACCTTTACGTTCGCCCAAATAGCCGTGGTAGCCGTCCATAACCGCCACATGGCGGCGGGCATTTTCACGTTCCAAATAAATGCGCTCGGCGGCGGCACGGTCGTGTCCCAAAAATTCCCAACTGGCACTGCTTTGACCGTTCACGGGATAATAATCGCCCGGATTACCGCCCGGTTTCAAAATAAAATAATCCTTACGGTTGCGGCGGTGCGTGTTCACATATTCGCGCAAACCGTTGCCCTTCTGATTCCAATTCAACCAAGGAATTTCCCCTGCCGTCATCGGTTTGGGCAAACGGCGGCTGATGGTGATTTCCGCACTGCCCGTACGGTGGTTATTGACAATATGCGCCCCTTTATCCGCATTTTGAATACGGTTAAAAGTCAAATCATTGCCGTTTACATCCAAACGTCCGCCACGGAAACCGAAATAAATATTGTCGGGATTGACTTGGTCTGCACTTTCCAACACCACCGTAGCGCGTCCGCTCACAATACCCACTGACGAAAACGCTTGTTTTTCGCCGTTGGCATCGGCACGCTGCGCCAGTATTACCGTACCGTCGCCCACGCTGATGCTGCCCTGATTTTTACCCTGTCCGTTTACGCGCAACACACCTTCGCCGATTTTGGACAAACGGTCGCCATTGGGATTATGCACCTGCCATTGCACGGTTTTACCTTTGGCAATGTCCACACCCGCGCCCAGCCAAGTGGTATTGGCATCTTTACCCGTTACCGTAAAATCGGTATCAAATTTCAACGCGCCTGCGCCTTGGTTGATATCCGACTGCAAGCGCAAAGTACCGCGTTTGCCCGACAAAATCATGCTTTTACCGTGATTTAAGCTGGGACGCTTTTGAGACGTATCGTTTGCTTTTTGCGCTTCATCAGTCAAACCCACGCGGTAAGGCGCACCGGTATTAGCAGGATTGGAAACGGTGCTGCTGTTGCCCGCCGCCGTCCAATCAAACACAGCATTATCTACGCTGTTGCTGATATTTGCGCCAATATCTTCGTTTTGCTGTTTCAGCAAAAATTCGGGACGCGAAATCGCACTGATGTTTTTTTGTCCTTTGTCGCCCAAATAAAAATTCAATACTGCCAGCGTTACCCAACGGTCTTGCTGCTTGTCGTACACCAGCACCGGCGAACCGCTGTCGCCCGGTGCGCCGTAAGTTGCCATCGGTCCGTAAGTGTCGTCATACACGCTGCTCTGTGCATCAAACCAGCTGTAGCGCGATTGGCTCGGACGCAAGGGGCTGCCACCAGTCAGATAACGGTAAGGACCACTCAAATAGCGGTTGGTGCCGTCTTTGTCGCGCGTCCACTGTGTGCCGCTGCCTGTGCGGGCAAACACGGGAAAACGCTCTTTATCCTCATAAGTACGGGGCTCCATGCCGGCAGACGACATCGGAATCGGCTCCACTTCCGTGACCAGTTTTGCCAAACGCGGCGTGTGGTAATCCTGATGCAGCTGACGTTTGGCATCCACACCCGCATCGGTCTGTTCTTTTACAGTAGGATAATCGTTGCGATCCACCAGTTTATAATCAAAATGATGGGCATCGGCACTGTCGCCCGCCTGCCCGAAACGCACCGAGCCGTAACCGCCGTTGTGCTGCACACTGGTTACATATTGCGGAGAAACCAAAGTTGCCACCCCGCTGGTGGATACCCCGCTTAAATCTGGCATGGGCGCCGCCGTCATCATTTTGCCCAGCAACTGCCCATTTTTGTCAAAAACCTCAATATTCCGCGCACCGGGGGTAAATTTACCCTTGTTTTCGGCAAAATCGCGGAAATACTGATAGTCAATATCACTGCGTACAAACGATGCCTGCGCCTGCACCGCCACGCCTGCCGAAATCAGCGAAGCCAGCACCGTGCGGCGGAAACGCTTTTTGGTTTGCGAACGGTAAGAAACAGCATAAGGTTTCATGATTTATATTCCTTTCTTTTCATACACCCGCCCGATATCAGACGTGTGTTTCTGTATTTCAATTCAGTTAAAATAAAAATAAAAAACAGGTTTTGATACAGACATCCTTATGCCTTCAAAACCCTATTACCCATATACCGTTAAAAATATTTCATTTTTATACACAATCACACCGTATAAAAATCAAACATTTCAACTTTAACACAACTTTTTTCCGTTTGGCTTTTCCCCCGCCCCGATGCCAATATTCTGTTGCACATTTACCGCAAACAAAAACCATGCCAAATATGCTGCCATATCAATGCACTTATCCCCAACATAGCCACATTAAATAACAGCTTTTCCCCACTCAAAAAACAACGCCGAATCCCCATACGGGATTCGGCGCGTCTGCCGTCAAAAAACTTACTGCAATATCATATCAGCGAATCACACCACCGATGCGTTTCATATCACCCAAATTCAACCAAATCACAAAAGCCTTACCCACCATCAACTTATCATCTACAAAACCCCAATAGCGCGAATCCGCGCTGCTGTCGCGGTTGTCGCCCATGGCAAAATACTGACCTTCAGGCACGGTGCAGCGGAACGCGCTGCCGTCTTCGGCATACTGGCAATGCTGTAATAAATGGTCGGGTAGGTTTTTATCGGTAATTTCCTGACGGTAATGATTAAAAGTAGCAGGGTCCACAGGACTGTTATCTTCTTTTTTCAATACATCAAACTCACGCCCTTCAAAACCTGCCTGAAAACGCTGTGCTTCATTTTGCACATCGGGCAGATTATCATCTTGATAAGTATATGCCCCCACCGCCGTGTCTTTTTCGGGCTTGCCATTTACAGTTAAGATTTTATCCTTATATTCAACCACATCACCTGGAACACCCACAATGCGCTTGATATAATTCACTTTTGGGTCTAGCGGATAATTAAACACCGCCACATCGCCACGCTGCACCTTGCCCGTGGGCAGCAGCACATTGTTTAACACAGGCACGCGCACCCCGTAAGAAAACTTATTCACCAGAATAAAATCGCCCTTGACCAAGCCGGGGCGCATGGAACTGGACGGAATTTGAAACGGCTCGGCAATAAAGGTACGCAGCACAAACACCACCGCAATAATCGGAAAAAATCCCGCCATATAATCACGAAAATGATTGCTGTCCTGCCATTCCATCTGCTGCACGGGCAAACGTCGGCGCACCAGCTTTGCCCACACCCACACCACGCCCGTAAATACGGTAAACACCAGCAAAACAGCGGTAAAACTCCACTCTAAGCCAAACGCCATCAGCCCAAACCCGCCAACCATCGCCAGCAGATAGCCCCATTGCAAGGCACTCCCCCACTCACCCGCTTCGTTGCGCTGCTTACTGCTGCGCCACACCAGCAAAGCCCCCGCCACCATCAGCGCACAGGCAGAAGCAGTGGGATAAGCCGATAAAAACACGAATAGGTCTTTTAAATGAGTTGATAAAAATGTCAATGAATCTTTCAATTGTTTGTCTCCGAATCATTAAATGGTTGCAACGCCCTTACAAACGCCCGTTTATACGCCCTGTGGCTGCAGATATTGGCTTTGGCATCGTGTTCGTCCCAAATCTGCAATTCCCACGGATAATAAAAATTGCTGCCGTTTTTAAAATAAACATGAATGCCTACATAATCATCCACATCACGCAAATACCAGTTTTTTAAACCGTATTCGGTTTTCCAATCATCCAGCCTTGCCAACACCTGCGCCACCGCTTCAGACGGCAAAATCACCCGCGCCCCGAAAATATCATTCAAAATATTATTCACGGGATATTGGTTTTCGCGCTGCAGATAACGGCTGATTTTATCGTGTATGCTTTCGGCAGTTTTCACACGGTAAAAAAAATCAATGCCGCGCGTATCGGCAAACGCCAGATAATCGTTAATCGCTTCGTGCAACACCAAGCGGTAAGTCAAAATATGCTCCACGGGCACTTTATGCAAAGTATGCGCCAAATTGATTTTTTGCACTTTGCCCGTTTCAAAATAATCCTGCGAATAATGCTGGTGGATTAAATTGATTTCGCGAATCAGACGCTCGGTTTTGTGTAAATCGGTTTCCATGATTTTTTGGTTTCAGGCTGCCTGAAAATGGTTTCCAAACTGCTCAATCAAAGCTGCCAACTGATTTTTTAACAAAGGAATCAATTGATTTGCCGTTTCGTAAATTACCACAAAATCCAATTCAAAATAGCCGTGTGCAATAACATTCCGCATACCGCGCATCGGTTTCCATTCAATTTGCGGATTGTTCTCAATAAACTCCGCATCTTTTTGATGAATGGTATTGGCCACCTCACCCAATGCCAATAAACTCATGGCAACCGCATTTTGCGTGCGCTTGTCATTTAAAAAATCATCCAATGCCATACCTTCAATAAAGCTTTGAATATCTTCGCATAAGCCATACATTCTCTGCAAATAATCGGGTGTCCGCTCGTTCATTACCTTTCCTTTTTATAATGGCTTAGCTTCCCGCAATACTTGGGCGCGAAATGTTTCAGGCAGGCTGCGCGGCGTGAGAACGTCCACTTTAATACCCAATAATTCTTCAAATGCCATTTGTAAGCCGCTCAAATCAAACAAAGTGGTCTGCCGCAACGGATCCAACAAAATATCCAAATCGCTGTTTTCATGATCCGTGCCTTTGGCAACCGAACCGAATACGCGCACATTGTCTACCGCAAATTGTCGGCTGATGACTAATAATTCAGTACGATGCTGTTGCAGTAACTCTGACGGTTTCATGGTTATTCCTTTTTTCAGGCTGCCTGAAAATGGTTTCCCGCATAATTAGTAGCTTGGATTGGAAATCTAATAACCGTTTTGCGAAATCAAACAGATTGCTAGTTTTCCACTAAGCTTCAACCCAAGCTACTCATATACCCCCTAATTTAGGATGATTTTTCTTTTTTGGTTAGAGTTGGTTTTGGTATATTTGTTTCAATCAACAATTGTCTAGTTGAATCTTTAGCACCTTGTATCACTTTATCACTTATATCACCCTGAGTACATTTAAAAACATAATCTTTTAAGTAATTAAATAAATCAACAGATTTATTAACATCCCAAAAAGGTGGTTCATTAGATTTAGAAAAATATACTTTTGGAATACTGCAATCATAAGGACAATCCATTACAACATAATGTTCAGTTATATCACTCATTTTTTTGCATTGACACTCCAAATCCCTATCCCTTTGCAGCTTTAGAACATTATTTTTAGCCTGAACAAGGACTGCTTTTTCAAAAGTCCCAGCAGCATCATGCCATTTAAAAACCATACCAATATCAATCCCAGTATGACTTTCTGCACTTGATCGTCCTCTATCATTTGAAACAGAAAATTGAAATTTAATGTATTGTTCATCAAATTCAATCTTCTCTCCAGATAACTTACCAAAAAATGCAGCAGTATAATTAGGCTCATTGTTAAATTGTTTTCTATTTATTTTTTTAGCTGTATTTTCCAATAATTCTTCTAATTTTATTAACAATTCATCATTCATGATTTATACCTTTCACACAGTAGCTTATGCTTTTTATTTTCAAGCTAGCTGAACAATATAGCTAGTTTGAAACCTACTTATCCCCCACCTGCAAAATCGCCAAAAACGCGCTTTGTGGAATTTCCACATTGCCTACCTGCTTCATGCGGCGTTTACCTGCTTTTTGTTTTTCCAGCAGTTTTTTCTTACGGGTAATATCGCCGCCGTAGCATTTTGCCAATACGTTTTTACGCAGGGCTTTCACATTTTCACGGGCAATAATTTGGCTGCCGATAGAAGCTTGTACTGCAATATCAAACATTTGGCGCGGAATAAGTTCACGCATTTTCGCGGCAAGTTCACGCCCACGGTGTACCGAGCTTTGACGGTGCACAATCAGGCTTAAAGCGTCCACTTTTTCGCCGTTTACCATAATATCCAATTTAATCAAATCGGAAGGTTGGAACTCTTTAAATTCGTAATCCAAAGAGGCATAACCGCGCGAGGTGGATTTGAGTTTGTCAAAAAAGTCCATTACCACTTCGTTCATCGGCAAATCGTAGGTCAACATCACTTGACGACCAAGGTATTGCATATTGACTTGCACGCCGCGTTTTTGGTTACACAGGGTCATTACATTGCCGACATAATCCTGTGGAACAAGAATGGTGGCGGTAATAATCGGCTCTAAAATGGTTTCAATTGTGCCGATATCAGGCAGTTTGGACGGATTTTCCACTTCAATTTGTTCGCCGTTTTTCAGGATAACCTGATACACCACCGTAGGCGCGGTGGTAATCAAATCCATATCAAATTCGCGTTCCAAACGTTCCTGCACAATTTCCAAGTGCAATAAGCCCAAGAATCCGCAACGGAATCCAAAACCCAAGGCTTGCGACACTTCGGGTTCAAATTTCAGGCTGGCATCGTTTAATTGCAGTTTTTCCAAGGCATCGCGCAGGGCTTCGTAATCGTGGCTTTCTACGGGGTAAAGTCCTGCAAATACTTGGCTTTGCACTTCTTTAAAGCCTGCCAAAGGTTCGGCGGCGGGGTTGGCGGACAGGGTTACGGTGTCGCCCACTTTTGCCTGACCCAGTTCTTTGACACCGGTAATCAAAAAGCCCACTTCGCCCGCGCTTAATTCGGTTTTATTAACGGATTTGGGGGTGAACACGCCCAGTTGCTCCACCTGCGTTTCGGCTTTGGTGGACATAAAACGGACTTTGTCTTTGAGTTTGAGCTTGCCGTTTTTAACGCGAATCAGCATCACCACGCCGACATAGTTGTCAAACCATGAATCGATAATCACGGCTTGCAGGGGCGCATCGGGGTCGCCTTCGGGCGCGGGAATTTTGGCAACAATTTCTTCTAATACGTCTTGCACGCCCAAGCCGCTTTTGGCGGAACAGGTTACTGCACCCACGGCATCAATACCGATAATGTCTTCAATTTCTTGGGCAACGCGGTCGGGGTCGGCAGCAGGCAGGTCAATTTTATTTAATACGGGGACAACTTCCACGCCCAAATCAATGGCGGTATAGCAGTTGGCAACGGTTTGCGCTTCCACACCCTGCGATGCGTCCACCACCAGCAACGCGCCTTCACACGCCGACAGGGAACGGGAAACTTCGTAAGAAAAATCAACGTGTCCGGGAGTGTCAATCAGATTCAGCAGATAGGTTTCGCCGTTTTTGGCGGTGTAATTCAGCGCGGCGGTTTGGGCTTTAATGGTAATGCCGCGCTCTTTTTCAATATCCATGGAATCCAGCACCTGCGTGCTCATTTCGCGCAAATCCAAGCCGCCGCAGTATTGAATAAAACGGTCGGCAAGGGTGGATTTACCGTGGTCGATGTGGGCGATAATGGAGAAATTTCGGATGTTTTTCATAATTTGTTCAACGTGTGGGCGCAAAGACAGATAAAACGGCTTATTTTAACGGAAACGCCGCCAAGCTGCCTGAAAAATTACGGTTTGACGGGTCAGCCTGATGGGATTGGGGAAAATCGGCAGCCTAAAGGCTGTCCAAATATGCTTGTAATTTGGCTTCGTCCAAATGCCAATGGCAAATTTCGTTATCGCCATGCAACAACACGGGAACCAATTCATTATATTTGGTTTCTAACTCTGGAAAATCATCAATTTCAATGATTTCCAATTCAAAACCGTAACGCGCCTGCCACGGTGCAAGCGCATCGCGCATGTGGTGGCACAGGCTGCAATATTCGCGGAACATCAGGGTTAAAATCATTTCACTTTTCTCTATATCGTTATTCAAAACAAAAACCTGCCAAAGTAGCAGGTTTTTGCTTCAAACAGCTTATTGTTGCGGCGCAGTGCTTACCGTCAAACTGCGGATACGCACAGGCTCAACGGGAACATTTTGGTGTCCCATGTGGTCGCGGGTACGCACTTTGGCAATTTTATTCACCACTTCCATGCCCGAAATCACTTTACCAAACACGGCATAGCCGTAACCTTGGCGGGTTTTGCTGGTGTGATTTAGGAAGTCGTTATCCGCCACATTGATAAAAAACTGGCTGCTTGCCGAATGGGGGTCGGCGGTACGCGCCATGGCAATGGTGCCAATGTCGTTGGTCAAACCGTTATCGGCTTCGTTGGCGATGGGCGCGGCGGTGGGTTTTTCCTGCATTTCGGCGGTAAAACCGCCACCTTGAATCATAAAACCGTCAATCACACGATGAAAAATCGTGCCGTTGTAAAAGCCTTGCTCAGCATAGGCTTTGAAATTGGCAACGGTTTGCGGGGCTTTTTGCGCGTCCAATTGCACAACGATTTTGCCGTAATCGGTGTCAATCACGGCTTGGTTGTGTTGTTGCGCCTGCGTGCTTGGAGCGGCGGGCGCAGCATTAGACGGCGCTTGGGCGGAAGGCTCGGCTTGGGTGGCACTGCCGCAGGCTGCCAACACCATTGACAGCACAACAGATTGCACCAAAATCATTTTTTTCATCATGATGCTTCGCTTTCTTGCTGTTCAGCAGCTTCAGCGGCAGCAGGCGTATTTTGTGCCTGACGGCGGGCAGCGGCTTCGGCACGGCGGGCGTCTTGTTTTTCAATGGCTTCTTTAATTCCCGGTTGCGACAAGGCAAATGCTTGTTCTTCAGGGCTGACTTCGCCTTGGAAGCGGTTGTTCAAATTAAAACGCTTACCGCCACGCGCCACGGCTTTCACATAACGCGGACGGCGGCAGTGGTTGGACAATACGCGGTTAATGATTTGGGGGTCAAACTGGGGCAAAGCCTGCGCCAGTTCCTGCTCAATGCCCACCGCCAGCGGACGGGTGCGCTTAAACACTTCGTATTTGTTGTAAATATATTCCGCTACCATTTCGGTTTGACGGCGTTTGCTCATGGTTTGTACCGCCTGTTTCAGGGCTTCGCCCAAAGCAGTGTGCTGATTGGTCATCAAAAATTCCTTTAATCCTACAAGGGATTGATGTGGTTGGATAAAAAATATTTTTAAAATAAAATAGTTATGCAGCGGCAAGCATGTCCCGCAACAAGGCTTCATCATCTATCGCAGTGATTTGCGCCTGCCCTAAACGGCTCAAGGTCACAAAACGCATTTGCCCGTGTTGGACTTTTTTGTCGTGGCGCATATGCCCCAGCCAGCGTTCAAACGGAAAATCAGGTGCTTGCACAGGCAAATCAGCGGCTTGCAACACGCGGCGCACACGCGCCACATCGTCATCATTCAGATAACCCAAACGCTGCGACAGCTTCGCCGCCAATACCATGCCCGCAGCCACTGCTTCGCCGTGCAACCAAGTACCGTAACCCGTTTCCGCTTCAATGGCGTGTCCGAAAGTATGCCCCAAATTCAAATAGGCACGCACGCCCTGCTCGGTTTCGTCCTGCGCGACAATTTCGGCTTTCATGCGGCAGCAGTGCGCCACGGTTTGCGCCAAGGCATCGGCATCTTTTGCCATCAGCAACGGCATTTGCGTTTCCAATTGTTGCAAAAACGCGGCATCGCCCAATAAGGCGTATTTAATCACTTCTGCCATGCCTGCGGAGAACTCGCGCGGCGGCAGCGTGTTCAACGTGTCCAAATCGGCAATCACGGCTTTGGGCTGGTAAAACGCGCCAATCATGTTTTTTCCCAAAGGGTGATTGACGGCGGTTTTACCGCCCACAGAAGAATCCACTTGGCTCAATAAGGTGGTGGGAATCTGTATCAGCGGCACGCCGCGTTGATAGGTTGCCGCCGCAAAACCCGCCGTATCGCCCACCACGCCGCCGCCCAATGCCAAAACCGCCGTTTGACGGTCGGCGCGGTGTTCCAGCAGCGCATCATAAATTTTGCCCAGCGACTGATGGTTTTTATGCACTTCGCCATCTTCCAACACCACGGCAAAAGTATCCACGCCGTTGTCGCGCAACAGGGCAGTCAGCGCATCCAAATACAGCGCAGCCACAGTATCGTTGGTCACAATAGCGGCTTTTTTGCCAATATGGGGCGCAAACAGCGAAAAATCTGCCAACAAGCCTTTGCCGATGTGAATCGGATACGGCTGCGAAGGCGTATCAACCTGCAAAGTCTGCATTTTGCTGATTCCTTAAAAGCATATCAAGAAGTTGTTTAAACGTGGAAAAATAAGCATCATTGCCCACATCCAACACACAATGTGCGGTTTGGCGGTACAGCGGGTCGCGCACACGGTACAGCTCGCGCAAGGTTTGTAAAGGGTCGTCCACCTGCAACAGCGGACGGTTACGGTCGTGGCAGGTGCGCTCAAACAAAATTTCAGGCGGAACATGCAGATACACCACCGTTCCCCGTTCGCGCAAACAGGCACGGTTTTGCGGACGCAACACCGCGCCACCGCCCGTTGCCAACACAATGCCCGACAAAGCCGTCAATTCGTCAATGATTTGGCATTCGCGCTCACGAAAACCGTCTTCGCCCTCCCATTCAAAAATGGTAGGAATGGAAACGCCTGTTTTTTCACACAATGCTTGGTCGCTGTCAAAAAACGGACGTTGCAAACGCGCTGCCAATTGCTTACCCAAACTGGTTTTACCCGCGCCCATCAAGCCGATAAAAAAAATATTGCCTGCCATAGAGTTCATGGCAGGCATTTTAGCGCAAACGCTATCAATATAGAATTTTATTTTGCGCGGATTAATAACGCATTACATTGCTTTCGCCACCCATAATGCGCGGGGTGATAAAGAACAGCAATTCATTGCGGCTGTGGTTGCGTCCGCGCGACTTGAACAGGTTGCCTACCACCGGCAAATCGCCCAACAAAGGCACTTTGCTGACGGTGTTATCAAACACTTCCTGATACACGCCGCCCACCACCAAAGTACCGCCGTCTTCAATCATCGCCTGTGTTTTCACTTCGCGCTTGGCAATCGCAGGTTCGCCGTTGATGTTACGCAAAGAACGGTCCACGTCGTTTTTGCTGACCAGCACATCCAAAATCACTTTGCTGTCGGGGGTGATGCGCGGAGTCACTTTCAAGGTCAAAGCCGCTTGTTTAAATGCAGTGGTATAGCCGTTGTCGCTACGGGTTTGGTAGGGAATTTCCAAACCTTGTACGATTTCCGCTTCTTTACCGTCTTGCGTTAAAACGCGCGGGCTGGAAATGGTTTTGGAACGGTTGTCCGTTTCCATGGCAGACAGTTCCAAGCCCAATGCGCCCGAAGCCACAGAACGCACCAGAGAAATGGTGTTTACCGCTGCCGATGCGGGCAGATTCACATTTGGATTCAACAAAGTGGTGTTGGCACTGCCCAAAGCGGCATTGCGGTTGTTGATGGCGGCATCCAAATCATTACCAATGGCGGTTGCACCACGACGCGCATAGCCGAAGCGGATACCCAAATCGCGCGACACGCCTTCTGCGGCTTCCACAATCCGCGCTTCCACCATTACTTGCTTGGCAGCCACGTCCAATTCGGCAATCAGCGCTTCAAATTTTTTCACTACTTTGGCAACGTCCGTTACAATCAAGGTGTTGGTGGACGGGTCAATCATGGCATTGCCGCGCTCGCTCAACATATTGCCGCTGCCTTTACCGTCGCCGCTGCCCAGTTTCAGAATATCGCGGAATTCTTCCACATTTTTGTATTTCAACTGGAAGGTGCGCGATACCAAAGGTTCGTATTTTTCGCGTTCCTGTACGGATTTAAGTTCTTCCTGAATGCGTTTTTGCAGTTCTTCACGCGGGGCGATGCGAATGATATTGCCTTGTTGGGCTTTGTCCAAATCATAGGTATCCAACACCAGCGCCAATGCCTGATCCCACGGCACGTCTTTCAGCGACAAGGTCATTTTGCCTTGAACGGCATCGCTGGCAACAATGTTCATACCCGATTCTTTTGCCAAAATCTGCAAAATGGTACGCACATCGATGTTTTGGAAATCCAAAGAAATGCGTTTGCCGGAAAAGCTTTGTTTGCTGTTTTTCGGTTTGAAACCTGCTTCGCCCAATATCGAACTTAAAGCGGGCGAAATGCGGATTTCGTTGCGTCCGTTGCTGTTGCGGACACGGTGGTCCCATTTGCCGCCGCTGCGTACGGTAATTTGGGTGTCGTTACCCACACGGCGCACCAGCACATTACGCACGGGGGTGTTAAACGAGGAAACATCGAGATTTTTTTGGTCGGCTGCCGACAGGGGGTAGTTTTTCAGCGTAACCACAATGCGGTCGTTCAATACTTTTACCTGCGGCTGTCCGTCATACGCAGACGAATATTGTACGACACCGGTTTTGTTCGGACCGGTTACGAAATTGACGTTCAAAGGTGCGTTGCCGCCGAAAGAATCGTTGGGTGCGGGCATCTCGCTGCTGCCGCTGTCTGCCTGCTCGGTGGCTTTGCTGCTTTTTTTACCGCCTTTTTTGCTTTCGGCAACCGGCGGGGCGGAACTGCCGCTGCTTTCGCTCACATACACCCATACTTCGTCGCCTTTGATTTCGGTGTCGTACTGACCTTCTTTGCTCAGGCTCAAGGAAATGCGGGCGCGTTCGTTATCGTCGGCAGCGATAATGTGGTTCAACAGCGAATCGTTGTAAGAAAGCTGTTTTTGCGGCAATTGAATTTTGGTGCCGGCAAAATCCAAGGCAATGCGCGAAGGGGTGGTATAAATAAAACCGCTGGGCTTGGTGATGTCTTTGTCAAATTTGACTTTGATGACACGCCGCTGGTCGGGCAGCACCGATACGTTGATGTCGGTAATATTGCCTGCGTAAGCCGCTTGTACCGCCAAGCTCAGTGCCAGCACCGGAACTGCTTTTTTAAAAGTAAGTTTCATAAATTAACCTCTTTCAATTTAAAAAATTTAATTATTATTTACCGCATTTTCGGTTTCCGCATCGGCGGCGGGAATCAGCTTGGCTTCACGGTTTACCCAGTTGCCTAAAGAATCTTCCACCGTTTCGCGCAAGGTAATCTGGTCGGCGGTAATACGCACGATACGTCCGTAGTTTTTGCCCATGTGGTTGCCCGGTTTCACCGTGTAAACATGACCTTCCACTTCCACCAAACCCGATAAGGCATTGCCGCTGCCAATCACACCCACAAATTTTAAGGTGTTCAAATCATAGTTTTCCAACACTTCTTTGGCACGGTTGACATCAGGCGCATTGCCTACCTGATAGTTTGAACGCATACGCTGTACGCTGAATGCGTGCGGGCTGATGTGCGGCGGCGGTGTGTATTCCACGGTTTGTACCGGTGCGGGCGGCTGCGGTTTCTGTACCCGCAGTTTGGCTTCCTGTTTGGCCTGTTCCATCCAGTTTTGCAGGTCTTCGTGTTCGTCCAAACAGCCCGCCAACACAAAAACCAAAGGAATCATTAGTAATTTGGCTTTCATTCTCTCATCCTGTCCTTATTGTGCCGAAGAAGCGGCGCCGCTGGCTGCAGATGCTGCCGATGCAGGGTTGGCATCAATGGCTTTATAGGTGCTGGCCACTGCGCTCAACTGCAATTTGCTGCCGGTTTTTTTACTTTGTTCGCCAGGGGCTTCGTTAATGGTAATGTTTGACAAAGTGACGATACGCGACATTTTGCCCACATCACGCAAAAACTGCGCCAGCTGCTCGTAAGAACCCACCACCGAAATGGTAAACGGCAAACGCTGAATGCTGGAATCTTCGCTTACCGGCTGTTGCGGAATTACCGCGCTCATGGTCAGACCGTTTTGTGCTGCTGCCTGATACAGCTCTTGAATCAGGCTGGGGATTTCAGACGACGTGGGCAGTTTTTTAATCAGATTGGCAATGGATTCTTCAATCATTTTCAGCTCAATCTGCAAATTTTCCAGATTGGCTGCCTGACGGCTTTGGTCCACATATTGTTCTTTTAAAGTAACTTCTTCTTCCTTCGCGGTTTGCAGCGTTTCCCACTGTTCTTGGAACATCAGCACAAAGCCCGCCACCAGCAGCAGCACCGCCACCAGCAGTGCGATAAAAAACTGAACCGGCTTGGGTGCCAGATGCAGCTTCTGCATATCCAATTCGTTCATATTCATTCTTTAACACTCCGTGTTGAAAAGGTTATTGTGCTTGTGCCGGCGATGCGGGGGGTTCGGCAGCGGTATCGGCAGGCGGCGCAGAAGCGGCAGCAGGCGGTTCGGACGGTGCGGCTTGCGCACCGTCATCAGCAGGCACCACAGGCTTGGGCGCAACCGAAGGCGGCGGCAGCAAAGATTGGTCTGCCAGCGTGGATCTTAAAATAAATTTTTGCGAATCTTCGGTTTTGGCAATTTCCACCAGTTCGGGCAGGTTAAACATACCCGTACTGGGCAGCGCCGCCATCAGCAAAGCCACTTTATTGTCGCTCAACGCACGCCCTTCAATGGTGTACTCATCTTTTCCGGTACTGCCGCTGCTGTTGGTGTCGCCGCCTTTCAGCTGTACCAGATACGCACCGTCAGGCACCACCTGATTCAGGCTGTCCACAATACGCGCCCCGTCAAAGCGTTTGTTGTCCAATTCTTCCACTTTTTTCTTGCGCTCAAGAAAACGTTCCTTATCGGCACGCAGTGTTTGAATGGTGGCGATTTCCTTTTTCAAAGACTCTATACCGTCCTGCAGGCTTTGGTTGCGGCTGTTTTGGTGTTCAACGGCCTTGTCCAGCACCATATACACCCCGCCGCAGAGCAAAGCGCCCAGCAAAAAGCCGCCTGCCAAAATATTTTGAAACTGCTTCTTCTGCTTCATTTCCCGCAATTCACGATAGGGAAGCAGGTTGACTTTAATCAGATTCATCAAAATTCCTTTGTGGTTTGAAACCCCGCCATAACTAGCGGTAAAATAAGCCTATTTGGGCGGGGCATAACCCTGTCCAAATCAGGGGTTGTGTGCTTGATGTGCCAACCCTGTGTATTGCAACAAACTAGAACAATCCTCTCAACGCCAAACCGAATGCCGTGGTCAATCCATTGGCATCCTCTTCAAGTTGCTCGTCGCTTACTTTTGCCTTAATGTTTGCCGACAACACCGGTGCCAACTCTTGCGTAGGAATTTCCGTTTGCAGACGCACCACTTCCACCAGCCCCGAATGCGCCACACAGCCGCTGCCGCTCAAAAAGATGCGCTGAATGCTGGAATCGCTGTGGCTGCGCGTGGTCATAAAAAACTGCATCACACGCTGCACTTCCTGTGCCACCTGCATATTGAAATAATCGCTTACTTCCACCTTATATTCTTCGGGGCGTTGGCGGCGGCCCGCAATCATTTCCAAAGCCTCTTCTTCGGTGGTCTGATAAGTGCGCTGAATCAGCTGCACCAATTGGTCCAAACCGAAATTGCTTTCGTGACGGTACAGGATTTTACCCCCCTCCACCACCAAAGCCTTCATCACCACATCGCCGATATCAAACAATACCACGCGCTCTTGGAAAAACTCATTGTCGTGCATTTCGTTCACATAGGCATAGGCGTTAAACAGCGCAAACACGTCCACATCCACATTAGTAACGGTTAATCCCGCATCTTCCACCAAATCCACATAACGGTCCACGTTTTCGGTTTTTGCTGCCACCATCAACACAGGCTCTTCAGGAGACGAACCGTGATGTGGCAACATTTGCCAATCGTAGCGCATTTCGTCCAACGCGCCCACACGCACCACTTCCGCTTCCACCAATTCCTGAATTGTCAGTTCGCTGTCGGGCGAAAACTGCAGGTTGGTCTCAATCGTTACCGAGCCCATCGGCAGGGCAAGATTAACCGACTTACAGCCCGTTTTCAACTTGCCGTAGCAGTGTTGCAATTGGGATACAAGCGTGTCAAAATTCGTAATCTCGGTACCCGAAATCACACCCTGCGGCAAAGGCTCAATGGCATATTTATCCACCTGTACCTGATTACCGCCTTTGCCCGAAAGCTGAATCATTCGGATATTATTTTGCCCGATATCGAGTCCGATAACGGTTTTACCCGAAATGCCCGCAGCCGATTTGGCAGAAGATTTCTTTGCCTTTTCAGCTTTTTTACCAGTATTTTTATCGGTTTTCTTAAAACGCATGATTTAAAATCCTTACCTGACGCATGAAAGCATTTATAATAGCAACGTCCGCAGTCCGTTCCCATCCAGTAACAAAAACTGGGCTTATTTTACTTTATTTAAAAAAACTGATGGCAACTTTTTATTAAAAAATCATGATTAAAAATTTCCTCCTCACCATTTTAGGGCTTGTTTTGGGGCTGTTTTTGTTTACAGTCGGTCTGATTACCGTTGCGGTTTTGGTAACTTACCCCAAACTGCCCGAGCTTGATGCCGTCAAACACTACCAGCCCAAAGAGCCTTTAACCATTTATTCGTCAGACGGCGTGATTATCGGCACTTACGGCGACGAGCGCCGCGCCTTTACCCCGATTGACCAGTTTCCCAAAGTGTTGAAAGACGCAGTAATCGCCGCCGAAGACAAACGCTTTTACGAACACTGGGGCGTGGACGTGGTGGGCGTGGGTCGCGCCATGATGAGCAATTTGCGCGGCGGACACAAACAGGGTGCCAGTACCATTACCCAACAGGTGGCGCGTAATTTCTACCTTACCAACGAACGCACGCTCACGCGCAAATTCAATGAAGCCTTGCTCGCCTACAAAATTGAGCGCAGCCTCACCAAAGACCAAATTTTAGAACTTTATTTCAATCAAATCTACCTCGGTCAGCGTGCTTATGGTTTTGCATCGGCTGCCAAAATTTATTTTAACAAACCTGTTCAAGACCTTACCTTGGCAGAAGCCAGTATTTTGGCAGGCTTGCCCAAAGCCCCGTCCACCTTTAATCCGATTGTCAATCCCGAACGCGCCCGTTTACGTCAGGAATACATTCTCAACAATATGGTGGATTTGGGCATGATTGCACCACAGCAGCGTCAAGACGCACTGGCGGAAGAGCTGCATTACGAACGCTACCGTTTGCTGATTGACCAAAACTCGCTGTATGTTGCAGAAATGGCACGCCAAACCCTGTATGAAAAATACGGCGAAGACGTGTACACGCAAGGCTTCAAAGTTTATACCACTGTCAGCACTGCTCATCAAAAAGTCGCCACCGCAGCCATGCGTAAGGCATTGCGTAATTTTGACCGCGGCTCGTCCTATCGTGGCGCAGAAGAACAACTGGATTTAAGCCAAATGGAAGACGTGGAAGACGGTATCGAACAATACCTCGCCAATACCTATACCGTTGAAAATATGGTGCCTGCGGTGATTACTTCGGTAAACAGCAAAGGGGTGAAAATCCACATGCAGGGCGGTGTGCAAGCCGTGATGACCTTAAACGATATGGGCATGGCACGCAATGCCATCGGTAACAAACGCTTGGGCGACAATGCCTTAAAAGCAGGTTCGGTCATTCGTGTAACCAAAACGGGAAACAACCGCTGGACGGTGGTGCAACAACCCGCCATTCAGGGTGCGTTGATTTCTATGGAAACCGAAACAGGCGCGATTCGTGCTGTGGTGGGTGGTTACGACTACCATTACAAAACCTTTAACCGCGCCACCCAAAGTATCCGCCAACCCGGTTCAACCTTCAAACCCTTTGTTTATTCGGCAGCTTTATCACGAGGCATGACCCCTTCCACTATGGTAAACGATGCGCCGCTGAATATCCGCGGTTGGCAGCCGAAAAACTCTGACGGCTATTACGCGGGCATGATTAGTTTGCGCTTGGCACTGACCAAATCCAAAAACACGGTATCGGTGCGCATTGCGCAAGCCATGGGTGTGGATTACCTGCGCAGCTATGCAGAACGTTTCGGCTTCCGCGCCAATCAGTTACCGCCGTCTTTACCTTTGGCATTGGGTGCAGGTTCGGCAACCCCGCTGCAAATGGCGGAAGGCTATGCGGTATTTGCCAACGGCGGTTACAAGGTTTCAGGCTATGTGATTGACAAGATTTACGACACCAAAGGCAATTTACGCGCCGAAATGCACCCCTTGGTGGCACGTCAAAACGCCCCTCAAGTAATTGACCCGAAAAATGCTTCCATGATGACGTCCATGTTGCAGGACGTGGTGCGCTCGGGTACGGGTGCGCGCGCCAATGCCCTCGGACGCAGCGATATTGCCGGCAAAACGGGTACAACCAACGACTTTAAAGATGCGTGGTTTGTGGGTTACAACCCGAAAGTGGTAACTGCTGTTTATATCGGTTACGACAAGCCCACCAGCATGGGACGGCGCGGTTTCGGCGGCACGCTCGCTTTGCCCGTGTGGGTAGATTATATGCGTTTTGCCTTAAAAGGCATGCCGATTCAAAGTTTTAAATCAGGCGGTTCAAGCAGCAAAAAAGAAACGGCTGCCAATGCACAACCGCAAGCACGCCCAAAAAAACGCAAAGCGGCAGCAGAAGACAGCGAAGCAGCACCCAAGCCCGCCAAGCGCAAAACAGAAAATCTTGAAATTACCGATTAAGAAATAAACAACGGCAGGAATTACTTTCCTGCCGTTGTGTTTTCTATGGCTTTAATCTAAACGGATTGCGCCTGTACCGCATCAGCACGGGCAGTAATTACCTTGTCTACCAAACCGTAAGCCGCCGCTTCTTCTGCCGACATAAAATTATCACGGTCGGTGTCACGCTCAATGCGTTCCAAGCTTTGTCCCGTATGCTGCGCCAGCAATTCATTTAACTTGCCTTTCAGCTTCAACAGCTCACGTGCATGGATTTCAATATCGGAAGCCTGTCCGCCCAAGCCGCCGCTAATCAAAGGCTGATGAATCATCACACGGCTATGCGGCAACGCAAAACGTTTGCCTTTCGCGCCAGCCGACAGTAAAAACGCGCCCATGCTCGCCGCCTGACCCAAACACAGCGTTTGCACATCGGGCTTGATAAAATTCATGGTATCGTACACCGACATCCCCGCCGTTACGCTGCCACCGGGGCTGTTAATGTAAAAATAAATATCTTTATCAGGGTTTTCGCTTTCCAAAAACAGCATTTGCGCCACCACCAAATTGGCAGTATGGTCGTTTACCGGACCAATCAAAAAAATAATCCGTTCTTTCAATAAGCGCGAATAAATATCAAATGCGCGTTCACCGCGACCGCTCTGCTCAATCACAGTCGGAATCAGCGTATTGTTTAAAATATCGGGTATCATATTGTTTCCTTAAATTTTCTGATAAAAAAGCACCCAAGCAGACGCTCCGGTGCTTTTCGGGGCAAACAGCGTTTACGCTGCGCCGCTCATCACTTCGTCAAATGACAGCGCTTGTTCGGTGACTTTGGCTTTACCAAATACAAACTCTACCACATTGGCTTGCAATGCCAAATTGGTCGGCTCTTGCAAACGCTCGCGGTCAGAGAAGTACCAATCCACCACTTCTTGCGGGTCTTCATAGCTTTCAGCAAATTCCAACACAATGTTTTTCACTTGCTCTTCAGTGGGTTGCAATTTGTTTTGCTCAATCAGCTCAGGCACGATTAAACCCAATGCCACATTTTGCTCGGCACGGTCGGTAAACATGGCAGCGGGCAAATCCAGATTTTGCGCGTCCAAACCTTGACGTGAGAAGTTTTCACGCATTTCCGCAGCCAAACGTTCAGCTTCGTCTGCCACCAAAGCACGAGGCAGTTGCAAAGGCACATGCTGGCGCAAAGCCGTCATTACCGCATCGGCATTTTTGGCGGCTACACGGCGTTTGGCTTCGCGGGAAACGTTTTTCAGGATTTCGGCGCGCATTTTCGCCAAATCGCCGTCTTCAATACCCAAGGCTTTGGCAAACTGCTCATCTACTTCAGGCAGTTCAGCTTCGGCAACATTGTTTACGGTAATATTAAATACAGCCGTTTTGCCTGCCACGTCTTTGCCGTGGTAGTCCTCGGGGAAGTTTACCGATACTTCTTTGCTTTCGCCTTCTTTTAAGCCCGATACGCCTGCTTCAAATTCAGGCAGCATCTGACCTTGTCCCAATACAAAAGCATAATTTTGTGCGCTGCCGCCTTCAAAAGGCACACCGTCAATCTTACCTTCAAAATCAATAATCACACGGTCGCCATCTTGCGCAGCGCGTTCCACGCGGGTGTAACGGGTGCGTTGTTTGCGCAGGATATCAATGGTTTTATCCACTTCAGCTTCACCCACTTCAATCGCGGCTTTGTTCACTTCCAAAGCAGACAAATCGCCGATGTTTACTTCGGGGAAGGTTTCAAATACAAATGCCACTTGGAAATCAGCAGCATCTTCTGCCTGACCTTCCACCGCGTCCAAACGCAGCAAAGCCGCCACAGCAATGTTTTGCTCGGCTACGGCTTGTTGGAAAGCCTGTTGCGCCAAGTCGTTCAACACTTCGTTTTGAATACCTGCGCCATACATGGATTCCACCATTTTCAAGGGCGCTTTGCCCGGACGGAAACCGTCAATCCGCACACGGCGGGCAGTGTCTTTCAAACGTTTTGCTGTTTCTGCGTTGATGTTTTCCCACGCAATGGAAACAACCAATTTACGTTCCAAATTTTCCAAATTTTCAACAGTTGCGCTCATGGCAGCCTTTCTTATTACCTAAAACAGATTGGGTTAATCAAATATTTTGAAATACGCCAGTTTATCACAATGTTTCCAGCGATGCGACAACACATCAGGCATTTATCCGATTTAAGCAGCAAAACCATGTTCAATCTGCCCAAAAATGACTAAAATAAGACTTTACGCCCGATTTTGCCCCATGCTCAGCTACCGCCACGCCTTTCACGCCGGCAATCACGCCGATGTACTCAAACACTTTATTTTATATTTGGTTTTGCAGTATTTTAACCGCAAAGACAAACCTTATTGGTATATCGACACCCACGCCGGTGCAGGTTTATACGACTTAAACGGCAAAGAAGCACAAAAAATCGGCGAATACCATCACGGCATTGCCCGCTTATACCAAGCCGCTGCCCTGCCCGATGATTTAGCGGATTTCGTTGTCCACTTAAAACATATTTTGCCTGCAGCACACCACTATTGCGGCTCGCCTTGGCTGGCACAAAGCCTGTTGCGCCCTACTGACAAACTGCGCCTGTTTGAACTGCATCCCAATGATTTTTCCCTATTAGACAACAATATGCGTGAAGCCCGATTGGGTCGCCGCGTGATGGTCAAACAACAAAACGGCTGGGAAGCCCTGCCTGCATTATTGCCGCCGCCACCCCGCCGCGCCGTGGTGCTGATTGACCCGCCTTACGAACAAAAACAAGATTATAGCCGCGCTGTTCATAGCTTACGCGATGCGCTCAAACGCTTTGCTCAAGGCTGTTATTTGCTTTGGTATCCCTGCCTCAGCCGCGAAGAAAGCCGCGCCCTACCCGTTCAATTAAGCAAATTGCTGCCCGATAACCATTTACACGCCGAATTACACGCCCACGCTCCCCGCAGCGACGGTTTCGGTATGCACGGCAGCGGCATGTTTATTCTCAATCCACCCTATCTTCTGGCGGAACAATTGCAAAAAACCTTACCCGTTCTGTGCCAACTGCTGGCACAAGACGACAAAGCCCATTTCAAACTCACATTTCACATCCGTTAAACCTTGATTTTGGAAGAAAATATGGAAAACTTGGCACAATTTCTCAAGCATCACGCCACCCAACATCATTTGCCCACCGACTTAACCGAAACCGTTGTCACCATCGCCGCCGCCTGCACCGAAATCAGCGCACAAGTGCGTTTGGGTGCCTTATCGGGCGTACTCGGCGCAGCCGGAACGGGCAATATTCAGGGAGAAGAACAAAAAAAATTAGATGTGATTGCCAATCATATTTTGATTGAAAAACTGAAATACAATCCCGCCGTAGCAGGCCTGGCCAGCGAAGAAGAAGACGATTTTGTCGCCGCCAATAAAAACGGAACATATTTGGTGCTGTTTGACCCCTTGGACGGTTCGTCCAATATTGATGTCAATATTTCCATTGGCACAATTTTTTCCGTATTGAAAAAACCCGAAGGCACACTCAAAACCGAACATTTCCTGCAAAAAGGACAAGAACAAGTTGCCGCAGGTTATGTGCTGTATGGTCCGCAAACTTTACTAGTGCTAACCTTTAAACAAGGCGTGGCGATGTTTACCTTAAACAACGATGGCGAATTTATCCATCAGCCTACCACCATTCACATCCCCGAACAGACTGCCGAATTTGCCATCAATATGTCTAACCAACGCCATTGGGAAGCCCCTGTACAACAATATATTAGCGAACTGTTGGCAGGCAGCACGGGGGTTCGCGGCAAAAATTACAATATGCGTTGGGTTGCCAGTATGGTGGCGGAAGTGCATCGGATTTTGATGCGCGGCGGCGTGTTTCTCTACCCCAAAGATGCCCGTGACCCGAATAAACCCGGCAAACTGCGCCTGATGTATGAAGCCAATCCTTTGGGTTTGGTGGTGGAGCAAGCTGGCGGCGCGAGCAGTAATGCCCGCCAGTCTATTTTAACCATCCAGCCTGAAAGCCTGCATCAGCGTGTTGCCGTTATTCTCGGTAGTAAAGAAGAAGTAAACTATATTCAAAGTAAACATTAACACAAAAGGCTGCCTGAAGTTTTCAGGCAGCCTACCGTTTTATTGTTTCGCATTCCAAACCACATCACAAATATCATCTACAGGTAGGAACGCCGTTGGTGCATTCAAAAGAATTTCACGGATTTCTGCAATATCATAATCATCACATGCAGTTTGCAAACGCAACAACAGCGGTTGCAATTCCGACCACGGCAACATCACTTCCATTGCCGTCATAATCTTTTGATGCGCGGTTTTTTCAACTGTGTCGCCAATCAACAATTCTTCATACAGTTTTTCACCGGGGCGCAAACCACTTAAACGAATTTCAATTCCATCTTCATCTTCAGGTGTTTTCAGCTTTTTACCCTTCAAATGAATCATGCGCACCGCCAAATCATAAATTTTTACTGGCTCACCCATATCCAAAACAAAAACATCGCCGTTTTTACCCATCGCACCCGCTTGAATCACCAACTGCGCCGCTTCGGGAATGGTCATAAAGTAACGGGTAATATCCTGATGGGTTAAGGTAATCGGTCCGCCCTGCATAATCTGCGCTTCAAATAAAGGCACAACCGAACCGGACGACCCCAACACATTACCAAAACGCACCATGGTAAAACGGGTGGAATGATTTTCCTGCGCCAAAGCCTGCAACACCAACTCTGCCATCCGCTTACTTGCCCCCATGGTATTGGTTGGGCGAACCGCTTTATCCGTTGAAATTAAAACAAAAGTTTCCACTTTCGCCGCAAGCGCCGCTTGAGCACAATACCACGTCCCCAACACATTATTGCGTACGCCCGATGCCACATTGTATTCCACTAAAGGCACATGTTTATACGCAGCCGCATGGTAAATGGTTTGCACCGAAAAAGTTTGCATCACTCTTTGCAAATCTGCCTGCGATTGAATCGTCCCGACAATCGGAATCAACTCCACCCCAGACTGTTCTGCCAAAGCATGCAATTCTTTTTCAAGACTGTATAAACCAAATTCGTTTACTTCAAACAAAATCAGCTTTTCAGGCTGCTGGCTTAAAATCTGACGGCATAATTCCGAACCGATTGAACCACCTGCGCCCGTTACCATAACTGTTTTCTGACGGATATTTTGCGCCAACAAACCTTCAATCGGCGGAACAGGGTCTCGCCCTAACAAATCCACGATATTGATTTCACGAATATCGGAAATATTTATTTTTCCATCAACCAGTTGGGTCAAACCAGGTAATTCAGTAATTTTTTTCCGCGCAGGCTCTAAAGTGTGAATAATCTCATTACGCCGTTGCCGTTCCACCGAAGGTAGCGCAATCAAAACTTCATCAATACCCAACTTGTCCAATAAAGGCATCGCCTGTTCTGGCGGATACACACGCAAACCACCTAAAATATTTTTAGACAATGCCACATCATCATCAATAAAAAATACCGGCAAATGCTCATCAGAACGCATCAAAGTTGCTGCAATCTGCTGTCCAGCCAAGCCTGCGCCATAGATGGCAATACGGCGGCGTGGCTTATCTGCCTGCAAATGCGCCTTAACCGTAAAACGGATAATACTTCGGCTAAACCATACCCACGCAAACATCATAAAACCAAACATCAGCGGAATCGAAGTCGGAATTACCGCAGGCGTGGCATAAGCCATCGCGTATAAACTTACCACTGTCAGCGCCGTTGCCACCGCCAGTTTGATAATAAATGCCTCATTAAAATTACGGACAATAAATCGGTATACCCCACAACCCAACAAACTGACCGTTGCCAACAATGATACCCACAAAGAACCGAATGCCACATTCGGCACCACTGGCGCGCCCAAATCAAACGCCCGCAATGCGTAGCAGAACCAAATCAAAATTGGAAATAACAAAAAATCCAAAATGATTAGGAATCCCTGCTTCAGCAATCGCGGGGCGGAAACAAAAGAAAAAAATAAAGATTTCACAACCAATCTGCTTTTGTATTTAGTTTTTTGACAAATCTTGAAGCACTTGTTCAATCGCCGCTACTGTCCGATTCATATCTTGCTCAGTTAAGGTAGGATGAACTAAAAACATCAAACTTTCTTCACCCAGCTTTTTCGCATTCGGCAAACGCTGCGCAGGACGCCAAGGCGTATCATCAAACGCATGTTCCAAATACACTTCCGAACATGAACCGCTATAACACGGAATACCCAACGAATTGATGGCTTCCATAATTTTGTCACGCGACCAATTTTCAGGCAGCTTGTCACTGTTTACCTGAACATAACACTTATATGCAGCATGCACATAATCCGATGAAGGACGATAAACCGTAAAATAAGACGATTGCTCAAATGCCTGCCAAATACGTTCCATATTTGCTTGACGTTTCGCCGTCCAATCAGGCATACGGGTTAATTGAATCCTTCCGATAGCTGCCTGAATTTCCATCATGCGCCAGTTCGTCCCAAACGAATCATGCACCCAGCGAAAGCCTGGCGGATGCTGTTTATGATAAACACTGTCATAACTTTTACCATGGTCTTTATACGACCACATTTTATTCCACAGTTGTTCATCATTGGTGGTAACCATGCCACCTTCACCACCAGTCGTCATAATTTTATCCTGACAAAACGACCACGCACCAATATGCCCGATTGAACCAGCAGAACGTCCTTTATACATCGCGCCATGTGCTTGCGCACAATCCTCAATGACATATAGATTTTTTTCTTGTGCAAATTGCATAATCGGATCCATATCACACATCCAACCTGCCAAATGCACACAAATAATTGCTTTGGTATTCGGGGTTAATACCGCTTCTATGGTAGAGCGGGAAATATCCTGTGAATCCAATTCCACATCGGCAAAAATCGGATTCGCGCCAGCTGTTACAATTGAACTGGCAGAGGCTAAAAATGTCCGTGAAGTAACAATTACATCATCACCATGCCCGATACCCAATGCCTTTAAAGCTACATCTAAAGCCACCGTACCATTCGCTAAAGCAACCGCATATTTACACTGTGCAAATGCTGCAAATTCTTTTTCAAACTCACGACATTCTTGCCCAGTCCAATAATTTACTTTATTAGATAATAAAACTTTAGAAATCGCATCTTGCTCTTCTTGAGTGAAACAAGGCCATGGATTTAAAGATATATTTAACATAGAATTTATCCTTTTCTTTCTAATTTCTTTGCCGGATTTCCTACTACAGTACAGTTACTATCTACATCATTGATGACAACTGTACCAGCCCCTACAATCACATTACAACCAATATGCACTTGTTGTTTCGTACATGCTCCAATACCTACCCAGCTACCCAAACCAACGGAAGTTCCCCCTGCCAAATGTGCTCCAGGACTAATATGGACAAAATCTTCTATAATACAATCATGATCAATACTGGATGAAGTATTCACAATACAACCATTCCCAATTACACAACCAGGATTTACCACCACTTTAGCAAAAAAAACATTCCCATCCCCGATTTGTGCTAATGAACTTATATAAGCCGTACTATGTATAATATTTGGCAAAGAAAAACCTAAAGCAAGGAATTTCTCAATATAATCTTTTCGAATCTTATTACAACCAATTGCCACAACCACATCATATTGTCTGGGCAAGAATATATTAGCCAAATCACTTATTGACCCACTATTTCTTATATCAGCAATAATAATTTCATTTACTGGCACTATATCATCAAAAAAAGTAATATTTTTCCAGACTTGCATACTACGAGCAGCATCTGCAACTACTTTACCATGACCTCCCGCACCAATAATTGCAAGCTTTTTATCCATTTTTATCTTTACCATTACCCATAAACTTAGGCATTGTTACATCATTACCAGCTGAAATACCCTCTTTAATCAAAACCTTCTTAACAGTCAGGAATAAAATTTTCATATCTAACCATAGAGATTGATTATCCACATACCAAACATCCAATTTAAATTTCTCCTCCCAGCTAATCGCATTACGACCATTCACTTGAGCCCAACCAGTTATACCTGGACGAACTTCATGCCGACGCTTTTGTTCATCATTATATAAAGGCAAATACTCCATCAATAATGGACGGGGACCAACTAAACTCATATCACCTTTTAAAACATTCCATAATTCTGGCAATTCGTCTAAACTACTGGCTCTCAATTTTGTACCAAAATCAGTTAAGCGCTCACTATCAGGCAAAAGATTGCCATCTCTATCCACAGCATCTCTCATTGTCCGAAATTTTAACATTTCAAAAGGCTTACCATCTAAACCAGGTCGAGTTTGACGGAACAATACAGGAGAGCCTAAATTTTTCTTCACAGAATAGAAAATAAAGATATACAAAGGAAAAAAGAAAATTAATACAATTAATGAAATAACAATATCAGCAAAACGTTTCAACATAGTGTTATCCCTGAGTAACCCATTCTACAAACTTTTGCGAAAGCTCCTGGCGATTAAATTGAGTACTTGCCAAATCCCGAGCATTATTTCCCATAATTGCCAACTCATCACGATGATCTGCTGCATATTCTAGTGCCTCAGCAAATGCTTGAGGGTTTTCTGGCGGCACAGCAAAGCCACAATGTTTCTGCTCAATTAATTCTGCTAGCCAACCAGGGTAATTATTTAATACAGGTAATCCAGCAGCAATATAATCAAAAAACTTATTAGGTGAAGTACCATAATAAAATGCTGGGACATTAGCTAAAATTTGCAATCCTAAATCCGCACCTGCCATCAAGCCAGCCAGCTTTATTTTATTAACAGGATCAAGAAATATAATATTATTAAGTTCTAATTCTGTCACCCTTTGTTGCAATAATTTTTTCTGCATCCCATCGCCCACAAGAACCAATTTAATATCGTTTCTTTGTCTTTTTCTCAATTCTACACTTACGTCTATTATTGAGTCCAATCCATTCGCTAAACCATGCGTACCCGCAAAAATAGCCATTAAATCATTATGACCAACTTGCTCTGGACGCCAAGCATGCTGTTTTTGTGCAAAAATATTTAAATCACAACCATTGGGAATAGGTATTACTTTATCTGCATCAATACCACGTTTAATAATACCTGTAACAATGCCTGGTGATAACCCAATCAATCGGTCCGCAGAATGATAAGATACCCACTCCAAGATAGACATCATGCCTAATACTACTGGATTTTTTATCACACCCATTGCCTTAGGCAACTCTGGCCATAAATCACGCACTTCAAATACAAATGGCTTTCTACGTAACCATTTTGCCAGAATACCAGGAATACCTGCTGTAAGTGGTGTAGTAGTGGCAAATAAAATATCATATTGCTCTGTAAAAGCAACTTTTACTGATTTTAAAGAAAAACTTAAAAAAACTAAAACCCTTTTCAAAAATGAGAGACTATTTGAATAAGGCAATTCAAACTCAATAATCTCAATTCCATCCACCACACCCCGACGTACACCTCTTTCAAAAGGCTGATTTAACCCTGTTTGTCCTACACTAAATGAACCACAGACCATTATTACTTGATGTCCATTGCAAATCAATGCTTGAGCCATTGCATATGAACGAATACCTGCAGAACCATTAGGAGTAGAAAAATGCTGATGGAAATATATAATTTTCATGTTAAATCTTGAATAATCGTAGTAATACTTGCTGCTTGCGATACTTTAATCTCTAAAACAGGTACAGGCTGTTTTTGGTAATAGTACCTCGACTCTTCACCTTGTACTAATCTTAATGTCAATTCACTTTTTGAATCAATCACAATTCTGATATTGTCATTACTAAGTACATTATCACACAGAGACCATTTTCCAGGTTGTAAACGCCATCTTACAGTTGCTTGATTATTAAAACCAGATACAGTATCTACTACCTGAACTTGATTTTCAGTTAATGTAATTTCTCGTTGATGCTCACAACCCCAATAATCTTGATACGCACAAATAAAATGATCGGGTTGATAACTTAATTTAATTGGTTTCAACCATACTCCTAATAAAAAACGACTTAAACGAGGCATTTGTTGGTGTTCATCAAATTGAACTGTGTTATGGCTTTCCACACCACTAAAATAATCTAAATCTTCTACAGTAGAATTATAACTGTATGTACCACCATCTCTTAGAATATTTTGTCCTTTCCACCAAACATCTAAATGCAAAGCATCACATTGACTGGGTCTAAATTTAAAAATGGGTAATTTAAACACAATAAAAAAATTATGTTTTTCTGCTGTTATTAGACCACTTTTATAGAAAAACTGATCTTTTTTTGGTAAAGTCTTATGATTTAATTCTTTTTTATCTAAACGAAAGAAAATTAAGTTATCATCATAAGAACCAGGAACAGTATAGTAACTTTGTCCTGAAAACAAAGTACTTGCAAGTTGTACTGAAGGTCTAAAATCTCGATAGTCAGTTGATGACACATGTAATAGATGTGCACCATCATTAGCACCAAGATTAGGTACATCACCGTTATTTTTTTCTGTCAGGATATATAGCCAATCTGTTGCTTTTTTTAGTTGAGTATAAAACTCATCAGAAAACTTTTCTAAATCAAGATTTCGTCTAATAATTTCTGCTAAACTATATGAATCTAACATCACACGATGGTAAGTCGATGAATATTGACTAAAACCACCATCTGACATAATTAATTTTTTAGCACGATTTTCTAGCCATTTATGTCCAAGATTTTTCCAAGCTTTATATTTAGGTTCAGGCATAAAATAGTCAAGCAAAGCTCCGCCAATAAATAATGCTGTAGCTTCAGAAGTACCATGGTTATTGTCTTGAGCAATTGCATATTCGATTGTTGGTGCAATTCTCTTAAGATGAACTTCAATAAACTTTAAAAGGTTTTCATGATATTCATGCAATTGGTCTAAACCAACAAGTGCTGCTACAACATGTATCACTCTAATAGAAGCTTCCTGCCCACATTTCCAATTTGGACCTTTATATGGGGGATTACTTGCACACCAGTGATTTAGCCATAAATCCAACTGATTTAATGCAACATTATCCTGCCTTTTACGCTCAAGCAAAATTAAATCTAATACCCAATTAAAACGTGATGCTTCCCAAACTCCCTTAATATCTCCAACACCTGAATCAAAATCAGAAATCAAATACCATGGTTGATTCACATCCTGAAACTCTTTTTTAGTCAGTGGACTATAAAACCAGTTAGGATAGCCATTCGTTATAGGGTACTTTAAATAACCAAAGCCATTTAGCTCATTTAAAATAAGCTTCACATCTTGATTGGTATCGAATTGCTTAGAAAAAAAACTTCCAAATGGCAATACAGCTGTTATTTTTTGTACAGGATTCAAACCTATTCGCACACTCATCCGATATTTAAATACCCTGATCAAGTTAAACAGCCCTAAGGCTAGGACTGTTCTTACCTTCATGATAATTCTCATGACTGAGCTCTTAATATTTCAGCAACTTCAACCGTTACTCGCGCTACTTCGAAGATCTCCTCAACAGGAATAGGAGATTCTTTAGCCTCTTTAATACTACCTATAAAAGCTGCAGCACAAGCATCTTGCCCTTTGTCTTGGCGCCACAAATTCATCTTACTGAAATTTGACCATCCAAATCCTTTTAATTTACGGAAATTATCCAACTGCAGAACTCGCCCTGCGGCAAAAACTTCAATTCTTTCTTTAGGAAAGCTTGAAGCACCATTTGCCAAGTAAAAAATTGTTCCGAAAGAGCCATCTTCAAAACCTAAAGTAATACTAGCCTTATCCTCTAGAATTGGTACTGCATCAGATTCTCCCATACGTCTAGCTTGAACAGACACAATTTTTGAACCTGCCAAAAAGCGCATTAAATCTATAAAGTGACAGGCTTCACCAACAATGCGTCCACCACCTATCGTATTATCCTGCGTCCAATGATCCGCAGGGATTGCTCCTGCGTTCATGGTCATAATAAAACTTTTAGGTTCTTTTACCGTGTCAAGCAAATTCTTCATTTTTTGAATCTGAGGCGCAAAACGACGGTTAAAACCTACCATAATACGCGAATATTGCTTATTCTCTATATTTCTAGCATAAGCCTGCTCAATTTTATTAATTTCTTCTATTGTTAATGCCAAGGGCTTTTCTACAAAAACATTTTTACCAGCCAATAATGCTTTTTCTACAAAATAAGCATGACTATTATGTCTAGTGGCAATTGCTATCGTATTTACATCTTCATTTTTTAATAAAGCATCCACATCTGTAGACGCCTCCGCGAATCCAGCTTTTTCACCATGAATTACCCCATTAATACCACCAGAAGTTGTAATGGTATGCAGTTGTGCTTCTGCTTTTTTAAAAGCAGGAATCAAAATACGTGAAGCATAGTTACCTGCACCAATAAAACCAACTACTGCATTTTGTCTATCAATTTGAATTGGATTTAAAATTACTTTCTTTTCTATGCGCGTTTCAACGGCTGAATTGTATTCAAGTAAAATGCCTAGACCTGCATTATCCTGCGTTAATACATCATAAGCTTTTGGTGCATCCTCAAAATCAAAACGGTGTGTAATTAGAGGATCTATATTTAACGTACCAGCAGCTAGCATATCCAATACAGCAACAAAATTACGCTGTTCTGTCCAACGGACAAATCCTACAGGATAATCCTGTCCATTTTCTTCGTAGGAAGAATCATAACGACCTGGTCCATAAGAACAAGATACTTGGAAGCTCAACTCTTTTTCATAAAAATCTGCACGGTTCAACTCCAGACCTGTTACGCCAACTAAAACAATTCGACCACGCTTACGGCTCATACGTGCAGCTTGTGTAACTGGATCGCTAACTTTAGTCGATGCAGTAATAATAACACCATCCACTCCTATTCCACGACTAAATGCTAATCCTGCAGCAATCGGATTCTCACCTTTAGCTGGGTTACAAATTTCTGCACCAAACTGTTTCGCAAGCTCCAATTTACTCTGATCAAAGTCAATTGCCAATACACGACAACCATTGGCTTTCAACATTTGAATGGTAAGCAAACCAATTAAACCAACCCCTGTTACTACAAAGCTTTCACCTATAGTTGGTTGTGCAAGGCGAATACCTTGCAAGCCAATACTGGCAACAACAGTAAATGAAGCCGCTTCATCAGTTACATTATCTGGTATCTTTGCACAAAGATTTTTTGGTACTTTAACTATATCTGCATGCGGACCATTTGAAACAACCCGATCACCTACTTTAAAATCTTCTACACCTGATCCCAGCTCATGAACTACACCAACATTACAATAACCAAGAGGCAAAGGTTGAGCTAACTTCGACTTTACTGCATCATAGGTAGTGAATAATCCATCTGTTTGAATTTTTTCCACTACCATTTTTACTTTTTCAGGCTGTTGGCGTGCTTTATCTAGTATAGAAGCTTTACCAAAGCCTACCAACATACGTTCTGTACCAGCAGAAATAAGTGAGGTAGTTGTGGAAATAAGTAAATGACCTTTAGAAACTTGCGGCACAGGTGCCTCAGTAACAGTTGTACTACCATTTGCCATATCTTGAAGAATTTGTTTCATAACTAAACCTAAAAACTATTTAGAATTAACTAGATTGTTCAACAACAAACGTTGTTGTTCCCATTTCTCCATAGGAGATAAATAATTCTTATGTAGAACATTTACTGCAGCCTTTAACAACTTTTCCTGAAGTTGCTGATCTTTAAGAATTAAATCAATTTTTCTTGCTATATCATATGCATCTAATGGATCAAAATATAATGCAGCATCTTCACATAAATTTCTTGCAAAATCTCTATCTGAAACCAACAATGGTCGCTTAGCAATAAAACTTTCAGGAAATACAGCAGTTGAAGATTCTACCAAACTGGGACAAAGCACAAATGAAGAAGAAAGATATTCATCACAAATCAAATAGTTGTCAACATAACCCACTGTTTTTATTTGATCCATAACCCCATATTTCGTCGCATACTTACTAATTTCTCTCCATCCTCTAGAATTCTCAGGTAGAGTAAACTTAAAAGAAACTTTCTCGTTATTTAATTTTTTCAATTCTGCTAATACTTTTGGGAGAATTAATAGATTTTTATGAAAATAAAAGCTTGCTGGTACAAAAATTGTAGTTATAAGCTTATCAGGAAAAATATGATTTCTTTGTTCCAGAAGCCTTTTCTCAAAACTTGGACTATAACTATTACTAATTACATAAATATTTTCTGGTAAAATATTAAACTTATCAATTAAACGTGTTTTTACAACTTCGGTTTCAACCAAAAAATTATCTACATTTTTAAAACAAAACTTTTGTTTTACTAAATCAAATAAAATCTCTTTAAAATAAGCAATTTTAGATGAATAAAGTTTTCTTACCTCTGGATAAAGCATTTTCCCAAGTGCAAACCCTTGAATATTTTTCGTTGTAGAGCGCCAATAAGATGGGCCAAAAACCGTAAAAACCAGATCAGGCTTATATTTCTGCTCTAATTGATAAATATAATTCCCTTGACTTATTTTTTTATAAAAAGGAACATTTGGGACAACATAACAAGCCTTTAATTTTTGCTTTGAAAGCCTATCTATTTGCACATCTATTTGTGGTGTACAAACTAAAATAGTCTCAATATTTGGGTCATGTACTATATTTTGAATAATACTTAACCCAACTTGTATACCACCACCAATACTTAACAAACTACAATCTAAAAAAATTCTCATTTTATGCTTATCCAAGAATTTAAAATTTCAATTAAATATTTTGATAAACTATCACTTGAATATTGAGAAAAAATCTTCTCTTTAAGAACAAGCTCTTTTTGCTTATCTATTAATTGATAATCTTTATACTTAATCATATTTTCTGCTAATGAATCTGGATCATTAGCTTTAAAAACAAAACCGTTTATCCCTGGCTTTATCAAATGTTCTGATGAACCAACAGCATCTGATGCAATTACAGGCAAATTACAATAAACTGCTTCATTTACTACCATTCCCCAACCATCATGTCGACTAGGTAATATAAAAATATCAGCTGCTTTGTAAGCACTCATAATCTTAATAGAAGGTATTACACCTCTAAATAAAACTTGATCTTCAATACCCAACTTATTTACAAGATCCTTACAATCAATATCTTTCTTATTATTTCCAACTAATACCAGACACCATTGATTATCTCCTTTAAACTTATTAGAAAATGCTTCTAATAATATATCAATACCCTTTCGTTTACATAAAGCACCTACAAACAAAAAAGCAACTCTTTCTTTTTTAAAAGATAAAATTTCTTGATCAGGTAATTCATAATTCAAATTATTAAATGAGTAAGGTAGAATTTCTATTTTTTTCCTCTCTACCCCCCAATTAATAAAATCACACTTAGCCTGATTTCCTATTGCAAATGCACCTAGTGCAAACTTATTTATATATTTTGCATGTAATTTTTTCTTAAAAAATGATAGGTACCAATATATTCCTGTACGAGATTTTTCACTCCAATGAACCCACTTTATATTATTTTTAGAAAAGTTATTACGAAGTTTAACTAAAAAAGGATGACCATAGCCTGGTAATATATGAATATATTCTCTGAAATCATCTAAATTCAATTCAAAATCAGCAGGATCAATATAAGTCTCATACTCTTTAAATTTAATATCATTTTCCCACCCCATTTCACTTCGGGTAGATGGAACTTTATCATAATAGAAAACCTTAAATTCTGAACAGATTTTGTTTAAAGAATCAAAAAATTGTGATTGATGATGGGATGGAATATTCATCCAAATAACTAAATTCATTCTATTCCTAAATTAAATCTAAAAAATAAATTATAACCTAAAAAATCAAAAATATTTTCAGCAAAAACACCAATAAATCTATCTAGCCCTATAAAAATAAACCATGATAAAGAAAAACACAAAATTAAAATTTTAATATATTGATTTGAGGTTAAGAAAACAAGAGAATATATATATATCATAAATATATAACCATACCTATAAAATCTAGCAAAAGATGTAGGAGATATCACCAATAGCAATAGTGCTACAATAAAGAAATATATAAAACCATTTTTTAAGGATTTATTAATTTTACCCCTAAAAAAATAGAATATAATTATAAATGTAAAAATTGACTCAACTAAAAATTGAATACTAGAATTTATATCTACATTATTTTCAGAGAAACGAGCAGCTACTTTTGCACCCAAACCAACTTCAATACTATTGAATGCAAAAAAAACAAAAGGAAATATTGAAATCAATGAAATCAACAATAATATTATTATTTCTTTAGGACTTTTATAGTTGGTATTGCTTGCATATGTAATCAATGGCACTGGGATCATACTAAAATGAAAAAATGGCGACAAAAAATTAATAATTTTAAATTTATTCTTTAAAAGAAATGCATACCCTATCATTCCAAAACTAAATGCAAGCCCAGAACGAATAGCAGATCCTTGAAAAGCAAACATAGTTATTGTATTTGTATATAAAAATATAAACAAAAGCCCACACTTATTCCATATTTGCCCTGCTATATAGATCAATAGCAATCCCAAAAAAGTTAATAACACATGTATAAAATACTCACTACTCGTAAATAAACTAATTAATTTAACCACCAACCAAAAAAATGGTTCAGATGAACCCGTCAAATTGACAATAGTTCCAAATTCTTTTATAAAAAGAAAAAAGTTATTATGTATAATCCAGTTAAATGCATTATAATAATGAAACATATCTTCACCAAAACCAATATCTTTACCAAGATAATAAGGTCTATCGGCTAGCATTATAGATAAAGATAAGCCCAAATAAATAAATATTAGAAGATCTAACAAAGAAATATATTTAATATTTCTAAAATTCCCAATTGAACGTACAAATAAATAAATAAATAAATAAATCTTGGGGAAAAGAAATAAGAATAATAAATTCACCACCAATAAAACTATCAACATAGTCTTATCCTTTGTAATAAAAATCTAACCTTTTTTGAAGCCATACTTGAGAGGAGTAAGATTCTCTTATTAATCTTTTAGCCTGAGATACCATATAGCTCTTTAGTTCATCATTGTACAAAACTTTTTCAATTTCCAAAGCTAGTGCACTAGAATTATTGGGTTCTACTAAAATACCAGCTTTGGTACCATCTAAAACTTGCTTTAAGCCTCCAATATTACTTGCAATCACAGGCACTCCTAAAGCCATGCTTTCCAACATAGATAACGAAGTTGCCTCAATGTAATCTCCTAAAGGAATAGATGGAATTAAAGAAATTAATGCATTTGCTGTATAATTAATAGATTCTTCATAAACTAAACGTCCAGCAAATATTACTCTATCATCAATCTTAAGTTCCTTAGTAAGGGAGACCAAATTGTCATATTCATCCCCCATTCCAACAATTATAAGTTTAATATTTTCATCAATTCTAGCTTTCGCAAATGCTTTAATACCTATATGCACACCACATTTCCGATATAAATGTCTAGAAATTATTATATAAGATTCACTATAAACCAATATACCTCTTCTAGAATTAGAATATTTCTTATCCTTAATTCTATTTAAGAAGTCAATATCAACTGCATTAGGTAAAACAATACTATTAATCTCACCTCCTAATTTTTTTGTAAGTATATCCCTTTGTTTATCATCAACACATATAAACCCATCACATTGTTTTAAGAAAGCTAATTCTTTCAGTCTAATCTTTTCAAGATCTTTTTTATCATATTTACTCTTTGATAAGCCATACTGCTCATAAAATGGAGCGTGCACTGTATAAAACACTTTATAATTATATGATTGTTCCTTTCTCAATTCTAACGCAGCCACTACTGATGCAAAATCATGGCAGTCAATAAATTTTGTATTAGTTTTTATATTATCTTTCAGCTTATTCTTTAAGCCTTTTATCTGAATTTTCAGCTGCATATGTGCTTTTTTAGGAAAAAAGCTTCTCAATAAAATTGAAAAAAATGAATATATTCGAGCTTTACCTAATAACATAGTATAACTAATATCACAGCGATTTAGTTCATCATTTAATACCCTCAAATGTGTACCTACTCCACCAGTATCAAAGCTACTATGACCACTCAAAATAACCAATTCAGACATTTAGTTAATTACCTTTCAAATACATATAGATATATAAATTTTGATTAAGAGCATGCCATAAGTATGAAAATAAGAAACTTAATGACACACCCAATATACCAAAGCCATGCTCCAAAGCGAAAAAAACAAAAGCTAATACTAGCATTGCCCAAAAAACATTACAATAGAATCCCCAGATTTGCTTATTTGTAGATATAAAAAATTGACCAGCAACAGTATTCAAACTATTAACTAAAGCAACAAGTATAAAAACTAAAAAAACATCCATGTTTTTCTCATATTCTTTACCATAAATTGGCAAAACAAATAAAAGTAATACAAAAACAAGTATAGAAACAAGTATAGTTATTATAAAATTTATAAAAACCCGCTTGATATAATAAGATAAATTCAAAATATCTCTATTTTTTGAAAACTCTACTAACAATAAGTTAGCTAAAACTCCTGGTACAAAAAGAATTATACTATACCACTGCATTGCAACTGAGAAAATAGCAATTTCTTTACCCAATCCATTTAAATACATCAACGTATAAATTACACCCGTAACTGGCATAACTAGTAACGCGGAAAGAAAAATAGGAAACCCCTTCTTGACATATTGTATCTTGTTACTTATTTTTTTATATCCATTATTTAAATGATTACGACCATCTCTGCTAATAAAATTAGCAATTATCATCCTATTTAAAAATAGGAAAAGACATATACTCAATAAATTACCGAGACCTAAACCTAAAAGGATCAAGTTTAAATCTTTCTGAATTGAAAAAAATACCAAAAAACTCAAAACTAAAATAGCATTCAATATATTCAACTTAGCTATTTTTATTTTTTCTTGTAAGCCATATAAGACTGACACTAATAGACCAAAGAATACTATAGATATCGCAGAAAAAATAATAGTAAAAAAACTAACCTCTTTAAAATAATCTAAAGTCCGAATCAAATTATTTTCTAGTAAAGAAAAAAATAATAAGAAAAATATTATTGAGATTCCAAAAATAATTTCACTTACTTCAAATATACTTTCTATTATACTTTCACCCTCTGAAACCTTTTTCATTAAAATAGTATTTAAACCCATGGTTAGAAAAACTTGTATCCCTAAAATACCATTATACAAAACAGCATACTTACTATATACATCATCTCCTAAAACTTTTACCATTAGAATAGTTGCGATAATCATCAAAACTCTGCTCAAAGCATTTCCCATAATAAGGAATAGGGAATCACAATGTTGTTTCAACTTATTATTTAGCATCTAAACTAAACCTTTAGTATCAATTAAAATTGATCGGGTGTATAATAATTTTTTAAACTCCCTATGATCAACTAAAATCAAATGAATAATAGCTTGATCTTTCTCTTCCATTTCATCTAACGAAATTAGAGTAATATTAGATGGCATATTTTCTGGCAGTTTTTTAATATTAGGTTCAATTGCTAAAATATTTAAGCCTTGTTCTGCTAATTGTTTGGTGATATTCAATGCAGGACTTTCACGTAAATCATCTATATCCGGTTTAAATGTTAAACCATAACAAGCTACAGTAACATCATTAATAGTCTTTTCAGGATTAGCTTGTAAAAACTCTGTAATCTTAATTTTTACCTGATTAATAACCCATTCTGGTTTTGCATCATTCACTTCACGTGCAGTACGAATTAAACGCGCTTGCTCTGGAGTTTTAGATACAATAAACCATGGGTCAACTGCAATACAGTGCCCACCTACACCAGGTCCAGGTTGCAATATATTAACTCTAGGATGCCGATTCGCTAAACCAATTAACTCCCATACATTAATATTTAACTTCTCACAAATAATAGATAATTCATTTGCAAATGCAATATTTACATCTCGAAATGAATTTTCAGTAAGTTTACACATTTCAGCTGTACGAGCATTAGTTGCAACACACTCACCTTTAACAAATACCTGATATAATTCAATTGCTTTTTGAGAACAATAAGTAGTTAGACCACCAACAATACGATCATTACTAATTAACTCTTGCAACACTTTTCCAGGTAAAACTCGCTCAGGACAATGAGCAATAAAAATATCAGGATTATCATAACTTTGCTGCGGAAAAACTAAATCAGGTCTTAAATTAGCCAGCCATTCAGCCATTTGTTCTGTTGCACCAACTGGTGAAGTTGATTCTAAAATAACTAAATTACCCTTTTCCAAAAAAGGGGCTAATGATTTAGATGCAGATTCAATATACGATAAATCTGGTTCATGATTTTCTTTAAATGGAGTTGGAACTGCAACAATATAAGCATCCGCTTGAACAGGTTCTGTTCGGGCACTAAATAAACCTTTATCAACAACATCCTTTACCATGACATCCAAATCAGGTTCAATAATATGAATTTTCCCTTGATTAATCATATCCACAGCATGTTGATTAACATCTACACCTGTAACTTTAATCCCATTAGCCGCAAAAGTTGCAGCTGTTGGCAAACCAATATATCCCAAACCAATTATGCAGATATGCTTAAAATTATTTTTTTCCATCATAAAATCCTAAATACTTTCTTGACTTAAACCAAATTTTCTTTTAAAAAAGAAATTATTTTTTCAGATGCACTACCATCACCATAGGGATTATGTGCACAACTCATCTTGTGATAAAGAACATCATTATCTAGTAATTCTAAAATATTTTTTTCAATTACAGTTGCATCTGTTCCTATTAACTTTACCGTCCCTGCTTCTACTGCTTCAGGTCTTTCGGTTGTATTACGCATTACTAAAACTGGTTTACCCAATGAAGGAGCTTCTTCTTGAATACCACCAGAGTCTGTTAGAATCAAATAACTCTTATCCATTAAATACACGAAAGACAGATAGTCTTGGGGCTCAATTAAAATAACATTACTTAAATTACTTAATAAATCATGTACAGGTTTTTGTACATTCGGATTTAAATGAACGGGATAAACTATTTGTATATCCTCTCTACTTTTTGCAATCTGAGCGAGCGCAGTACAAATATTTAAAAAACCTTGTCCAAAGTTTTCTCTTCGATGTCCTGTGATTAATATTATTTTTTTATTCTTTTCCAAGAATTGAAATTTTTGATTTAAATGCTGTTGAATATTTGTGTTTTTCTCAATTTTATTTTTAATAAATAACAAAGCATCAATAACTGTATTTCCTGTAATATTAATATTAGCTTCGACAATATTTTCATTCACTAAATTATTATATGAAGATTTTGTAGGTGCAAAATGATAATTTGCCAACGCCCCAGTAAGCTTTCGATTACCTTCTTCTGGCCATGGCGAATATAAATTACCTGTTCTTAAACCAGCTTCTACATGACCAATTTTAATTTGATGATAATACGCAGCTAAAGATGCCGCAAATGTTGTCGCAGTATCACCATGCACTAACACCAAATCAGGCTTCCATTCTATAAAAACTTTTTCCAAGCCTAATAAAATTGCTCCTGTAATACCTGACAGACTTTGATTCACTTTCATTAAATTCAAATCAAAATCAGGCTTTATTTCAAATAAGTCCAAAACCTGATCTAGCATTTGCCGATGTTGTGCAGTTACACAAACCTTAACTGCAAAATCACTATTTTCTTTTAGCTTTAAAACCAATGGAGCCATTTTAATAGCTTCAGGACGAGTACCAAAAATAACTAGAATTTTTTTCATTATTCTCTACCAATTTAGAATCTTAGAATTAGGAAATTCTCACGAGTATCTGAATAGTTTTTACCATTGATAAGATATCAATTGCAAAGGAAAAATTTTTAATATAGAACAAATCATATGATAATTTTGCACGTGTCTCATCAATATTCGAAGCATACCCCTGCATAACTTGTGCCCACCCCGTTAATCCTGGCTTAGCCACATGACGATATTGATAGAAAGGAATAATTTTCTCAAATTGTTCAACAAAAACTTTTTGTTCTGGGCGAGGACCTACTAAACTCATCTCACCTTTTAAAATATTCCAAAATTGTGGTAATTCATCTAAACGGGTTTTCCGTAGAAAGTATCCAATTGATGTAATACGTACATCATTAGGTTGGGCAAATTGCGCTCCATCCTTTTCAGACTCCCTAATCATACTGCGGAATTTATAAATGGTAAACTCTTTTCCATATTGTCCAATCCGCTTTTGTGTAAAGATAACTGAATCTTTTGGACTTTCAATTTTAATAGCTAAAGCTGTTAGCAGCATTAAAGGCAAAGTAATAGGCAGACTGATAACAATGAGAACAATGTCCAAAATTTGTTTTACAGCCATATAAGCTGGTGATGGCAGCAAAGAGCCCAAATTGTTTTCATACATATGGGTAATTTTCACTCGCCCAGTCAAAGATTCTTCAACTTGGCGAATATGATAAACGGGGATATTGCTCAATGTGGTTTGTGCTAAAAATTTTTGCCAATCTTGATTTAAATCTTGGCTATGTAAATCAGCCACCACTGCTTGAATTGGCTGTTCTGGCAATATCGGCGACTCTAAACGCAGCCATTGAACATGAGGTAACTGGTATGCATCAACAGCATCACCTAAAGGAATATAAGCAATTGGTGCAGGTTGGCGGCTACGCCACCAAAAATCCATACAAAAAAAGATGGCAGTAATAATCCCATTAACCAATACAAAACTATTAGAAAAGGTTACAAAAAATACTGCAAACACACCAAATACACAACTATACGCTACTCCAACTGCGGGCAATATCTGTAACCAGCTTTGCTTACCGGGGAAAGATAAGAGTTTATCTACAGATACGGCAGCCAAAGTATGGGCGATTGTAACCAAAATCACACTATTGATTACTTTAACATCTAAAGGGGCAATATCTTTACGCCATAAATATAAAGCAGCAGTAATGATGGTTAAGATAACACCAGTTAGAAATCGATACAATGGGGTAGGTGTATTTTTCATTTTGAACGAAGGCTTTGATAAATATGCTGTAACCAAGACACGGGCAATAGGCGTGTCAGACTACGAATTATAAATAAATAACCAGCAGGTAGAGGCTTTTGTAAATACAAACGGCGTTTAAGTTGAAATAGCTGCCATTCGCTGCGGATATAATCTATCCCTCGCCGCCGTGCTAGCATATTGTTACCTGTACGCGCTTTAACTAAAAATCTAGGTAAGTTGGCTGTTTGCACACCATTAGCCAATATACGCAACCATAAATTATAATCTTCCATATATAAATGATGTTGATATGCACCAACTGCTTCCACAGTACTTTTGCGGTAAGCAACTGTCATATGATTAAACGGATTACGTTTTTGCGCAAATTGACGGATATCGGCATCATTAAGGGGAACTTGGCGCAAACCTGTCTGCTGTTTTAATTCAGTATCATATTCAGCAATTTGTCCGCCAAATAATTTAATCTCTGGATTTTTCTGGATAAATGCACACTGTTTAGCAAAACGTTCTGGCACACAAACATCATCGCTATCCATGCGGAAAACCCAATCGTAATCACACTGCGCCAAACCTGCATTTAATGCATGCCCTAAACCAACATTTTCAGGCAACCGCACAATATGTAGTGGTAGTTGAGTAAATTCAGCAACCACAGCTTCCAATGCTTCACCAACATCGCCATCGTAAACCAAAACAATTTGGTCAGCAGGACGGGTTTGTACTACCAAGCTTTGCAAACATTGGCGCAAATATTCAGGATTTTCACGCGAATACAAGGACATTAATACAGAAAATCGCATCATCTTACCCTTGCTCATTCAGAAATGACAATGCAGTTTCTGTATCTACTTTACGCGCAAACCAATAGCCATCTTGCTTCGCCTGCCGCAGTTGTTCAATATTTAGATAATCTGGATGATTGGCACTGCCATATATGGTAATCAATCTGCGATTATCATTAATATGATTTAGACGTTTTTCAGGCAGCATTTGCTGTAAAATATATTGAAAAAAATGTTCATCTGGACAAAGTTTTTTTTCAAAAAAGGCACTTGGCTCGCTTAAGGCTTCTTGAAATAGCAACTCAGCCGCTTCACGGTCGGCAGAAAACCATTGACTACCCACATGGCAAATCATTTGACTGGGTAGCAAACAATCCATCGCTTTCAAGCACTTAGTTAAAATTTTACCTGCTAATTTACGTTGCCACACCGTATCAGCATGGGGCGCATTAAAGCGCACACGGTGGCGTAAACGGCGGCTGGTACGGCTGGTCATTAATAGACTGCCTGAAGGCAAATCTTGCCATTGTTGCTCTAAAATATCAATATTTTGCAAAGGCAAACATTCTCCGCTTAACAGATGGAAATAGCGGTTGGCAGGTTCTGCCAAAGCTGCTTGAAGCAAGTTTAAAGTTGCTAAAATCATGCTAAAACCCGCCCAATTTACAGCCACACGGTTATTCAGTATATGCACATTAGCAAATTTCCGTAAAAAATATAAATCAGTAATATCCGATTTAGCATCATAATGCACATAAAAACGCGCCTGCGGTTCGCGTTGCGCCCACACTGCCAAATGCTGCGGCGGACGGTGGCATAAAATCAAAAAAGCAGTCTGGCTCATAAATCAATGGTTTCAATACCCATGCGGGCAAATAAAGTGCGAGTGGCTTCAGGTACGGGACGCGGATTCAAGTTGCCAACATCCACTGCCAAGCTGCGTATATTTGGCAGGTGTGCCGTATTTAAACCTGCGGTGCTAAACAGATGATATAGTTCAAAAGTGGTATATTTACTAATGTTCTGTATGAGCCAATCTTCAAAAATCTGTTCACTATGAATAATATCCAAATCAGGTAATTGCTGTTCGCGCGGATGAGGAAAATAACGGCGAATACCAAATTTTGTGGCAATTTGTTCAAATAAACGGGCATTCTCGGCTGCATCAGACAAAATAGGCTGCCCTAGCAGAATTTTTTCAGTATTTGGCGCAGATAACTGATTATGTTCCACCCTATCAGGCGTAATTAAGGATATAGCGCGTGTCAGTTGCACAATATTATCAAATTGTGGATATAAAGTGTAATGCAAACGGCTGTTGGCAATTATTTTGCGGCTGTCCCACGACACGCCCAAGCATTTTCTCAGCAGTTTTTGTTTTAAAGACAAAACTGGTGGATGATAAAAAATACTGTCAGGCAGGATATTGCCCGTGCCATCATCAAAAGTTTCCAAATGTTGAAATGGGCAATGGCTTAATAAATAATGCACAATCAGACTGTTGATACTGGCACAGTAAACAGTATCATAAGATATTTGTAAACTATTCACTAATTTTTTTAATGCCAAAAAATAGGATACAGACTGCTGTGGACACAGCCATATAAATTGTAATTGTTCGCAAATATTGTCAAGCTGTTGGAAATAATGGCGGAACTTGGCATTGTTTTCATAAGAAAACATAATCACATGAAATGTGCTTTGCGCTTGCTCTGCGATAATGCGCTTGGCAATCAGTACCTGCAAAGGCGTATGGCAAATAATCAGGTTTTTTTTCATACTAATCTTTAACTTGTCGGTACAATAAGGGCAAAATCACCGCAGCACCGGCAATCATAGCAAAAGGTGTCCATTGAGGTCCTAAAGGTGCGGTAGCTGCCAATACGCCTAAATAAATCGCGGCAGATAATAGCGACAATGCAGAAATTCTGCTGTTCCAAGCACGGTAAAATAGGTAATTAACCAATAAATAATAGGGCGCAGATAAACCGCAGCCAATTAAAAATAAGCAAATATACCATTTTACGCCGCCATACTGCTCACCCAATAACCATAAAAACCATGCTTCTGGAATCAACAACGCCAATAAAGCAGGGATTGCCATGACAGGCAGACTGAACCAAGCCAAACGTCGTACTTTTTCTGCATTTAAACGTCCACTTTTCATGGCTTGATAGTAATAAGGTACAGTCGCTTTATTCACTGCCATCAATAAAATACCCAATACCATTGCCACTTGAAAACCTGCAGCATAAACACCAAGTTGCTCAGCAGGATAAAGCGGATACAAGACCATTCTATCCAACTGCCCTTTCACAAAACCTGCGCCATGATGTAAAAATAAGGGCAAACCAAACGCCGCCACATACATTAGTGAATGCTTAATACGGTACCAACTCCAACGGATAGGGTTGTTCTGTTGTCTAAAAAACCACCATGCTGCGATTGCCGAAACGGCTGTATTGCCTAATAATAAGGCGGCAAAGCGTTTAAATACGGGTTCGCCATCTGTCCATTCTAATAATAATATGGTTAATAAGCTACATAGTAATCCTGAAGCAATTTGCAAGACAGTATAAGCCACAGCCTGTTTGCGACATTGACGCAGGGTAAGTTGCACATTTAAGATACATTGCACGGCTGCTGAAGCCACTACCGCCGCCATAATCAGCGAACCTGCTGCCCAAGCCACCGCCAAAGCAATCGCTGCCACCGTAAAAGTATAAGCATAACCTGCATACACCACATTATGCAGATTGCGTTTGCCATAAACATAATAGTAACGCGCCACTGCACCGTCTTGGCTTAACCCAAACAAAATGACCAATAATGCAGAAAACGTTTGATAGTAAGACAGTTCGCCAAAACCCGCCGCGCCCAGTTTCCGTGTTAAATATGGCAGCAACAGGAAGGGCAAGGCTTTAGCAAACATTTCGCCAAACAGGTAAATGGCGCTGTCTTTTAAAATTTTCATAAATTAAGCTGCCTGAAACACTTCCCAACGCACGGGCGTATTGGCTGCAATATTGGTATTCACGGTTTTGCCAATAATTTCGTCAAAATATTTGGGCGGCAAACCATAACCAGGGCGTACACTGCGAATACAGCTGGCATCCACCACATCGCCTGCGCGTAAATCTTTGACAAAATACAGGGAACGGCGGAATTGGGCATTGCCCTGTTCGCTGGATTTCAAGGCATATTCCACCTGACCGAGTGCCGACCATGCGGTTTTACTGTCGCGGCAAAGTGCCTGCAAATCAACAGGTTCTAAAGAGAAGCTGTCATCAGGTCCGCCGCCATTACGGTCTAACGTAAAGTGCTTTTCAATCACACACGCGCCCAATGCCACCGCTGCCACGGCGGTGGTGTTGTCTAAAGTGTGGTCAGACAAGCCCACAGGCACACCAAAACGCTGCGCCATATCGGGCAAAGTACGCAGATTATAATCGGCAGCAGGCGCAGGATAACCGCTCACACAATGCAGCAACACCAAATCTTGGCAACCGTTGCTGCGGGCGGTGTCCACCGCTTCGGCGATTTCTTCTGCATCCGCCATGCCTGTGGAAATAATCATCGGTTTGCCCGTTTGCGCGACATAGCGGATAAGGGGCAAATCCACGGCTTCAAACGAGGCGATTTTATACGCGGGTGCGTTTAATTTTTCCAACATATCCACGGCGGTAAAATCAAACGGCGAACTAAACAGGGTAATCCCTGCTTCACGCGCATAATCAAACAAGGGCGCGTGCCAATCCCACGGCAAATGGGCTTGCTGGTATAAATCATAAAGGGTGCGCCCGTCCCACAACCCGCCACGGATTTGAAAATCGGGGGCGTTACTGTTGAGCGTGATGGTGTCAGCAGTATAGCTTTGAATTTTAACAGCATCTGCGCCTGCACATTTGGCTTCGTCAATTAGGCGGAAAGCGGTTTGCAGGCTGCCGTTGTGGTTCGCCGACATTTCGGCAATGATATAAGGGGCATGGCCGCTACCGATAGCGCGACCGTTAATAGCAAAAGTCATGAAAATATCCTAAATTCAGACGGCATTATATATTTCAACACACAGGGCTGCACATAAAGCACAGCCCTATGTGTTGTCCTGATTCGGACGAGATGATGCCCCACCTGAACAAACACTTATTTTACCGCTGTAAACAGCATGGTTTCAAACCAAAAAGGAAACTTGATGAAAAAAATATTTCAATAAACAAATTCGTTTGCCGATAATTCAAACAGTTGCGCTTCTCCATCTGAATAGGGCAAGGCGTGAAAACCCATTTTCTGATGCAGCGCCAAACTGGGTGCATTATGCGGCAACACGCGCCCGCGTACCGCGCTTGCGCCCAATTCGGCAAAAGCATAGTGCAACATCGCTGCGGCAAACTCCCTACCCTGTCCACGCGGACAATCGGGGGCAAGGTAAAAACCCCATTCCCAAATTTTCTGTTCACGGTGGGAAAAACTGGCGAATCCCTGTGCTTCGCCGTTTAAGGTAAAGATTTTCATTTTAAAATCAGAATTATTTAACTGCTTATTAAACCAAGCCAAGTGGTTTTCCCATGCGATTTCGTCCGTATTCAACATAAAACGGCGTACATCAGCATGATTGCGCCATGCGTACAAACGCGCCGCATCGTCTTCACGCACATCGCGCAAAGCGGCGTGAACGGGCAAGGGTTGCAATAAATGTTGCACCACCCTCGCCACACCTGCGCCATCGCACAAGGCAGCGGCGGCGTGGCTTTGTTCGCTACGTTTGGCGGTATCGGCAAACAGTTTTTGCAAATGATTTTTTGTCAAATCAATCGGTAAAATATCGGCTGCACCTGCCTGCCGCAAGGCTTGGGCGATGGTTTGCTGATTATCCGCCAACACCAGCAGCGCAGTCGGCACGCCCAAACAGCAACGTTCCCACGCGCTGCTGCCCGCCGCGCCTACTGCCCAATCGCTTTGCGCGAGCAGTTCCGCCATATTGTTAGCGGCAGTCATCACGCGACAAGGGTAAGGCGCAGCAGTTTCGGCAAAACGGCGCACACTGTCGCGGTGTGGTGCGCTTGCGCCCATTACCGCCAATACTTCCACTTTTGGCGGCAAACATTCCGATAATTCCTGTAAAATCCGCAAAGTATGGTTATCTTTATCCACCCCGCCCAAATTAACCAGAATGGTTTTTAGGCTGCCTGAAGCTTTGCGCCGTGCCAAACTGTGTTCACGCCAACGGGCAAATTCTGGGCGCAACAAAGCATAGCGCGTTCCCGCCAACACACGGCAGGATTCGGGCAACAAGCCCGCATAATCGGCGGCGCGATGCCCTAAATTTTGGTCAAGTAAAATATCGGCATCGTGGGCGCGGTCGTGCAAATCGTCAATCGCCAACACTTTTGCACCGCTTACGGCACGGGCACGGCTTTCCCATTCGGCATCCAGCGCGTAATGGTCGCACACCAGCCAATCGGGGGCAAAATGGCGGATAAGCTCTTCACAATCGGCAAAATCCTGCGCCTGCGATACGCCCAACCAAGCGGAATGTTTCAGGCTGCCTGAAACGGTTTCGCCAATCGGCGCAGGCAATAAGGTGGCGGAAAAACCCTGTTTAACAATGAAATCATACAGATTACCCACATGATTGCGCGTGGCAAAACACACCTCGTGTCCGCTCTCGCGCAATGCCTGCGCCAAAGTCAGGCAACGCATCACATGACCGCTGCCGATTTGCAGCGAAGCATCGGCACGAATCAGAAATTTCATTTTTCCGTCTCTTTCAACACTTGCCACAACACTTCCGCCCGCTGCCAATCTTCTTCGGTATCAATATCCTGCACACGGTGGCGCGGTAAAGGCACGGCGCGAGCATCAGCGGTAAACACAGGTTTTTGCACCCGCCATGCCACTGCCTTACCCCAATAAAACTGCCCTGCATCGTGCCATGCTTCCGCCAAATCCTGCGAACGCACCGCCACATTTTCAGGCTGAAACATGCTCAATACGCCGTTTGCGCAACGCAAAGCGCGTTGAATGGGAAACGGAAAAGTCGTTACGCTAACCGCATAATCCGCGCCGCTTTCACGCAATACGGTTGCACCACGGCGCAAATCATCTGCGCGGACAAAGGGTGCAGTCGCATACAAACAACATACCGCATCGCTATCCGCACACGCCAATGCTTGCACCGCATGGCTGATAACCGCCACCGTAGTAGCAAAATCGTCTGCCAATTCAGGCGGACGCATAAACGGCACGTCTGCGCCGTAATCCCGCGCCACTGCTGCAATTTCCGCATCATCGGTCGAAACCACAATTTTTTCAAAACAATCGCTTGCCCGCGCCGCTTCAATACTGTGCGCCAACATCGGTTTGCCTGCAAACAGGCGGATATTTTTACGCGCAATGCGTTTGCTGCCGCCACGCGCAGGAATCACACATAATGCCATCAATTTCCCTTAATTTTTTGTAACATTTCACGACACATGCGCACATTTTCCGTGCTGTGTTCGGTTTGCAACTGCGCATGTGCTGCGGTTAAATAATCGCAACCTTTATTGTAATCCGCTGCCACGCCGCGCCCTTCCATATACGCTACGCCCGCATTGTTTTGCGCCTTGGCATAACCTTGTGCAGCGGCGCGTTCATACCACGGCACGGCAGCCGCCCAATCATTGCGGTGCATATAAAAACGTCCCACCTGATATTGCGCTTCCACATCGCCCTGTTCCGCCTTTGCCAATAATTCGGCAAATGGCGCATCGGCAGTTTGAGACGTATGGATGGATGCAGACGGCACAGGCGCACGATAACTACGCCAAGCGTATTGCACCAGCACCGCCACACCCAAACAGAGACACAAGATAATCGGCACAAAACTTGAACTGCGTTTTTGATAAGAGGCTTTTTCGGGCAGAAAATCAGACATGCTTGGCTTTCAAACGGGTTTTCAGGCAGTGTGCAAGGCCTCACGCAATACCTGTACCACCCTATCCTGTTGCGCTTCGCTTAAATCAAAATACATCGGCAAACTCATGGCTTGCGCGTAATAGGCTTCGGCATGGGGAAACGCGCCTGCCTGAAAACCAAAGCGTTGGCGGTAATAGGGCTGGCTGGGAACGGGAATATAATGCACGTTCACACCAATACCGTTTTCACGCAGATAATCAAATACCTGTTTGCGGGTTTTACCGCTTTCGGGCAACACGCGCACGGGGTAAAGGTGCAAAGCAGAATAATTATCGGGGTTGCGGAAGGGCAATTCCACAGGCAAATCCGCCAGCAGCGCATCATAACGTTGCGCCAACTGATGGCGGCGGGCGACAAATTCGTCCAAACGCTGCATTTGGCTGATGCCCAATGCTGCTTGCAGCTCGGTCATGCGGTAGTTAAAACCCAAATCAATCTGCTGGTAATACCACGCGCCATCGCTGTCGCCGTCCATTTCATCGGCATTGCGGGTGATGCCGTGGCTGCGTAACAAATTCATTTTCTGTGCCAATTCGGGGCGGTTAGTCAGTGCCATGCCGCCTTCAGCCGTGGTAATGATTTTAACGGGATGAAAACTGAATACGGTAATATCGCTGTACGCGCAGTTACCGACTTTGCCATCGCGGTAACTTGCGCCCACCGCGTGCGAAGCATCTTCAATCACGGCGAAACCGTAACGCTGCGCCAATTCGCCAATCGCCGCCATATCGCAGGGTTCGCCGCACAAATGCACCGCCACCACAATTTTTGGCAAACGCCCCTGCTGTTGCGCCTGTTCCAGTTTTTCCGCCAACGCCGTTACAGACAGGTTTAACGTGCGCGGGTCAATATCGACAAAATCCACTTCTGCACCGCAATATAGGGCGCAGTTGGCAGAAGCGGTAAAGGTAATCGGCGAGGTCCACAACACATCGCCCTGCCCCAAACCCAATGCCAAACACGCCAAATGCAGCGCGGAAGTGGCACTGTTTACCGCCACAGCGTGCGCCGTGCCGCAGTAATCCGCCAACACGCGCTCAAATTCGGGTACTTTATTGCCTTGGGTTAAAAAATCGGATTGCAGCACTTCGGTAACGGCAGCAATATCGGCGGGGGAAATGGTTTGTTTTCCGTAGGGAATCATGATGTTACTTTCAAAATATTTTGTTGCAGCACGGGCAGACCCGTATGGTGGCTGATGGTTTGGGCAATGCTTTCCAAATGATTAACACTTGCAAACAAAATAACACTTTGTTTTTTCTTATCAATTAATTGGATTTGATATTGCGTGGTTTCCGACTGCCAAACCGTGCAAATCCCGACAAAATTGCGCAAATTATATTGATTTTGACCAGATAGGTGTGTGATGGTCAAAACATCACTATCGGATTGATAATCTATGCACGGCAACGCCCAATTTTGCGCACCACAAGCCAGCCCAATCAATATAGGCAGGAAAATCCAAACATAATCCATCAAATAAACCGCCGCACCCGCCAATAACCATACTGCCCCGACAAATAACGGTTTTTTCTGCCAACAACGCAACCACTCCCCCAATTGATACACATACAAACGCACCGACCACGGTTTCCATATAAAAGATGCACGTTGCAAGCTGCGCGGCGGGATAGGCATCATTGCTATTTCCTGCAAAATCAGCGGAATATTTTGCCTGTTTCGCATAAAACGGTACAGTTTGCGGACAACCCACAGCGCGTAAACGGCAAACACACTCGGCAAGCCAATCAATAACCAGCCCTTTTGTTGCCAAAAATCCGCCATTAAGCTGGCATAATTTTGTCCAATCAGCACAAAAAGACCGATTGCCAACAGCAAAACAAACATCGCCCAAATACCATATAAGGCGATAAACGGCACGGAAGCCGTTTCAGGCAGCTTACGGTGATAAACCGATACGGAATTCATAATGCACTCCTTTAGGGAAAAGTTCACGCTTCTTGAAGCAAAGGCAAGCCTGTGGCAGTTGCCATTTTTTCGGCGCGTTGCCAAACAAAATAGTGGTCGCTAAACAGATTGCCCACGCGCCCCACCACCCAATCGGTGCTGCCTGAACGGGCAACCAAACGGACTTGATGATGGCGAATATCTTTGCCTTCACTTTCGTATTCCACACAGGCAATGCCGATAAAATCGCTGGCATTGTGCCGTTGCAACTCCTGCCAACGGCAATCACGAAAACGGAACACCGATAAAGTCAATTCATCGGTGGTGGGGTCGTAAACCAAACGCTGTATCGGCAAGGACACATCCAGCACCCATCTCAAAAACTCTAATGAAAATACAACTATATGCAGCAGCACAAGTGCAGCCACAAAATCCTTGTTTTCCAGCAACATCGAATACGCCCATCGGCAAGCCCAAAATAATCCCACAGCCAATGCCACAAAACGCAAAATTTGCCAATGTAAATCAGACGGCAACGCCCACACTGCCTTGCCTTGCGGCGGCTGGCGCGGTGGAATGGGTTGCGACAATACGGCTAACTCTGCTTCGCGGCGCAAACGGCGGTTGCACCATGCCTGCCACAGCCGCCGTCCGCTCCAAAACAAATACGCTGCCGCAGGTATGGCAAACACCGTAAACAAGACACCAAACTGCATTTCATCTTGCCAACCCAGCCACAGAAAATACCCCAGCAAATAGACGCCTGCTGTGGTAAACAAGGTTCGCATCAGCAGGGAAAACATGGGAACAAATTCAGGCAGTTTGGCGTGATAACGGGTCATAGCGCTTTCTACCTAAAAGCTGGGTTTTCAGGCAGCCTGAAATCAAATATTGCCGATTTTATGCTGATTGGCAGCAATCCACGTCCGCAATTGGTCTTGCGACATCCATTCGCGGTTGTTGTCGCTGGCGTACACAAAACCTTCTGGCACTTTTTTACCGTCTTTAATGCGTTCGGGCGAATCGCTCCAGCCGTTAATCGCAGGCAGGATTTTAAAGTGTTCAGGGTATTCATAGGTGTAGTAGGCATCTTCCGCGCTAATCATCTGCTCGTGCAGTTTTTCACCGGGGCGGATGCCTACGGTTTCCTGACGGCATTCAGGCGCAACCGCCGCCGCCAAATCGCCGATGGTCATGGACGGGATTTTTTTCACATACACTTCGCCGCCCACCATATCGTCAAAGGCGTGCCACACCAGCTCCACACCTTGCTCCAAAGAAATCATAAAGCGCGTCATGCGCGGGTCGGTAATCGGCAGCACGCCCGTGTCGCGCACGCTTAAGAAAAACGGAATCACCGAACCGCGCGAACCCATCACATTGCCGTAACGCACCACCGCAAAACGGCAACCGTGTTCGCCCGCATAGGCATTGCCCGCTACAAACAGCTTGTCGGAAGCCAATTTGGTTGCGCCGTATAAATTTACGGGGCTGCTGGCTTTGTCGGTAGAAAGGGCAACCACCCGTTTTACGCCTTTGTCGATACAGGCATCAATCAGGTTCATGGCGCCGTTGATATTGGTTTTCACGCATTCAAAGGGATTGTATTCGGCGGTGGGGACGATTTTGGTGGCGGCAGCGTGGACAACATAATCCACACCGTCCAAGGCGCGGTACAAACGCTCGCGGTCGCGCACATCGCCGATAAAAAAACGTACGCGCTTGTCGCCCTGAAATTTTTTCGCCATTTCCCACTGTTTCATTTCGTCGCGGGAAAAGATAATGATTTTTTTGGGATTGTAACGCGCTAAAGTCATGGGGACAAAGGTGTTGCCAAATGAACCTGTGCCACCCGTAATCAGAATGGTTTGTTGGGAAAGCATTGCTGTCTGCCGTTTTGCTGAAAATAAAATAAGGCGCAATTATAACAGCCTGCTTTTCAGGCAACCTGACAAGTACACGACAAATTTTTTCTTGCTGAAACACCGTTCCCTCACCCGTTTCTACGGGGGAGGGCTAGGGTGGGGGAAAGATGTTGGATAAACAATATATTGCTTAAAATTTATCCACCCCACCCCGACCCTCCCCCGCTTCCACGGGGGAGGGGGTAATGTTCGGACAGCCCAAACATTTTTTGTCGTGTACCGTCAGGTTGCCTGAAAATGCCGCAGCCGCCGTGCTTTTGGCGGCAGGCAATTGAACCTGCGGACAACATTGTGTAAGATAAGGCAGTTTCTGCTTTTTTAACCGTTAAATAGGAATTTAGCCATGTTGCTGAGTAATTTGGAACACATCCCCGACCGCCGCATCGTCAAACATTTGGGTTTGGTGCAAGGCTCTACCGTCCGCGCCAAACACGCGGGGCGCGATTTGATGGCGGGTTTGAAAAATCTGGTTGGCGGCGAGCTGAAAGGTTATACCGAACTGCTGAACGAATCGCGCGAACAGGCTTTGGAACGAATGCAGGAACAAGCGCGTCAAATTGGTGCAAACGCTGTGATTAATGTGCGTTTTTCCACGTCGTCGGTGGCGGCGGGCGCATCAGAGATTTTTGCTTACGGCACGGCAGTGGTGTTGGAATAAGGAGACAGCCATGTCGGAAGAAACTTGGTGGGTAATGGGGATTACCCTATTTCCCTACCTGCTGCCCGTGGTTTTGCTGGTGTTGGGCTTTGTATTCGGCAGCCGTGCCGAGAAAAAACACTATGCCAGCATTTTGGCGCGTGAAGAACAGCTACGGCATATTATGGTGCTGTCGGTAAAACGTCCGCCCAAATCGTTTGCTGAACAGCAAATGGTCATGGGCAGCGTGGTGGTGTCCAGCGACTACTTCACCCGTTTGCTGGCGTGGTTTCGCAATATTTTTGGCGGCAATGTTCGCAGCTACGAAACCTTGCTTGACCGCGCCCGCCGCGAAGCGATTTTACGCATGAAGGCGCAAGCAGACGAAATCGGCGCGGAAATGGTGTTAAACATGAAGTTTGAAACCGCCACTTTGGGCAGTCCCAACCAGCCGCAGCAGCAAGGCGCATTGGGTACGGTGGAAGTGTTGGCTTACGGCACAGCAGGCAAAATCCGCCGTGCGCCTGCAACAAGGTAGCAGCATGCACACGCCAATGCAAGACCCAAAATTTGACGAAAGCCGCAATCCCAATATTCCCGCAGCGGGTTACCGTTGGATTGAATTGCGCCAAATGGCAGTGTATCTGCTGATAAGCGCGGTGGGGGTGTGGTTGCTGGTGGAAGCCTTGATTCGCGTTGCGCCCGTGCTGGTGAGTTTGGAACGTGAACGGCAGTGGTTTGGTTTTGTCGGCGACATCATTGCAGATGAATATACCCGCCCCGACAAGGGTTTGCAGGATTTAGCAGACGATTTGGCACAACGGATGCAGTTGCCCGCAGGCAGTGTGCGCGTGTACCGCAGCGATAAAAACACGGTAAATGCGTTTGCTACCTTTGGCGGACACATTGTGATGTATCAGGGCTTGCTTGACAAACTGCCCGATGAGGAAAGTGTGGCGGCGGTACTCGCCCACGAAATCGCTCACGTCAAACACCGTGATGCTTTGCGTGGGGCATCACGCAGTCTGTTGTTTACCTTGATTGTCAGTGCTGCCACAGGCGGACAGGGCAACGCCGATTTGCTGATTGGTTTGGAAAGCCTGCGTTACAGTCGCAATTTGGAAGCAGCCGCTGATGCCGCCGCCGTGCAAGCGGTACAGTCGCGCTATGGCAATGTGGGTGGTGCGGTGCGCCTGTTTCATGTATTTGAACAAGCAGAACACGAACACGGACACAGCCACACCCCGCAATGGGCGCAAAGCCACCCCGACACCGCCGAACGCATCCGCCACGTCCGCGCCATCGCCGCACAGCAGCAGTTCCCTGAAGCACCGTCGCGCCGTCCCAATCCTTGGCGCAACCCGAAAAGCAGCCACGCCCCTTAATCCCCTTTACCCACAAGGAATTTCGCCATGTCGCTCAGCACCATTCTGATACTTGCCGCTTTTGCTGCGCTTGCGCTGACCCTGTTTTACCTGTTTAACAACTACTACCGCCACGCCAATAAAGAAACCGCGCTGGTGCGCACGGGTTTGGGCGGCGAAAGAATCATCATCAGCGGCGGCGTGATTGTGCTGCCGATTTTTCAACAGGTGATGGACATCAATATGCAAACCATTGCCTTGGCAATTCCCTGCGAAGAAACCGATTCGCTGCTTACCCGCGACCGTATGCGTATTGATGTGATTGCCGAATTCTTTGTGCGTGTGCGTCCCACCGCCACCAGCATCGGCATTGCCGCGCAAACGCTGGGTACGCGCACCCAAAACCGCGAAGCCTTAAAAGAACTGCTGGAAGGTAAATTGGTCAATGCCTTACGCGCCATCGCCGCGCAAATGGACATGGAAGAAATGCACGAAAAACGCATTGAGTTTATCCGTGGCGTACAGGCTCAAGCGGCTGAAGAATTGGATAAAAACGGTTTGGAACTGGAAAACATCGCCCTTACCCGCTTTGACCAGACCAGCCGCGAGTTTTTCAACATCAACAATGCCTTTGACTCGCAAGGCTTAACCAAATTAACAGAAATTATTGAGTTAAATAAGAAAAAATGCAATGACATCGAGCGCGACAACGCCATCGCCATTGAGCAGAAAAATCTGCAAACCGAACGCGCCCAACTGCAAATTGAGCGCGACAAAGAATACGCCAAAATGGAACAGGAACGCGAAATCGCCATCCGCCGCGCCGAGCAAGCCGCCATTATTGCCGAGCAGGAAGCCATCAAACAGCGCGAAGCAGACGAAGCCCGCATTGCCGCCGAACGCGAAGTTTCACTCAAACGCATCGCCGCCGAGCGCGATATTGAAAACGAAAGCATCCGCAAAACCCAAGCACTCGCCCTAGCCGAGCAGGAACGCGCCATCGCCGTTGCCGAAAAATCCCGCGCCGAATCAGAAGCCAAAGCCGCCGCTGACAAAGCCCGTGCCGAAGCCGTGCGCGAAGAAGAAGGCGTGGTCACCGTGCGCGAAACCGAACGCGCCGAGCGCAGCAAAACCATTGAACTGATTGCCGCCGAAGAAGCGGCGCAAAAAGAAGCCATTGCCGTTACCGTTTCCGCCGAAGCCGAAAAACAAGCCGCATTAGACCGCGCCGAAGCCGCACGGATTGCCGCACAAGGCGAAACCGATGCCAAAATCCTGCTGGCACAGGCGCAGGAACAGCAATATAAAGTAGAAGCCGAAGGCACACGCGCCGTCAATGAAGCCGCGAATGCCCTTTCGGACGAACAAATTGACATGCAAATCCGTTTGGCGCTGCTCAAACGCCTGCCCGATATTATCCGCGAATCCGTCCGACCGATGGAAAACATTGACGATATTAAGATTTTGCAGGTAAACGGTTTGGGCGGATTTGGCGGCGGCACGGGTAGTTTGGCAGACGGCGGCAGCGGCGACAACCTCGCCGACCAAATGGTCAACAGTGCCCTGCGCTACCGCAGTCAAGCCCCGCTGGTGGACAGCCTGCTCAAAGAAATCGGTTTGGACGGTGGCAACATCAACGGCTTAACGCAAGGTTTGCACCACAGCGTGCGCCAAGCCGCGCAAACCATTGAAGCCGAAGCCGCCGCGCTGCCGTCTGAAAGCGGTATCGCCAACGAAACCAATCCCGCTTAATCCGCACAAAAAATCGGGCTGGGAATTTTCCCAACCCGATGTTTCTTATCAAAACAATTATTCGGCTGCGCTGTCAAAGTGATAGCTTAACAGCCCGTCACCCAAATCTTTTACCAAGCCGTTGTGTTCCAAATGCACAATTACTTGTTCTGCCAGCTCTTCTTTTTTCAAGCCGCCGATTTCGTGCTCGTATTGCACCAAATAGCGTTCAATATTGGCGGCAAGATTGCGGCGGTGGCGCGGATGGTAAGCATCTTTTTGGCTCATTGCCTGCACCACGGCGGGATAGTATTTTTCCAGCACATTGCCAACGTGTTCGGCTTCGCTTTCTTCTTCAGCGGCTTCTGCCGTTTCTGCCACTTCGGTAACGCTTTCTTCAGCTACTTCTTCAACGGGGGCAACTTCTTCTACCGCGTTTTCTTCGGCAGGGGCTTCTTCAACAGCTTCGGCAGCATCTTCTGCCTGTTGTTGCTGCTCTACCTGTTCTACGGCTTCCACTTCGGCAACGGCTTCTACTGCTTCGGCAGCGGGGGTTTCGGTTTCGCTGACGGTTTCATCATCAGCGGCAACTTCGCCATCGGGCAAGGCGGTGATGCGCTGTCCTGTGGCGGGCAACAGATTGGTCAGCAAACCGTCATAGGCTTCGTTGGCAGACAAAACGGTAAAGGTGGCTTCGGGGTTGTCGCTCAAAATTTTACCCAAGCGGAACGCCAAATGTACCGCCAATGCGCCCGCGCCGCCGCGTACGCGCACAAAGTGGACGTTGTTGCCGAAACGGCACAGCGATTCGCACAAATCCAAAGGCAGGCTTTCCTGCTGCGCCGAACCCAACAGCAGCCATACGCAGGTATCGGCGGGGTTGTAGCTGTCGAGGCGGACGGGTTGGACGGTTTCAAAATCAATCAGCAGATGTTGCATGACAAAACCTTTCTTCAGTATGTGGGGAATGACGGTGCATTATAACGCCCTGATGCCTGCTGGCAAGTCCCCTTACGGGCAAGCGCGGCAAAATCGCGGCATTTATGCCAAACCTTGCCGCAAGGCGCGGACAAATGCCCATTGTTTCATGGGGTCGGCAAGTTCGGGGCAGAAAATCAAAAAGCTGTCTTCGGCGCGGTCTGCCATGGTGGAAATTTTGGCATGACGCAGGCTGACTTGGCAGAGGGCAAACACTTCGGTAATGTCTGCCAACAAAAAGGGACGGTTTACGGCAATGATTTCCAAGTGATACCAGCCGTTTTGCCGTTCGTCTGCGGTCAGGTACACACGCGGGACGATAGGGAGGTGGCGGGCGCGGCGGCGCGGTTTGGCAAGGTGGCGGGTAGTCGGGGATTCGCCACGGCAGACAAAGGCTTCCAATTTGTTTTGCAGGCTGCTGCGGGCGCGGGCATCGGCTGCATCGGGCAGACGCACGGTAAAGGTGTCCAAAATATAGCCGTGGGCGGTGATGTAGGCACGCGCCGCCACAATGTCGCCGCCGCAGCCGCCGATAATGCGGCATAAGCGGGTAAACAGGCGTTCGCCATCGGGCATAAACACCAGCACTTGCACGGTTTCGCCGTCTGCCAAGGGGCGCACCGCCACCCGCGCCGATTCAAAATCGTTAATCAGCAGGGGAACATACCACAGCATTTCGGCTTCGTCGTGGCGGGCAAAACAGGCTTCGCCCAAGGCAGAACGCAGGGAACGGTAGCGTTTGCGGACGGTTTCGGGCAGGCTGTCCAGCAGGCGGGTGTGGATGTCTGCTTGTTCTTGTTCGCCGTCCAAATAGCGGGCAGCGGCGGTGTACAGGCGTTCCAGCAGTTGCGCTTTCCATGCGTTCCAAATTTCGGGATTGGTGCCGCGAATATCGGCAACGGTAAGCAGGTAAAGGGCAGTCAGGCGTTCGCGGCTACCGACACGGGCGCAGAAACGTGCCAACACTTCGGGGTCGGAAAAATCGGTTTTTTGGGCGGTTTGCGACATCAGCAGGTGTTCTGCCACCAGCCATTCCAACAGAAGAGCGTGTTCGGCAGGCAACTGATGTTTCAGGGCAAATTGACGGGCATCTTGTGCGCCTAATTCGGCATGGTCGCCGCCGCGCCCTTTGGCGATGTCGTGCAACAACGCAGCAAGGTACAGCACATATTGCGGGGCAAACCCGCGCATCAGGGCAGAGGCAAACGGCAGTTCGTGGGCGTGTTCTTCCATTGCCAAACGGCGGGTGTGGCTTAATACGGTAAGGATATGGTCATCTACGGGGTAAATGTGAAACAGGTCGTGTTGCAGCAAGCCGACTATGGGTTTCCACTGCGGCAGGTAGTGGGCAAGTATGCCGTACAGGTTTAAATGGCGCATCAGGGCGGTTAAACCTTTGCCGTGCTGAAAAAAACCGATAAAGCGGCGGCGGTTGGTGTCGTTGTCTGCCAAGCATTTGCCCGACTGCTGCGCGGCTGCCCACCATGCGCGTAAGGTTTTGGGGGCAAGTCCCGTCAAATCGCGGCGGCTTTGCCAGATTTCTAAAATTTCCAAAATGCGTTCGGGCTGTTTGGCAAACGCGCCCAAATCGCGCAACGCCAAACGGTCGTCCACGGTGTAGTAATCGTCGTTGATGCGGGTGGTGGTGCGGGGCCACGGGGAATACACGCGCCCGCTTAACATGGGAATCAGTATGCCGTTTAGCTGTAAAACGGTTTTGGCGGCGCGGTAATACAGCGCCATAATTTGTTCGCAGGCACTTTGGGCATCGCTTGCGCCTGCGTCCAAACCCAAACGGGTTTGCAGGTCAAAACGCAATTGTTCTTCGGCACGCCCTGCGGCAAGGTGCAAATCAATCCGCAGCCGCGCCAAGGTTTTGTAACCGTAAATCAGCAAACCTGCTTCGGTGCGGCTAATCACGCCGCGGCGTACCATGTCGTGAAAATCGGCAGACATGCCTTGTACTTTTGCCAGCCACATCATGGTGTGGATGTCGCGCAAACCGCCTGCGCCGTTTTTAATGTCGGGTTCCAGCATCAGTGCGCCACGGCGGGCATGGCGTTTGTCCATTTCCAGCAGTTTGCCTTCAATAAAACCGACTGTGTCGCGGCGGCGGGCGTTTTCGCGCATAAAGGCGGCGGCGGTGTCGGGGTTACCGCACAAAAAACGGGCTTCCAAAAAGGCGGTGTCGGCGGTGAGGTCACTTTGGGCGGCTTGGCACAATTGTTCAATGCTGCCGCTTTTAACGGCGGGGGCGAAACCTTGGTCCCACAGGGTTTGCACCAGCGCGGCGATGCGTTCTTGTTCGTCTGCGCTTAAAGGCTGCGGCGACACCACCGCCAAATCGGTATCGGAATGCGGATACACTTCGCCGCGCCCGAATCCGCCTGTTGCCAATAATGCCAGTGTGCCGTGGTCGGGGAAAAACGTGTGCCACCAGTCTGCCAAACGGTCTTGCAGGGCAAGCGTGCAGGCGCGGAAATAGGCGTAAGGGTTGCGGTCGCGGCGGTAGGCTTCGGCGGCGGCGGTTTTGCGGGCGTTTAGGGTGTCGTTCACGGGTTTTCCTTATGGTTAATGCGCTTGATTTTCCATACGGCGTTGGCAATGCCTTGCTGTATTACGCATACTGTCTGCGGCATCGCCGCCTTGTCTGAAAAATAAATCACATTAACCCTACTTGAAATAACAGACAGCGGCGGCAAAGCGGCGGTTTGGCGATATAATCGGCATTCTGTTTGGAGAATGCCATGCCCCACCCCCTTTATGCTTTGTTTCACCCGCAATCGCTGGCGGTTGTCGGCGCGTCTGACCGCTACGGCAGCAGCGGACGTCAGGTGTTTTCGTTTTTACTGGCGCAACGCCCTGCCCCGCTGATTGTGCCGGTAAATAACCAACACAAAACCGTGGGCGGCATCAAGGCGTTTGAAACGCTTGCCGATGCCTGCAAAGTCCACGCCTGCGACAGCGCGGTGGTGATTTTGGCAGCCGACAAACTCAATGCCATTGTACGCGAAGCCGCCAAATACGGGGTGGCAAATATTGTGTTTGTGGGCGAAGCCGACACGCCGCCCAATATGCGTAACAAATTTGACCGCGCCGCCGAAACCGCGCGTAAAGCGGGTATCCGCCTGTTGTGGCTGCCTGCGGCGGGATTACAGGGTTTGTATGGCAACCCGCACAACACCAGCCCCGCCTGCGCCTACATCGGACAATCCCCCGATATTGCTGACTGCATGAGCCAGTACGCCGCCGACCGTCAAATCGTTTTCAGCCGTTTTTTAACCGTTAATCCGCCATCCTATCCCGTCAGCACGGGGCAAATCATCGATTACATCGTTTCCGAAACCCGCACCCGCGCCCTGCTGGTACACATCGGCAGTGCCGAACACGCCCAAGACCTGCTTGCCGCGCTTACCTCCGCCGCACGCCACAAACCCGTTGTGGTTCTGCCCACCCTGTCCGACCCCGCCGAAGCCCGCCTGTTTGCCTGCGCCCTTGCCCGCAAACACATTTTAACCGTTGCCACCCTAACCGAATTCCTGATTGCCGCCAAGTTGATACACGCCGACCGCAACGGGCGCGGCAAACGGGTTGCCATTTTGGGCAACACCCCCCAAATTGCCAACCTCAGCCTGCAGACCCTCGCCCAAACCGAATTGGAAGCCGCCCGCCCCGTGCGTGCCGCCGCCCGTTTGCTGCCCCACAAAACCGCCCCCGCCAACCCCCTCAACCTGCCCGCCGACACCCCCGCCCCCATTCTCGCTGCCGCTGCCGAAGCCTGTTTGCAAGACGAACACAACGACGCCGTTTTACTGATATACAACAGCCGCCATCCCGCCGACAGCCTGCACACCGCCCAAACCGTTTCCGCCCTGCAGCAGCGCAGCCGCAAACCCCTGCTGTTGGCATGGCTAGGCAGCGCCGACACCGCCGCCGTGCGCCAAATTTTTTATACCAATAAAAACCTACACTTCCGCCAGCCCGAACACGCCCTGCACGCCCTCGCCCAACTGCACCGTTACCGCCTGCACAGGCAGCAGCGTTACCGCACTTCCCCCTTTTACGACTACCGCCCCGCCGCCGCCGCCGCCGCCAAACTGCACACCCAATGGCGTTCGCTGCTGCCTGTTGCCGTGTTGCCGCTGCCCGTTCCCAAAACCCACACCAAACACCTGTTGCACGCCCTCAAACTGCACCCGTCCGACAGCCGCAGTCCCAGCCAGCTTACCTTAAACTGGGAACACCACCCCCGTTTCGGGCGCACCCTTACCCTTACCAACGCCGCAGGCACACACAGCCCGCTGCTGCCCCCGCCCGAACCCGAAGCCGTTGCCCGCGTGCTGCAAGAACTGTCGCTGCCCGAAATGATTTGGGGCGACTGGCTGCTCGATACCTTGGAAATCCTTGTGCGTCTGCCCGAAATCCACAGCCTTACCCTTCATCTGCACCACCATGTCCAACACGGCATTGCCTGTAGCGAAGTCAAACTCAATCTGCAAGACCCCGACCGCTTTACCGTGTCCGACCCGCCCGCCCCCGACCTGTTCGCCGCCTATCCCGCCGATGCCGAAGAAGTGCTGGATTTGCCCGACTGTTCCACGCTGTACTTGCGCCCCGTCCGCCCCGAAGATGCCGAACTCATCGCCCGCCTTGCCGCCGAACAAAGCGAACAAAGCCGTTACCGCCGTTTCGGTACGCGCCAAAACACCCTGCCGCCGCCCTTACTGTCGCGCTTAAGCCGTCCCGACTACCCCCGCGATTTTGCCCTGATTGCCCACAACAGCGACAACCACCCCCTTGCCACCGCAGGCTATACCGCCGACCCCGATTTAACCGTTTGCGAATTCGGCATCAGCCTAGCCGACACCCTGCAAGGCAAAGGCATAGGCAAGCTGTTGATGCAACGCCTGATTGACCGCGCCCGTAATCACGGTTATCAACACATGCGCGCCGAAATCCTTGCCGAAAACACCCCCATGCAAAAACTCGCCCGCGCCCTCGGCTTTGCCCTCTCGCCCCATCCCGACGACAACGGCATCGTCCGCGCCCTGCTGGATTTACAAACCGCCCCCGAAAACTGAGTCGTGCCGCATTGCGCCCGATTCTGACCAATCACGGCACTTGCCGCAGCACACCCTATGGTGCAGCTTTGGCATAAAAATTGCTTTTATCCGAAAAATCCCTTTTTTTCCGACCCGCTGCCCGACGGCGGGTTTTTCCTATCCGAACCCCGCCATGAAATTTTTGTCCGCCCTCGCCTGCGTCGTTCTGACTGCCGCCGCAGCCGCCGCCCCGCCCGACCGCAGCGATGCGGGCAGCTACACCGTGCTCAACATCCACCACGAACCCACCGACATCCAAATGCGTTTTTTCCTTTCGGGCGCACAATGGCTGATGGACGGACGCAAAGAACACGAAAACTGGCAACCCGTCTGCCGCGGCGACGGACACTGCCGTATAAGCGTATCCGACCCCCAACAGATACAAAGCTGGAAAAACCGCCTTTCCCCCGATTGGCGCAAACACACCTTCCACTGCATCAACAACAGCGCCTTTGCCTTTTGCCGCACCCGCCACCCCTACCAAAAAAACCAACGCGCCTACTGGTTTTTTGCCCTGCAGGACCACCACGCCCACCCCCTGCCGCTCAAGCGCAATCTGGTGTTGTCGCACAAACTGCGCCCCGCCCGCCCCCACTAAACAACAAGATATTTTTGCATTAAAAACAAATTAATTTTCCCTATATACCCATACTGCTTCACCACCCAGCCCGATTTGCTACAATACCCCGTTTTTTCCCACCGCCGTACCGCCATGAACGAACAAGCCCCCAGCAAAACCGCCGTTAAAAAACACATGCACCACCTGCAGCAGCTGGGCATGGAACTCACGCGCCTGTCCGATTCCACCCTCAAAAAAATCGGACTGCCCGAAGAGCTGTATCAAGCCGTGCGCGACTACCGCAACATCACCGCCAACGGCGCATTAAAACGTCAGGCACAGTATATCGGGCGTTTGATGCGCGATACCGACCCCGCCCCCATTCAAGATTTTTTAGCCAAACTCAAAGGCGACCACCAAGCCCACAACGCCTTTTTGCAGCGCGTGGAACAGGCGCGCACCCGATTATTAGACAGCGACGACGCCCTTACCGGCTTTATCGCCCAGTACCCCGATGCCGATGTCGGACAACTGCGCACCCTTATCCGCAACGCCCGCAAAGAACAAGCCCAACAAAAACCGCCCAAGCACTACCGCGCCCTCTATCAGGCACTCAAAGCCGCCATGGACACCCCACCCGAAGCAGAATCCGCAGATACCCCTGAATAATAAGCAAAACCATGATGAACTACCCGAATCAAGACCCCGCCTATAGCGATTTTATCCGCACCGTTGTCGCCACCGGCACCGTTTACACCCTACAAGATGGCGAAGACTATTTCGCCGAATGCCCGTCAGAAGTGTATGAAAACCGTTTTGGCGAGCCTGAAACCGTGTATTGTTTTTGGCACAACGCCGCCGCCGCCAACGAATGCCGTCAGGAAGAATGGGCAGACTACCGCACCGTATCCATCGGGCTAATCGATTTTATGTATGATATTCTGATTGATATGGACCAAGACCAAGTGCTGGCAGGCATTGCCTTTGACCCGCAGCTTTACGGCACAGAAATTGAACCCGTTGAATTACTGGGCGATTTATTAGACGAAATGGCATTTTCGGGGCGCGACAACTTCCCCGAATTTGACGAGCTGCAAAGCTACCGTTTGGAATGGGAACGCATTATGGCGCATCAGGAAAAATTGCATTAAAATACAAAATGATTATTCGGACAGTCTGTCGGCTGTCCGATTTTTCTTTATTTTATCTGATTTTATATCCTTGCCATGCCCCATTTTACCCCCGCACCACTGATTCCCCCCAGCTGGCTGACCAACGGTCATGCCCAAACCCTGTACGCCAAAACCCTGCAAGCGCCGCCGCCTGCCTACCGCCGCGAACTGATTGCCGACAGCTATGGCGAAGACCTCGCCGCTTATGATTTTGTTGATGCGCCGCAGCCCGATGCGCCCGCCGTGGTGCTGTTGCACGGCTTGGAAGGCAGCAGCCGCAGCCATTACGCCACTGCCCTGATGCATGCCGTTGCCGCACACGGTTGGCATGGCGTGGTCGCCCATTTCCGCAGCTGCGGCGGTGTGGATGCACGGCGCACCTACCACAGCGGCGACACCCGCGAAGTGGCGCACATGCTCGCCGTTTTGCGCCGCCGTTACCGCAAATTGTATGTTGTAGGTGTGTCTTTAGGCGGCAACGCCTTGGCAAAATACTTGGGCGAACAAGGCGATAATGCCTTGCTTGATGCCGCTGCCGTGGTGTCTGCCCCTTTGGATTTGCCCAACGCCGCCGCCGCTTTGGAACGCGGTTTGGCGTGGCTACTGTACACCCCTTATTTTTTGCATACCCTACTTAAAAAAGTCCCGCAGCCGCCGCAACGCTGCCTGTCGCTGGGTGCGTTTGACCGCGCTTACACCGCCCCTATTCACGGTTTTGCCAGCGAACACGACTACTACGCCCGCGCCGCTGCCTTGCCCCACCTGATAAACATTACCCGTCCCACCCTCATCATCAACGCCCAAAACGACCCCTTTTTACCCCCGCCCTTTTTACCACAGCCGCATCAGGTTTCCGCCAGCGTGCAACTGCTGCAACCCGAACACGGCGGACATTGCGGTTTTGTTTCCGCAGGCGGACGCGGACATTTGCGCTGGCTGCCCGACACCGTTTTGAAGTTTTTTGAAGCATCGGCAGCAGACACGCTATAATCTGAATTTTCAGTCTGTCCCCACCATGCCCCCACGCGCCAAACTGTTGTTTAAATCATTCAAAGCCAAGCTGCAAGGTCTGCGCCTGCGCTGGGGCAAACGCCTGCTTGACCGCCCTTGCACCACCTCCATTCCCGACCATATCCGTTCCGTGTTGTTTTTGCGCCAAGACGGTAAAATCGGCGACTGCATTGTCAGCTCTTTTGCCTACCGCGAAATCAAACGCACCCGCCCCGACATCCGCATCGGCGTGCTGTGCAACCACAACAACCAATTCTTTTTTGAGCACAACCCCCATATTGACGACATTTATTTTGTCCGTCCCAAACACCTGCGCGACTATTTACGCATCGGTTTTCAGCTGCGTAAACAATACGATGCCCTAATAGACCCCACTGTTTTGCTGCGTAACCGCGATTTGCTGCTGCTGCGCCTGCTGGCTGCGCCGTTCAGCATTGGTTATTTAAAAGCCGATTACCGCCTGTTTGCCCGCAGCATCAACAACACACAGCTGCATTTTGCCCAAGTGTACCGCCAAGCCCTTGAGTTATTAGGCATTACAGACATTGATACCCTCGCCGATTTGCCTGCCGATACCGAAGCCCAGCAAACCGCCGATGCTTTTTTACAAGAAAATCAATTAGTAAGCAATCACTATACCGCCGTTAATTTTTTCGGCGCATCGCGCAGCCGCTGTTTCGGCAACAGTCAAATTAATGATATTCTTAAACAGCTTGCCCACGATTTTCCACAACGGCGTTTTGTGCTGCTGGGCGCACCCGCTTTCAACGACAAGCTAATCCAGCTTGCTGCCGCGCATTCGCCGCAAATCGTGTGTTTTCCCGCCACCCGCATCAGCCAAACCATTGAAATCATCCGTTTGGCGCACAGCCTGATCAGCCCCGACACCGCCACCGTGCATATTGCCGATGCCTTTCATAAACCCGTTTTGGCGTTTTACCGCGAAGACCCACAAAATTTCGCCAACTGGCAACCCCAGTCGCCTGGCGCACAAGTGTTGTTTTACCGCCACCATATTAACGAAGTCAGCCCCGAACACATCAGCCGACACTTAACCAACCTTTTTTCCGAATAAAATACCGTTATGCATTACGACCACATCAGCTTCCACTTTGCCGCCCTGCCCGTGGGCGTACCACCCAAACACGCCGCCCACCATATCGGCTATTATTTCGCATGGGCAGCTTCCCAAAACCTGCACAGCCCCGAAGCCGCCGAACTACCTACTTTCAACATGATGCTGCAAGGCAAAATTTCAGGCGCAACTTTTGTCTTAAGCCAGCTTCACGGCGGCATTGACACCACCTGCTTCAATGATTTAGGCAACCGTTTTACCCAATATTATTACGCTGATGAAGACGAAGGTTACGGGCATTTTTTAAGTGACTACTTTACCGCTCTAGGCTTGGAAGACGAAGATGGATTTTACCGCGTGGCAGATATTCCCTTACACCAGCGCGTACTTAATCCCGTGTTTCAAGCCGCTTTTGACAACTGGCGCAAAACGCTCAAACATTATTAATCCACGGCTGCAACCATGTACCTGTCCAAAAAAATCCTGACCCGCCTGTTTGCCAACAAAACGCCGCGTACCGATTTTGACTTTTCCCGTCTGCAATCGGTATTAATCCGTCCTGTGGGCGATGCTGTGGGCGATGCCGTTGCCAACTGCGCCTATGCTGCCCAAATCAAACACGCTTACCCGCATTGCAGGCTGGGGATTTTTGTAACCCCGCGCAACCGTGATGTTTTGGCACTTTGCCCGCATTTTGACGAACTGATTGACGACACCCGTGCCAGTTATTTTCATCAACGCAAAAAATGGCAGGTGCTGTTGGATTTTTACGAATCGTTTTACAGCATTAATATTGCTTTAGATGCGCTGCTTGCGCCCGAAATCAGCATTATTTTTCATAAGCGCGACAAAAAATACTATACTGTTGAAAACGTTAAAAATTACGATTTTCACTGTCCGCCGCCGCCGAACTGCCACATGGCAGACCGTTTGATACATTCGGTGCTGGCACGCGGGCGCGAATTACCGCAGGCAAAATTTGAACTGGCATTGCCCGAAAATGAAATTGCAGCGGCACGCCAAGCATGGCAACCCGATACAGTGCGCGTGTTGCTCGCACCGCAGGGCAGTTACCACAAACGCCGCATTCCCACCGCCGAACTTGCCGAACTGCTGAACCGCATTCCCGCTGCCGATGCTGCGCGTACCGAGTTTCTGCTTTGCCGCGCCCGTTTTTCCGAAACCTATCTGCGCTATCTTCGCGCCCGCTGCCGTGCCGATATCCGTTTGACACTCGCCCCGCCCACCAATGTGCGCGAATATACGGGCTTGGTTGCTGCTGCCGATATTGCCGTGTGTGTGGATAGCGGCAGTGTGCATTTGGCGTGTGCTTTTTCCCGACCGTTGTTGGCTTTTTATGCCAATTTGCCCGACAACATCGCTCTTTGGCAACCCCGACCCAACACAGGCGTTCCCTACCAGATTATTTTTGCCGATACGGGCGAAATATCCAAAAGCACCCGCCATTTTCCGCTGGATACAGCCTCGCAGTGGTTGAATGCACAAATCGCCGAACACATTGCACAACTTCCCTAATAAAGTGATGACCATGTTCGCCCAACAAAACTTACTGCTGCGTTCCGAGCAACTGATTCACACCCTTCTGACAGGAACAGCGTACCATATCGCCTTTGCCGCCAACCCCGCCTATTTACGCTATGTCGGCATTGCCATTTTTTCCATTTTGGAAAACCACCCCGATATTCCGCTGCATTTCCACCTGTTTACCGGCGATATGCCTGATGCCGAAGCCGAACGCTTCCGACAATTACGCACGGTTAAAGACAATTTTTGCATCAGCACCTATTATTTAAACGATGCCGCATTTTCCGGTTTACAAACACACACCCTGCCTGCTGTGGCTTACTACCGTTTGGTTATGCCCGCCATCTTATCGCAGCAAGGCGTGGATAGGGTTTTGTATTTAGATGCTGATACCCTGTGTTTGGGCGACCTTTCCCCCTTGCTTGATATGGATTTGCGCGGTTGCACCATTGGCGCGGCAGCCGATTGCATATTAGAACTCAAAACCCTGTCGGGACAATACCACGACAGCTATTTGCAAACATTGGGTTTTCAGCCGCAGAGCATTTATTTTAATTCGGGCGTACTGCTCATTGATATCAAAAAATGGCACAGCCGCCAAACCGATTCTGCCCTAGCCGAAACCGTTTCACGTTTGAATGCCCATGTTTTAACTTTTGCCGACCAAGATATGCTTAATATCTTTTTTCAAAACGATGTCTGCCTGATTCCCAAACGTTACAACTGCTATCCCAAAGACACCGATTGGCCCGATGATTTATCGGAACACCCCGCCCGTATCGTCCATTTTGCCGGCAGCCCCAAACCTTGGCAGATTATCCCTGAAAAAACCCCTACTTATGCCCAATATGCCCTACGCAGCCCGTGGCGCGACACCGCCTACCCACAACCGCCGTATTTACGGAATACTTCTGAATACCGCCATTACGCCAAATACTTATGGCAGAAAAACCGTCAATCAGAAGCCATCCGTTATTACCTGCAATATTTATTACGCAAAATCCGTCTGATTCCGAAAGCCCCCGCATGAAACTGATTATCCTCGACCGCGACGGCGTGATAAACCACGACCGCGACGACTTTGTGAAATCTGCCGACGAATGGCAGCCAATAGACGGCAGCATGGACGCCATCGCCTTTTTAACCCAAGCTGGCTACACCATTGCCGTTGCCACCAACCAATCGGGCATCGGGCGCAAACTGATTACGGTACAAAGCTTAAGCGAAATGCACGCCAAAATGCACAAACTGGTTCATCAGGCAGGTGGCGAAATCAGCGGTATTTGGTTTTGTCCGCACTTGCCCGACCACGGCTGCACCTGCCGCAAGCCCAAACCAGGTATGGTCTTGGATATTTTAGAGCGTTTTCAAGCCGATGCCGCCGAAACCTATTTGGTGGGCGACAGCTTGCGCGATTTGCAGGCAATGGCAGCAGCAGGCGGAAAATCCGTGTTGGTTAAAACAGGGAAAGGCGAAAAAACCCTTGCCGAACACGCCGACAGATTACCTGAAAACACCTTAATTTTTGACGATTTATGGGCGTTTTCCCAATTTCTTGCCGCCGCACCCGAAGCCGAAGCCGAAACCCCCGCCGAAAACTGATACAATACGCCCCTTTACCCGTTTTTCCACCGCCATGACCCCGCACCGCGCCCGCAAACGCTTCGGGCAAAACTTCCTGCACGACACCCGCATTATCGGCGACATCGTCCGCGCCGTTCGCCCGAATGCCGATGATATTGTGATTGAAATCGGACCCGGATTGGGCGCGATTACCGAACCGTTGTGCCGACAACTGAACGCCCTGCACGTTTGCGAGATAGACCGCGACATCATCGCCCATCTGCAAAAACAAGCTTTTGCCAACAAATTACACATTCACGCAGGCGATGTTTTGCAGTTTGATTTCAACAGCATTGCCGGCAAAAAGAAAATTGTCGGCAACCTGCCCTACAATATTTCCACGCCGCTGCTGTTTAAATTAAGCGACTACGCCGATGATATTGTCGATATGCACTTTATGCTGCAAAAAGAAGTGGTTGAACGCATGGTTGCCCTGCCTGAAAGCAACGATTACGGCAGATTGGGTGTGATGCTGCAATACTTTTTTGAAATGGAAAAACTGCTGGACGTTCCCCCCGAATCTTTTGAGCCTGCGCCCAAAGTGGATTCGGCAGTGGTACGCATGATTCCCTTGGCAGGGCGCATTGGCACGGCAAAAAATTTCAAACATTTTAGCGACTTGGTACGCGATGCCTTCCATCAACGCCGCAAAACCATCCGCAATAATTTAAAACACTTGGCAAGCGATGACGATTTGCAAGCCGTGGGCATTTCGCCGCAACAACGCGCCGAAGCCATTCCACCACAAAACTATGTGCAATTAAGCAATTATCTGATACAGGAAAACGCACAATGACCGTAACCGACAAAAACAAAATTATGGTGAGCTTTAAAAACGTTCACAAATATTTCAAAGACCTGCATGTGATTAACGGTGTCAATCTGGATATCCGCCAAGGCGAAGTGGTGGTGGTGTGCGGACCTTCGGGCAGCGGTAAATCCACGCTGATTCGCACGGTAAACCAGCTGGAAACCATTGCTTCAGGCGAAATTTGGGTAGATGGCATCAATGTTGCCGACCCAAAAACCGATTTAAACAAAGTCCGTACCGAAGTGGGTTTTGTATTCCAACACTTTAATTTGTATCCGCATTTAACCGTTTTGGAAAACATTGTCTTGTCGCCTGTAAAGGTAAAAGGCGTACCTCGCGCCGATGCCGAAGCCAAAGCATTGGCGTTATTGGAAAAAGTGGGCTTGGCACACAAAAAAGATGCGCTGCCCACCCAGCTTTCAGGCGGACAACAGCAGCGCGTGGCGATTGCCCGCGGCTTGGCGATGGAACCGCGTGTGATGCTGTTTGACGAGCCTACTTCCGCGCTGGACCCCGAAATGGTGGGCGAAGTATTGAAAGTAATGAAAGATTTGGCGCAAAGCGGCATGACCATGATGTGTGTCACCCACGAAATGGGTTTTGCCCGCGAAGTGGCCGACCGTGTGATTTTCATTGACCACGGGCAGATTTTGGAATCCGCCGACCCGAAAAGTTTCTTTGAAAATCCGCAAACCGACCGCGCCAAGCAGTTTTTAAGCCAAATTATGTCGCACTAACAGACTGAATTTATAATGAAAACACCCAAATCCCTGATTATTGCCAGCCGCGAAAGCCCGCTTGCGATGTGGCAGGCGCGGCACGTTCAGGCACAATTGCAAATGCTTTACCCCGATTGCGCCGTCAGTATTTTGCCGATGACCACCCAAGGCGACCAGATTTTAGACAAAACCCTGTCCAAAATCGGCGGTAAAGGTTTGTTTATTAAAGAATTGGAACAGGCTCTGCAAGACGGTCGCGCCGATTTGGCGGTGCATTCCATTAAAGATGTGCCGATGGTTTTGCCCGAAGGTTTTGCGCTGGCTGCCATCGGCGAACGCGCCAATCCTTTTGATGCCTTTGTTTCCAATCAATTTAATGATTTAAGTGCCTTGCCCGATGGTGCGGTAGTCGGCACGTCCAGCCTGCGCCGTGAAGCGCAGTTACGCGCCCGTTTTCCGCATTTAACTGTGCGTCCTCTGCGCGGCAATGTGCAAACCCGTTTGGCGAAGCTGGATGCGGGCGAATACGATGCCATTATTTTGGCGGCAGCGGGCTTGGAACGCTTGGGCTTGCAGGAACGCATCCGCAATGTGTTGTCGCCCGCCGACAGCTTGCCCGCAGCAGGACAAGGCGCGTTGGGCATTGAAATTGCCGCGCACCGCACGGATTTAATTGAAGTTTTATTGCCGTTAAATCACGCACAAACCGCCGCTTGCGTGACCGCCGAACGCGCTTTGGCACGCGCTTTGGGTGGTAGTTGTCAAGTACCGTTGGCGGCTTACTGCACGGGCGACGACAACGGTTTACTGACTTTACACGGTTTGGTCGGGCATCCTGATGGCTCACACACGCTGAACGCTTCGGCACAAGCCCCTGCCCCCTATGCCGATGCGCTGGGTCGCGCCGTTGCCAAAAAACTGGCAGATGACGGCGCAACAGAATTGATAGCGGCAGTGTTGTCAGAAAGCTGATTCATTGACTTTTTGAGCTAACTGCACCTGCAAAACCAAATCCCCTGTTTCCATGCAGAAACAGGGGATTGTTTAATTAGGCTTTAACAAACGCTGCTTACACCACGCCTTGTGCCAGCATGGCTTCTGCCACTTTCTTGAAGCCAGCGATGTTCGCGCCGTTTACATAGTTCACAAAACCGTTTTCGCTGCCGTTGGCCACACAGTTTTCGTGAATGCTTTCCATAATGCCTGCCAAGCGTTGGTCTACTTCTTCGCGGGTCCAAGACAGGCGAATAGCGTTTTGGCTCATTTCCAAACCAGAAGTGGCGACACCACCTGCATTAGATGCTTTACCAGGTGCATACAAAATCTTCGCATTAACAAAAGCTTCCACCGCACCCAAAGTAGAAGGCATATTCGCGCCTTCCGCCACGCAGATACAGCCGTTGCCCAACAAGGTTTTGGCATCGTTTTCGTCCAACTCGTTTTGAGTGGCGCAGGGCAGTGCCACATCGCACGCCACGCCCCAAGGACGTTTGCCTTCAAAGAATTGCAGACCTTGTTCTTTGGCGTAAACCGACAGACGTTCGCGGCGAACTTCTTTCAATTCCATCAAAGCAGCCAGTTGGGCTTCGGTCATGCCGTTGTCGCCAAACTGTACAAAACCGCCCGAATCGGACACGGTCAGCACTTTCGCGCCCAGTTGAATGGCTTTTTCAGCGGCGTATTGTGCCACATTGCCCGAACCGGAAATCAAAACGCGTTTTCCTTCAAAGCTTTCGCCTTTGGTTTTCAGCATGTGTTCAGCAAAGTAAACTGTGCCGTAACCGGTGGCTTCGGGGCGAATCAGGCTGCCGCCGTAAGCCAAACCTTTACCGGTCAGCACGGAAGCAAATTCATTGCGGACACGTTTGTATTGACCGTACAAGAAACCGATTTCGCGACCGCCCACGCCGATGTCGCCGGCAGGTACGTCCAAATCCGCACCGATGTGGCGCGACAGCTCGGTCATAAAGGCTTGGCAGAAGCGCATTACTTCGCCGTCTGATTTGCCTTTGGGGTCAAAATCAGAACCGCCTTTGCCACCGCCCATGGGCAGGGTGGTCAAAGAGTTTTTAAATACTTGTTCAAAAGCCAGAAATTTCAGCACGCCCAAATCTACAGTGGGGTGGAAGCGCAAGCCGCCTTTGTACGGACCAATCGCCGAATTCATTTGCACGCGGTAGCCGCGGTTTACCTGCACTTTGCCTTGGTCGTCCACCCAAGACACACGGAACATAATCACGCGCTCGGGTTCAACGATGCGCTCCAACAAACCTGCCTGACTGTAGCGCGGGTTTTTCGCCAAAAACGGTTGCAAGCTGCCGAATACTTCTTCTACGGCTTGATGAAACACGGTTTGGTTGGGGTCGCGTTGTTTGATGGTTTGAAACAGGGCGTTTAAATCGCTCATTTTCTGACTCCTGATAAAGGTTTTGTAGAGAATTACGTTTTTCTGATTAATCTGTAATCAAATTACATTCTGATGCAGTTATTTTGCCCAAAAATGTTGTTCAACTACAGAGTAATCACAGTCTAACAAGAAAATGTCGCTAATACCAGCTTACTGCCGTGTAAAAATGACATATCTTTACAAAATAATAAAATTTTTTGACAAGAAAATCGGGTTCACCCCAATTCGGGTAGCTTGTTAAACTACACAGCCCAATCAGACAACGAAATAAATTACATTCAAACGCACAAGCAGCTTGTTTTATTTCATTGCCTGAAGCATGCATGGTAAAGGGCGCGTTTTAGGCAGTCAGCGTGCCTTTGGTGGACGGCATCCGTCCCGCCATGCGCTCATCGTGCGCCACCGCCATCCGCAACGCGCGTCCAAAGGCTTTAAAAATGGTTTCCGCCTGATGATGTGCGTTTTTGCCGCGCAAGTTGTCAATATGCAAGGTCATCATGGCATGATTGACCAAACCGTGAAAAAATTCTTCAAATAAATCCACATCAAATGTGCCAATGCGGGCGCGGGTGTAGTCCACATGATAATGCAGTCCCGCACGCCCCGACAAATCCAGCACCACACGGCTCAAGGCTTCATCTAAAGGCACATAGGCATGACCGTAGCGGGCAATACCGCTTTTGTCGCCCCATGCTTGGCGCAACGCCTGTCCCAAAGTAATGCCCACATCTTCCACACTGTGATGGTCGTCAATATGCAAATCGCCTTTGCAAGTAATGTCCAAATCAATCAAGCCGTGGCGGGCGATTTGGTCAAGCATATGTTCAAAAAAGGGAATACCTGTGTCAAAACGGGCTTTGCCCGTGCCGTCCAAATTAACAGAAACGGTGATTTGGGTTTCGCTGGTGTTGCGTGAAACGGTGGCGGTTCGCATGATTTAACTTTCTTTGTTTAAAGGAAAAACAGCTTTCAGGCTGTATAAAAGGGTGTTAAAATCTATTAATCTTGTTTAAGAAAAAGGAATTTTACCATGATTATTGATGCAGTTATCAGCCTGTTGGCGATAGTAGCCTCTGCCATTGTTGCACGAAAAATAGCAACAGCCTTGTTTGAAGAATCAACCATGTTGCGGGCTTTGTGTACGCTGTTGCTGCTTTGCCTGTTTAGCTTTACTTTTCATAAACTGGCAGGTCCCAAGCTCATGGCATCCGGCAAATCAAAAACCAATATTGAAACCATTATGTTACAAAACCCTGCTTTCGCAGCAATTAAGGAAAAAGACCCACTGACATTTAACAAATTGCGTGATGAAATGAAAGCACTGGTACAAGACGACCCCCGTATGAGCAAACCGGAAACACGAAAAAAATTACAGCGTTATGCTGTTATGCGCAGCCAGACAGTGATGCTGACCAAATACCTAAACGGCGCAGACGATGCGGCAATTGCCGAATATGTGCGGGTAAACCTGCAAAATCTCGCCGAAATCCGCCATAAAATGGGCAGTGAAGCGTGTTTTCAAGCCATATCGCCCGAAAAACGCTGGGACCCCGATAAGGATTTAATGTCTGCGATTCCTGAACAGCAGATTCGGGCAAGTGCAGAGGCATTTGCCAAAGTGATACGCAGTTACACCCCCGACCGACCGCAGCCGAAACAGAAAGATGTAGAACCTGTATTGCGCGGCGTGCTGGAAAAAATCAGCGATATTCCCGAGCCTAAGGAAATTCGCAATGAGAAAGACCGCGCACAGGTTTGTGAGTACACTTTGGCATTTTTGGATGCGCTAACGTACTATTATTCGCCCAAACAAATCGCCGATGTGATGCGTTTTCATAGTAATCATGCCAAATGAGTCAGCACCAACAACACAGCATCGTTCTGTTCGGGCGTACCAATGGTTAAACGCAGGCAGTTATCCAATAAAGAATGACTGCCGTGCAGTTTTTTCACCAAAATCTTGTTATCCCATAATTTTTGATACGCAGCTTCGGCATCGGGAAGGCGCACGGTAATAAAGTTGGATTGGCTGGGAAATACGGTTACGCCGTTTATCTCTTGCAAGGCAGCAAACAGGCGTTCGCGTTCTTGTTTCAATAAATCAATATGTTGGTTTACCACATCCATATGATTCAGGGCAAATTCGGCGGCGGTCAGGCTTAAACAGTTCATATTATAAGGCGGTAGGATTTTCGCCAGTTCCTGCATAACGGCGGGCGCACCTGCAGCATAACCCAAACGCAATCCTGCAAAACCGATTTTGCTTAAGGTGCGCAAAACCAATAGGTTTTCGGGTGTGCCTGCTTGCGCTAAAAAGCTGTCGCCGCTAAATGCGCCATAGGCTTCATCTATCACCACCAAGCCTTGCGCAGCGGCAATCACGGCCTCTATTTCGGCACGGGCAAACGCCACGCCTGTGGGGTTGTTGGGATAGGCGAGAAAAATCAGTGCGGGTTGGTGGATTTTCACCGCTTCCAGCACGGCAGGCAAATCCAAAGAAAAATCGCTTTTTAAGGGGACGCCGATACACTCCATACCAAATAATTCGGCATTGCGGCGGTACATCACAAAACTGGGTTCCAACACCAGCATTTTCGCGCCTGCGCGGGCAAATAATAAGCTGATAAACTGAATCAATTCGTCCGAGCCGTTGCCTAGGGCGATGTGTGCCTGTTCGGGAATGGCAAAGGCGCGGCGCAGAGCGGCGGGTAAAGTAGAATCGGCGGGATTGGGATAGCGGTTGATTTCGGTATGCGCGAGTGCGGTTGCCAGTTCGTTTTGCAAGGCTGTGGGGAAGGTGTAAGGCACTTCCATTGCGTCCAATTTCAGCCAATCGGCAGGCAGGCGGGCAACGTGGTAGGCGTGCATGGCGCGGATGTCGGGGCGGATAAAATCAAGCGGCATGGCGGGCTTTCAAACTCAAACAAAAAGGAATTTTAATAAATTCACACAAAGTGTTTTCTTTAGGTAAAATCAATTAGAATCAATTATCTAAATTTTAAAATCGGTTAAGCGCAGGCAAATGTGCGCGGCTTTTTCCCCACTATAGCAGAAAACCACGCCAACTTGTACAGTAATTGCTTGTATACTGACTTAAAACGGCAAGCACAGAGGCTTGTTTGTTTTTTTACCTGTTTTGTCGGGCTGCGCCTGCTGCCCCTTGTTGTACGATTTGTTTTTTACGTTTGAATATGACCACACCCCGTTATGCCGTTTTCGGCAACCCGATTGCCCACAGCCGTTCGCCGCAAATCCACCGCCTGTTTGCCAAGCAAGAAGGCACTTATATTGAATACCGCCGCATCACTGCCGATATTGACCGCAACAGCTTTGCCTGTGCAATAGAAACCTTTTTCGGCGCGGGCGCAAACGGTGCGAATGTTACCGTACCGTTTAAAGAATATGCTTTTGATTTGGCAGACGAACACAGCGACAGGGCGCAAACGGCAGGCGCAGCCAACACGCTGATTGCCCTGCCAAACGGCAAACTGCGTGCCGACAATACCGATGGCGCGGGGTTGGTGTGCGATTTGCAAAACCATTGCGATACGGATTTAAACGGTGCGAAAGTATTACTGTTGGGCGCAGGTGGTGCGGCGCGTGGGGTGATTTCGCCCTTATTGGCAGCAGGCGCACGGCTTACCCTTGCCAACCGCAGCCACGATAAAGCCTTGGCACTGGCACAGCGTTTTGATATTGAAGCTTTGCCGTTTGACGTGCTGAACGGCGGTTTTGATATTGTGATTAACGCCACGTCGGGCAGTTTGCACGGCAATATGCCTGCCGTACCGTCTGCCGTATTTGCCGACTGCCGCCTTGCCTATGATATGGCTTATGGCGAAGAAAGCACCATCTTTATGGATTTTGCCGCGCAAAACGGCGCAGCCGCCACCGCCGACGGTTTGGGCATGCTGGTGTGTCAGGCAGCCGAATCCTACCGTTTGTGGCGCGGTTTTTCGCCTGCCACCGCCGAAGTGATTGACGCACTGCGCCACCGCCGTCTGCCGCTGCCTGTCAGCACGCCCTGCGACGAAGCCGAATATTTCCACACCCCCGACTGCGGCTAATACACCCCCAACCTACAGCAGTCCCCTTCTGCGGCGGGGTTTGAACCAAAAAAGGAATGCCAATGAAATACTTTGCCTATTTGTTGCTTACCCCCTTGTTTTTATTATTGGCATTTAATATGTATGCTTATGGCAGCATCATCGGACTGCGCACACTTGCACCCTCGTCCACTGCCTTTATGAACACACGCATGGCGCAGTTGGCAGAACGCAAACCCGAAGTCAAACGCGATTACCGTTGGGTGGATTATCAGGATATTTCGCCCCATTTAAAAAAAGCCTTGATTGCCTCGGAAGATGCGCGTTTTGCCGTTCACGGCGGTTTTGATTGGGACGGCATCCGTCAAGCCGCCCGCCGCAACCGCGCCCAAGGGGAAATCCGCGCAGGTGGTTCTACTATTAGTCAGCAATTGGTTAAAAACCTGTTTTTAAATGAAGAACGCAGCTATTGGCGCAAAGCCGAAGAAGCCGCGCTTACCGCCATATTGGAAGCCACCACCGACAAAACACGCATTTACACCTTGTATTTAAACGTGATTGAATGGGGTTACGGCATTTACGGCGCAGAAGCTGCTGCCCAACATTTTTACGGCGTGTCTGCCAAACAGCTGAACCCGCGCCAAGCCGCCGCGCTTGCTGCCCGCGTATCCGCGCCGCTGCGCTACGCCGACCAACCCAACGACCCACGCCTGCGCCGCAAAACCGAAATTATCCTCAAGCGCATGAACAGCGCCAAACTGCCCGAATAAAGCCGTTTGTTGTGCGATTGAAACGCAGCCGCCCCGCCACACACGCGCAGAAATCCCAAAACACCTGATAATCTTGTATAATTGCACTTAATTTTGTTACAAAACCCCTTACCACAAGGCACGTCTTATGAGCATCGGTTTATTTCGTGTTCTGCTGCAACAGAAGCTGATACCGCAAGAAAAAGTCAGCAAATACCAACAAGCAGCCGAAAACAACAGCTTTCTGCAAACCATTTTTAACGACAAAATCATTACCCCCCAAGATTTGTCGTCTTTGCTGTCGCGCATGTTCAACTACCCGCAGTTTAACCTTAATGCGTTTTCGCGGCGCGGGCTGATGACCGATTTGCTGGACGAAAACCAAATGGCGGAACACCGCTGCGTACCTTTGTTCAAACGCGGCAAAAAACTGTTTATGGGCGTATCCGACCCCACCAATATCCAAGCACTGCAAAAACTGGTGTTTTCCAGCGGTTTGTCTGTTGATTTGGTGCTGGTGCGCGATGACCACTTAAGCAATTTTCTGGAATGGTTCGGACAAAGCAGCACCAGCCTGTTGCGCGAAATGGGCGCAGACAGCGCCTTGCAGGAAGCCCAGGCGCAAACCATGATTGTGGACGGCGAGGAAGAAGAAGACGGTCCCATCGCCCGCTTTATCCAAAAAGTCTTGTCAGACGCGCTCAATGCAGGCGCATCGGATATCCATTTTGAATTTTACGAACAAATGGCACGGGTGCGTTTCCGTGTGGACGGTCAGTTGCGCGAAGTGGTGCAACCGCCGCTCAACCTGCGTAGCCAGTTGGCATCGCGTATTAAAGTAATGGCAAAACTGGATATTTCCGAACGACGCGTACCGCAGGACGGACGTATCCAGCTGCAATTTGGTAAAGGCACGAAAGCCATTGACTTCCGTGTGAACACCATGCCCTGCCTGTTTGGCGAAAAAGTGGTGATGCGTATTTTGAACTCCGATGCCGCCACGCTGAACATCGACCAACTGGGTTTTGAAGACTTCCAAAAAGAATTGATTATGGAAGCCATTCACCGTCCTTACGGCATGGTGTTGGTAACAGGTCCTACGGGTTCGGGTAAAACCGTATCACTTTATACCTGCCTGAACATTCTGAATACCGACGATGTGAACATTTCCACCGCCGAAGACCCCGCCGAGATTAACTTACCTGGTATCAATCAGGTAAACGTCAACGACAAACAGGGCTTAACCTTTGAAGCGGCACTCAAAGCCTTCCTGCGTCAAGACCCTGACATCATCATGATTGGTGAGATTCGTGACTTGGGTACTGCCGACATCGCCATTAAAGCCGCCCAAACGGGTCACATGGTATTTTCCACCCTGCACACCAACAACGCCCCCGCCACCCTGTCGCGTATGCTGAACATGGGTGTTGCCCCGTTTAACATCGCCAGTTCCGTCAATCTAATTATGGCGCAGCGTTTGGCACGTCGTCTCTGTTCTTCCTGCAAAGAACCCATGGAACGTCCGCCCGAACCCGCCCTCAAACGCGCAGGCTTTACCGATGAAGATTTGGCAGGCGATTGGGTGATGTATCGTCCTGTAGGCTGCGAAGTGTGCAAAGGCAAAGGCTATAAAGGACGGGCGGGTTTGTATGAAGTGATGCCGATGACCGAAAAAATGAAAGCCGTGATTATGAACAACGGTACCGAAGTCGATATTGCCAATATTGCCTACGAAGAAGGCTTGGTGGATTTGCGCCGTTCCGGTTTGCTGAAAGTGATGCAAGGCATTACCTCGCTTGAAGAAGTGATTGCCACCACCAACGAATAGGGTTTGCCGCCGTTTCAAATAGAAAGCGCAACGAAACGGCAAACGCCCTACCCCATCAACCGATTTTAACTTTTAATAGGTGTCGTCTATGGCCGCCAAAAAACCCGTCAAAACCGTCCCAGCGAAAAAAGCCGCAGCCTTTTCGCCCAAAAAGAAAGAAAAAGGCAACCGCTACCAGTTTGAAGGGCGCAACCTGCAAACCGAATCCATTGTGCGCGGTGAAGTGGTTGCCCGCAACGAAGAAGAAGCCCGCCAAAAGCTGCAGCGCCGTCAGGTAAAGGTGCTGCAAATCACCAAAATGAAAAAAACGCGGGACAAAAAAATCACGCAGGCAGATTTAACCGTGTTTACCCGCCAGCTTTCCACCATGATGAAAGCTGGTTTGCCGCTGATGCAGGCATTTGATATTGTGGCAAAAGGGCATTCCAACGCCACCATGACGCGCATGTTGTTAAGTGTGCGTGCCGACGTGGAACAAGGTACGTCTTTGGCAAGCGCGTTTGCCAAACACCCCAAATACTTTGACAAATTCTATTGCAACTTGGTGGCGGCAGGTGAAGCGGGCGGTGTATTGGAAGCCCTGCTCGACAAACTCGCCACTTATAAAGAAAAAACCGAAGCCATCAAGAAAAAAGTAAAAAGCGCATTGACTTACCCGATTTCGGTTATCGTGGTGGCGATTGTGCTGGTGATTGTGATGATGATGTTCGTGTTGCCCGAATTTAAAAAGGTATATGACGGCTTGGGCGCAGAACTGCCCGCGCTGACTGCCTTTATGATGAATATTTCCGATATATTCGTGGCTTACGGCTGGTTGATTATTTTGGGCTTGGTGGGCTTTGTTGTCGCGCTGGTGCAAATTCACCAACGCTCGCCCGCTTTCCAGAAAAAAGTAGATGCATGGCTGCTGAAAATGCCGATTTTCGGTCAGATTGTGCAAAAAGCCACCATTGCCCGTTGGGCGCGTACCACTGCCACGCTGTTTGCAGCGGGTGTGCCATTGGTGGAAGCCTTGGATTCGGTGGCGGGTGCATCGGGCAATATTTTGTATGAAGAAGCCACACACGAAATCCGCAGCAAGGTGAATCAGGGTATTTCACTGACTTCATCTATGCAAGCAGCGCAGATTTTCCCCAATATGGTGGTACAAATGGCATCTATTGGTGAAGAATCGGGTGCTTTGGACGATATGCTGAACAAAGTGGCGGAATTTTATGAAGACGAAGTGGATAATGCTGTGGCGATGCTGTCGTCTTTGATGGAACCGATTATTATGGTGGTATTGGGTAGTATTATCGGTGTGATTTTGGTGGCAATGTATCTGCCGCTGTTTAATATCGGTAACGTATTCGGTTAAGCCAATGGAAGAAACCGTTTTCGTCACTGCCGCCGCAGCCCTGTTCGGGCTGCTGGTGGGCAGTTTTTTGAATGTGGTGATTTACCGCATTCCCGTGATGATGGAACGCGAATACGCTTTGGCTGCCAAGCAGATGTTGGAAGCGGCAGTCAAACAGGTGATTGCGTGGTTGCCCGCCGACAAAACTGCTGAAGCGCAAAAGCTGTTGGGTGTGCCGGACACGCCCGAACCTGCGTTTAATCTGATTACGCCGCGTTCGCGCTGCGGCAATTGCGGTGCGCCTGTAAAAGCATGGCAGAACATTCCTGTTATCAGTTGGTTATTGTTGCGCGGAAAATGTGCTGGCTGTCGTGCGCCCATTTCGGTGCGTTATCCGCTGGTGGAAATGCTGACGGCGGTATTGTTCGCGCTGGTGGCGTGGCGTTACGGCGGCAGCGCGGTGGCGTTGTGGGGTTGTGTGCTGACGGCGTTTGTGTTGGCATTAACTTTTATTGATGCCGATACGCAATTGTTGCCCGATATGCTGACTTTGCCGCTGCTGTGGCTGGGCTTGCTGTTTAACCTGCACACGGGCTTTGTGCCGCTGTCGCAAGCGGTGTGGGGCGCAGTAGCAGGCTACATGAGTTTGTGGCTGCTGTATCATCTGTTTAAGCTGCTGACAGGCAAAGAAGGCATGGGCTACGGCGATTTTAAAATGCTGGCAGCCATCGGCGCATGGGTGGGCGCAGGGATGTTGCCTGTGGTGGTGTTGGCGGCTTCGCTGGTGGGGATTGCAGCAGCATTGCTCAAACGGGTATCACGCGGACAACCGATGGCGTTTGGTCCGTGTTTGGCGGTGGCGGGCTGGCTGGTGTTCCTGTTTCACGCGCACACAGGCACGGCAATTGCTTGGTGGCTGCACAAATCGGGCTTTTAAATCATGACGGCATGGATTGCACTGACCGGCGGCATTGGCAGCGGAAAAAGCCAAGCCGCCATTTATTTTAAAAGCTTTGGTGTTCCCGTGATTGATGCCGATGCGGTAAACCGCCGTTTAATCAGCACCACAGACAGCCCCGCGCTAACTGCTATTGCCCGCAGCTTTGGCGGGCAGATGTTGGACGAAAACGGCTTGTTGCGGCGCGATAAAATGCGACAGTTGATTTTTACCGACCCCGCCGCCAAACTGCAGCTGGAACATATTCTGCATCCGCTGATTATCGCCCAAATCCGCACCGAACAAGCCCGCAGCCACGCCGTTTACGGGCTGGTGGAGCTGCCCACCCTTACCGAACACCCGCATTTCCGCCCCTTGGTGCAACGCGTACTGCTGATACACAGCGATGAACATGTGCGCCTTACCCGCGTGATGCAGCGCAATGGTTTGAGTGAAGCCGAAGTCCGCGCCATTATCACCGCCCAAGCCGATGATGCCAGCCGTTTTGCCTTGGCAGACGACATCATTCCCAACCACGGCAGCCCACAAGACCTAGCCGCTGCCGTTGCCCGCCAACACCAAAACTATTTACAGCGTTACGCCCCATAACCCCGTTGCCCGAAAAGGACACCGATGAAACTCTACTTTGATTATCCGCTTTCCGAACGCGTCCGCAATTTTATCCGACTGGGACAGCTCGCCCAGCGTTTTAATGAAACCCTCGAATCAGACGACAAATGGCAGCACCATATCGCCGTATGCACCCTGTTTGAATTAAGCGAATGCGCTTCCCGCGCCGACCTCAAACGCGATTTGCTGCACGAATTGGAACGCCAGCGCATGTTGCAAAACGCTGCTGCCGAACCCGACAAAGCCTATTTGGAACAGCTTAACCAAGCCATTGCAGGGTTGCAAAACACCACCAGCCGCGCCGCTTTGCGCGAAAACGAATGGCTGACCGCACTCAAGCAAAAACTCAATATCGCAGGCAGCACCACCGCCGTGGAACTGCCCAGCTATCACTATTGGCTGCACCAAAGCCCCGAACAGCACCGCGCCTATCTGCAAAAATGGTCGGCAGCCACCCTGCCCGTGCAGCAGGCGGTAGAGCTGGTGCTGGCAAACCTGTATCAAAACACGCAAACTTTGGCATGTGAAGCCAAAAAAGGCGTGTACCAGCACGGCGGACTGATTCAAACCACCCACCTGCTGCGCATCGGCGTGGAACACGAACATGAAGTCGTACCCGAAGTTTCTGCCAATAAATACTTTACCAATATCGGTTTTTTAGAAGCCAATCAGGAAAGCACCCGCAGCAAACACGCTGAAAAAGATTTTCCGTTTGAATTGATTTTGTGCAGTTTTGACGGTGCAAAAAATTAGCCCAATCAAAACAAGGCTGCGGGAACAATCCGCAGCCTTGTTTGTTAGTCAGGCAGTTTCAGCTCGTCCGCTTCAGGCGTGTCCGACACCACCGGCACTTCCACCAAACTCCGCTCAAAATCGCTCAAGCTGATGTCCAAACGCTCCAGTCCCGGCAAAATCAGGGCGCGTAAAGCACGCGGCACGCTGTCGCCTTCCAAGCCCGGTTGATACACCAAACGTTCAAACAAATCTTTCAGTTGGATTTGGTCGGCAGCGGTTTTTAACAGCCAGCCTTTGGCTTCCATGCCGATGTAGTCGTCTTCCGCCAGCTTGTTCAACACCTCTTCCAAACGCTCGCTATTGACGCGGATGCGCTTGCCAAAATCTTGTAAAGTCATGTTTTTACCTTCGTGCTGGGCGGTTTTCAACAGCAACAGCACCTGCACGGCGGTATCAAAACGCTCGCGCCCGTTGTCGGACAGCTCAACCGCGCCGCCGTTCCAATCAGACAAACACGCCGTCAGCACCGCACCCCCCAACACCATAGACCACAAAACGTGCATCCACACCAAAAACAGCGGCATGGCGGCAAACGCGCCGTACACCACATGGTAACTATTGAAATTACGCACATAAATCCCAAAACCCCATTTGGCGGTTTCCAATAGCAGCGCCGTCAGCACCGCGCCTGCCAAAGCGTGCAAATTGGGGACTTGGCGGTTGGGAACCAAGCGGTACAGCACATACAGCAGCACCACATCAAACGCCAGCCCCGCCCAAACGATATTGCCAGACGACCAAGACGGAAACCATTGCGCCATGCGCGTGGAAGCCGACAACCCCGCGCCCGCCACCACGGGCGCCAGCGTTAAAATCGCCCAATACAGCGAAAAACGCACCCACCAAGGGCGTTTGCTGCGGGCGCGCCAAATGCCGTCAAAAGCACGTTCTATGGTTTGCATCAGCAGCAAGGCGCTTACCGTCATGGCAGCCAAGCCCATCGCGGTTAATCCGCCTGCTTGGGTTTTAAACTGCGCCAAATAGTCCGATACCGCCGATGCGCCGCTGGGGACGAGTAAATCGTTTACCCAGCGTTCAAACAGCGATGAAACGTCGCCAAACACGGGGAATGCGGTAATCACCACCAGCATTACGGTAAGCAGCGGTACCAAAGCCAGCAGGGTGGTAAAAGTCAGACTGCCCGCCGCTTGAAGCACCCGCGCTTCTTTAAAACGCTTCCACAAAAATGCGGCGAAACCGAGTTTGTTGCCAACATCAGACGAAGAAATTGCAGACATGGTTGCCATCCTAAATATATTATTTTTAAATTAAATTGAAAAATCATCTACAGGCGTGTCATACAGCAGCGCATTTGCCCGCTCAGGCGACAAATCGGGCGACACACGCGCCAGCCAGTCGTAAGCATAACGGCTTAAAGGCACATCGGCGCGCAACAAAATGCGGGTATAGGCAGGTTCAAAACAGTGGCTAACATCGCGCACCGTCCATTGCGGGGATTCGGCTTCATCAGCACACGCCGCCGCGTCCAATAACGCCACGCCCAAGCCTGCACGGGCATAGGCTTTCAGCAAATCGTTGTCGCCCGACAATAAAGTTGCCCGCCACGGCAGCCGCGCCCTCGCAAACGCCCGCGCAAACGCCGCGTGCGGCAATACCGCATAATTATAGGTAAGCAGCGTACAATCCGCCAAATCGCTTAATAAAATCCGTTCTTTTTGCGCCAAACTATGGGTTTTCGGCAACAACAGCGCGTAAGCCCACGCCCCGCACATCAGCTGGCGCAAAGGCGCAGGCAGGATTTGCGGTAACTCGCTGCACACCGCCACATCCGCTTCGCCACGCAACACCATTGCCGATACTTCATCGGGCGTACCCGTTAAAATATTCAAGCGCACATCGGGATAATCCGCCGCAAATGCTGCCGCCGCTGCGGGCAACACATAACGCGCATGGCTGTAAGAAGCCGCTACGGTAAACGTCCCGCCGCCCGCAAATTCGCTGCCTATGGTTTTGATGCGCTGCACATCACGCAAAATCCGCTCGGCGGTTTCCAGCACTGCTCTGCCCGCAGGCGTTACCGCCACCATGCGCTTGCCGTTGCGGATAAAAATCTGCACGCCGATTTCTTCTTCCAACAGCTTGATTTGTTTGGACACCCCCGGTTGTGAGGTAAACAGCGCTTCCGCCGCTTCCGACACATTCAGGTTGCGGCGGAAAGTTTCCACCGCATAGCGCAATTGTTGCAGCTTCATCAAAACTCCTTTATTATCAAACTTTCCGTGCCGTACGCGCCCGCCAACCCACGGCAAAAGCGGCAATGTATCACGCCCGCCGCCAAAAGCAAAGGCGGCAACGATGTTGTTTTTACACAACCACAACAAAAAAAAAACCGTCTCAAACCACCCGATTCACTTATCCATACAACCATTTAAGCCGTTAAAACACAGGTTTCCCCCCAAGGGGGCAGCGGCTTTTTCTATTGACAGAAACCGCCTGTTTTCTTTATAGTTAACCCTGAAAATTTAGGTTTCCGCCTGCAGTTGCGGCCTACCTGAATCTCGTAAGTCGGCAGAACACGCATATCAAAGTTATATCGTGTTTTTCTGCCAATCATTTTTGATGAGGGAATAACATGACCAAACAAATCAAATTAAGCGCCATGATGCTTGCCCTGCTTGCCTCTGCCGGCGCCGCAGCCAACGGTTATACCGTCAGCGAACAGTCTGGCGAAGTTGTTCGCAACAGCTATGGCGAATGCTGGGAAAACAACTATTTGAACAAAGCCACTGAAGGCTTGGCAGAGTGTGGCGATGCAGCTGCACCTCCGGCACAAGAGCCGCCTCCCCCACCTCCGCCCCAACCCGAACCCGTAGAAAAAGTGGTTACTTTCTCGTCCAACTTCCTGTTTGGTTTCGACAAAGACACCTTGCGTCCGCAAGCTGTGGATTCCTTGAACGCCTTGGCTACTCAATTGTCTGACGCACAAGTGGTTAAAGCACGCGTGGAAGGTCATACCGACTTTATGGGTAGCGATGCCTACAACCAAGCGCTGTCTGAGCGTCGTGCCAATGTGGTTGCCAACTACTTGGTAAACCGCGGCGTACCTGCCGGCAAGATTTCTGCCGTGGGCTTGGGCGAAAGCCAAGCGCGTATGACTGCGTCTTGTCAAGCCGAAGTGGCACGTTTGGGCAAAAAAGTTTCCAAAGCGAAAAAACGCTCTGCCCTTATCGCGTGTATCGAACCCGACCGCCGCGTGGACGTTCGTATCCAATCGGTTGTTACCCAACAGCCCTAATCCCCGTATCTACCGCTGCGGGCAAATACCGCAGCGGTGGGGTGCAAAACATAACCGCTTCTGTTTTTACCAACAGAAGCGGTTTTTGCTTACCCAGCCAACACAAATTCGGCGGCGGCGCGGGCGTGTAGCGCGGCAGTATCAAACAAAGGCAGCGCGTAATCTTCAGGATACAGCAGCAAACCGATTTCCGTACAGCCCAAAATCACACCTTGTGCGCCTTCGTCTTGCAAACGGGCAATGATTTCACGGTAACGGCGGCGGCTGTCGGCACGGATATCGCCCACACACAACTCGTCAAAAATAATGCGGTGAATATCGTCTTGCGCGGCGGCATCGGGCATCACGGCTTCAATACCGCGCTGCTGTAAACCGTCCCGATAAAAACCGTCCTGCATGGTAAAGCGCGTACCCAACACCCCCACCCGCTGCAAACCTTGCGCCTGCACCGCATCAGCCGTGGCATCTAAAATATGCAAAAACGGAATCGCCACTGCACCGCTAATCTGTGCGGCAACTTTGTGCATGGTATTGGTTGCCAACACCAGCGCTTGTGCGCCTGCACGTTCCAACGTTTGCGCGGCTTCGGCAAGCAATTCGCCTGCTTTGTGCCAATCGCCGTTTTTTTGGCAATCCACAATGGTCTCAAACGGCACACTCGCCAACACAATGGGGGCGCTGTGATTTCCGCCTTTCGCCTGATTAACAATGCGGTTGATGTCGCGGTAGTAGGCAACCGTGCTTTCGGGACTCATGCCGCCGATAATGCCGATGGTATTCATGCTGTTTTCTCTATATCACAAAACGGATTTTATTCAGCAAACGTATGTTCGGCGGCGGGAAATGTACCGTTTTTCACTTCGCGCACATAGGCAGCAAAAGCATCTTGCAGCGAGCTTTGCCCGTGCATAAAGTTTTTGACGAATTTGGCGGGCTTGGGAAACACGCCCAACATATCGTGCATCACCAATACTTGTCCGTCACAATCCACACCTGCACCAATGCCGATGGTAGGGCAGGAAACCGCATCGCTTACGCGCTTGCCCAAGGCAGCAGGCACGCATTCCATCAACACCATCGCTGCACCTGCGGCATCGTGGGCGCGGGCATCTTCCAATAAGGCAGCGGCGGCGATGTCGCCCTTGCCCTGCACTTTATAACCACCGAATGCGTGTACCGACTGTGGGGTTAAACCAATGTGAGCGCACACGGGAATGCCGCGCTGTTGTAAAAATTCGGTGGTTTCTGCCATCAGTGCGCCGCCTTCCAGCTTCACCATGTGTGCGCCCGCCGCCATCAGTTTGGCAGCAGCGGCAAATGCCTGTTGCGGGCTTTGCTGATAGCTGCCAAAAGGCAAATCGGTCACAATCAACGCCCGACTGTTGCCACGGGCAACGGCAGCGGTGTGGTAACACATATCGTCCAGCGACACAGGCAAGGTGGAAGCCTGTCCCTGTACCACCATGCCCAGCGAGTCGCCCACCAGCAGCACATCTACGCCCGCTTGGTTCATCAGCGTGGCAAAAGCGGCTTCGTAACAGGTGAGCATGGTGATTTTGTCGCCTGCGAACTTCATCTGGCGAAGAGTGTTTACGGTAATCATTTCAGACTTTCGTTAAAGGGATTAGGCTGATGCAAATGGTGGGAAAAATGGTTTTTTCAATATGGTGGGGAACACGCCTTAATCGCTTTGAAAACACAGGCTGCGCCCTTGGCTGCCGTTGGTGGCTTTCAGGTCTGCCAGCATGCGTTTGAAATCCAAGCCGTATCGGGCGGATAATTGTTCGGCACGTTTTTTTAAGGTGTCCAACAGCAATACGGGCGCGGTTTGAAACGCCAGCACGGCGACATTGCCGTGGGTTTCGGCAGGCACTGCCAACACGCGCCCGTCAAAGGCGTGGCGCAAACGGGCGCAAAAATGCGGATAACGTTTGTCGCCCTGCCACCAATTGCTGACAAAAATGCCGTGTCCGCTCAAGGCGCGGCGGCAGTCGGCAAAATATTCGTCCGACACCAAGGCATCGATAATCTGTTCGCCGTCAAAACCATCGGTCAAAATCACATCGGTGCCGCCGCGCACGGTTTTGATGTAGTGTGCGCCGTCTGCTTCAATGATTTCAAAGTATTCGTTTTCGGGGGGAAGGGCAAACAGGCTGCGGGCAACGGCAATCACTTGCGGATTGATGTCCACCGCGCTTTGGCGCACATCGGGCAGATACGCCGCCAGCCAGCGGGCAAAACTGCCACCGCCCAAGCCGATTTGGGTAATGTGTCGGGGCAGCTGTTCTACAAACAACAGCCAAGCCATCATGGCACGGCTGTACGACAACACCAGCTCGGCGGGGTTGTCCACATTCATGGCACTTTGCACCGTGGGCGTGCCAAGGTGCAGGGAACGGATATTGCCGCTTTCGCTAATGCCCACTTCAGGCAAAGCGCGGCGGCGCAAATGTTTGCGGCGGTAAGGGTGAGGCATAATCATCACAAGGGCAAAACAGTTATTATAACTGATTGTTCAGATTTGCTGTATCTGCACCATCTGACACATTTTCAGGCAGTGAACGCAACTCCACCCCCGCCGCCGACACCGACACATAACCGCCACGCCCGCTGTGCCAATCGGGCAGCACACAGCGCAAACGTTCTTTTCCGTCAATCTGATGGCAGTGCAAAGCGGGACGGTGCGTGTGTCCGTGAATCAGCACGTCTGTTGCACGAAAACCCTGCCACGCCGCTGTGATGCCTTTTTCGGTGGCATCGGTACGCGTGTAGCTGTCGGGACGGCTTTGCTTGCGGCTGCTTTCGCGGCGGATGTCGCCCGCCAAACGCACACGCCACGCCACAGGCAAACGCAGCAGCAAAGCCTGCAACCACGGTTGCCGAATCACACGGCGGAAATACAGGTAAGAACGGTCGTCCGTACACAATTGGTCGCCGTGCATCAGCAGGTAACGTTTGCCGTACAACGACACGGCATAATATTCAGGCAACAGCACCATGCCCGCTTGTGCCGCAAAACGCCGTCCCAACAAAAAATCACGGTTGCCCGCCACAAAATACACAGGCGCAGTTTCCGCAAAACCCCGTAACGTCTGCGCGACTTGTTGTGCCGTGGCATCGGCAGCATCATCGCCCACCCACGCATCAAACAAATCCCCCAAAATATACAGCGCATCCACCCTACCCCGCCACGCCGCCACACTGCGGCAGAACAGTTCCGTTAAATCGGGCGTGTGTGCCGACAAATGCAAATCCGCCACAAAAACCGTTTGCGCCATCGTGTGTTTCCCATTATTTGCCGAACAATGCCGCGTACTGTTCCGCCGCAAAGCCACAATACACCTGCCCCGCGTGTACCAACACAGGACGTTTGATGATGCTGGGCTGCTGCGCCATCAACGCCACTGCCCCCGCTTCGTTTTGCGCCTGTGCCTGCTGTTCGGGCGACAGCTTGCGCCACGTCGTGCCACGGCGGTTAATCAACACCTCTGCGCCCAATTGCGCCAACCAATCGCGCAACAAAGCCTCATCAGGCAGGGATTTTTTAAAATCGCAAAACGTGTGTGCCACGCCTTGTTCCGTCAGCCACGCACGCGCTTTTTTTACCGTATCGCAATTGGGAATACCATATAAAACAGTCATTTTCTTTAGCCTTAATGCAAAAACAAGCCCGATTGTACGGAATCGGGCGTTTTTTGTCTTGTCGGATAAACATTTTGGGGCTATTCTTGCGTTTTTTGCCAAGCTGCGCCTGCCGCAGCCGTATTCGGCACGTTTTAAAGGAATTGCAATGAAAAAATTACTGCTTATCGGCGCAGCACTGGCATTGGGTGCGTGCAGCAGCCAAGACGACACCACCGAACACATGCAGCAAGCCATTAACGATGCTTCCCGCTTCAACCAAGTGTGTCTGCCCTATGCTTTAGACGTACAGCACCGCGCCGACAACGAAAGCAAAGCCCACAGCCTGCTGGGTGCGCCCGAAATTAAGCTGCTCAAACGCCAGCCCGACGGCAAACGCGCCAACCCCGAAGCCATACGCCAAATGGACAAACTGGTACACGCCGGTTTGTATGAAGAGCAAAAAGAAGAAAAAGGCGAAGCATCCGAACAAGGCGAAGCCCCGCGCTATCTGGTTTACCGCCTAACCGAGCAGGGCAAAGAAAAAATCCGCTTGGGACATCACGGCGCATTGCTGTGTGTGGGCACGGCAAAAGTAGAAAAAATCAACTACTTTACCGAACCCACCGCGCACCGCGGCTACACCGTAAGCCAAGTTTCCTATACCGCCAAAATCGTTCCCGAAAAATGGGCAAAAAGCCTGTTGAAAGACGACGACGCACTCAAAGCGTTTAACCACAGCGTAGAACGCAGCGCCACTTTGGTAAAAACCAATAACGGCTGGCGCGATATCCGCGAACTGCACTGATTGCCCTACCCGACCGCGTGTGTGCGCCGTCGGGTTTTTATCATTGATATAATTGATTAAAATCGCAACGATACCGCGTTGCCAACGCCCTGTTGTGTTACTTGTACACGGCGGGCGTTGTCTCCTTGTCTCGTTTTTATGTTTATCAACTATCAAACCAGCTTTCCCACATGAAAACCAAAACCTTAAAAACCCTTGCTGCTTCGGTATTGCGCCGTTTGGAAGCCTATTTGCCTGCGCCGCCGTCTGCGCCCGATTGGGATAAGGCAGTGGCGTTCCGCTGGCATAAAAACGGCGTGTTGCAGGCTTTACCGCAGCCGCATACTTTTGCGCTGGCACGTTTGGCGGCGGTGGATACGCAAATGGCGCGTTTGGTGGGCAATACCGAGCAGTTTTTGCACGGTCGCCCCGCCAACCATGTTTTGCTGACAGGCGCGCGCGGTACGGGAAAATCTTCTTTGGTCAAAGCCTTGTTGCACGAATATGCCGCACAGGGTTTGCGCCTGATTGAAGCCGATAAAGACAGCTTAACCAGCTTGCCCGATTTGTTAAGCCTGCTGGCAGCGCGTTCGGAAAAATTTATTGTGTTTTGTGATGATTTGTCGTTTGAAGACGGCGAAGACGGCTACAAAGCCCTGAAAACCGCTTTAGACGGCAGCCTGTCGCGCCGCAGCGACAATGTGCTGGTGTATGCCACGTCTAACCGCCGCCATTTAATGCCTGAATTTATGGACGAAAACGGCGGCTACACAGGCGCGCGCGGCGAAGTGCATCAGCGCGAAGCGGTAGAAGAAAAAATTTCTCTGTCCGACCGTTTTGGTTTGTGGTTAAGTTTTTATCCATTTGACCAAGAACAGTATTTACAAGCAGCTGCCTTGTGGTTGGACGATTTTGGTTTAGCGTTTGACGACAACGCCCGCCGCGCCGCGCTGCAATGGGCGCAAATGCGCGGCAGCCGTTCGGGGCGCACCGCTTATCAGTTTGCCTGCGATTGGGCGGGACGTTTGCCCGAACAGCGGCAGTAAATGCATTGCCATTTTATGCCTTGGAAAGCATCATAACCGTCAGCAAAAACGGTAGCAACGCCCCGCCCAAATACAGCGGCACCCAAATCAGCAGCGAATCGGTAAAACGGCGCAACAGCGCAAAATAGCCCCATGTGTATAAAAACAGCAACATACCGTTTAACACCATCAGCACCAAACCGCCGCCGCCGAACAACGCCCCCACCAGCGCATAGCCCAACGCCCATTGCCATGCTGCCGTGTTTGCCGCTTGAAAATCCTGCCATTTTGCCAACACCAACAATAAAATCAATCCAATCATTTTGTTTTCCCCGAATAAAAAAATCATTTTAAAGTATTTAAGTAAAAAGGAAAATCCATGTCCCGAAGCCACCGCGCCAATGATGAACTGCGCCGCGTATCCATCACCCCCAATTTTCTGCCCCGCGCCCACGGCAGCGCACTGATTGCCTGCGGCAACACCCGTGTTCTGTGTACTGCTACCCTAGATGAAAACGTCCCCGCGTGGCTGCGCGGACAAGGGCGCGGCTGGATTACCGCCGAATACGGCATGTTGCCCGCGTCCACCGAAACCCGTATGCGCCGCGAAGCCACAGCAGGCAAACAATCGGGCAGAACCCAAGAAATTCAACGGCTAATCGGCAGAAGTTTACGCGCCGCCGTGGATTTAACCAAATTGGGCGAACGGCAGATTTTGATTGATTGTGATGTGTTGGAAGCAGACGGCGGCACGCGCACGGCAGCGATTACAGGCGCGTTTGTCGCCCTGAAAATCGCCGTTCATAAGCTGCAACAAAGCGGTAAATTGACGGAAAATCCGTTTATCGGCAGTGTGGCGGCGGTGTCGGCAGGCGTGGTAAACGGCGTACCTGTATTGGATTTGGATTATCCCGAAGATTCGGGCTGCGACAGCGATGTCAATTTGGTGATGTTGAACGCCGAAAAAATCATTGAAATTCAAGGCACAGCAGAAGGCGCAGCCTTTGATTTTGACGAATTGAACGCTTTGTTGGCATTGGGTAAAAAAGGCATCGCCGAATTAAGCGCCTTACAAGAACAGGCATTTTTGGAGGGCATTGCATGAGCCAAGCACCCGACACCATGCGTTTGGACAAATGGCTGTGGGCGGCGCGGTTTTTTAAAACGCGCGGTTTGGCGCAACGCCATATTGAATTGGGGCGCGTGCAGGTAAACGGCGCAAAAGTGAAAACCAGCAAATACATTCATGCGGGCGATACCGTTGATTTAACGCTGAATTCGCTGCCGTATAAATTAACCGTGCTGGCATTAAACAATCAGCGCCGTCCCGCTGCCGAAGCGCGTTTACTTTACCGCGAAGACGAAGCCACCGCCGCCAAACGGGAAGCGCAAAAATTATTGGACCAAGCCAGCCGCATTACCGCCGCTTATCCTGACGGTCGTCCCACCAAGCGCGACCGCCGCCAGCTTGACCGCTTAAAACGCGATTGGTAAAGCCCTAAAAAAAACGCTTTCGCATAGGACGAAAGCGTTTGTTTTGATAAGGTTACGATTGCGGCGGCTGTATATTGATTAAACCTTTTAACACCCCGTCCAAACCACCATAGACGGAAATTTTATCAATTTTTTCCGTCACTTTTTCCAGCGTTTCCAGCTCTTTCAAGCGCAAGGCGGTGGGGTTTTCTTCCATTACCCGCGCCGTATTCAGCAGCGAACGGGTAGCGGCGGTTTCTTCACGGCGGCGGATATTGTTTGCCTGCGCCGATTTTTCCGCTTCCACCACACGGGTTAAAATGGTGCGGATTTCCCCTGGTAAGATAATGTCTTTCACACCCGCGCTGCCGATTTCAATCCCGCCCAACTGCCTGCCCTGCATCATCGCCGTCAGTTCTTCATCAATACCTTGTTTATCCGACAATAATTGGTCAATGCTTTTACTGCCCACCACCGCACGGATGGCAAACTGCAATTCGCGGTACAAATATTCGTCAGGACGGCGGTGTCCCGCCAACCAAACGGGGGCATCTTCCACACGGTAATTGCATACCGCATTGATTCGTAAGCTGACCTTATCCTCGCTCAACAATTCCTGCCCCGAAATCTCACAGCTTTGCCAACGCATGTCCACCACTTCGGCATGAACATGGCGGGCAAGCTGCCAATAATGGTAATTCCCTGTATTTAAAACAGGTTGCAACACTTGGTCTAAATACACCAAACCCTGATGCTGCGGCGGCACTTCCACCACATAAACAATATCGGCAAAATCGGTTTGCCAGAATTTCGCGGCTTTCAACTGCGCCACCGTTTCCGCATCAATTTGCAAACCGTTTTTTAAATCAATGTGTTTAAAACTTAAAACCTGTGCAGGCTGTTTCCAGAAATAGGCAGAACGCTCGGGCGCAACCCAGCCCGTTAGCACCCCGCCCACCGAATACAACACCAATTCATCGGTTTGCGCCTGAACAAAATCAAAATGTTGTGCTACCAATTCTGGCTGCTGCCGCGCCCACGCCTGAATCTGCTTGAAATCGCCAAATTCGGGCTGACGGCTGTCGGCAAACAGCACTTTCACGCTGTCGTCAGGCAGACGCAACAGGTATTCGCCCTCGCCATACACGCGCTGCAAAGCATCACGCACGGTCAGCAGCATTTTTTCATGGGTTTTCACCGTGTATTTACGCAAAGGCAAATCCAGCTGTGGCTGTTTCAGCAATGCCGCTGCCACGTTGACAGGCAATTCAAAATCGTGTTGCGACAAGACACAACGCTCAATTTGCCCCTGTTCTGGCAACCAAAACGCACGGCTTTGACCGCTGGGGACAATTTGCGGGCGTAAATAACGTTCATGCCAAACCAGCGTATCGCTGCCAATGGGGCTGTCGATAATCAGCCAATATTGCTGCGCCAACTCACGTTGAAAACGCAAAACATCGGTGATGCCCTGCCAAGTAACCACCAAATTTTCAGCGGCATCGCACAACACGGTTTCCACGCTGCCATCGGCAGGCAAATGCAACACATATTCGCCTTCCGCCAACACCCGCGCCAATTCGCCGTTTATGGTAATAATCAGTTTTTCATGCGGTTTTACACGGTATTTTTGCAGATGTCTGCTGCCCATATTAGGCTGTTGGAACAAAGCCGCTTGTGCCTCTTCGGGCAACCAAAAATCATTTTTTAAAATGCGGCAGTGTTGTAAATTGCCTTGTTCGGGTCGCCAAAAAGCGCGGCTTTCGCCCGCTGCAATTACTTGGGCAGGTAGGTATTTATGCCAAACGACCGTTACGCTGTCGTCGTCGCAATCAAAAATCTGCCAGCAGTTTTCGGCAATCGGACGTTGAAAACGCAAAGCCGCATCTACACCTGTCCAGCTGACATTTAAATCGCCCATATTATTGATATAATGGCTGAAACTTTTGCCAATATGCCACACGGTATGCTCGCCTGCTTCCAGCACACCCGATAATTTCTCGTCAATGACGATAATTGCCCGCTCATCCATGCGAACTTTGATTTTGCTGTATAACATTTTTTTCTCTCTCATTATCCATTAGGTAAGGTGCAGCCCGCGCTGCTGTTTATTTCAGCAGGCATGGCGGCAAGCAACGTGTGGGCGGCGGGGAACGGTGCAGCCCCTTACGGCAACAGGTTTTACATCCAGCCCAAACCGTTTTGCCGTGCGGGGGTGCGCCGTCCGCCAACGCTTCAACCGTGCCTGCGGCCTGCCCACCGTCCGCATCCCAGCCCGCGTACCGCCCATACAGGCACAGTACGCAAGCCATTTAGCAGAAAACAGCAGCACGGGCTGCGGGTACTACAGGGTGTTGAATACGGGAATCGAACCCGTGTCTTCAGATAAAAACTATCTGACGCCTAGCCTCTTGGCTAATTCAAATTTACATTGCCGCAAGGGCAAGGTGGAGTCGAACCACAGACTTTCGTCTTACCGTTTGTTTTGAATGAGGGATTCGAACCCCCTACACTAAGCTTGGAAGGCTTATGCTCTGCCGATTGAGCTAATTCAAATGAGTTGAATGCAGGATTTGAACCTGCTACCTTAAGATCCTCAACCTTATGCTCTACCCATGAGCTAATTCAACGAATATGCCTGTTCCCACTTTATCCCGCATACGGTACGGCACGCCGCCCGCACGGGCTTGCTTGATGAAACAAAACCGCTGGATGCCGCAAGAACCACAGCACAGCGCGATTGTAACCCAAAAGCGCAAAAAAAGCTGCCTGAAAAGAATCATTTCCTTTCAGGCAGCTTGTTTCAGTCAATTCAGATTAAGCCTTGGTTTCGCTGTCAGACGTTTTATTGTCTGCCGTTTCAACGGGCTGTTGCGGTGCAGTTGCAGCGCTAACCGTTTCCGCAGACGGCGCATGGTCGTCTTTATCGGCAACTGCTTGTTCAGGCTTGGCTTCTGCTGCTACGGGCGCAGCCGCTTCAGGTTCGCTGTTTTGACGCACATTGTCGCTGTAATCTTTGGGCGGGCTGGGCTGTTTGCCTTCCATAATCTCGCGCACTTGGTCGCGGTCAATGGTTTCCCATTCCATCAAAGCTTTACACATGGTTTCCATCTTGTCGCGGTTTTCGTCCAAGATTTTATACGCCACGGCATATTGCTCGTCCAAAATACGGCGCACTTCCGCATCCACTTCCTGCTGGGTTTTTTCGGAAATATGTTGCGAGCGGGTAACAGTCCGTCCCAAAAACACTTCGCCTTCGTTTTCTGCATACACCATCGCGCCCATTTTGTCGCTCATGCCGAAACGGGTAACCATTTCGCGGGCGATTTGGGTAGCGCGTTCAAAGTCGTTGGATGCGCCTGTGGAAATGCGTCCCACATACAAATCTTCGGCAATGCGTCCACCATACAGGATACTGATTTGGCTTAACATTTGGTCTTTGTACATGCTAATGCGGTCGCGTTCGGGCAGCTGCCAAGTCAAACCCAAGGCACGTCCACGCGGCATAATGGTGACTTTATGCACGGGGTCGGTAAACGGCAGGCTTTCCGCCACAATCGCGTGACCCGATTCGTGGTAGGCAGTGGCGCGTTTTTCGTCTTCCTGCATCACCATGCTGCGGCGCTCGGGACCCATATAGATTTTGTCTTTGGCATCTTCAAAATCGCTTTGGTCCACTTTGGCTTTGTTGCGGCGACCCGCAAACAGCGCGGCTTCATTAACCAAATTCGCCAAATCCGCACCCGAAAAACCAGGGGTACCGCGTGCCAGCGTCACCAAATCCACCGATTCGTGCAAAGGCACTTTTTTGGCGTGTACTTTCAAAATCTGCTCACGTCCGCGAATATCGGGCAGTGGCACCACCACTTGACGGTCAAAACGACCGGGGCGTTGCAAAGCAGGGTCCAACACGTCGGGGCGGTTGGTAGCGGCAATCACAATCACGGTTTCATTGCTTTCAAAACCATCCATTTCCACCAACAGCTGGTTCAAGGTTTGCTCGCGCTCGTCGTTACCGCCGCCCAAACCTGCACCGCGCTGACGACCCACTGCATCAATCTCGTCAATAAAGATAATGCAAGGTGCGTTTTTCTTTGCTTGTTCAAACATATCGCGCACACGGCTTGCGCCCACGCCAACAAACATTTCCACAAAATCACTGCCTGAAATGCTGAAAAACGGCACGCCCGCTTCGCCTGCAATGGCTTTTGCCAACAGGGTTTTACCCGTACCAGGACTGCCTGCCAGCAAAATACCGCGCGGCACACGCCCGCCCAAAGTCTGATAACGTCCTGGTTCTTTCAGGTAGTCCACAATTTCCTGAACTTCCTCTTTGGCTTCATCGCAACCCGCCACATCAGAAAATTTCACCGTGTTGGCGTCTTTATCCAACAAACGGGCGCGGCTTTTACCGAACGAGAACGCGCCGCCTTTGCCGCCGCCCGTCTGCATACGCATAAAATAAATCCACACGCCAATCAGCAGCAATACAGGCAACAGGCTCAAAAACAAGCTGCTTAAAAAGCCCTGTTTTTCTTCAGGCGTTACCTTAATACGAACCTTGTTTTCTTCCAAAGTTTGTACCAATTTATCATCCATCGGCGCATTGGTACTGAATTTACTTTTGATGGAATCATTGCGCTCGCCCTTGATGATGTAGCCTACAGGCGAGCCTTCCAAATTAACATTATTCACTTCGCCAGCACGCACTTGCTGCAAAAATTGAGAGTACTCAATTTGTTGCGCATCGGCTTTTTTGTCCTGCATGGCGTTGACGCCAGCGAAAATCGCCAGCAAAATCGCACCCCATAACAAAAGATTCTTGGTGTTGTTCCCCACGTGAACACGCTCCTTGCAAAATTCAAAACTTGAAACAGATTGTAAATCAGGCAGCAAGCCTTGTCAGCGTTTATTTCTGCCCAATAGATAAAGCTCACTGGAGCGATTACGCGAAGCATCGGGCTTGCGCGTTTGCACGGTGGCAAACACTTCGCGCATCGCCGCCTGAAATGCCTGAAATCCCGCTCCCTGAAAGACTTTGACCAACAACGCCCCACCCGTTTTCACATGGGCAGCGGCAAAATCCAATGCCAATTCGCACAAATAATAACTGCGCGTTTGGTCAATCACGGCATTTCCCGCCATATTGGGTGCCATATCGCAAATTACAAGGTCAAGTTCGCGCCCATTCAATAATTGTTCCAGCTGCTCCAACACTGCCTGCTCACGGAAATCGCCTTGGATAAAATCCACGCCGTCTATCGGCTGCATCGGCAAAATATCCAGCGCAAACACTTTTCCTTGTGTGCCAACCAGTTGCGATGCCACTTGCGACCAACTCCCCGGTGCACTGCCCAAATCCGCCAACACCGTTCCTGCGCGAATTAACTTGTCTTTTTCATTTATTTCCAATAATTTATACGCAGCGCGGGCGCGATAGCCGTCTTTTTGGGCGCGGTGGACATAAGGGTCGTTGACATGCTCGTGCAGCCATGCTTTGGAAGATTTGGAACGTTGTGCCATGGTTTTCCCAATATATAAGACAACTCAGGCAGCCGAATAATACGCGCTGCCTGATAATTTAATTAAATCAATTTATTGATCAACAAATGCCCGCTCAATTAGATAATCGCCGCGCTGCCCCATTTTCGGCGAAGCGGTCAGCCCAAAGCTGTCCAAAACCGCCGCAGTATCGCGGTTCATCGCCATACTGCCGCAAATCATGGCACGGTCGTCTTGGGCGTTCATCGGCGGTAAACCGATGTCTTCAAACAGTTTTCCGCTTTTCATTAAATCGGTCAAACGCCCTTGGTGTTTAAACGGCTCACGCGACACCACAGGGTAATAAATCAGTTTGTCGCGCACCATCTCGCCCAAATATTCATGTTCGGGCAGCTCGCGGGTAAAGCGGTCGTAATACGCCAAATCTTTTTGATAACGCACACCGTGTACCAAAATCACTTTTTCAAATTGTTCATACACTTCTGGGTCTTTGGTAACGCTTAAAAACGGTGCAATGCCTGTGCCGGTAGAAAGCAGATACAGGTGTTTACCGGGGTTTAAGTCGCCCAAAATCAGCGTGCCTGTCGGTTTTTTGCTGACGAGAATTTCATCGCCCACTTTTAAATGCTGCAAACGGCTGGTTAATGGACCATCTTGTACTTTAATACTAAAAAATTCAAGATGTTCTTCCCAGTTGGCGCTGGCAACGCTGTAGGCACGTAACAGGGGTTTGCCATCTACCATCAGCCCAATCATCACAAATTGACCATTTTCAAAACGCAGGCTGTCGTCGCGGGTGCAGGTAAAGGTAAAGTAGGCATCGGTCCAGTGGTGGACGGATAAAACGGTTTGGGTATTAAAAGCTGCCATGTTTTTTCTTTCTGTTTAATGAATTGGATTGATTCCCCCACCCTAGCCCTCCCCCGTAAACGGTGGAGGGAATCCATACGTTTAAACTCTGATATGCCCTCCCTCGCAAGTGGGGGAGGGTTAGGGTGGGGGTGGGGGCATAAGTATTTTCAAGCGGCTTGAAAACGGCGCAAATCGGCGTAACGTCCGTTGGCGGCAAGCAATTCTGCGTGTGTGCCTTGCTCAACCACTCTGCCCTCGTGCATCACCACAATGCAATCGGCGTTTTCTACGGTGCTTAAACGGTGGGCAATCACAATGGTGGTGCGCTGTGCCATCAGTTTTTCCAAAGCGGCTTGTACCAAACGTTCGGATTCGTTGTCGAGTGCGCTGGTGGCTTCGTCCAAAATCAAAATGGGGGCGTTTTTTAACAGGGCGCGGGCAATGGCGATGCGCTGGCGTTGTCCGCCTGAAAGTTTCATGCCGTTTTCGCCAATGGGGGTGTGTAAACCTTGCGGCAGGGCTTGGATAAATTCCCATGCGTTAGCGGCTTGGGCGGCGGCGATAATTTCGGTTTCCGATGCGCTGCTTTGTGCGCCGTAGGCAATATTAGATGCGATGGTGCCGTTAAACAACACTACGTCTTGGCTGACCAATGCCATTTTTTCGCGCAAAGCGGCAATATCGGCTTGACGGATATCCAACCCGCCAATGCGGATGCTGCCCGAATCGGGGTCAAAAAAGCGTGGCAACATATTGACTAAAGTGGTTTTCCCACAACCCGATGCGCCCACCAGCGCATACACTTTACCTGCTGGCACGGTAAAACTGACACCGTTCAGGCTGTTGCGCTCGGCATCGGGATAGCGGTGCACCAGATTATCAAACACAATATCGCCCACAGGTTCGGACAGCGGCAAGGTGCCGTCTGCAGGCTCTTCGGCTTCGTCTAAAAAATCAAACACGCTCTGCGCCGCCGCCAAACCGCGCTGTAGCGACTGCATCACGCCTGTAATGCGTTTGATGGGGTCAAACATCATAATCATGGCGGTTAGAAACGACATAAAATCGCCCGCGCTAAAACCGCTTTGTTGCGCCCGTTGTGCGGCAAAATACAAAATCAGCGACAATGCCGCCGCCACCATCAGCAGGGTAATGCCCGAACTGGCAGCCGAAACCGCCGTTTGACGCACCCCATTTCGGCGCACTTCCGCTGCCACCCGCGAAAAACGCGCCTGTTCGTGCGCTTGTCCGCCATAAATTTTAATTACACGGCTGCCGTTGATGCTTTCATGCAAAGACTGCGTCATTTCGCCGTTAAACTGCTGGCTTTGCGAAGACAGATGGCGCAAACGGCGGCTGAGTACGCGCACACAAAAACCAATAGCGGGCAAAGCCACCAGCGTAATCAGCGTTAATTGCCAATCCAAATACAGCAAATACACCAGCAATGCCACCACGCTCACCCCGTCTTTGGCAATTACCGTAATCACATTAAAGCCCGCATCGGCAATCTGTCCCGCATCGTTCATAATACGGCTCATCACCCGCCCGCTGGAATGGCGCACAAAATAATTACCGGGCAAACGCAATAATTTGGCATACAGCTCTTGGCGTATCGTTTGCACCAAATGCCCCGAAATATGGCTACTGGCGTATTCGTTAATAAAATTAAATACCCCGCGCACCACAAACAAACCCACAATCGCCCACGGCAGCCACTGCATCATCGCCATATTTTTGGCAACAAAGCCCTCGTCAATCAAAGGCTGCATCAAACGCGCAAACAAAGGCATGGTGGCAGCCACCACCACCATCGACAGCACCGCCAGCAAAAACAGCGTTAAATAATTTTTTAAATAAACAAACAGCCTGCGGTATAAAACAGCGGCGGGGGTGGTGTGCATAAGCGGACAGGATAAAAAAACCAAAACGCCATTGTACGGTAAATCGCCGCTCAACCCAAGTTTAGCAGGTAAGCTCTAGGGCGTGTCCCCATTTGCTTTGCCAAGCGGTTTTTTTGAGTAGAAACTCGTGTATGCAAGGCAAAAATCCGCGCAAGGTTGAACACCTTGCAAGGATTTTTAACGCGGCAGACGCGGGTTGATACCAACAACACCGCCGCATAAGTCAATAGGGATACGCCCTAACCCCCTGCCCGTCTGCCTGCGTTATAATCCTGTTTTTAAACTTTTAACTTTTCACACCATGTTTTCCGCCGAATACGATGCAGGTTATGCCCGTTTGCAAGCCCACCAACGCCACGACGTGTATATTTTTACCTTTGGCGCAGTTTTAAACCGTTTTGCCCTGTTTCATCAAGGGCATTGGCACAACGTTATCGCCGCCTATGCCGATGAACACGATGCCCGCGCCCGCATTACCGAACGTTTTGCTTCCGCCAAACTCAGCCCCTTTGCCTGCCGCCTCAAACACGGACATTATCATTTTAACGGTACCGATTACCACACAGGCAGCCACCACCTAAACGGACACGCCATACACGGCTTATTGTATAACGCCGAATTTGCCGTTACCCGCATTGGCAGCAACGCCACAGGCGCATGGGTGGAACTGAGCCACGATTACACAGGCAACATCAACGGCTATCCCTTCCCCTACCGCATCACTGTCCGTTACGAGCTAAATGAAAACGGCTTAACCCTTTGCACAGAAGTGCAGAACCACAGCAATCAACCCATGCCCTTGGCAGACGGCTGGCATCCCTACTTTACCCTAGGCGGGCAAGCTGATGATTGGACACTGCAACTCAACGCCAAGCACCGTTTACAGTTTGATAACGACCTGCTGCCCACAGGCAATAGAGTGGACGACACCCGTTTTACCGCGCCCGCATCCCTGCAAAATGCCGAGTTAGACCACTGTTTTATTTTAGCCAATCACGACACCCCCGCTTGCGTGTTGCAAAACAATCTCTACCGCTTCAGCATCAGCCCCGATGCCAGCTATCCCTTTATGCAAGTGTATCTACCCCCGCAGCGCGACAGCATTGCCCTAGAAAATTTAAGCGGCGCACCCGATTGTTTTAATAACGGTATCGGACTGATTACCCTGCCCGCAGGCGCGTCTCACCGCTTTAGCACCGTTTACCAATTGCAACACTTGGAATCCGCATGAAACCCACCTATCTTTTCCCGCTTGTCCTGTGCTTGCTGCTGAATATGGCTGTTGCCGAAACCACTGTTTCGGTAACAGCTGCATCACAAGCTGCCACGCCAACTGTTTCAACACAGGATTTAAAAACGCTGGAGCTGCAATTTCAGGAGAAAATGCTGGATTTACGCAAAGAAACCTTAGACAGCCAACAAGAAACCATCGCATGGTGGCTGACCCTAATCGGCTTACTTAGCCTGATTTTGCCCTTGGCATTTTATTGGCGCGAGCGCAGCAATATGCTGGAAAATTTAAAGCAAGCCATTAATGAAGCTAAAGGGCATACCGAACAAGCTGAAACATATTTGAACAAAGCCAAAGGATATATTGACCAGACCGAAAAATATTTGAACGAAGCCAAGAAGTATACTGGAGACGCTGAAAAATATTTATCGGAAATCAAAAGCCAACACCGAACCGCCGCCGACTACATGGCACAAATCGAACAAATGCGCGATTACCAGTCCAACTCTGATAATGCAGCCGCACAACAAGCTGCCGTACAAGCCGCAAACGATTTGCAAGATAACGAACAAATCCCTTTAGCCGAACGGCTGCGCGCCCATGCCATTATATTATCCGACCAAGCCAAAAGCTATACGGAACACGAACAGGCATTTTATGCATGGCAGGCGGTAATACAGCACAGCCAGAATGATGTTGATGCCCTATTTAATGCAGCTTATCAAGCACATGAAGCTTATAAACAAGGTAGCCGCTTACAAAAATCTGTATGGTTTCCCTATATTGAGCAAGGCTATCAACAGGTTTTAGTGCTTGCCCCTGATAACTATCAGGCTGCTTATAACTGGGGCAATGCTTTAAACCATCAAGCAGAGGCTTTAGCACAAAACAACCGTTTGGGTGAAGCACAGGATAAGTGGAATCAAGCATATCAACTGTACGACAAGGCTTTACATATCAATCCCGATTTTTATCCAGCCGCTCTCAACTGGGGTACTGCTTTAGATAATGAAGCACTAGCTTGGGTACAAAATAATAACTTTGATAAAGCATGGGAGAAATGGGATCACGCCTATAAACTATACAGCAAAGCTTCAAGCACCAAAGCTGATGATTATCTAATTACTTTTAACTGGGCTGTTACTTTAGGTAATGAGGCACTGGCTTTAGCACAAAATAACCGCTTTGACGAAGCATGGGAGAAATGGAACCAAGCCTATACACTATACGGCAAGGCTTTAAGTATCAAGCCCAGTGATTATGAAATTGCCTCTAGCTGGGCTATTTCTTTATGTAATGAAGCACAGGCTTTGACAAAAAATAATCGCTTTGGTGAAGCACGGGATAAATGGAGTGAAGCCTATAAACTGTACAACAAGGCTTTACGCATTAAGCCTGATTTTTATCAAGCTGCTAATAATTGGGGTTCAGCTTTAGACGATGAAGCACAAGCTTTGGCACACAATAACCACTTGGACGAAGCATGGGATAAATGGAATCAAGCCTATAAACAATACGACAAGGCTCTAGACATTGAGCCCGATTATTACAACCCTGTTCGTAACAAGATGATTTCTTTAGGAAATGAATATGACGCCAGAAAACAAAATCAACAAAACCAAGCCGCGCAAGCAAAATTAGTAGCAGCGAAAAAGCTTACCGAAGATTTTATTCAAAATTATCCGCAGCACGCGGCTGAATTGGCATATAACCTAGCCTGCGTGTACGCGCTTTTAGACAGCAGCGCCGATAAGGTAGTGGAACAATTAAAATTGGCGGCTTCAGCCGATAATTTCCCGTCCAAAAGCCATATTGAGCAGGACAAAGATTTTGACGGCATCCGCCAAAGCCCAGCTTTTCAGGATTGGTTTAAACACACTTTCCCCAATTAAATGAATAATCAAGATACTCATAATCCCACATTGCCCCAATGGTTTCGCTATGTACTGCCGTTTTTAAGCGGACGGCAAAACACGGCGGATTTTGAAGCTTGGCTGTATTCGCCCGATGCGGAAACGGCTTTGCCTGAAGATGTGTATCAGGCTTTTTTGTGGGCGGATTACCGCCAAAACTTAGATGATTAACCTTCCCGAAAACCTTTTATTACTAGGAACAACCATGCTTGCCCATCAATCTTTTACTTTACCCAATGGCGCGGTTGCGCCCAACCGTTTGCTAAAAGCGGCGATGAATGAACAGCTTGCCACGCCCGATTGCCGCCCCACCAAAGCTTTGGTGCGCCTGTATGAACGTTGGGCAGACGGCGGCGCGGGCGTACTGATTACGGGCAATGTGATGATTGACCGCACTGCGCTAACCAATGCGGGCGCGGTGGTACTGGAAAACGATGCCGACCTGCCGATGCTGCAACGTTGGGCGCAAGCCGCTACCCGACACGGCGCATTGGCGTTAATGCAGCTGAACCACCCTGGTAAGCAATCGCCCAAAGATTTGTCGCCTACGCCCGTTGCGCCCAGTGCCGTGCCCTTAACGGGCAATGTGGCGGCGTTTTTCAACCCGCCGCGCGAATTGGCGGAAAACGAAATCGCTGATTTGATTCGGTGTTTTGGCGAAGCGGCGGCGCTGGCGGAACGCGCCGGATTTTCAGGGGTGCAGATTCATGCGGCGCACGGTTATTTAATCAGCCAGTTTTTGTCGCCGCACCACAACCGCCGCAGCGACCAATGGGGCGGCAGTTTGGCAAACCGTATGCGTTTTTTGCTGGAAATTTACCGCGAAATCCGCCGCCGTACCGCGCCCGAATTTGTGGTGTCGGTCAAACTGAATTCGGCAGATTTTCAAAAAGGCGGTTTTAGCGAAGAAGATTCTGTGCAGGTGGCTCAAGCGTTGGCAAACGAAGGCGTGGATTTATTGGAACTTTCGGGCGGAAATTATGAAGCGCCTGCAATGATGGGCGCGGTCAAAGAAAGTACGCGCCGCCGCGAAGCGTATTTTTTGGATTATGCGGCTGAAGTACGCGCCAGTTGCAATGTGCCTTTGGCGGTAACGGGCGGTTTCCGCAGCGCGGCGGGCATGGGCGAAGCCTTGTCCAGCGGCGACACCGATTTTGTCGGCATTGGCAAGCCGTTTGCCTTATTGCCTGATTTGCCGAAACAATTATTTTCAGGCAGCTTTGAACGTGTGGACACGCCGCCTGTGCGTTTGGGCATCGCCAAGCTCGACCAATCCGTTGGCGGAATGCTGGATATGCAGTGGTATATCCGCCAAATGCACCTGTTGGCGCAGGGCAAAACACCGCAGCCGAAATTGTGTGCGTGGACGGTATTGGCACGGATGTTGTGGCAACAGGGCGCGACAGCATTCCGTAAGGAACGGGCTTAATTACAGGCTGCCTGAAAAGCGTGTTCAGGCAGCTTTTTTGCCGCCGCAAAAGCGCGTACAATCCGCCGTTTTGCTGTAAAAATAATACAAAATCATGATTTACCCCAAAACCTATGATGTGATTGTGGTCGGTGGCGGACACGCAGGCACGGAAGCCGCACTTGCCGCCGCACGCATGGGCGCACACACCCTGCTGCTCACCCATAATATTGAAACGTTAGGACAAATGTCCTGCAACCCGTCTATCGGCGGCATCGGCAAAGGGCATCTCGTGCGCGAAGTGGATGCACTGGGCGGTGCAATGGCGTTGGCAACCGATATGTCGGGCATTCAATTCCGCCGTTTAAACGCCAGCAAAGGCGCGGCGGTACGCGCCACCCGCGCCCAAGCCGACCGCATACTCTACAAAGCCGCCATCCGCGAAATGCTGGAAAATCAAGAAAATTTAGAGCTGTTCCAGCAGGCAGTGGAAGACATTACCCTAGACGGCGAGCGCGTGTCGGGTGTTAAAACTGCCATGGGCGTGGAATTTAAAGCCCGTGCCGTAGTACTGACCGCAGGCACATTTTTGGCAGGCAAAATCCACATCGGCATGGAAAACTACGCAGGCGGACGCGCAGGCGACCCCGCCGCACAAGGCTTATCGGGGCGTTTAAAAGAATTAAACCTGCCCGTTGCCCGCCTGAAAACAGGCACACCGCCACGCATTGACGGGCGCACCATTGACTTTTCCCAATTAAGCGAACAACCAGGCGACACCCCCGTTCCTGTGATGTCCGTGCGCGGCAACGCCGCCATGCACCCGCGCCAAGTTTCCTGCTGGATTACCCACACCAATTTGAAAACACACGATATTATCCGTTCAGGCTTTGACCGCAGCCCCCTGTTTACAGGAAAAATTGAAGGCGTTGGACCACGTTACTGCCCGTCTATTGAAGACAAAATCAACCGTTTTGCAGACAAAGACAGCCACCAGATTTTCCTTGAACCCGAAGGGCTGACCACCCACGAATACTATCCCAACGGCATTTCCACCAGCCTGCCTTTTGACGTACAGATTGACTTGGTTCGCAGCATGAAAGGCTTGGAAAACGCCCACATCCTGCGCCCTGGTTACGCTATTGAATACGACTATTTTGACCCGCGCAACCTCAAAGCCAGCTTGGAAACCAAAACCATTCAAGGGCTGTTTTTTGCAGGACAAATCAACGGCACAACAGGTTACGAGGAAGCCGCCGCCCAAGGTTTGCTGGCAGGCGCAAATGCCGTTCAATATGTGCGCGAACAAGAACCGCTGATTTTGCGCCGCGAACAAGCCTATTTGGGCGTGTTAGTTGATGATTTGATTACCAAAGGCGTAAACGAACCCTACCGCATGTTTACCAGCCGCGCCGAATACCGTTTGCAACTGCGCGAAGACAACGCCGATATGCGCCTGACCGAAGACGGCTACCGCATCGGCTTGGTTTCCGCCGAGCAATGGCAAGCGTTTAGCGAAAAACGCGAGCAAGTGGAACGCGAAATCCAACGCCTCAAATCCACTTGGTACACCCCCGCCAAGCTGCCTGAAAGCGAGCAAGTGCGCGTGTTCGGACAAAAACTCAGCCGCGAAGCCAATTTGCACGACCTGTTGCGCCGCCCCAATGTGGATTATGCCGCGCTGATGACTTTGGACGGCGCTGCATCGGATGCGCCGCTGCCTGAAAACGTGGTGGAACAAGTAGAAATTCAAGTGAAATATCAGGGCTATATTGAACGCCAAAACGAAGAAATCGGCACGCGCCGCGATTTGGAAACCTTAAAGCTGCCTGAAAACATTGATTACAGCAAAGTCAAAGGTTTATCCGCCGAAGTGCAACAAAAACTTAACCAGCACCGCCCCGAAACCGTGGGTCAGGCTTCGCGCATTTCGGGGATTACCCCCGCCGCCGTTGCCCTGCTGATGGTGCATTTAAAGCGCGGATTTGCTGATGCCAAATCAAGTTGATGAAAATCGCAACGATACGGCGTTACCAACGCCCTGATGTACTGTACGTACACGGCGGGCGTTGTCGCCTTGTCTCGTTTTTATTTTCATCAACTTATGAACTTTAACACATAGAAAAACCGCATTGGCAAAACCAATGCGGTTAAATCAGCTGCCTGACACCATCGCCAAACAGCAAAAATCCCGCCAAATCAGCGGGATTCTTAAATTTTTGGTCGGAGTGAAAGGATTCGAACCTTCGACCCCTTGCACCCCATGCAAGTGCGCTACCAGACTGCGCCACACTCCGACTCAAGAAAAAAGCATTATAGCGGTGCTTAAATCAGTTGGCAAGTGTTTTTTCAATTTTTGCCAACATTTTTGTCAGCTCGCCACGCATTTCGTCTGCACCGATAGCGGGATTGCCCTCGCTGTCCAAGCCGTCATGCGAAAACACATCGGCAATACCGTGCTGCAACTGCCTGATTTTCATCACATCCAAGCGGGTAAAACGGCTGCCGCCGTGTCCGCCGATGCTGCCGTTCTGCCGCTGCCATTCGGCAAGCTGCGCGGGCTTGATGCACGCCAAACGGCAGACTTCTTCCAAGCTGAAATAGCGTTTGGCGGGTACGGGCGGCAGTTTAACGCTGCTTGTCATAGTAATGCTCCACCATGCCTTTCAGCTTTTGGCTGGCATGGAAGGTAACCACGCGGCGGGCAGTAATCGGCACTTCTTCGCCTGTTTTGGGATTGCGACCGGGGCGTTGCGGTTTGTCGCGCAATTGGAAATTGCCAAAGCCTGAGATTTTGATTTCCTCACCGCGCTCCAAAGTGGCACGGATTTCTTCAAAAAACAGCTCCACGATTTCCTTGGCATCGTTTTTGCTGACGCTGCTGACTTTTTCGACCAGAATATCAGCCAGTTCTGCTTTGGTGAGTGTCATTTTATGGTACCTCGGGTGTTTGTTTAAGGCGTGGATTATCCCTAATTGTTTGTTACAAATCAAGCGAATAGTGGAAAACAAATGATTTTTTTACATTAGCGGGAACGGTACACGGGGCAGATTTCACGGCTTTTTACACCCAAATTATTGTAATCAATAATTTTTTAGCAAACTTCTACGCTGTCGCCCACGCTGACGGTACCGCCCTGCTCCACCAGCAGGTTTACGCCGAACAGGGCGCGGCGGTTTTTCGCCAGCCACGATAAGGGCTGTTGCGCGGGGTGTTTGGCAAGGGTGTCGGGGCAGATGGTGGTCAGCACGCAGCGGGTGCAGGGTTTGTAATGGCGCAAAACCACGCTGCCGATGCGGATGCGCTGCCAGCTTTCTTCGGCAAAGGCTTCGCCGCCCGCCACCACCAAATTGGCACGAAAACGGTTCATGCTAAAGCTTTCACCCAATTGGCGGTTGAGTGTGTCCAGCGATGCGGTGTGGGTCAGCAAAACCGGTGCGCCGTCGGCAAACGACAAGGGCGTCTGCCCCTGCAATAAACGCTGCGAAACGCCGCCGATATAATGCAAACGCACGGGACGCGCCAGTTTGTGCGACAGCCACGCATTGGTTTCGTCGTCGCCGCCCTGCGCGGAAAAACGGTCTTTCCACACACGCACATTTTGCCCAACCGCCAAAGCAGACGGGGCAATGCGGCGGCTGTCGCCATCAGGGGCAAACAGATGCAGCGTGCCGTCTGCTTCAATCTGTGCCTGCCAGCGCAACAGTTCGGGAAAGCTGCGCGCGGTGATAAACGTGCCGTCCGGCTCGGCAAGCAACCACACACGGTCGCCCGCCACACCCATTTCGTCCAAACGGCTGTGCGTTAAAGCATTGCCGCGCATAGATTTAACGGGATATTGATAAATATTGCTTAAAGTCAGCATGATTTTCCTTTCAGGCAGCCTGAAAAACGGCACGGTGCTTTACCGTGCCGTTTGATTATTAACGCAATTTCGCGCCCACGCTTTCCGCCGCCGCCAACAACTGCGCCACCACCGCTTCTACCGCTTCATCGGTGAGCGTGGCATCGTCGTCCTGCAACAGGATTTTCACCGCCATGCTTTTCATATTGTCGGGCAAACCTGCGCCGCGATACACGTCAAACAGCGCAATTTCGCGGATTAAGGGGCTGGACACGCCGCGCAACGCCTGTTCCAAATCCGCATAAGCGGTGCTTTCGGGCAACACAAATGCCAAATCGCGGCGTACCGCTTGGAATTTGGAAACGGGACGGTAAACGGTTTTGTCGCGCTGCTGCACCACCGCCAAATCCAGCTCAAACAGCAAAGGCGCGGCGGGCAAATCGTATTGCTGCAACCACTTGGGATGCAGTTCGCCGATAAAACCAACGGTTTTGCCGTCAATCACAATATTGGCGCTGCGCCCTGGGTGCAAAGCGGGATGTTCGGCGGCGACAAACACCGCGTTCTGCCCTGCCAACAGGCTTTCCACATCGGCTTTGACATCGTAAAAATCCACCGCGCGCGCTTTTTCGCCCCATTGTTCGGGCAAGGCTGCGCCATGCGCCAACGCACCGATGCGCTCGTGTTGGCGCACGCTGCCGTCTGCATTTTTGGCAAATACGCGGGCAATTTCAAACAGGCGCACGCGGCTGTGTTTGCGGTTTAAATTGTGTTTCAACACTTCCACCATGCTGCCAATCAGGTTGGAACGCATCACGCTGTATTGCGCCGCCAAGGGGTTTTGTAAACGCATAGGATTGTTGTTATTGGCAAAATCGCGTTCCCATGCTTCATCGGTAAAGGCATAGCTGACCATCTCGCGGAAACCGCGGCTCGCCATGTGGCGGTACACGTCAAAACGCGGACGGCGGTTTTCAGGCAGCGGCAACATCGCCAAACGTCCGCGCGGGGCATCGTCGGGGATGTTTTCGTAACCGTAAACGCGGGCGATTTCTTCAATCAAATCCGCTTCAATGGCAATATCAAAACGGAACGGCGGCACAGTCACGGCAAAACCGTCTGCGGTAGGCTGAGGCTGCAAACCCAAATCCGCCAAAATACGCTCAATGCGCGGTGCAGGCACATCTACACCCAACAGCTTCGCCACCCGCGCCGTGCGTACGTTTACCGCCGCACGTTTGGGCAAATCGCCTGTTGCTTCAACAATCTGCCCCGCTTCGCCGCCGCAGATTTCCAGCACCAAGGCGGTGGCGCGTTCCATCGCTTCGCGGGTTAAGGCAAAATCCACACCGCGTTCAAAGCGGAAAGACGAATCCGAACCAAAACCGTATTGGCGTGATTTGCCTGCAATAATTTCGGGCGCAAACCACGCGCTTTCCAACACAATGTTTTGCGTGTCGTCGCTGACCGCGCTGGATTCGCCACCCATCAAACCCGCCATGCTTAACGCGCCTTTTTCGTCTGCAACTACTAGCGTATTGTCTTGTAAGGTAACGGTTTTTCCATTTAAACACGCTAAAGTTTCACCGTTTTCGGCACGGCGAACAATCAGGCTGCCTGAAAGTTTGTCGGCATCAAAAACGTGCATCGGCTGACCCAATTCCAGCATCACATAATTGCCAATGTCCACCAACGCGGAAATGCTGCGCACGCCGCAGCGTTCCAGACGGCGCACCAGCCATTCAGGCGATGCGGCGCGAGCGTTCACACCGCGAATCGGGCGGCTGAGAAAACGTCCGCAATCGGCAGGCGCGTCAATGCGTACGGGGAAGCGGTGTTCAGACTGTTCGGCAACGGCAGGCACGGCAGGCGGGGTAAACGCGCATTGGGTCAGCGCGGCGGTTTCGCGTGCCAAACCTTTGATGCTTAAACAATCGGTGCGGTTGGGCGTGATTTTTAAGGTAAAAACAGTGTCGTCCAAATCCAGATAATCGCGCAAGTTTGTACCAACGGGCGCATCGGCGGGCAGTTCCAGCAAACCATCTACGCCGTTTTCAGGCAGCCCCAATTCTTTGGCGGAACACAACATACCGTTGGAAACCTGTCCGCGCATTTTGGTCGGTTTGATTTTGAAATTACCCGGCAGCACTGCCCCCGCCAAGGCACACGGTACTTTCATGCCCGCACGCACATTGGGCGCACCGCACACAATCTGCAACAGTTCGCCCGTGCCAGCATCCACTTGGGTGATGTTTAAACGGTCGGCATCGGGATGTTTTTCAACGGATTTTACATCCGCCACCACCACACCCGAAAAATCGGGCGCGGCGGCTTCGCTGTCTTCCACTTCCAAACCCGCCATGGTTAGCAGGTGGGCAAGTTGTTCGGCGGATAAATCGGGGTTGGCTTGGGTTTTTAGCCATGAGTAGGGGAATTGCATATCTTTTGCACTTTCTTATCAATATATTGTATCATTTAGTTTTTCAGCCGTTAAAATCGGGTCAAACTCACTTAAAAAACGTTCTTTACTTTTTGGGTCAAAATCAGTAACCGTTTTCAAAAAATCTTTAAAGTCTTCATTTTTACTTGCCAGCTCGTTTACCACCGAATAATCCATTTTTTCCTTATAACGTGCAGGCGAAATCACCCTACTGTTTTCTATCTGCACAATATCCAACTGAATAATACCAATACCAAAGCTTTGACTTAATTTTTGCAATGCCTCAAGAAACTGACTGTCCGAATCAATATTCAACGCAACTAAATAACCCTCGTTTGCCCAACTGGAATTACTGACTGCCTGAAAAAAAGATTGTTTATAATTAGAGAAGCCCAAATCTCGTTTTAACTCAAAAGAAAAAACCTTTACTGGCAAAATATCAAACTTCTTCACAAAACTTAAAACATGATGATGCTGATAACCCTCATATTCAAAATGCACCGCTACCATATCAGGATAAAGCCATTTATCCTCGCCCTTTTGCCCTTTTTTGCTGCTTTCATGAAAAATAGTGCGCGAATAAGCGCCAAATGCTTTATTGTGATACAAATAATGGCTAAGAAATTTATGCAACTCACGTTCTTTAATTTGCTTCTTGGCTTGAGTGGTATCAGAAGCATTTAATCTCTGTTCAACATCAATGTGCTTAGGCAAAGAATGCTCTAATAAAACAAACTGTTTTGGCGAAGCATTACCCACCTCTTTAAAATAACGCCCTTGTTTTGCCAAAGTATAGATTCTTGCGCAAAAAGTAATGTCTGGTGTTTTGCCTTTAAACCCACCACGATTGGCATCATAGGCTTCCAAATCTATATAAAGTTGTTTTTCTTGAACATACTGCCACAATTCATCCACCGTAGCAGGACGGTTAAATTCACGCATCACTTTTATCGCCAATTCAGGAAAACTTAATTTTTTCATTTTTTGAAGCTCATAATATTGTTGTTGAATAATCTGACGGAATTCATCACTAATTAAGCACCAATCCACAATATCCACTTTCCACGGCAAATCGCTTTCAGAAAAATCGCTTGTTAAATCCGCGTGTTCAGCAATAGATAACGGCTCATTGCCCAATATTACCAAATCCAAATCAGAATAAGGCTTGGCATTGCCTTGAACCCGCGAACCAAATGCCCACACACTACGTTGCGGGATGTGTTTTTGCAAAATACTTTGAACGATTTGCAACTGCATCGCTTGTTAAATCCGCGTGTTCGGCAATAGATAACGGCTCATTGCCCAATATTGCAAAATCCAAATCAGAATAAGGCTTGGCATTGCCTTGAACCCGCGAACCAAATGCCAACACACTACGTTGCGGAACGTGTTTTTGCAAAATACTTTGAACGATTTGCAACTGCTCGGAAGGTATAGACAATCCCATTATTTTTCCGATAAACGCTGTTGTAAAAATTGGGCTTCAGTTAAGAACTTTTCTATACCTGCCACCACCGCCAGCGCGGTTTATTCGTCATAAGTGTGGCTGGTTCGGGCGCGCATATCGCGGTATTGTTTCCAATCCGTCCAATCGCCTAATAGTAGGTTTTGTTCGTTGGCTGTACGGATAAGGTCTTGAAAACTCATGCCGTCAAATTGGGTTGGATTGGCGGAAGTATATTCCAAATAACGCTTTAAAATCTTATGGCTAATTTCATAGGTAAACTCAAAACGCTGAATTAAACCATCCCGAATTTGGGCATCATCGGTATCCTGCAGATAACGCAACCAGCCCTCATGCAAGCGCTTAACGGCATTAATCAGGGGCTGAATAGAAAGTTCTGACATACTGTTATCTCAAGTTAATATAAGGATATTCACACTCTACAGGCAGCAAAGCCGCAGCAGCAGCCGTTTCGCCCTGCACGACCAAATCACGGATGCGGTGCGCCGTATCGGTTACTTCATTTATGCTTACAATCCAATCATTCACATAATGCTGAACTGCCTCACCAGTCAAACCGATTTGAATGGCACGGTAAGGCAAAGGCTGCAAATGAATATCGCGTTCGGGGTCCCATTGTATCCGCACAGGATGCGTTTCTTTGGCGTATTGCCATTGCGCTGCATCCATATTATCGGGTTTGCGGCTGCCAATCGCGTGTGCCAACGCCCATTCAAAACCATCTCGGCGGATATCGATTGCCAAAATACGTTTTTGCCCTGCATCTTTCAAACCCCAGCCCGCACGGTACATCATCCATAAAAACGAGGGCTTAATCCAAGTCATCCGCGTCATTTTAAACAGTGGCGATACAAAACGTCCGTTCGCCAAAGCCGTATCGGCAATGGCATCGCTATATGCCTGATAAACGCGGATGGTATCGTTGTCATATACGGCACGGATTTGGCGGACAGGCACACCGTTTGGCATTAAATTACTATTCTGGTTCATAAAAACAGTTTGAAAATTTCAATTTATCGGAACTGCCCCAAAAAACTCAAGTCATTCTCAAAAAACAGCCTTAAATCATTTACACCATAGCGCAGCATGGCAAAACGGTCCAAACCGATGCCAAAAGCAAAGCCCGTGTATTTTTCAGGGTCAATATTCACATTTTGTAACACATTGGGATGCACCATGCCGCAGCCGCCCACTTCCAGCCATTTGCCGTTGTCCGCCATAATGTCAATTTCGGCGGAAGGCTCGGTAAACGGGAAAAAAGACGGACGGAAACGCACTTGCAAATCATCGCGTTCAAAAAAGCGGCGAATAAATTCAGTAAACACGGCTTTTAAATCGGCAAAGCTCACGCCCTCTTCCACCCACAGACCTTCAGCTTGGTGGAACATGGGCGAATGGGTGGCATCGCTGTCCACACGGTACACGCGCCCAGGGGCAATAATGCGGATAGGCGGATTTTTTTTGTCCAGCATATAGCGGATTTGAATGGGCGAGGTGTGGGTACGCAGCACATCGCCGTTTTCCACATAAAAGGTGTCCTGCATGGCGCGGGCAGGATGGTTTTGCGGGATATTCAGGGCTTGGAAGTTGTGGAAATCGTCTTCAATTTCAGGACCATCCGCCACATCAAAACCCATGCCGTGAAACAGCTCGACTACGCGCTGAAGCGTAAGGGTAACGGGGTGCAGTCCGCCGTGGTCGCGCTCACGCGCAGGCAGGCTGACATCCAGCGCTTCGGCAGCCAAACGCGCCTGTAATTTGGCTTCGTCTAGGGCTTGGCGTTTGGCGTTGTAGGCTTCTTGGAAACGGGTTTTGCATTCGTTGATGTGTGCGCCTGCGCTTTTGCGCTCTTCGGGCGACATTTGTCCCAGTTGTTTGAGCAAAACATTCAGTTCGCCTGTTTTGCCCAAATAGCGGGCTTTAACCAGTTCAAGGGCGTTGTGGTCGGCGGCGGCGGCGATTTCTGCCACGCCGTTGTCGGTAATGTGGTTGGCGTTCATGGGGGTCACAATCTAAATAAAATAGGGGAATTCTAACCGAAACGCCCGCGCACGACAAAACACGGCGGCAGCGGGCGCAAGGCATCACCAGGGTTTGGGGGTGGCGGCCTCAGACGCGCTTTCCTGTTTGGTTTTGCGGCTTTGCTCTTTAATCCATTCCCATTGTTTTTTCAACGCGCCTGTTACGGCTTGTTGTTTTTCTTTGGGGGTGTTTAAGCCTGAAGTAATTTTATTGTAATTCAAGCTGATAGATGGGTTGTCCATACTACCTGACAAGCGCAGCGGCAGGGTGTCGCGCCCGTTGTTGCTGACAATGCTCAAATCTTCGCTCATCAAACCGCTGTACAAATTGGTTTCGCCTTTCCCCATCATGCGCACGGCGGGGGCGCTAAAGCGTCCGTCTGTGCGGTGCTTGCTTACGCCGTTTTGAATTTTTGCTTTTAGTTCAAAGGTATCAAATGGGGTGGAACGTTTGGTGTCGTCATCGCCCAATGCCAATGTGCCGTCTTCGGCAGCATCTTCGGCGGTGGCGGCTTTCATCAGTTCGCGGATGCTGATACCGTGCCAAAAACCGTTTTCCACATTGATGTTTAAGCTGCCCGACAGGTTTTCGGTCAGTTCGCGGCGGTTGCTGCCGCTGGTGGTAAAGTTCAAATCGGCTTTACCTTTGCCGCTCAAGCTGCTGTTGCGGAACAAATCCTGCATCAACGGACGGATTTGCACCGATTCAGCTTTTTGTTTCAAAGTGTATTGGGTGGGACGGCTGTTGCTGATGCTCAAACTGCCTTCGGCGTGCCCGCTGTACAAATCGGCAATCAGCGGCGAAAACTGCGCCTGTGCTTCATCGGCTTTTAATACGGTGCGGATATTGAAAATTTCCAAACCCGGTACATTTAATGCATTGATGGTAATTAAAATATTGGTTTTCAAACGGTCTTTCAGCCATGCGGGATAGGGGTGGTCGGCGTGACGGCTGAAATTGTCCAAGTAATTGCCCAAATTCAGTTTTGCCAATTCTACTTGTCCGTCAATATTGTCGCCATCGCGTTTCAATTCAAACATGGCGGGGTGGCGGTCAAACGAACCCTGCGCCTGAATTTGCCAATTTTCCATGCCGCCCAAAGACAAACCGCCTGTCCATTCCGACACAAAACGCGGCACACCACCTGTCTTTTCCTGACGGGTGGATAATTTAAAATCAGGCATCGCAAAACCCTGTTCGGGTTGCCAACCCGCCGCGCCCGTAATATCCACATGCAAACGCTCGCTACCCGAAGCCTGTGCCGCCAAATCCGCCGCCAACTGCGGTACCAACAAATGCCCTTGCGCCAACTGCGCCTGTTTTACTGTGAGTGTACCGTTGTAACGGCGTTGCTCGTCATTACCCGTAAACACGCTATTCACATCATAAATTTGCAAATGGTCGTTTTGCTGGAACATGCGCCCGATGTTCAAATCGGTGTGGCTGGCAAAGCGGTTGCTGCGGAAAATCAGCTTGCCCTGCTCGGCGTGAAACACACGATTGGGAAAGCGCACCTTGCCCGACAAACTACCCGAAAAACTTTCATTGTTTTCCATGCCGTCAAACTGCACCAGCAAATCAGGCAGCGTAAACATACCCTTATCCCAAACCGCCTGCCCGTGCGCCGACAATTCCAATTTTTGCCAAGCAGGGTGCGTTGCCGTTGCCCGCAGCGAATAGGGAAAATGTGCGCCGTCATCACGCGATTGGCGGTAATCCATGTTTTTCAATTCAATCTGACGACCAAATGCCTGTATCATCAAATTGCCATTGGCAATCTGCACACGGTTTACCGCGATGTTGCCCGCAGGTTTATCCAAAAAATCACTGAAATTCCATTGCCCGTTGTCGCCGCGCACCGCCAATGCACCCACGTCCTGCAACACCAGCTTTTCCACTTCGGGCTGACCCAGCAAGCTGCGCCATGCCAAACCCACGCGCATTTCTTTGGCGCGTAATACAGGGGTTTGTCCGTCTGCTTCGGTTAAACTGAAATGGCGCAGCACAATGGTGGGACGCGGAAACAGCGTGCGCCCCACATCGGCATCAAAATTTGCCTTGCGCTGCGTACCTGCCAACGCCGCCGCCGTTTGCTGCTGCAAAAACGTGTAGCCCGAAATACGGTACAGCACCGCATACGCCCCCGCCGCCAACAGCAGCGGAATCATCGCCAGCAACAGCACAACTTTTAACCACCCACGGCGGTAACGCAAGTAAAACATCAACATAGCAACACAAATCCGACCATAAAGCCTGAATTTTAACAAAAACGCGCCCATGCGACACGTTTTGGCGCATTCAGATACCGTTTGCGCCCCAAGTGCCGTAAGGATGACGGCTCAAATACGCATTGGTAAAACGCCCGTCTGCAGTGATTTCGCGCCCCAGCCACGGTGGCGGCACAAACGGCGTGTTTTCGGCGGGCAATTCCAATTCTGCCAACACCAAAGGCGCGTTGTCGCCAAAAAACTCATCAATTTCATACACCCAACCGCCATGCGCCACCCGATAACGGTTTTTTTCCACCGTAAACAGGCACAAATCCGCCAACATCGCCCGCGCATCTGCCACAGGAATCGGATATTCATACTCGCTGCGGCTGATGTCCGACACATAGCCTTTTAAGGTCAGCCAAGCGCGTTCGCCTACGATACGCACGCGCACGGTGCGTTCTTTTTCCACGCTGATATAGCCCTGATACAAGCGTTGCGGCTCGCCCGCGCTGCTGCGCCAGCTGTCGTCTGCCAATAAAAAACGTCTTTCAATTTCCAAAGTGTGCATAGTTACTGTTCCTTAAAACGGTTTGAACACCGCCAAATACACCGCTGCCATCAGCACAAACACGGGCAATTCGTTAAACACGCGGAACCAACGGTGCGAACGCTGGTTATGGTTATTTTGAAAACGGCGCAAAATCACCCCGCACCACACATGATAGCCCGCCAGCAGCAAGCCCAAGGTGATTTTGGCGTGCACCCAGCCCGCCCAAGCCCCCGACACCAGCGGCATCGCCAGCCCGCACAACAACGCCCCCACGCCCCAAGGCGTCATAAACTTAAACAGCTTTTGCGCCATCAATAGCAAACGGGCGTATTCCTGTTTGTTTTCCGCCATTGCCAGATTGACATAAATTCTTGGCAGGTAAAACAATCCCGCAAACCACGCCACCATAAAAAACAGGTGTAGGCTTTTTAACCATAAATACATTTTGTTTTCCTAAAATCAAATTTGTTACGGCGCGATTGTACGCCAAAAAAGGCATTCTCAGGCAAGGGCAAGCATGCCCGCCACCACCACGGCATAACGGGCAAACTTACCCACTGCCAACGCCGCCGCGCACCACCACACAGGCAAACGCAAACACCCTGCCGCCAAAGGCAAAGCATCGCCCAATATCGGCACCCACGCCAACAGCAAAGTCCATGCGCCGTAACGATGCAACAGCGTTTGCGCCCGTGGCGGGATTTTATTCAAACGCTGCGGCAGGGCGCGTCCCATGCCGTAAGTGACCAGCGAACCGAGCGTATTGCCCCAACCCGCCAACAGCCACGCCCACAGCCAGCTATTGGGGTGGGCATACAACAAGGCTGCCAGCACCGCTTCAGACGTTCCAGGTAGAATGGTGGCCGATGTGAAGGCAGACACAAACAATCCGCCCAAGCTGTACAATAATGCCGTTTCCATATTGTCCCTTATTAGGAAAGATGATGATGCTTCCCGTCCGTTCCCTGCCCGACATCAGCGCGACCCTTGCCCAAAAATTGGAAAAACTGCATCTTTATCAGGCTTGGGATTTGGCATTGCACCTGCCGCTGCGTTATGAAGACGAAACGCGCATTGTATCAATTGCGCGTGCACCGTTTGGCACGCCTTGTCAGGTGGAAGGAACGGTGGTGCATTGCGAAGTGGTGTTCAAACCGCGCCGTCAGCTGGTGGCGCAAATCTGCGATGCGGAAGGCAGCAGGCTGTTTGTGCGTTTTTTAAATTTTTATCCCAACCAGCAACAGCAGTTGGCAGTGGGTAAAACGGTACGCGCTTTGGGGGAAATCAGACACGGGTTTTACGGGGCGGAAATGATACACCCGAAAATCCGCGCTGCCAGCTCTACACCTTTGGCGGATACGCTGACACCCGTGTATCCCACGGTATCGGGTTTGCCGCAAACGGTGCTGCGCCGTGCGGTGGCAACGGCATTGGCACACATCAGCCGCGAAGAACTGTTGCCCGAAGCCCTGTTGCGCCGTTTGTGCCTGCCGCCGCTGTACGACAGTTTGCAACTGCTGCACCGTCCGCCGCCCGATGTGTCGCCGCAAATGCTGTTAAACGGTCATCATCCTGCCTTGCAAAGGCTGAAATTTGACGAATTATTGGCGCAACAGCTTTCCATGCAACAAGCACGCCAGCAGCGCGAAAGCGGTTCGGCGCGTCCGATTCGGGGCAACGGCAGCTTGATTACGCCGTTTTTGGCGGCGTTGCCGTTTACGCCCACAGCGGCGCAACAGCTCGTGTGTGCGGAAATTGCGGCGGATTTGTCGCGCAGCATACCGATGCACCGTTTACTACAAGGCGATGTGGGCAGCGGCAAAACCTTGGTGGCGGCGTTGGCGGCATTAACGGCATTGGAAGACGCGCAAGGCTTTCAAGTGGCAGTAATGGCACCCACCGAAATCCTCGCCGAACAGCATTATCAAAAATTCTGCCAATGGTTTGCGCCTTTGGGGATTGAAACAGTGCTGTTGTCGGGACGCACCCGCAAAAAAGCCAAAGACACTGCAAAAGCGGCTTTGCTGTCGGGGCAAACGCGCGTGGCAGTAGGCACACACGCGCTGTTTCAAGACGATATTGTGTTTCACAATTTGGGCTTGGCGGTGGTGGACGAACAGCACCGTTTTGGCGTGGCACAACGTTTGGCATTAAAAAACAAAGGTCAGGACGTACACCAGCTGATGATGTCTGCCACACCGATTCCGCGCACGCTGGCGATGGGCTTTTTTGCCGATTTGGATGTGTCGGTGATTGACGAATTGCCGCCAGGGCGCACGCCGATACGCACCAAATTGGTCAGCCACAACCGCCGCCGCGAAGTGGAAGGCTTTGTGCTGCATACCTGTCGGCAAGGTTATCAGGCATATTGGGTGTGTCCGCTGATTGAAGAAAGCGAAACCCTGCAACTGCAAACCGCCACCGATACTTTGGCACAACTGCAAACCGCCCTGCCCGAACTCGCCATTGGACTGCTGCACGGTCGCATGAAAGCCGCCGAAAAAGCCGAAGTGATGGCGCGTTTTATTGCGGGCGAAATACAGGTTTTGGTCGCCACCACCGTGATTGAAGTGGGCGTGGACGTACCCAATGCCGCTTTAATGGTGATTGAACACGCCGAGCGCATGGGTTTGGCACAACTGCACCAACTGCGCGGGCGCGTGGGTCGCGGCGCGGCGCACAGCACCTGCGTATTGTTGTTTGCCGAGCCTTTGGGCGAAACTTCAAAAGCACGTTTAAAAGTGATTTACCAACACACAGACGGTTTTGAAATCGCCCGTCAAGACTTGCAGATTCGCGGACCGGGGGAATTTCTGGGCGCACGTCAAAGCGGTTTGCCGATGTTGCGCTTTGCCGATTTGGAAAACGATTTACCATTATTGGAAGCCGCACGCATTGCCGCCGCCGAATTATTGGCACACCACCCCCAAACCGCCGCCGAACACCTGCAACGCTGGTTGGGCAGCCGTGCGGGATTTTTAAAAGCCTGAAGCCGAATTGAACACAGTTTATGCTAAAATTAACAGTTGGAAACACAGGCTTTATCGCATTCAGCCGTGTTCCCTATCTTTTCTTTTCCCATCTGCATGGAGAACCCATTATGAAAACCCCTTATATCAGTCTGATGATTGCCGCTGCCTTGTCATTAAGTGCCTGTGGTGGCAACAAAGAAGAAACCCCACAAGCCGCTGAACAAACCCCGCCCCCTGCTGCTGTTGCCCCTGCCGCCTCATCTGCCGCTGCCAATATTCCCCCCGAATGTACTTTTACATTAAGCGGCGGCGACGACATGAAATTTGACAGCAACGAAATCAAAGTCAAATCCGGCTGTAAAGAATTTGCCGTTACCTTGAAACACAGCGGCAAACAGCCCAAACAAGCCATGGGGCATAATTTAGTGATTAGCAAAGCTGCCGATAAAGACGGCATAACTGCTGACGGTACGTCTTCAGGTGTGGATAATAACTACCTGAAAAGCAACGATGAGCGCGTATTGGCTTCTACCAAGCTGTTGGGCGGCGGCGAAGAAGACACGCTGGTGTTAAACGTATCCAAGCTGAACAAAGGCGAAGAATACGTTTTCTTCTGCACCTTCCCCGGTCATGCCAGCATGATGAACGGCAAAGTGGTTTTGGCTGATTAAACCCCTTACAAAACAAAACACAGCGTTTGACTATCACAAACGCTGTGTTTTTTATTGATTTTATTCAGGCATTAAGCCGCAGCATCAAAACGGGCTTGCGCCTCGTCCCAGTTGACCACGCTCCAAAATGCTTTAACATAATCGGGACGGCGGTTTTGGAATTTCAAATAATAGGCGTGTTCCCATACATCCAAACCGATAATCGGTGTGCCTTTGCAGCCTGCTACGGCTTCGCCCATCAAGGGGCTGTCTTGGTTGGCAGTGGAAACCACTTTCAGTTTGCCGCCATCTGCCACCAGCCACGCCCAGCCTGAACCAAAACGGGTGGCAGCGGCTTTTTCAAATTCGGCTTGAAAAGCTTCCACACTGCCAAAATCACGCTCAATCGCCGCTTTCAGGCTACCGCCCAATTGCGTACCCGTTTTCAAGCCTTTCCAGAAAAAGCTGTGGTTGGCATGACCGCCCGCATTATTACGCAAAGCGGTTTGTTTGTCGGCAGGCAGTTCCGCCAAGCGGGCAATCAGCTCTTCAGCAGACAATGCAGCAAATTCGGGCAGGCTTTCCAAAGCAGCGTTGGCGTTGTTTACATAAGCCTGATGGTGTTTGCTGTGGTGGATTTCCATGGTTTCTTTGTCAAAATGCGGCTCCAACGCATCGTAGGCATAGCCCAGTTCGGGCAAAGTGTAAGCCATGTGTAGCTCCTTAAAAATGGTGTGGTTGTGAAAATAAAGTGCTTTATCATAACCGTTGCGCGGGGCATCGGCAAGGGTTTAAAGCTGATAAACTAATCCCAACGCTTAAAAATCAAAGAAGTATTCACGCCGCCAAAAGCAAAATTATTGTTCATTACCCATTGGGTGTCTATCTTGCGCCCGCTGCCGACAATATAATCCACTTCGCCGCAACGCGGGTCGGGATTATCCAAATTAACCGTGGGTGCAAACCATTGCCCGCGCATCATTTCTATGGCAAACCACGATTCCAACGCCCCGCACGCCCCCAAAGTGTGTCCCAAATAGCTTTTGGGCGAACTTAAAGGCACACGCCCAAATACGGCGGCGGTGGCTTGGGTTTCGGCGATGTCGCCCTGCTCGGTGGCGGTGCCGTGTCCGCACACATAACCAATTTCCGCCGCTGCCACGCCCGCATCCGCCAATGCCAGTTCCATGCAACGCTGCATGGTGGTTTTTTCGGGACGGGTAATGTGTGTGCCATCTGAATTTGCGCCATAACCGACAATTTCGGCAATAATCTGCGCCCCACGCGCTTGGGCGTGTTCCAGCTCTTCCAATACCATCATGCACGCGCCTTCGCCAATCACTAAACCATCACGGTCAGCATCATAAGGGCGCGGGGTGGCTTCAGGCGCATCGTTGCGGCGGCTGGCAGCGTATAAAGAATCAAACACATACACTTCTGAAGGACAAAGCTGTTCCGAACCGCCTGCCAGCATCATCGGAATTTTGCCGTATTTAATCGCTTCATAAGCATAGCCAATGCCTTGGCTGCCTGAAGTGCAGGCGCTGGAAGTGGGAATTACCCGTCCGCTCAAACCAAAAAAAATGGCGATATTGGCAGCCACCGTGTGCGGCATCATACGCACATAAGTATTGGCGTTAAACTGATTAGGCAGGTGCGACAACAGCAAACCCACGTCCAAAATATCGGCGGTACTGCCCGCAGACGAACCCGCTGCCACGCCCATATTACCGTTTAAAATCAGATTACTTCCCAGCAAACCTGCGTTTTGTAAGGCTTGTTCCGCCGCGTCCACCGCATATTGCGCCACAGGTCCCATGCTGCGTAACTGCTTGCGTGTCCAATGCGCGGGCGTTTGGTAAGCAGGCAAAGGTGCAGCCAACAGCGCTTCCAATTCTTCAAATTCCGACCACTGCGGCATGGCTTTCACCGCATTTTTACCCGCTGCCAAATGCGCCTGTATCTCGTCCCACTCGCGCCCGAACGCGCACACCGCGCCCACGCCCGTAATCACCACACGTTTGCTTTGCATCAGCACAATCCCCCGTTTACCGCAATCACTTGACGGGTAATATAAGCGGCGTGTTCCGCCATTAAAAAACGTACTGCGTGGGCAACTTCTTCGGGCGTACCCATGCGCTGCGCGGGAACGGCTTTTAAAATTTCATCCACCGGCACGCGCTCATCCACAATTTCGGTATCAATCAAACCGGGGGCAACGCAGTTTACCGTAATTTTGCGTTTAGCCAGCTCCACCGCCAAGGCTTTGGCTGCGCCAATCAGCCCTGCTTTGGACGCACTGTAATTCACTTGCCCGCGATTGCCCGCCAGCCCCGACACCGAAGCCATACACACAATCCGTCCGGCGGCACGGCGGCGTATCATCGGCATGATAACGGGGTGCAACACATTGTAAAAACCGTCCAAATTGGTACGCAATACGCTGTCCCAGTCCTCATCGCTTAAAGCGGGAAAGGCATTGTCGCGGGTTAATCCCGCATTCAGCACCACGCCGTAATACGCGCCGTGGTTTTCAATATCTTGTTCCAACACGGCGCGGCAGGCGGCGCGGTCGGATACGTCAAACTGCAACACACGCGCTGCACGTCCCAGCCCGCGTATCTGTTCGGCAACGGCTTCCGCTTCGCTACGGCGGCTGCGGCAATGCACGACAATATCGTAACCGTCTTGCGCCAAGGCAAAGGCAACGGCTTTGCCGATGCCACGGTTAGAACCCGTAATTAAAATGGTTTGACTCATAAATGGCTTTCGTGATTGGGATAAAGGTTTGAATTTTACGCACCGTTTAGCAAGGTTTGCAAAACCTGTTCGCTGCGCGGGCTGTACACATTCATTGCGCCCGACACCAGCAGGCTGCCTGCGGGCATGGCGGTTTCGTGTCCTGCGGCGGGCGTGCGACAACGCAGTTCACAATCAAACACACCCATGCCGTTTTCGTCCTGCCACGACTGCGCCACCGACACATCCAACTGCGTACCCACAGGAATTTCCGCATAATGCAGATTCAGTTTGCGCGTTCCCAACAAAAAACCCAAACGCACTGCTTCGCCGCGTTCGGCAGCGTGTATGCCTGCCCATGCTGCTACGCCTTGTGCCATAATTTCCATTCCCAAATAAGCAGGCAGCGCAGGCGCGGCGGCAGGCAGCAAAATATGGTCAGGGCGGATGGCGGCGCGGGCAGTCAAACCGTGTTCATCACACGCGCTAATCTCGTCCAACAACACCATGCGCCCGCTGTGCGGTACATAGGCATCAACGGGTTTAAGCGGATAGTTCATCAGTCTTCCTTTTTTATTGGATAGGACAACCCATTAAACCGGATGTTCCCCTATCATAATCACACAATTATTACCGCCAAAGGCAAACGAAGCACTCGCACCGATGCGCCTGCCTGCACGCCAGCGACTGTGGGCATCAGTCAGCAAAATCGCGGGCAATTCGCTGTCGCGCACGCCGTCGCCCAACTGCGGGGGCAATCTGCCCTGCGGATTATCGGTACGGGACACCACGCCCCACAGCAAAGCGGCTTCCAATGCGCCTGCTGCGCCTAAAGTATGCCCTGTTAAGGGTTTGGTGGACGTGGCGGACGTGGCGGTGCCAAACACTTGCGCCACCGCACGGCTTTCCATGGCATCGTTTAGCCGTGTGCCTGTACCGTGCAGGTTAATCCAACCGACTGCGTCTGCCGCCACACCTGCTTTATCCAAAGCGGCTTGAAATGCCTGTGCTGCGCCTTGTCCGTCAGGGCGTGGCGACGACATGTGATAGGCATCGCTGCTGCTTCCATAACCAAGCAAGGGCAAGCTGTCGGGCAGGGCTTCGCGGGTCATCACAAACACCGCTGCTGCTTCGCCGATATTGATGCCGTCGCGGTGGGCGGAAAACGGTTGCGCCAGCCCTGCCGACAACACTTCTAAAGATTCAAAGCCATTGATGGTTAAAGGGGAAAGCGTGTCCACGCCCCCACACACCACCGCATCACACATTTGACTGTTGAGCAATCGCGCGGCGCTGATTAAGGCACGCGCCCCCGAAGTGCAAGCAGTAGAAACGCCGTAACACAAGCCTGTTAAACCATAAACATGGGCGATAAAATCGGCAGGCGCGGACATCAGTTGCTGCTGCTGTTTAAACGGCATACCGTCCCAATCGCCGCCATCGGCAACATTTTGTAAAAAGGCAATATTTTCATCTGCGCCGCTGACTGACGTACCCATCACCACCGCTACCCTGTCTTTCCCATAACGGCGAATCAGGGCGTGAATCTGCGTTTCAATCTGCGCCAAGGCGTGCCACAACAATTGGTTGTTGCGGCTGCGGAAGGTGTCGGGTAAATCGTGCGGAAAGGGGCGCAACTCGCCGTCAAATGCGCCAAAAGCGCGGGTTTTGCCTGCTACCCACGCATCGGAATTGCGCAAAGGCGACGCCGCAGGCGGCGCGAACAAGGCATTCAAATGGTTGTCCATGCCTGCGCCCAAGGCGGAAACCACGGCAGGACGACTTAAATAAACTTTTGTTTTCATGGCGATTCAATTGGGGTCAGCCGCCATAATGCGGCGGGGGTGCGTAAAGTGGGGGGCAAGGGTGCGCCTTGTTGAATCAGCGGGGCAAGTGCGGCAAACAGCTGCTTGGCGGCGCGGTTGGGCGGGGCAAAACCGTCTGCCTGCCAGCCCTGTGCGCCCGCCGTCAAACGTGCTTGCGGTGCACCAAAAGCATCTGCCAACAGCCAGCGCGATTGTCCGTTTGCCAAACCCTGTACCGACAACAGCGAAGTTTGCGCCACACTGCCGTCTTCTGCATTCAAACGCTCGGCACGAAACCAGCGCACTTCGTTTTGCGCCAACACGCCCACAGGCGCAGGCAAGGCAGCACACGCCGCCACGCCACACACCCAAACCGCCGTTAGGGGTTTCAGCAGATTCATTTTTTTCCTTTGGGTAAATCAAAATTGAGCGACTACTCATGGTCAGCCGCGCCGATTGACTATATCACAAGCCGCCGCAGCGGGATATTTTAACGTATCTACCGCACCACACTGCCGCACAATTCGCACCGCATAAGCTTGGCAGCCGCCTTGCTTATGGTATGATGTAGCGTTTTTCATAGTCTGCGCCCGTTTGTATTCCTGCGCTGAGTCGTGTTATGTCTGCCTATCCGCTGCCCGATTTTGAACAAAAAATCATTCCCCCCGAACAACTTGACGGCATCTTATCCCAATTGCCGCGCCCTTTGGTGTTTACCAATGGCTGTTTTGATATTCTGCACCGTGGACACGTTACCTATCTGGCACAGGCGCGCGCCTTGGGCAAATGTATGATTTTGGCATTGAATACCGATGCTTCGGTCAAACGTCAGGGCAAGGGCGACGACCGTCCCGTCAATCCCTTGGCACAACGCGCTGCCGTTGCCGCTGCTTTGCAAAGTGTGGATTATGTCACATGGTTTGATGACGACACCCCTGCGGCATTGATTGAGCATATCCGCCCCGATGTATTGGTAAAAGGCGGCGATTGGACACCCGACCGCATCATCGGCGCAGCCGAAACCTTGGCGCGTGGCGGCAGCGTACACAGCATTCCCTTTTTACACGCCACTTCCACCACCCAAACACTCGCCCGCATCCGCCGCACCCAAGCTGCTGCCTTATGACCAGAATGATGATGACACTGATTGTATTTTTCGGCATGGTTGCCGCTGCCGCCGCATGGCTGGCTTCCGCCCAAGTTCACCGTTTTAGCGCACCCTATATTGGTTCCGACCCCGAGCGCGTTCCCGAACGCAAAGCCGCGCTGTTGTTGGGGACTGCCCCACAATTGGAAGACGGTAGCCGCAACCTGTATTTTGACTACCGCATCAGCGCCGCCGCCAAGCTGTACCGCCAAGGCAAAATCCGCCACATTATCGCCAGCGGCAGCAATCTAAAACACGATGCCAACGAACCCGACACCATGATTGCCGAATTGGTTAAACAAGGCGTGCCTGCTGAAAAAATCACTGCCGATTATGCGGGTTTGCGTACCCTTGATTCCGTGCTGCGGGCGCGTGATGTATTTGGACAAAACAGCTTTATTGTGATTTCCCAAAAGTTCCACAACGAACGTGCCGTGTATTTGGCACGCGCCCACGGCATGGACGTGTATGGCTACAACGCCGCCGATGTCGGCAAAATGGCGGGGTGGAAAACCCGTTTGCGCGAATACGGTGCGCGTTTAAAAATGTTTTGGGATTTAAAAACAGACAAAACCGCCAAATACGAAGGCGACAAAATCGTTTTGCCCGATGATTGAATCATCAAAAACACAGGCACGCTACCGCGTGCCTGTGTGCGTCTCTACACCCCGTCAAACGCCAAATCCTGTTCCACACGCATATTTAAGCAGGAAATCTGAATCACCAATCCCGCTTCAATCCGCAACGTATAGCCCTGATGGGTGGGCTGCACCAGCACATCGCGCACAAACAGCGGAAACAGGCTGTCGCCGTCATCGGGATAATGAATAAAACCCAAACTTTGAAAAGTAAATTCCAATAACCCTTCGCAATGGATTTCGCCATAATAACGCCCATTTTCAGTATTATCAAAAAATAAAATCAAATCACGCCCTTGATGGGCAAAACGGATGTCTTGCAAAGCGGTATTCTGAAAAATTTTTTCGTCTGTCATGGTTATCACTGTTTTAAATGGTTGGCATGGAACAGCGGCGCACCGTGCTGCTTCACAAACACGCAGCAGGCAACAAAATATGCCGCCGCATAAAGTGTTTATTTTAACACTTTACACAGCGGTACTACAGGGCAAAACGCTTTCCCACCGCAAAGCGTGCGTGGAAAAACCACAATGTGGTTAGGGCGTGCCCCTATTTGCTTTGCCAAGCGGTTTTTTGAGTAAAAATCCGTGTATGCAAGGCAAAAATCCGCGCAAGGTTGAACACCTTGCAAGGATTTTTAACGCGGCAGACACGGATTTGTGCCAAAAATACCGCCGCATAAGTCAATAGGGACACGCCCTAATAGCCGTTTTCGGCGCAACTTTGCCCCATCGCGGCTTTAAGTTTGGGGTCGTTGCTGTTGCGGACTTTGTCGCACAAAGCAGCCATCGCCGCATCGGAAGCTATGCGTTCAGCTGTGCTTTGCGTGGACTGCTGCGGTGCAGACGAATAGCCCCCTACGGGTACGGCACAGGCTGTCAATGCTACGGCACACACCGAAAAACTCATGATTTTCTTAAAATTACACATATGATTTACTCTAAATAAAAAATTAATAAAAAAATAATTATTTGGCTTCCAAAGCCGCAATCAGCTTATTCAATATCTCAATTTCCTTATCTTTTTGCTTAATTAGCTCACAATAATGCTCCAATTGTAAATTCAATTTCTCAATCATAAATTCCAATTTTTGATTCCCATAATGATTATGGTTGTGATGATGAGAATTCTCATTAATCAAACAGACAACACTGTTATCGCTAATTTCCAGCAAATCCGTCAATTCAATACCGAAAACAGTTGCAATACGTTCCAATTTATGTAAATCCAAACCACGCTCCCCCTTTTCAATTTTAGCATAACCACTTGTAGACAAATTCAATTTCTCCGCCATTTCTTCTTGAGAAAAATGATGCAACTCACGAAGTTTTTTAACTTTTTCGTTGATTTTCATAATTTACTCTCTCGATTGGGACAAAATGGGTAGATTATAACCCCAATTTGGGAAAGGGTTTTTGACAAATTGGGAAGTTTCATATTAAAAATTATGTACTAGAATTTTTACAAGATAAATTTAACTTTAATTAATAAGGATTACTCAATGAATAAAAAAACAGTCTCTGAAAAAACAGAATTTTATGTTGAAGAACAATACAGAACCAATCCATTATCCAGCATACCTGCCCCAAATGAGCTAAAAATAGAAAATAAAATCTACAATAACATTCATCACCCTGATAAATATTTAGCAAAAGTTAATCAGGAAAAAAATTCAGATGAAAATAATTATTTGGATGATTGTGATGATTGGATGGAAGAGGAAAGAAAGTATATGTTAGAGAATTGGTCTGAATATTGGACAGACTTCTATGGAGGTGGTCCTTGGGAAGGTATGACAGAAGAAGAAATGGAAAGCTTTATTGATAGTCAAACACCTGACTGGTAATACCATTTAAAACTCAAATTTCATAAGGTCAAGACAATGAAAATCAAATGCAAGAATTGTGGTCATACAGAAGAAACTTCTACTGACTTTTTCGTCAAAATTATTGGGGGTGCTGCTCCGATTGGCGGTTTTTGGGCATGGGTAACCTATTTTTTTGCGGGTACGGGCTTTGCTTTTGCCATCTGTGCAGCAATGATTGTAGGTGGCGTAGCATTACTTGCTTTCAAAGATGAAATTGTTGAATGGATTAGTGAAAACTACTCTTGCCCCCAATGTGGACGCTCATCATGGCAAGCTGAAAAATAATCTTATTGCTGATATAGGCAGCCTGAAAAATCTCAGGCTGCTTACTTTAATTTCAATAAATTAGAGAAATCTTAAACTTCGCTGCCACCCACCGTCAGCCCTGCATCAATCCGCAAAGTGGGTTGTCCCACGCCCACAGGCACGCTTTGTCCGTCTTTACCGCACACCCCCACGCCTGTATCCAGCGCGGTATCGTTGCCAATCATGGAAACGTGTTTCAACACTTCAGGACCATTGCCGATAATGGTTGCGCCTTTAACGGGATATTGCAATTTGCCGTTTTCTACCCACCACGCTTCCGATGCCACAAATACAAATTTGCCGCTGGTAATATCCACTTGTCCGCCGCCAAAATTGACCGCGTAAATGCCTTTATCGATGCTTTCAATAATTTCTTGCGGGTGGTGGCTGCCGTTTTCCATAAAGGTATTGGTCATGCGCGGCATCACGGTGGCAGAATAGCTTTCGCGGCGACCGTTGCCCGTTACAGGCACGCCCATCAGCCGCGCATTGGTTTCGTCCTGCATATAGCCTGTTAAAATACCGTCTTCAATCAATACGGTGCGGCGGGTTTCATTGCCTTCGTCATCAATATTTAACGAACCGCGCCTGTCGGCAATATCCCCTTGGTCAATCACGGTTACGCCTTTGGCTGCCACGCGCTCGCCCAATCTGCCTGAAAACGCACTGGTTTGTTTGCGGTTAAAATCGCCTTCCAAACCATGTCCCACCGCTTCATGCAGCAATACACCCGGCCAGCCGTTGCCCAACACCACCGTCATTTCCCCCGCAGGCGCAGGGCGCGATTCCAAATTAATTAAAGCCTGTTTCACCGCTTTATCCACATATTCTTTTAATTTGCCATCGTCAAAATACGCCAAACCAAAACGCCCGCCGCCGCCTGCGCTGCCCTGTTCGCGGCGGTTGCCCTGCTGGGCAATCACCGTTACACTCAAACGCACCAAAGGACGGATATCGGCAGCGTGTTTGCCGTCCAAACGAGCGATGTAAACCATATCGTGTTCGCACACCAGCCCCGCCATCACCTGCACAATGCGCGGGTCAGCAGCTTTGGCAAGTTGTTCCACACGGTTCAGCAACGCCACTTTCGCCGCCGAATCCAAGCCCAAAATCGGGTTGTCCGTACCGTGTACCTGCTTGCCCGCTGCCGTCACAGGCGCGCGCACAGGCGTGTGATTGCCTGCTGCGCCAATCACGCGCACCGTATCCGCCGCACGGCGCACTGCTTCGGGGGTCAGGCTGTCGGCATAGGCAAACGCCGTCTTGTCTCCCGACACCGCACGCACCCCTACCCCTTGGTCAATATGAAAATTGCCCGATTTAACGATACCGTCATCCAAATGCCAGCTTTCGTAAGCGGTGCGTTGGCAATAAATATCCGCATAATCAACATGGTGCGTACCGATACGGGCAAGGCTTTGCGCCAGCGCATCGGCACACAAACGGTTGTTTTGCAAAAGCTGTTGGGAAACCGTTTGAAAAACAGGCATATTCATCTTGTTCCTTTTCTGCGTGAAACAGGTGTTTGTTTTTAAATAAAGACAGATTAGGCGCGATTATACGACAGCCACACCCTCACACAGATTGATTCGGGCTATGGCGCGGCGTATAAAAAAGAAATTTTGATAAAAAATAAATCACTAAAACGCTTTTACCGAATAAATGCACAGCGATTATTGATAGTTATTATTATTTCGGTATAATACAGGCATCAGCAGCAAACTGTTGATGTCATTATTCTTGTCATTCCCTTATCTTGTCCGTTTTGTCGGTGGGCGCGTTGGCGTTTTCCGATAATCCTGTCCAACCGCGCAACTGCCTTTCGGTGCTTGTGCGGTTTTTTGTTGCGCCGTATCATGGCAACGGTCAGCCAATCCCATCAGAAAGAAAAATGATGCCAAACATTAAAAAAAATTTATTGAGAAAATTAGAAATCTATCCAGACCATCCAGAAGATGGTTTTGCATACCACTATGAGAAAAAGAAAGCTAATCAAGAATTAGACAGTATGCATGGTTCATCTGCCAGTAGTACGTTAAGAAATGTGTTCTATGCTTATAGTGTCGGTCAAAAAGATTTGTATGACCCGTTTCTACCCACTGCCTTATCATGGTTACATACCGCCATTGCCTTAAAACAAGAAGTAGATTGGGAACCACATCATGTTTATAGAATCTATCAGGCACTTGCGGGCGTAAAATGGTTGCAAAGCGGTCAAGATAATGCAGAAGTGGTGGAAGCATGGCGCGAATGTTTGGCACAAAGCAATTTATGGATATTTGAAGACCGTTACCCTAGGCAATACTCTGCTTCCAAAGGTATGGTAAAGGATTTATTTTATTCCTATTTGCAGCAATGCCTGTTTGCCCAAGATTATCAACGCGGTATTGAAGTCTATCAGCATTTTAAAGGCGATAAGCCCGTCCGTTTAACTGCTAAAACGGGACTGGTTTCATTGATGTATGCGGTTTTACGTCATTATGCTTATGGCGAATATGATAAAGACAAGCTCAATAAAACCATGCGGCGGGTTTTGGGGGAAGAGCTGCGTGATGCCTATACACGCGGACATATTTATCACGTTGTTCATTGGCTTAAAACCATGTGCGCGGTCAGGGAAAGGGTTTATACCCCCGAAGAAACCATTTTAACCTTTTATGAATTTTTAGAAGATGATGAAATCCCTGATGAAATTCATGCTTTGTTAAAAGAAAAGAATTTGCTGACAAAAACGGATTTGGGATTGAAAAAATCGGGATAAGCTGTCATGATTTTTGTTTTGTGATTTTTGGAATTGGATGTGCCATGACCCGTACCTTAATTGCGCTGCTGTTGGCGGCGGCAATGCCCGCTGCTTGGGCAAAAACCGTGAAAACCACGCTGGATAACGGTATGACGGTAATTATCCGTGAAGACACCCGCGCACCTGTTGCCACGGCGCAGCTTTGGTATCGGGTGGGTTCGGTAGATGAACACCTTGGCAAAAGCGGTTTGAGTCACGCGCTGGAACACATGATGTTTAAAGGCACACCAGCTGTGCCGTCGGGCGAGTTTTCGCGCCGTATTTCGGCTTTGGGCGGCAATAATAATGCTTATACCAGCAGCAGCGAAACGGTTTATCATCAAACGTTTGCCAAGCAGCATTTGCCCGAAGTGCTGAAGCTGGAAGCCGACCGCATGGCAAACCTGAATTTTAGCGACCAAGAATTTGACAACGAAATGAAGGTTATCCGCGAAGAACGCCGTCAGCGCATTGATGATAACCCCACGGGCAGTTTATACGAACAATTGAATTTACGCGCCTTTCAAAAACCCGCCAACCGCACAGCCGTGATTGGCACAATGAAGGATTTGTACCAATTAAAAGCGGGCGATTTGCGCCAATGGTATCGGCAATGGTACGCACCCAATAATGCCACCTTGGTGATTGTGGGCGATGTGAATGCCGATGCCGCTTTGGCGGAAGTCAAACAGCAGTTTGCTGCCCTACCCGCCCGCCAACTGCCAACACGCCACAATCTGCATGAAGACGAAATCCGCCAAGCCGCCAGCGCGCGCACCACAGGCAACACCAAACAGCCGATTTTTATTATCGGCTACCGCGTACCGCATTTGCAGCATTTAGACGACAAACTGCCCTATGCGCTGGATATGCTGACCAATATTTTAGACGGACACAGCGCGGCACGTTTTGATAAAAACCTGATTCGCGGACAACAATTGGCTTTGGAAATTTCCACAGGCTATTCTCTGTTCGGGCGACACCCGCAATTGTGGCTGGTGAGTGCCATGCCTTCCGAACGCAGCAGTGTGGCACAGCTGCGCCAAGCCATTGAAGCGCAAATTGCCGACATCGCCGCCAACGGTGTCAGCGAAGAAGAATTGGCGCGCGCCCGCGTGCGTGAAGAATCGTCTGCCGTGTATGCCCGCGACAGCATGGAAGGTCAGGCTTCGTTGATTGGCACACTGGAAACCAACGGTTTCAGCCACGCCGATGAAGACGAAATCCGCCGCCGCATCAAAGCCGTAAGTTCTGCCGATATTCAAGCTGCCGCCAAGCTGCTTACCGACCCGCGCCGTCAGGTATTTGTGCGGATTGACCCGCGCACCGCCGCTGCCGCCAAAGCCAAGAAAAAATAATGATTTTTCCATAAGAAAAACACCGTTTGCTTAAAAACAAACGGTGTTTTCACATAAGACCCCCGCAGATGCCGATTCGGCTGAGTCCGCTTGAACCTTGTACACAAGGCGGTCATCTCGGGCAACTTCGGGTACATTCCGCAAGCGGAACGCGCACACCTGTTGCAGCTCCCGACAACCTGAAGCAAACTTTATTGGTTCAAAGGAATGTATGCCTTCACGCACATCGCAGGGAAACCAAAAACTATTTGAGTGCGCCGTTGCACAACTCAATCAAGGCATCTATTTTACCGCCGATTTGGGTTTCTGCCAACGCTTTATTTTCGTTAATCTGCTTCAGTAAATCGTGGGTCAGGTTCAGCGCCGCCATAATCACCACTTTATCGGTTTCCATATTGCGCCCCGCGCCTTGAATCGCCATGATTTTTTGATTGAGCAATTCCACCGCCTGCAACAGCGTGCCGCGCTCGGCTTCGGGCGTACCGATGGTAAAGCGGCGGTTTAAAATGGAAACATTGATTTGTTCGATATTCATAAGTGGTTTCCTTCCACATCCTCACCCGCTTGCGCCGGCAAACGCGCCAACAATTTGCGGATGTCGCCCGCACTTTGCAGCAACAGGCTGCGGTATTCCTGATTTTGCGTGTTCAGTTTCAACATCTGCGTTTGCAGCGCGGTTTTTTCGTTTTTAATCTGCTCGTTCAAGCTGCCGATTTGACGGCTCAAGGTTTGGCTGACGGTGTTGATTTCCTGCTCGTGGCGTTCTTTCAACTGCGCGGTTTCGTAATTGTGGCGTTCTGCGATTTCCGACAAACGCTCGTTCAGGCGTTCCTGCTGATGCTGCGCTTCCTTCAAACGGCGTTGCCATTCTTCATCACGCGCAGTTGCCTGTTGTTCTTTTTCTAACAATTCGTTACGCAAGGCAGTAACACGGTTGTCGCTGATGCTCAGTTTTTTCGCCCACTCGGTTTCGGCAAGCTCGGCGGCAGCGGCGGCAGCCTGCAACTCGCCACGCAAACCCGCCATTTGCTGCTCGGCGGCTTCTTTATTGTCTTGCAAACGGTAGCCGAATTCTTTGCGTTCTTGCTCCGCCGCTTCTAAAGCCTGCTCCAACTCTTCCTGCAAATCTTTGATTTTGTTTTGCAGTTCTTTAATATGACGGTCAGAAGCACGTTCTGCCACATACAGCTTGGCTTCAAATTCCTGCGATTCTTTTTCGGCTGCCTGTAATTTTTCCAGCCATTCTTTGCGCTGTTTTTCGGCTTCGTCACGCGCAATTTGCAGCTTGTGGCTTAAATCATCGCTTTCGCTTTGGGCGCGTGCCTGTTCGTCTGCCAATTGCTCTTGCAATGCCTGAATGCGCTCGTCAGCGTGTTTTTGCGCCGATTGCAATTGTTTGTGCAAACGCTCGCTTTCTTCAGCGGCTTGGTTTTCCACCACTTTGATTTTGTCGTGCCATTCGCGCAATTGTTTTTCGGCGCGGCGTTCTGCCCCGCGCAGGGTGTCTTCCAATTCGCGGTAACGGCGCTCGGCGGCGGTTTGGCTTTCGTGCAAACGCTCGTTCCAATCGCGCTCTTTGTTTTCGGCGGCAATTTCGCGAACCTGCTCGCGGTCGCTCCATTCCTGCTCTTTGTCACGCAAGGTTTCTTCTGCCTGATGCAGTTTGTCGGTCAGGTTTTGGTGCTTGCCCTGCCATTCGCTTTGGCTGTTGTCAAACTTTGCCTGCCAATCTTGTTCGCATTTGTGCAGATTATTCTGCAAAAAGGCAATTTGGTCGCGCAGGTTGATGCGTTCTTTTTCCAGCAAATCAATCTGCTGTTCGTGGGTGGTGATGCGCTCTTCCAGCTCGCCGATAAATTGCTGTGCGGCGGCATCTCCCGGTCTTTTCTTGCGCTCGGCAGCCAGCTCGGCAACCTGTTCTGCCAGTTCTTCTTCCAAACGCTCTACTTGGGCGCGGGCTTCGCGGTGTACCTGCTGCAATTCCTGCTCCAGTTTGGCGCAGGCAGCCTGTTTGTCGCCGAATCTGCCAATCAGCTCGTGCAGTTTGTGTTCAAGCTGTTCTAAATTGCGGTTCATCAAAATTTCCTGTTCGGTTAAAACCCTGACCCGTCAGGGCAAATGCGCCTGCACGGACGGGCAACATGCGCGGGATTCGCGCGTGTTGGAATATCATGGAATGGTTTTTATTCGGCGGTGGGTTCGCGCTGCATCAGTCGGGCGGCGATGTCGGCGGCGGCGATGCGCCCGTCCAACAAATCCGCCAAAGCGGCGGTAACGGGCATATTCACGCCCAAACGCTGTGCGCTGCGGTTTACTTCGGCAATGGCGGGAATGCCCTCGGCAACGTGCCCCAAATCCGCCAACACATCTGCCAACGCCCTGCCTTCTGCCAGTGCCAGCCCCACTTGGCGGTTGCGCGATAATCCGCCCGTGCAGGTAAGCAGCAAATCGCCCATGCCCGACAGCCCCATTAGGGTTTTGGCTTGCGCCCCCAATGCCACTGCCAAGCGGGTCATTTCCGCCAAACCACGTGTCATCAGCGCAGCACGGGCGTTCATGCCGCAGCCCAAACCGTCCGACAGCCCCGCTGCCACCGCCATCACGTTTTTAACCGCGCCGCCCACACACACGCCCACCACATCGCTATTGGCATACAGGCGCAGAACTTCAGTATTTAAAGCCGCTGCCAGCGTGCCAATCCATTCGCCGTTTGCCGATGCCAAACACACGGCACAGGGCAAACCTTGTGCCAATTCTTGTGCAAAGCTCGGACCTGACAACACGCCTACACACGGATTAGCGGGCAAAACCTGTTCCAGCACCTGAAACGGCAGCAAACCGCTGTTCGGTTCAAAACCTTTGCACGCCGCCAAAACGGGAATATCGCCGCCACCCGCCGCATTTACCGCCTGCATACAACCACGCAACGCCGCCACAGGCACGGCTGCCAACAGCAAATCCGCCCCCGACACAGCCTCTGCCAGATTGCTGTGTACCGTGAGCGCGGCAGGTAAAGGCAATCCCGCCAGATAACGGCGGTTTTCGCGGCTGCCGTGCATTTGCGCGGCGTGTTCGGCACTGCGTGTCCACAGCGACACCGCGTGTCCGTGCGCGGCAAAATGTATTGCCAACGCCGTTCCCCAAGCCCCTGCACCCAAAACAGCAATCTTCATCGGCATTCCTTTTTGAATACATTGCGCCCGATTACGAAAAAACGCAAGTTAATCAGGCGGCACAGCGGCGATTTTAACACAGACCCCACAAAATGCTATGGAAAATTCAGCACGCGCCGCGCCCGCAGCGGTTTTAAGACAAAGCCTCGCGCACCGCACGGTAAGCCTGTTCCACCGCATCTTGCAAATAAGGCTTCCACGCCACATCCGTTCCCGCCATCAAAATATTGCCCAAACGCCGCTGCATCTGCGCCACAGTTTTGGAGGCGGCATCGTTGTTGTCCCACAAACCCACCTGTTCATAGCTGTAGCCATGCGACCAACGGTTAAACGTGATGGCAACCGCCGCATCATCAAACGACTCGCCCGCCAGTTGATACAAACCGCGCAACTGTTCGCGCAATTCTTTTTCCAAATCTTCCAGCTTTTGCCCCGCCAAACGCGCGCGTCCACCACGGTACATGCTTCGCGCATCATTGCCTTCAAACGCTGTGGCAATCCGCGCCGCGTGCAACACAATCGGTTCGTCAGGTGTGGCGGCATGGCGGTAAGTGCCGATATTGACAGGGTCGTCCAACTGAATCAGACAGTAAGGCGCATCGGGCGCGTACAGCGAATACACGCCCAATTTTTGAAACGCACGGGCGTTTTTCAAGGCAATTTTGGCATACACCATCGGCACTTTGACATTGGATTTCATTGCCTGCTGTTGCGCTTCGGGCATTTGCGGCAGAATACGCGCCGCCAAGGTGCTGTGTCCCGCAAAAATACAGTGAGTGGCGCGTACCCGTGTTAAGGCATCGCTGCCATGGCTTAAATACGCCACATCTACGCCATTAGCACGGTTTTCCGCCATCAGCACCGTGCTGTTCAAACGGATACGCACGGGGTGTTCTGACATATCCAATTGTGCATAATCAAATTTGGCGGTAACAATGTCTTCCATGCTGTTGCCCGCAGCCACGGCGGGAATCAGCTTGCGTACCAACAGACGGGCGATGGAAGCGTTACCGTCGGGGAAATGGTAGATATACGGTTCTTTTTCGCCTTTTTCCAACGGCAAACCCAGTTTTTGCGTACCGGGATAGCCGTTTTCGGCGGCTTCTGCCACCGATACGGCGTTAATGGCGTGGCCCCAGTATTCGGAACTGATATTGGTCAGATAACGCATGGCGTGTTCGGGCAGCTTGACGGTATCGCGCAAAAAGCTGTAATAGCTTGTTTTTTCAGCCAAATATTGTTTTTGTTTGCGTGATTTGCCCTGCCAGTAATCTTTGGGACGGACATAAAGTTCGGTTAGGGCATGGCGGTCGGCTTCGGGCAGGGGGAAACGCGCCACCATCGCCGCCGCTGCTTGTTCGTTTAACTCGCCTGCCACCACAGTATCTTTACCAAATGCGGCATTGCGGAAAAAAATACCTTTTTGCAAACCCCATTGTTTGCGGTACAAATCTTGTTGATAATATTGATGGAATTTGGTGTAATCCACGCCCAATTCTTTTAACAGCGCGTGGGCGTTTTGGGAAAAGGTGGTTTTGGGCGAATCCAAAGACTCGCTGCCGCCGTAGGTAATCAGGGTTTTGCCGTTTACGGTAAACTCGTTGCGCTTGGCATGTCCGCCAAAATCGTCGTGGTTGTCCAACACCAGCACTTTGGCATCGGGTTTGGCTTTGCGATACAAATAAGCTGCGGTCAAACCGCTGATGCCTGCGCCAATCACCACCAAATCATAGTTTTCGCTTGCTTTTTCGGGCAAGGTAAAACGTTTGCCGCTTAAGGCAACGGCGTGCGCCCCATCTTGGCTGCCGTCGTGGTCGCCGCGCAAACCGAGCAGCGCAGGCGGATAGTAAGGCGGTTGGGCAGCAGCATCAAACGGGCGGTATTTGGTGCAGGAAGCCGCGAATGAAGCCCCTGCCAACACAGCGCCCGCACCCAAAAAACGGCGGCGGGAAAAACGGACAGTCATAATAATTAACTCTGCTCAAGCGTAAAACCAAAGCCCCGATTATACCCAAGCCGCCCCAGCGCCGCACCGTATCTGCCGCCAAACTGCATCATTTTCACAACATACTGTTTTCAAAACCACTAAACCCAGCCCTTTGCCACCGTTGCCGGCACGGTTGCCCCAACGCGCAACAACGCCCCATTTTGTGGCATAATCGCGTGTTTCAGATTGTTTTTTTCAAAATCATGACCCGCAAAATCCTCGTTACCTCCGCCCTGCCCTATGCCAACGGCGCGATTCATCTCGGACACATGGTCGAGCATATCCAAACCGATATTTGGGTGCGCCTGCAAAAACTGCGCGGCAACGAATGCTACTACTGCTGCGCCGACGACGCCCACGGCACGCCCGTGATGCTGGCCGCCGAAAAACAAGGCATCGCCCCCGAAGACATGATTGCCCGCGTGCGCGAAGAGCATCTGGCTGATTTTACAGGCTTCCACATCGGTTACGACAACTACTACAGCACCCATTCCCCCGAAAACAAAGCCTTTGCCGAACAGATTTACCGCGCCCTCAAAGCCAATGGCAAAATTGAAAGCCGCGTGATTGAACAACTGTTTGACCCCGAAAAACAAATGTTCCTGCCCGACCGTTTTGTCAAAGGCGAATGCCCCAAATGCCACGCCAAAGACCAATACGGCGACAACTGCGAAGCTTGCGGCACCACCTATGCCCCCACCGAACTGATTCAGCCCTATTCCGCCGTATCGGGTGCGACCCCCGTGTTAAAGCAGTCCGAACACTTCTTTTTCAAACTGGGCGAATGCGCCGACTACCTGCGTCAATGGACTTCAGGCAGCACCGTTTTGGCAAACGGACACACCCAGCCGCACCTTCAGCCCGAAGCCCTCAACAAAATGAACGAATGGCTCGGCAAAGACGGCGAAACCACCTTATCCGATTGGGATATTTCCCGCGATGCGCCCTATTTCGGCTTTGAAATCCCCGATGCGCCGGGTAAATACTTTTATGTGTGGCTGGACGCGCCCGTGGGCTATATGGCATCGTTTCAAAACCTGTGCAACCGCATCGGTTTGAATTTTGAAGACTATTTCCGTGCCGACAGCCAAACCGAAATGTATCACTTTATCGGCAAGGACATTTTGTATTTCCACGCCCTGTTTTGGCCCGCCATGCTGCAATTTAGCGGACACCGCGCCCCCACAGGCGTGTTTGCCCACGGCTTTTTAACCGTGGACGGACAAAAAATGTCCAAATCACGCGGCACGTTTATCACCGCCAAATCCTATTTGCAACAAGGCTTAAACCCCGAATGGATGCGCTACTACATCGCCGCCAAGCTCAACAGCAAAATTGAAGACATTGATTTGAATCTGCAAGACTTTATCGCCCGCGTAAACAGCGATTTGGTGGGTAAATACGTTAATATCGCCGCGCGCGCCTCGGGCTTTATCGCCAAACGTTTTGACGGCAAATTAAGCAACGTTGCCGACAGCGCACTGATTCAACAGCTGTCCGCGCAATCCGAAGCCATCGCCGCCGATTACGAACAGCGCGAATACGCCAAAGCCCTGCGCGATATTATGGCGTTGGCAGATGCGGTAAACGAATATGTGGATGCCAACAAGCCTTGGGAATTGGCGAAACAAGACGGCGCAGATGATAAACTGCATCGCGTGTGCAGCGAATTGATTAACGCATTCAAAATTTTAAGCGTGTATCTTGCGCCTGTATTGCCGAAAGTGGCGGAACAGGCAGCCGCGTTTTTAAATATGGATGCTTTAACTTGGCAGGACAGCACACGCACGCTGCCTGAAAACCACATTATCAACCCCTACAAACACTTAATGCAAAGAATTGAGGAAAAACAAGTGAACGACCTGCTGGAAGCCAATAAACAAACCACCCCCACCGCCGAAACCGCGCCCGCATCGCCCTATCAGCCTGTGGCGGAACAAGCCAGTTTTGACGACTTTATGAAAATTGATATGCGCGTTGCCAAAGTGCTGAACTGCGAAGCGGTGGAAGGCAGCAGCAAATTGTTGAAATTCAGCTTGGATTTTGGATTTGAACAGCGCACGATTTTTTCAGGCATTGCCGCCAGCTATCCCAATCCCGCCGAATTAAACGGCAAAATGGTGATTGCCGTTGCCAACTTCGCGCCGCGCAAAATGGCAAAATTTGGCGTATCGGAAGGCATGATTTTGTCCGCCGCCACCCAAGACGGCAAACTGCGCCTGTTGGACGTACACGACGGCGCACAAGCAGGCGATAAAGTCGGTTAAAGCATTCGGGTTGTTTGAACAGGGTTTCAGACAGCCCGATTTTTCAACATGCCGCCGCATACGCTTGAAATATTTTATTTTTTAATACCTTGTATAAAATAAAGTATTTTCACTATAAAGGCGCGGCACCCTGTGTTATCCTGATTGGAACGGGAAATGCCCGCCCACGATTATTGTTCCGCCGTTAATGGCGGGGTTTCACACCGAAAAGGAATTTTTTAATGAAATACCTGATTTGTACTGCCGCGCTGATTTTGGCAGCAGGCTGCTCTGATAAAACCCCTGAAACCGCTCAGCAAAACACCGCATCGGCAGCCCACAGCACCGCAGCCCCCGCCGACCCGCTGGAAATATCCACAGCCATTCCCCACAACCCGAAATGGAAAACCTTTACCCTCGGTTCGGAAGCCAATTATCCGCCGTTTGAATACCGCAACAATAAGTCTGAACTGATTGGTTTTGAAATAGATATCGTCCACGCCGTTGCCCAAGAGGCTGGTTTTAACCCACGCATTTTATTTGCTCCGCTAAAAGACTGGCAAAAAAGCCTGCACAACAAGCAAACAGACGGCTGGGCTTCTGCCTTTGTGATTAACGACAGAGACAAACACATCGTCCATTTCAGCAAACCGTTTTTAGACAACACCTTTGTTTTACAGTTTACCGACAAACCCGAAAACGCCCGCATTCAAAGTGCCGCCGACCTGCGTGGTAAAAAAATCAGTGTCAGCAAATACTACGGCAAAGAAACCATTGATTTGGCAGCGCGTTTAAGCGGTTCACCCGATAATGTGGTGATTGCCAACAGCATTTACCTGTCTATCCGCAATGTTTATACCGGCGCCGCCGATGCCGTGATTGGCGAAGACCGCGTATTGGATTATTTTGCCATCAAACACAGGGCAGAAAGACTACCACCAATGCGCTCGGTCAGCACTGGCGAACCCAAACGGCATATGGCGTTTATTGTTGCCAAAGACAATCCCGAACTGCTCAAACTGCTCAATATCGGATTAGACAGAATCCGTGCCAACGGACGCTATGAAGCCATTATGAAAAAATGGTTTGGTAAAACATCGTAAATTTGGCTGTTATCAAATTTTATTGTAAAAAAGGCGGTAGCAAAAATGCTTACCGCCTGAATTTTAAACATTAAACAGGAAATGAATCACATCGCCGTCTTGTACGACATATTCTTTGCCTTCGGCGCGCATTTTGCCTGCTTCTTTGGCTTTGGCTTCGCCACCCAAGGCGATAAAGTCATCATAAGCAATTACTTGGGCGCGGATAAAGCCGCGTTCAAAATCGGTGTGAATCACGCCTGCGGCTTGCGGTGCGGTATCGCCTTTTTTAATTGTCCAAGCGCGGACTTCTTTTACGCCTGCGGTAAAATAGGTTTGCAAACCGAGCAAATCATAGCCTGCGCGAATCAGGCGGTTTAAGCCCGGTTCTTCCAAGCCCATTTCGGCTAAAAATTCCGCTTTTTCATCGTCTTCCAACTCGGCAATTTCGCTTTCCATCGCCGCACACACCGCCACAACAGGCGCGTTTTCCTGCGCTGCCAAGGCTTTTAAACGGTCAAGGTGGGGGTTGTTGTCAAAGCCGTCTTCCGCCACATTCGCCACATACATGGCGGGTTTGACCGTGAGCAGGAACAGGGGGCGCAGCAGCGCGGTGTCTTCCGCGTCCAAGCCGAAAGAACGCACGGGCTTGCCTTCGTTCAGGTGCGGCAGCAGTTTTTCCAGCAATGCCACCAGCTTTTGTGCGTCTTTGTCGCCTGCTTTGGCGCGTTTGCCTTCGCGCACAATGGCTTTTTCTACGCTTGCCAAATCCGCCAACGCCAGTTCCGTACCGATGGTTTCAATATCGGCAATCGGGTCTACTTTGCCCGAAACATGGACGATATTGTCGTCGTCAAAACAACGAACCACGTTCACGATGGCATCGGTTTCGCGGATATTGGCGAGAAACTGGTTGCCCAAGCCTTCGCCTTTGCTCGCGCCCGCCACCAGTCCGGCAATGTCCACAAATTCCACAATCGCCGGCTGCATACGCTGCGGATTGACGATTTTTGCCAACGCCGCCATGCGCGGGTCGGGCACTTCCACAATGCCGACATTCGGCTCGATGGTGCAGAAAGGATAGTTTGCCGCTTCAATGCCCGATTGGGTAAGCGCGTTAAACAGGGTGGATTTGCCGACATTAGGCAAACCGACAATGCCGCATTTCAAACTCATGCTGTTGTTCCTGAAAAGATTGGGAAAGGGCGCGATTTTAGCATATTTGCGCTTTTTATCTGCTTGAAAACACCATAGCAGGAAAGCCTCCCTATGGCTGCATCGCATCTAAAAAGTTAATCAGATTGCGTTTTTGCTCGGCATTCATGCGCCGCCAATGCTGCTGCAAACGCGCCTGCAACATATCGCCGCGCACCGGCACATACGCCTCCGTATCGGCAAACATTTTACTGCTGCCGCTGCTGTCGGCAAAAAACCAGTCAATCGGCGTATCCAGCAACACTGCAATATCCGCCAAATGCGACACATTGATTTTACTGCGCCCGCATTCGTAACGCGAAAACTGCTGCTGCGACACACCGATTTTTTCCGACAACGCTTCTGCCGTCAAACCCAATTCTTTACGGCGTTTTTGAATACGTCTGCCTACGGCGGCATCGGTTTGGTCGGGAATCAATTTAGCCATCAGAAAACCATTTTTTCCATGTTTCAACACACAGGGCTGCACATCAAGCACAGCCCAAAGTGGCTCTCATACCACAAACAGTAAGCGGCTGCTTCCGCACAACCGCTTTTTTCCAACCGTTGTATAGCTGGCAATCAGCAAGCAAAACCGTTAAACATAATCCAAACGCCCCACCGTTTCTGCCAGCGCGTTCAAACGCCGTTCTGCTTTGGCAACAAAGGGATTGGCTTCGTCCCACGCATAGCCTGCCAAAATAGAGGCAATCATGCGGCTGATATCGGCATTGCGCGAATCGGCAAAAATCACGTCTTGAAAACGCCCGTCATACCAGCCTTGCACATAGGTGCGGAAGGTATCCACCCCCACCATCAGCGGTCGGGCAAATTCATTTTGCCAATCGGCGGGTTGTCCGCGCAATTGTTTCGCCAGCACATCGGTGGCGAGTTTGGCAGAATGCATGGCAATGGTCACGCCCGATGAAAACACGGGGTCGAGAAATTCGGCGGCGTTGCCCAGCAGGGCAAAACGTTTGCCGTACAGGGTTTTGACATTGGCAGAATAGCCGCCGATGCTGCGATAAGGCACGCCGTTGTCCCACACGGCGTTTGCCAAAATGCGTTTGAGCATGGGTACGCCTGCGGTGTAGTGCGCCAAAATCTCAGCTGTGCCGTTAAATTCGGCAAAGCGTTCGGGCAAACCCACCACGCCGATGGAACTGCGCCCGTCGGCAAAGGGAATCAGCCAAAACCACACATCACGATGCACGCTGTGGGTGGAAATCAGGATTTTGTCGCGGTCAAAATCGGGGGCGGTAATGTGGTCGTCAATATGGGTAAAATGGGCTTGACGCACGGGCAGGTCGGACGGGGTTTCCAAATCCAGCAAACGCGGCAATACGCGCCCGTAACCGCTGGCATCTAAAACAAAACGGCAATGCAAATCATAGGCTTCGCCTTGTTCGGGGCGAATACTTAATACTGCTGATTGTTCTGTTTGCTTAAAGGCTTCTACGGCACAACCGAAACGCACGTCTGCGCCCTGTTTGGCGGCTTCGTTAATCAGGATATGGTCAAAACGGTCGCGGCGCACTTGAAAGGTGGTACCCGGTCCTGCGCTGAATTTGTCAGTAAAATCAAAATAGGTGTAGCGGCTGCCCCAAGTAAAGGCTGCGCCGTTTTTCAACTGAAAAGACGGCTCGGCAGCCACGGCGTCTGCCAAACCCGCTTCCTGCAAAAATTCCATGCAATGCGGCAACAGGCTTTCGCCAATCACAAAACGGGGAAAATGCTGTTTTTCCAATACGCATACGGAAAACCCCTGCCGCAGCAGCAAGGCTGCTGCCACCGCGCCCGCCGGTCCTGCGCCGATAACGGCAACATCACAATCCACCGCTTCACACATGGTCGCACCTTTCCTGTTCGCTGCGGTGACGGCGCACCAGATTACGCAATGCCTGCGCCAAATCCTGATGATGCGCCAATTGCTCGGCAGTGCGTTCAAAGTTGTCCAAAGCGTGTTCGGGAATACGCAGGTTTTTGACACGCGGCGGCGGAATATCGGGCGGGGAAATTTTGCAAACCACACTGCGGATGTGTTCGTCTAAAGCACACAGGCGCGGTTGCAGCGCAGGCAACAGCATTTTCAAACGCCCCGCCGCCATATTGCCCGACACAAACAGCACCAAACGCCCTTCGCCGTCAATACACGCCACACGGCAATGCGCCGCCAAATTGTGCGGCAGCAACCGTTTGACTTCGCTGTCCAAACGGGAAAAATAACGCGCCCGCGCCAGCAAACCGCGCAAACGCGGATGATTGCGGCTTAAATCGTCAAACTGCATGGTTAATCCCTAATCATTAAATTGGCAAAGGCAGTATCCAACTCTTTGCTGCCCCAGCTGTCAAAATCTACTTTTACCCGCGCACTCGCGCCCGCATCGCGCACCGACACCACCACGCCCGCACCGAATTTGCCGTGATGCACGCGCTGTCCCGCATAAAAACCGTGTATCGGCGCAGATGTTTTTGCCTGATTATGAACCACATTATCGCGAATCACTGTTTTGGCGGGCGACACGTTTTGCAATAATTCGGGCGGAATTTCGCCGATAAAGCGCGACACCACGCCCGTCCGCACTGCGCCGTGCAACATACGCCGTTGCGCCAAGCTCAAATACAGCCTGCGCCGCGCCCGTGTTAATGCCACATACATCAGCCGCCGTTCTTCTTCCACCGCTTCGGCATCGCTCACGCTCTGCTCGGACGGAAAACGCCCTTCTTCCAAACCGGTAATAAAAACAGCATCAAATTCCAAGCCTTTGGCGGCGTGTACCGTCATCAGCGACACGCCGTTGTCGGTTTCGGCTTCATCGTCGCCCGCTTCTAAAGCAGCATTGCTTAAAAACGCCAACAAAATAGCCTGTGCGCCCGCTTCACGGCTTTCGGCTTCGTTTTCCACCGCTGTTTGGTCGGGGCGGAACAAACGCGCAGCGTTTAATAACTCGTCCAAATTTTCAGTGCGCTCACGCTCGGCGGCGTTGTTTTGCTTGGCAAAATAATCATACAAACCGCTGCTGCTTATGATTTCCGCCAATAAATCAGGTAAATCCGCTGTGCCTGCCAAAGCCTGAAAACGCGCCATCAACACGGCAAACGCCGCCACTTTCGCCGATTTTCCCGCCATCTGCTGCGCCGCCGCCAATAAAGGCACCCCGTTTGCCGCCGCCTGTTCGCGCACAGCCGCCACCGTGCGTTCGCCAATACCGCGCGGGGGCATGTTCACAATCCGCAAAAAGGCATTGTCATCAGCAGGATTCACCGCCAAACGCAAATACGCCAGCGCGTGTTTGATTTCGGCGCGTTCGTAAAAACGCAAACCGCCGTAAATCCGATAAGCAATTTTTTCACGGAATAAGGCTTGTTCCAACACCCGCGATTGCGCGTTGCTGCGGTATAACACCGCGATTTGCGCCGCAGACGTGCCTTGTTGCAGCAGCTTGCGGATTTCGTTTACCACAAACGCCGCTTCTGCTATATCGTCTGCTGCCGAAAACAAACGTATCGGCTCGCCCGCGCCCGCCGTGGTACGCAGGTTTTTCCCCAAACGCCCGCGGTTACGCGCAATCAAGGCATTCGCCGCCGCCAATACCGTGCCTGTGGAACGGTAATTCTGTTCCAAACGCAGCGCATCGCCTATGCCCAAATCGCGCATCAAATCCGCCATATTGCCCACACGCGCCCCGCGAAAACGGTAAATGCTCTGGTCGTCATCGCCCACCGCACACAATGCCGCGCCCCCGCCTGCCAACAACATCAGCCAACGGTATTGCAAAACATTGGTGTCTTGAAATTCGTCTGCCAAAATATGGCGGAAACGCATTTGGTAACGGCGCAGCAAATCCGTATTACCGTTGAGCAATTCATAGCTCTTGAGCAGCAATTCGGCAAAATCCAACACGCCTTCGCGTTCGCAAACTTGTTCGTATTCGGCATACACGCGAATCAGGCGTTTGGCAATGGGGTCAGGCGCATCAATCGCGCCTGCGCGTAAGCCTTCTTCTTTTTGGGCATTGATAAAACCCTGCATCAGGCGCGGCGGCAGGGCTTCTTCACTAATGTCCAACTGCTTGAGCAGACGTTTAATCAAGGCAAGCTGCTCTGCCGAATCCATAATTTGAAACGCCTGCGGCAAACCTGCTTCGCGCCAATGCTGACGTAGCATACGGTGGCACAAACCATGAAACGTGCCTATCCACATGCCTTGCAACGAGCCTGCTACCATCGCTTCTATGCGGGAACGCATTTCTTTGGCGGCTTTATTGGTAAAAGTGACCGCCAAAATTTCGCGCGGACGCACCTGCCGCGTGTGCAACAGCCAAGCAATACGGGTGGTTAGCACACGGGTTTTGCCGCTGCCCGCGCCAGCCAAAATCAGCAAGGGCGCAGGCGGATACGTTACCGCTGCCAATTGTTCGGCGTTCAGCCCCTGCAACAGCGTATCCGCCGTTTCTGCCATCATCAGGCAAACAGCCAAGGTTGGCTTTGGCGGCGTTTTTCCTCAAACGTGCGGATTTCGTCTGCATGCGCCAAAGTCAAACCGATTTCGTCCAAACCGTTGAGCAAGCAGTGTTTGCGGTGTTCGGTAATGTCAAAAGCAAAGGATTTACCGCTGGGGGTGGACACGGTTTGCGCGTTTAAATCAATGGTCAGGCTGTAGCCTTCGTTGGCTTCGGTTTCTTGAAACAGTTGTTCTACCACTTCTTCCGACAACACAATCGGCAGTAAGCCGTTTTTATAGCAGTTATTAAAGAAAATATCGGCAAAACTGGGCGCAATCACGGCACGGAAACCGTAATCGTCTAACGCCCAAGGCGCGTGTTCGCGTGAAGAACCGCAGCCGAAATTTTTACGGGTCAGCAAAATCTGTGCGCCCTGATAACGCGGCTGATTCAGGGAAAAATCGGGATTGAGCGGGCGTTTGCTGTTGTCCATGCCTGGTTCGCCGTGGTCAAGGTAACGCCATTCGTCAAAGGCATTGGGACCAAAGCCGCTGCGTTTGATGGATTTGAGAAATTGTTTGGGGATAATGGCATCGGTGTCCACATTGCTGCGGTCCAGCGGGGCAACCAAGGCAGTTAAAGTGGTAAAGGCTTTCATATTTTTTCCTTTGCATACAAAACCGCCTGAAAACGGTATCGGCTTTCAGGCGGCAGGCAGGTTTAGGGGTTTTGGCGGTTTTCCTGATAGCGGATGGTTTCCCATGTATTGCCGTCGTCGCTTACATGGCTGCGCGTATCGGCACAGGCACTCAATCCCGCTGCCAACAAAGCAGCCAGTATGATTTTTTTCATCTTTTTTCCTTATGCTTGCAAGGGCTTACTGACCCATGTTTTCAATGGCTTCGCCTGTTTTACGAACGCCTTTGCCTACGGTTTCCGCGCCTTTTTTCAGCACTTCGCCGGTTTTATCAGCTACTTTTTCGCCGGTTTCTTTGGTTTTGTCCCAGCCTTTTTCAACCGCTGCTTCGGTTTTATCCAAATTGCGCGACGTGTCGGCTTTCATACCGCTCCAAGTGCCGCTGCACGCGCTCAAACCCAAAACCAAAAAAGCGGATACCAATAATTTTTTCATGTGTGTTTCCTTAAAAAAATTAAAAACAATCTGTCGGAATGTATGCCGTATTATGCGGCAAAGCGCGGCAAACGGCAGCGGTTTAACACAATTTAACGTGTGATTTCCTGTAGGACTTCGCCCGTTTTTTCCATACCTCGCCCAATCAGGTTGCCGCCTTTTTTCAGCCACTCGCCCGTTTGTGCGGCAGCAGCATCAATTTCATCGCGGTTGTTTTCCACCCAATCGGATGCGGTTTTTAAATTGGTACTGCCGTCTTTTACCGCACCCTGCAAGGTGTTGGCGCAGGCAGTTAAGCTGCCGACAGCCATTAAAATCAATAATTTTGTTTTCATATTGTCCTTTTCAGGCAGCCTGAATTTGCCACAAGCTGCCTGAAACCCATTTTACAAAGCGCGGATATCGGTAAAACGCCCCGTTACCGCCGCCGCCGCCGCCATCGCGGGGCTGACCAAATGGGTGCGTCCGCCGTTGCCCTGACGTCCTTCAAAATTGCGGTTAGACGTAGAAGCGCAACGCTGCTGCGGCGCAAGACGGTCGGCGTTCATCGCCAAACACATCGAGCAGCCCGGTTCGCGCCATTCAAAGCCCGCATCCAAAAAGATTTTGTCCAAGCCCTCGCGTTCCGCCTGCGCTTTTACCAAGCCCGAACCAGGAACCACCAACACACGCGACACATTGTCTGCCTTGCTGCGCCCTTTGGCAACCGCCGCCGCTTGACGCAAATCCTCAATACGGCTGTTGGTACAAGAACCGATAAACACAATATCCACAGGAATTTCATTTAAAGGCGTACCCGCCTGCAAACCCATATACTGCAAAGCGCGTTCCATACCACTGCGTTTAACAGGGTCGCTTTCCGCCGCAGGGTCAGGCACTTTACCGTTTACATCTGCCACCATTTCGGGCGACGTTCCCCATGTTACCTGCGGTTCAATATCCGCCGCATCAAAACGGTAAACCTTGTCAAACTGCGCCCCTTCATCAGAAACCAGCGTGCGCCAATACGCCACCGCCTTATCCCAATCTTCGCCTTTGGGCGCAAACGGACGACCTTGCACATAATCAATGGTAATTTGGTCCACCGACACCATGCCCGAACGCGCACCTGCTTCAATCGCCATATTGCACAAAGTCATGCGTCCTTCCATGCTTAATTCATGCACGGCTTGTCCGCCAAATTCAACCGCATAGCCCGTTCCGCCCGCCGTACCGATTTGTCCGATAATATACAATGCCAAATCTTTGGCGGTTACACCGCTTTTCAAGCTGCCAGAAACCTCAATCAGCATGGATTTGGATTTTTTGGCGGTAATACATTGTGTTGCCATCGTGTGTTCCACTTCAGACGTACCGATGCCGTGCGCCAACGCGCCAAACGCGCCGTGTGTGGAAGTATGCGAATCGCCGCACACTACCGTCATCCCCGGTAAAGTTGCGCCCTGTTCAGGACCCATCACATGCACAATGCCCTGCGCTTCATTCATAAAGGGGAAATACGCCAATGCGCCAAACTCTTTAATATTGCTGTCCAGCGTGTCCACCTGCAATTTGGAAATCGGGTCTTTAATGCCCTCGTCCATATCGCCCGTGGGGACATTGTGGTCGGCGGTAGAAACAATGCTGTCAATACGCCACAGTTTGCGCCCTGCCATTTTCAGCCCCTCAAAGGCCTGCGGGCTGGTCACTTCGTGTACCAAATGGCGGTCAATATACAGCAATACCGTACCGTCTTCTTCTTCGCGGACGACGTGGCTGTTCCAAAGTTTGTCGTAAAGGGTTTGTGCCATGATGTTTTTAGAATTTAAACCAAGAAAGCGCGGATTTTAGACTTTTTGGACAAATAAAGCAAGCAAAATTACTTTCTGCCCCATCAATCTTTTTAATTTTAGACAAATCGTCCACAAAGCCTATTCCGACAAATTTGCCAGTCCGATGGCGAAAAAATGTACAATAAGGTTTTTAAACCCTTTATCACGGCTGCAAGCATCTGTTTGCCCCCCATTTATGGATATTCTAAACCTACCCGACCCCGAACGCATTTTGCCCGAACGCTGGCAGGCTTACGGCGCATGGCTCAGCCGCCAAGCCAATCCCTCTTTGGCTTACGGCGACCACCCCCACATCAGCGCCGACACCCTGCCCGATTTAAAAAACGACTTCCACGCTTGCACAGGCATGGATTTGGACGACTATATCCGTTTGCGCCGCTTGAGTTTTTTGCTGTCGCGCTCACAATCGCATTCGCAATACCGCGCCGAATTGGCAGCAGGGGCAATGGATTCGCCTTTCGGACAAATGCTTGCCATTTGCAGCGAAAAAGGCGTGTGCATGCTCAAATTTATCGCGCAAAAAGGCGTGGAAAGCGAATTACTCGCCGTACAGCGCGAAAAACAAGCCTTGTTCGGCTGGCGCGAAACGCCTGTGATGGCGCAATTGCGTGACGAATTGGCGCGGTATTTTCAAGGCAGTTTGCGCGAATTTGGCGTGGCATTGGATTTAGTCGGCAACGACACCCAACGCGAAGCATGGCACGCCATGACCACCATTCCTTACGGCGAAACACGCGGTTACGCGCAATTGGCAGCTCAGTTGGACAAAAGCAATGCCACCCGCCACATCGCCGCCGCCGCAGGACAAAACAAAACCGCCATTATTGTGCCGTGCCACCGCGTAAACGGACACGACCACATCAGCAGTTTTGCGGCAGAATTGCGCCAATTGGAACAGCAGTCAGGCAATGCCACCGCTGCGCCTGCGCCCGTTGCCCCTGCTGAAAGCACAAGCAGCAGCATCTTACCGCCACCCACGGGCTTGGGTTGGCGAAAATCTTAAAAATGCTTGCCAAACGGGATAATGATTATTATAATGCGCCGCAAGTTCAGCCCTTTCCCGCCCAACACCGAAGGGCTGAGCCTAGAGACGCCGATGGACACCGCCAACTCCCTCCATCGGCGTTTCGCCTTTCTATCAACTATACAATATATTCAAGCTGCTGTTGCAATGCCAACAGCAGCTTGATTGTTTACAATCCCAATTCGTTTAAAAAACGGATATCGTCTGCCCAACCCGATTTCACTTTTACCCACACTTTTAAAAACACTTTGGCATCAAACAGTTTTTCCATATCCATACGCGCTTCGGTGGAAATTTTTTTCAGTTTTTCGCCGCCTTTGCCAATCACAATGGGCTTTTGGTTTTCCTTATCCACCAATACGGCGATGTAGATTTCGTGTAAACCTTTGTCGTCAATCTTAAATTGCTCCACTTCCACATTCAGCGCATAAGGCAGTTCTTCTCCCAAATAGCGGAACAGTTTTTCGCGCACAATTTCCATCGCCAAAAAGCGCGATGATTTATCGGTAACCATATCATCGGGATACAGGGGAACGCTTTCGGGCAGCAGCGGTTTTAAATCGGCAATCAGATTGGCAATACGCAGCCCGTGTTTGGCACTGACGGTTTGTACGCCCACAAAGGGAAATTCTGCCGATACCTGCTCAATAAATTCTTGTAATGCCAATTTGTTTTTAGCTTTTTCTTTGTCAATTTTATTTACGGTCAACAACACGGGTGTATGCGCAGGCAGTTGGCGCAATACGGTGCGGTCGGCTTCGGTAAAACGCATGGCTTCCACCACAAACACAATGGCATCTACGCCGCTCATGGCTTCGGTAACATTTAAATTTAAACGGTCGTTCAGGGCATTGCGGTGGTCGGTTTGAAAACCGGGGGTATCGACAAACACCAGCTGGGCGGCGGGGTCGGTAAAAATGCCCGTGATTTTGTGGCGGGTGGTTTGCGCTTTTTTGCTGGTAATGCTGATTTTTTGACCAATCAGGTGGTTCATCAGGGTGGATTTGCCCACATTGGGACGTCCGACAATGGCGATAAAGCCGCAGCGGTAAGGTATAGTCATAATCATGGTCTTTCTTTTGAATCAATTGGAATAAACCAATGGGAAACGTTGGGGCAGGCGCGGCAGCACCCAAGCAAACAATCCTGTGTGCAACACGGCGGCAACCAGTGTGGAAACCAATAAATCAATGGGATAATGCATACCCAATAATAATCGGCTCAACAGCATCGCGCCCGCCCAACACGCCAGCGGCGCACACACGCATTGACGGCAGCCGAATCCCACTGCCAACAGCAGCCACGATACGGCGAAAATGGTGTGTCCAGACGGAAAAGAATAATCGTGGTGGTCGGCTTGGTGTGCAGCCACGCTGCCGTCGCTGTTTTTCATTTGGGTATAAACCAAAGCATTTTGTTCGTTGTCGGGCAAACGGTAAAAATCATCGGGCGTATTCACTTTTCCCGACAACGCCAGCGCAGTCACAAAGGGGCGCGGTTCTTGAAAACCGCGTTTCATGGCACTTTTTACGCCCTGCGTTACCCCCAAAGACAAGGCACACATCAGCAAAACGGTTTGCCACGCATAACGGCGGCGCAGCAGCCACACCAGCGCGGCAGTCAGGCAAACGGTGGTCAGCACCGCATAAGGGGGCGTGCCCATATCGGTGAGCCACAACCAATACGGCAGCGCGGAACTGAAATTCAAGGCATTTTCAGGCAACCACACATAAGCTGCCGCCCACGCGCCCGCAGGCACACATAACATTAACAACGTATAAACCCACAGCATTTGAAAAGATTTCACGCTCATGGCTTATGGGCTCCTTTATTGTTATCATTTTTTACCGATTGATGGTGCAAGCTGTCTGACTGCCACACCACATTGATTTGGGATTGTCCCGTGCGCTGTTGCAGCCATGCCCGCAAACGGCTGATTTCTTTGTCGCTTAAAGGCTCGGATACGCGCAGCCACACAGTCAGATGCTCGGATTCGCTGCTATCGGCAACATCAGGAGATGCGCTCGCGGAAGCGGCTGCGCCTTCTGCACCCTGCCACCACGCGCCGTAACCGACAAACACGCCGTTGGCTTCGGGATATTGGGCGCGGATTTCCGCCAATAAGTCGGCTTCGTTTACTTTGCGCTGTGCGATTGCGCTTTCCCATTCCCTGCTTTCATGCTCAAAGGATTTGGCGGCGGCTTCAATGGTTTGTGCCAATTCTGCTTTGGCCTGTTCCAAGCTGGTATTGCCGCCTGCATACAACACCCGCACCTGCGGTTCGCTAATGCCTGCTTCTTTCAGCTTGCGCGTCAGCAATGCGGTGATTTTTTCGGTATTGCCCGTGCCGTTGATAATCAGTCCCACCGTGTGTTTGCTGTGGTCCAAGGTGCTGCGTAAAATATAAAAACCTTCCTGCTGCTGTACGTCTTGAATCACTTTGCCCGCTGTGGTGTTAAACAGCTCTTTGCGCACCAAGCCTGCTGCCAGATAGGTGCTGGGAATCATCACCGCTGCAATGACCGCCGCAATCACCATGCGGTGCAAAAAACGTTTGCTGTCGCTGACCAAACCCCGTCGCGGCAGTTTTAACAGCTTGGCAAACAGCAGCGTGGCAAACGCAATAAACACGCAGTTAATCGCCAACAGGTAAAACGCCCCGAAAAAATACTGCCAGTTGCCGTGTGCCAAGCCGTAACCCGCAGTACACAAAGGCGGCATCAATGCCGTGGCAATCGCCACCCCCGGCACCACATTGCCCGTTTCCTTGCGCGTTACCGCCACAATGCCCGCGCTGCCGCCGAAAAAGGCAATCAATACGTCCCACAAAGTAGGCTGCGTACGCGCCAACAGCTCGCTTTGCGCCTGCTGCAAAGGCGTAATCAAAAAATACAGCGTGGCAGTAATCAGGCTGATGACGATAAACACCAAAATATTGCGCAATGCCAGCCGAATCAGTCCGATATCGCTAACCGCCGCGCCGTAGCCCATGCCCACAATCGGTCCCATCAGCGGCGAAATCAACATCGCGCCAATCACCACCGCCGTGCTGTTTACGTTCAAACCGATGCTGGCAATCGCCACGGCAAAAATCAGTACCCACATATTTGTGCCCGACACGCGCACATTGGCACGGATGGCCGCATCAATTTTATCGGCATGGGCTTGGTCGTGGTGCAGACTGAATACGTCTTTTAAAGCAGCAGCGGCTTTATTGTCTGCCGCGCTGTGTTCGTTTTCAGAAGTGTTTTGCTTATTATTCATCAATCAAAAATCCTCTTGCTTATTGATTCAGGACAGCCCCTGCCCCGCCAGCCATGCCAAAGCCTGTTTGGCACATTCCTGCTCGGCGGCGCGGCGGCTGGATGCACGGGCGCGGAACACCTTTCCCAACGCCCCCAAATCGCACGCCACATCAAAACGCGCATCATTGCCTGCGCCTGTTTGTTGCTCAATACGGTACACGGGCAAAGGGCGTTTTTGTCCCTGCAAAATTTCCTGCAACGCCGTTTTCGGGTCTTTATCCCAACCCAAATGTTCGGCTTGGCGCACTTTGTCGGCAAACAAACGGCGTACCACCGCTTCGGCAGCGGCAAAATCCGCGTCCAAACTCACGGCGGCAAACACCGCCTCCAAAGCATCTGCCAAAATAGACGGACGTTCGCGCCCGCCGCTTTTTAATTCGCCCGCACCCAAATGCAGCAATGCCCCCATGTTCAAATCCCGCGCCGTTTCCGCCAAACGGCTTTCGCGCACCAAAGCGGCGCGTAAAGGCGATAAACGTCCTTCGGGCAGCTTGGGAAACTGCTCAAACAGCATTTTGGCAACGGCGTAATTTAAAATGCTGTCGCCGACAAATTCCAATCGTTCGTTGTGTTCGGCAGCAAAGCTGCGGTGGGTAAGTGCGCGGATTAATAATTTGCGGTTGCGGAAACGGTGTCCGATGCGCTGTTCAAAAGCGTGTAAATCGTGTTCGGCTGCCATGCTGTTCAAACCAATCGGATAAAGGCGCGATTATACGGTTTTTACCGCCGTCCCACGCCTGCCCGCCGCCAAACTTTACCTTTTTTAAACCACGCCATTGCCGATTGCCTGCACAAGGTGTTATACAATAGCGTTTTACAGTGCTTTCGGTAAAACATTCAAACGGCTGCCGAAAAGCAACTTTACCATTGGACAGGAAAGGAGTTTCCCCATGAAAAACAAATTACTGGCATTTTTTGCCATGCTGCTGGGTTTGAGCGCGTGGGCAGGCGCGGCGGTAGACCCCGAAGAGCTGTTGCCGCCCGAACAGGCGTTTGTGCCTACCGTTCATGTAGATGAACAAGGCGTTCGCGCCGATTTTAAAATTGCCGATGGTTATTATCTGTATCAAAGCAAAATCGCCGCCAAAACCGAACCTGCCGATTTGCTTGCCGAGCCGACCATGAGCCAAGGCAAAGAAAAAGAAGACGAATTTTTCGGTAAACAAACGGTTTATCATCACGATGCCGAATTAAAATGGGCATACAAAACCGCCACTTCCCAGCCCGAAGCCTATACGCTGACACTGCTGTATCAAGGCTGTGCCGAAGTGGGCGTGTGTTATCCACCTGTAGAAACCCAATTTGAAATCAAAGGCACGGGCGAATACCGCACCGAATCCCCCGAACAAAACGCCAAGGACTTGTTTTTAAAAAAGTCAAACGGCGCAACTGATGCAGCGGCAACGGTTGCACCCAAACAAGACGATGCGGACGAAAGCCGTTTTGCCTTGTCGCGCGAACGCTTTGGCAGCAATTTGCTGTGGTTTTTTCTGGCGGGTTTGGGCTTGAGTTTTACTGCCTGTATGTATCCGCTGCTGCCGATTGTGTCGGGCATTATTGTGGGCGACAAAAGCGGCAGTAAAAAACGGGCGTTTGTGTTGTCTTTGGTGTATGTACAGGGTTTGGCGCTAACGTACACGCTGGTGGGCGTGTTGGCGGGGCTGACGGGCGCATTATTAACCGTATGGCTGCAACAGGCTTGGGTGGTGCTGACGGCGGCGGTGTTGATGGTGGTATTGGCATTGTCGATGTTTGGCTTGTTTTCCATTCAATTGCCCGCAGCAGTACAAAGTTATTTCCAAAACCAAAGCAATAAATTATCGGGCGGAAAAATCGCTTCGGTTTTTGTAATGGGAATGTTGTCCGCGCTGATTGTCGGACCGTGCGTGGCACCGCCGTTGGCGTTTGCGCTGGCATATATCGGCAAAACAGGCGATGCACTGTTGGGTGGTGCAGCCTTGTATGCCTTGGCAGTGGGAACGGGCGTACCGCTGATTGCAGTCGGCACGTTTGGCGGACACATCTTGCCCCGCGCAGGCAACTGGATGAACGGCGTTAAATATGTATTCGGCATCTTGTTGCTGGCTGTGGCGGTGTATTTGGCTGCGCCTTATCTGTCTTATGGATTAACGGCGGCGCTGTACACGGCATTGCTGGTGTTGCCTGCGCTCTACCTGCTGTGGCGTACCAAACAGTTTGCCAAAAAATTCAAACCTGCGGCAGCTTTGACAGCTTCCTTGTTGGCAATGGGTGGTTTGTGGTTTGGTTGGCAAAGCACCATGCGCCAAACCACTGCCTTACACGAATTTTTAACCCTGTATCCGCCGCTGTCTGCCGATGCCGCACACGCGCACAGCTTCAGCGACCCCGCCAAGCTCAACGCAGCCATGCAAAAAGCCCTGCAAGACAACCCGTCCCAACCCGTATTGCTGGATTTTTATGCCGATTGGTGCGTATCGTGCAAGGAAATGGAAGCCAAAACCTTCCGTCATCAGGGCGTACACGCCGCCGTGCCGATGGACAGGCTGTTTCAAATTGACGTAACCGCCAACACGCCCGAACATCAGGCTTTGCTGAAAGAATATGGGCTGTACGGTCCACCGGGGCTGTTTGTGCTGAAAGCAGACGGCAGCCGCAGCAAACCCTTATTGGGCTACGCTGCCCCCGACGATTTTATCGCATGGTTTAAAAAACAATAATCCGCACAACTGCCTGAAGCCGTTTTCAGGCAGTTTTTTAAAATCAATATGATGCAAAATTTTCTACACCACGCCACCCTTACCACCCCTTTGGGCGAAATGCTTGCCGTTTACAGCCCCAAAGGACTGTGTTTACTGGATTTTCCCCAAGGCAAACATCAGGATAACGCCCTCGCCAAACTGCAAGCACAATGGCAATGCCCCTTGCGCGAACACCCCGACCCCCGTTCGCCGCTACTGCAACGCGCCCTGCAAGAATACTTTGCCAAACAAAGACATCGCTTTGATGATATTGCAGTGGATTTCAGCATCGGCACAGCGTTTCAACAAAGCGTGTGGCGCGTATTGCAAAGCATTCCTTATGGAACAACCATCAGTTACGGCGAGCAAGCGCGTTTGTTGGGCAAACCCGAAGCCGTCCGCGCTGTGGCTGCCGCCAACGGGCGCAATCCCCTTTCCATTATCGTGCCTTGCCACCGCGTAATTGGCAGCAACGGCAAATTAACGGGCTATGCGGGCGGATTGTGGCGCAAACAAGCTTTATTGGCTTTGGAAAACGGGCAAAACTGCTTGTTGTAATTGCCTAAACCTTGTCCCAATACCACAAGCGTTGCGCCGTCAGTCCCTGCCATTCGCCATAACCGTGCCAACGCATCCCGTTATCCGCACCCCGCCACACACACGCCGCCACATAATCCGCCGACAAACGCCACACCCCACCCTGCCACGCCTGTCCGCCGCCATGCAAACCCCATTGCCCACACACACGGCGCAAGCCCACCGCCGCCAAATCCGCAAAATCCCAAGCCAATGCCTTAATCAAGGCTTCTTTTAACGTCCATACAGCATAATGCGCTGTTAAAACATCTTTCTGTTGTACCAACCATGCCTGTTCGTGCGCGTGAATCACGCCGCTGCCATACCAAGCAGAAAAATCACGCGGGCGCAAATATTCTATGTCTGCGCCCACCGCTTCGCCGCCGCACACCCATAATGCCACGCCACCACTATGGCTCAAACTGCACGGCTTGCCGTTATCTGTCTGCTGCTGTTTTAAAAAACGGCTAACACGCCAATCATCACGCTGCGCCAGCTGCGGATATTTTGCCAACCGTGCCGCATCTGCCCCACCCAAGCGCGTTTCATCATACCGTTTGGCACAATCGCGTCCCGCCACATAAACGTCCACAGTTGAACCCCTTATCAAATTTGTTTAAAATTCAGTTTTTCAAGCACTTTACAGGAGTCTTATCATGTCGCGTATGCTCAAACCCCTGTTGTTGGCAAGCCTTGCCGCCATCAGCCTCAGTGCCTGCCAAAGCAACGGTGCTGCTTCATCTAATCATGATGCCGCTGCTTCCGAATCACACAACAACACCTGCCGTCAAACACGCGGCGACACCGCCAGCGGCGGACGCAATGTTTTGTACCGCTGCAACGGTCAAGCCGTATTGGCAAGTGCCGAAGCCAAATCCATTCTCAGTGGCGGTGCAACCATCAGCTTTGGTGGCGGTGGCAGCGTCATTCGCAACAATATGATTACCCGTCAGGCAGCTCGCCGCTTTGGTAAAAGCGACGAAGCCGCTTGCGAACGTGCTTACATCAACGCCGCCAAAAAATTCCAAGAAACCGCCGCCAAACACGGCGGTAAACGCGTAAGCAATTTCCAAAGCTATTTAAACAAACGCACTTTGGGTGGCGGACAATATGAATGTGAAGTCGGTACCTTCCATGCCCGTGTGGTGATTCAAGCCGATATTGCCCGTTAATTACCATTCATTTCAAAAACCGAAGCCGTCCGATAAATTTATCGGACGGCTTTTCATGGTTTTACAAGCTAAATTTTAGCGTTTTTTACCGGTAACAGTGGCAACTGCCAAATTGCTATTGCGTTTCAAAGCAGTGCTTTGTACGCCTTCGGGGTATTTGATGTCAGACAGGTGCAGAATGTCGCCAGCCACCACGTTTTCGCAATCCAATTCCAAAGCAGCGGGAATGTTTTTGGGGTCAACCAACACATCGACCACAGTGCTCAACAGCGATACACGACCGCTTTGCAGCTTAACAGCTTGAGATTTTTCCGCATTCACAATACGCACAGGAATACGCATACGCAAGGGCTGATTTAAATCTACCACTTGAAAATCAATGTGTTGCACTTGGCGTTTTACAGGGTGCATTTGGTAATCGCGTACAATCACATCTACGCTTTGACCATCTACATCCAATTTCAGGATTTGCGTGAAAAATGATTCTTTTTCCAGCGCGTAAAACATTTCTTTGTGGTCCACAGCAATGGCTTGTGCATCGCGGTCGGCACCGTAAATCACGGCAGGAACTTGTCCTTGCAAACGCAGGCGGCGGCTCGCACCCGAACCTTGCGCTTGACGGACGGTGGCTTTTACTTGAGTTGACATAATTTTTTCCTTAAAAATAAAAAACAAAGCCGCTTGCAGGCTGCGACCAACCCTGCGGCACAAACAAGCTGCCCGACATCACATCAGGCAGCCTTAATTTCCTATTTTACACCATTTTTGGCTTACGGCAAAAACAGCGAACGCGGTTGCACCAAATCATCATTAAACAGATAAGACACCGATTCTTCGTTGCTGATGCGGCGGATGGTTTCCGCCAGCAAATTGGCAATACTTACCTGACGGATTTTACTGCAATTTCTACCTGCTTCCGACAAGGGAATGGTATCGGTAACCACCACTTGGTCAATATCGGAAGAAGTCAGGCGCGAAATCGCCTCGCCCGAAAACACGGGGTGGGTGGCATACGCCAACACCCGTTCCGCGCCACGTTCTTTCAGCGCAGAAGCCGCTTTACACAAGGTATTGGCAGTATCAATCATATCGTCCACCAGCAGGCAGGCGCGCCCCTGAATATCGCCGATAATGTTCATCACTTCCGCCACATTGGCTTTGGGACGGCGTTTGTCAATAATCGCCAAATCGGTGTTCAACATTTTTGCCACCGCACGCGCACGCACCACACCGCCCACATCGGGGCTGACCACGGTTAAATTCTCAATGCGCTGCTGCACAATATCGTGAATCAAAATCGGCGTGGCATAAATATTATCTACGGGAATATCAAAAAAACCCTGAATTTGGTCGGCGTGCAAATCCACCGTTAACACGCGGTTAATCCCCGCCGAATGCAGCATATTCGCCACCAGCTTGGCAGAAATCGGCACACGCGCCGAACGCGGGCGGCGGTCTTGACGGGCATAACCAAAATACGGAATCGCCGCCGTAATCCGTGCCGCAGAAGCGCGTTTAAGCGCATCTGCCATGGTAAGCACTTCCATTAAATTATCATTGGTGGGGGCGCAGGTGGGCTGCAAAATAAACACATCGCGCCCGCGCACGTTTTCCAGCAGCTCTACGGAAATTTCGCCATCTGAAAATTTGTTTACCGCCGCATTGCCAAGCGTGGTGTCAAGGTGCTTGACCACCCGCGCTGCCAAATCGGGATTGGCATTGCCGGTAAACACCATTAAGCTGTCGTATGCCATGTTTTCATCGCCTAAGTTGTGGGGATTTTGAGACTTTTTTCGAGGAAACACTTGCTTCCTTTCACCTTGCTGACGTTTCTGCCAAACGGCGCATATTATACGCCAACGGCGCAGCAGGTAAAAGTGCGCAACAAATTTACTTGATTTCCGTTAAATCAGGCAAAGACCATTGACAACAATATATACAGTTAAGATGCCATATTTCCCAATATAGCGTGGCAACGCCGTATCGTTGCGCTTTTCATCCACCATAACAACAGATTTTCCCACAACACACCCACCCTCGTATCAAAATCGGCGCATGGTAGTAACAATGCCTTTTACACAATCATCCATACTACATACAGAGCATACACCGTTAATCGGTAAAACCGATGGGAAACAGCCCTTTGTTTCTATTAGCTTCTAGGATTAGAAATGAGAAAGGTTACGCCCGCTTTCTGATACTACTGAAAACCTGTTTTAATCCAGCAAAGAATTCGCCCAATTCGCCGCCTGAATGCGTAAATCCAGCTCACGGCAGGTTTTGGCGACTTCATCGGCACGCTTTCGCACTGTTTTTACATCTACTGCCGCCAACATTTTGATTTCGCTGCGGCTATAACGCGATTGTTCGGGCGTGGCGGCATCTGCCAAGCTTACCAGCATAGAATGTTCTGCCTGCAAACGGTCGCGACGTGCCAGTGCAGCAGTCAGGCTTTCGCCATTATCCAATATAATCTGATGATTACTGCGATTAATCGCCGCCACCAAAATTTCCCACGCATCAGCACAACGCGTGTATTCTGCCAACAGTTCCTGCGGATTTTCAGCAGGCGTTTCGCCTTCCTGATATTGTGCGTTTTGTTGCAAACGCTGTTTTAATTGTGCCAAACGACGTTGTAAATCAGCACGTTCGGCGAGTGCTTCAGCAAGTTTCATTTTGATTTTCCCCAAATAAAGTAAGCGCGTATGGCAAAACCACACGCGCTTAACTGGCTGGGGAGGTAGGGATCGAACCTACGCATGTCGGAATCAAAATCCGATGCCTTACCACTTGGCGACTCCCCAAAAAATGGGATTTGGCTGGGGATGTAGGATTCGAACCTACGCATGTCGGAATCAAAATCCGATGCCTTAACCAACTTGGCGAATCCCCAACTTTCTCTTCCGCAGCTTGACTGCGAGAAAGCGCGTATTATCCTGAAAATGGAAAACGCTGTCAAGCTGCCCAGTGCCGAAAAAGCGGCGGCAGCTTGTTTTTTCGTTAAATAATTTCGCGCAACGGGTGCTGCGGCAAACTTTTCACACAACGCGCCGTCAAGCTGTCAGGCAACGCAGCGCACACGGCTTCGCCCGCTGCACGGTTTGCCACCGCCACAAACACACACGCACCCGACCCCGTCATCCGCGCTTCGCCATGCGCCGACAACAAACGCAAGGCTTCACCAACCTGTGGATAATGTTGGCAAACCACATCTTGCATATCATTGTGAAAGGGCTGACGGGCAATATAATCCGCCACGGGATGAGACGGGCTGTTGCGCGGCAAATCGGGGTGGGCGAACACGGCGGCAGTGGCAACATGGCAATCGGGGCGCACCACCACAAACCATTGTTCAGGCACATCAATCGTCTGCAGCTGCTCGCCGATACCTCGCACCAAAGCACTTTCGCCAAACAGGAAAAACGGCACATCTGCGCCCAAATTCAACCCAATTTCCGCCAATTGCTCGGCAGGCAAACCGCATTGCCAAATTTGATTTAATACCGTCAGCACCGTTGCGGCATCGGAACTGCCACCGCCCAAACCGCCACCCATAGGGATTTGTTTATCCAGCCAAATATCTGCACCACAAGTGCTATTGGGCGCGTGTGCTTGCAAGGCACGAGCGGCGCGGACACTTAAATCCTGTTCGGGGGCAACGCCGTTCAGCGGGGTGTGCAGAACAATCTGCCCGTCTGTGCGCGGGGCAATACCGATGCGGTCGCACCAATCAATCAAAATAAAAATGCTTTCCAGCAAATGATAACCATCGGCACGGCGACCAACAATACGCAGGTCAAGATTGAGTTTGGCAGGGGCTGGATAAACACAAACATTTTTAGGGAACATAAGGTTATTTCATATTCAATGTTTCAATATAACTTTTCAAAGTTTGAATTTCACTTTTTTGAACCTCAATAATTTGCTCTTGCATGGTAACTTGCACTTTTAATTTTTCCAACTCAATTATCAAACCACTGTTTTCACCATAATATGCAGGCGATTCCCCCGTAGCGGTATGATTTCTCGCATTATTATTACTGGTACTTTCTGAAAAACCAATATTTTGCTGTATGGTTAAACCCTTTTCTTCCGCCTCAATCAGTTGCAAAATATCAATTTTAAAAATTGCAGCTACTTTTTCCAATTTTTCCCAATCCAACTTACTTTCTCCACGTTCCAGCCTAGCATAACCACTTGTGGACATTTCCATTTTTTCTGCCATAAACTCTTGAGACCATCCTTTTACTTCCCGTAATTCACGAATTTTTTCATTTAAAGCCATTTTACACCCTTCCAAATTACGAAAAACGCCATCTAAACCAATATAAAACCGACTTAAAAAACCAATTTTCTTGCTGGTTTCAACCAAAAATAAAAATTAATATATCCAACACGGTAAATAACCGTAAACCCTTTTTTAACCTATCTATGATAAAGGAAACAATTATGTCAAACAATCTCCCCAACAGCAATAATGATGGCGCTAACAAAAATTCAGGTAGTGGCGGTAGTAGTGGCAATCCCCCCTCTCCCATTGAACCTGTCCGCCAAGATGTTAAGCAAAAAGTTGATAAAATTTTGAATAAATAGGATGAAATATGAACATTCAAACTTTTATTGAATTAAGTAAACAAAAAAGATGCGCTTCGTGTCATGGTACAAATACCAAGCAATTTAATGTACCCAATGGCAGTGCAGAAGGTTGGCCAGCCTTACTTTGCTTAGATTGTGAAGCTATCCCTTTTTTATGTGGTACTCATGGGGTGGTTTGGGCAAGCAAGAATGCGCGACAAGATGCCAGTAAACCTTGTCCCATTTGTGGCGATAACCGCGGATTAGCAACCGACCACATAGCCCAAACATATGGGTGGTAATAAAAGCGATAAGCCTAAAAAACAGAGAACGGATTGCAGAGCAATCCGTTGCTTTTTATTTGTATTAAAGAATAAAGAGATTTTTAGGTTTGTGCTGTGTGATTACCGCGCTTCACAACGCCCCTGCGTTTCGGGTAAACCTGCTTCGCGGCGGCTTTCGGAAAACACCAGCCGAACACTCATATCATTGTTTTCCAATAACAAGGTGTAGGGCGAACCGTCTTCACGCAGGCTGCGGCGGATGCGCCAGCCCGCTTGTTGCAAAGTGCCGTCTGCCAATAATTGATGCGGCAAATCTTTCGCCCATTCGCCGTTTGCCCACACGCCCAAATATTGCACAGGCAGCGCGTAACCCAATAATTGACGGCTTAAATCCGCCGCCGTATCCGCATGATAGGTTTTACCTTTGGCATCTACCGCCAATACGCCTTCAGCATCTTGGCAAAGCTGTCCTACCGTGGTGCCAATGGGCGTATTCACATCAATGGTTTCCACGCCGTTTTCGCGCGTCCAATCAAAATTGGCGTAACTGCCCGTGCCTTTTACTTTTACGCTCAAACGCCCACTGGCTTCAAACACTTTCCAATCGCGCTGCGCCTGCCATTCAGACGGCGTTTGCGGTTTGGTAGCAGTACACGCAGCCAGTACCAACGCCGCTGTCATGCCCGCAATCCCCTGTTTCCACATATTAAGGTTTCCCATATTTAGGGCTGACGGTTAAGATTTCATAGCCCGTATCGGTTACCAAGACTTCATGTTCCCACTGCGCCGACAAGCTGCGGTCTTTGGTGACCACCGTCCAGCCGTCCGACAAAATTTTCAAATGGCGTTTGCCTTGGTTAATCATCGGCTCAATGGTAAAAATCATGCCGCTTTGCAGTTTCAAACCCTGACCCTTGCGCCCGTAATGCACCACTTGCGGGTCTTCGTGAAAACGTCGTCCGATACCGTGTCCGCAAAATTCCTGCACCACCGAATAACCCGCGCTTTCCGCCACTTGCTGACAGGCATAACCGATATCGCCCAAAGTCGCACCGGGGCGCACCACCGAAATCCCCGCCATCATGCTGGCATGGGTGGTGTCAATCAAACGTTTGGCAATCGCACTGATATTGCCTACCGCATACATACGGCTGGAATCGCCGTGAAAACCGTCTTTTTTAATGGTCACGTCAATATTTAAAATATCGCCGTTTTTTAAAGGCTTATCATCGGGAATACCGTGGCAGATAACGTGATTGACCGAAGTACAGCAGGACTTGGGAAACGGCGGGTCGCCATAATACAAAGGCGCAGGATACCCCCCCTGCACATTCACATGATAATCGTGAATCAGTTGGTTGATTTCGTTGGTGGTTACCCCCGGTTTAACAAAATCTTCAATATAGTCCAACGCCTCTGCTGCCAAACGCCCCAATTCGCGCATTTTTTCAATTTCTTCGGGGGTTTTAATAATCACGCTCACAACACATTTCCTTACCAATAAAAATAATACGCATTCTACACCGCAAAACTGAAATCGTGCCAATTGGCAGCCAGCAAAAACGTGCCTTGCGTATCAGAAACAAAATAATCCGCAGGTTGTGCCTGACGGAACAGCACGGGCAAATCATTGGGATTGTGCAACACCAGCACATACGTCCACGAACGTTCGCCCAAATGGTTAAAAATACAAATCGGATGCGGATTTTGTGCCAACTGGCGCAACAAAGCATCAAACTTTACCGCATTATCAAAGGTTTCCACTCGCGCTGATTGTCCGCTGCGGAAGCTGAAGCCTGTTTCGGGGCGCAAACCCGCACCAAATTCATAAATATGGTGCAAGCTGTCAATATATTCCTGACCTTTGCCGCTATCAATAATCTCAAACGGCATATTCAGTTTACGCGCACTGTGCGCCAAATAACCAATTAAGGTATCGTCGCCCAGCAGATTTAAAATTTGTTGTGCCACGCCCTATTCCCCCATCGCCGCCAATTGTTCTGCCTGATGTTCGGCAATCAGCGCAGCGGTGATTTCTTCTAAATCGCCGTCTAAAATAAAATCCAATTTATGCAGGGTTAAATTGATGCGGTGGTCGGTAACACGCCCTTGCGGAAAATTATAGGTACGGATGCGCTCGCTGCGGTCGCCGCTGCCAATCAGCGATTTGCGTTCCGCCGCTTCTTTGGCTTGGGCTTCGCGCTTTTGGGCATCATGCAAACGCGCTGCCAATACTTTCATTGCCTGTGCTTTATTGGCGTGCTGGCTGCGCCCGTCTTGGCATTCCACCACCATGCCTGTGGGTAAGTGGGTAATGCGGACAGCGGAATCGGTTTTGTTGATGTGCTGTCCGCCTGCGCCCGATGCGCGAAAGGTATCAATACGCAAATCTTTTTCGTTTAAGGTAATTTCCGCTAATTCGTCTGCTTCAGGCATTACCGCCACCGTGCAGGCAGAAGTATGAATGCGCCCTTGGCTTTCGGTAACGGGAACACGCTGTACACGGTGTCCGCCGCTTTCAAACTTCAAACGCCCATACGCACCCGCGCCCGCCAAACGCACAATCACTTCCTTATAGCCGCCCAAATCGCTTTCATTGGCAGACACTGTTTCTACCTGCCAGCGGTTGCGTTCCGCATAACGCGCATACATCCGCAGCAAATCCCCCGCAAACAAAGCCGCTTCATCGCCGCCTGTGCCTGCACGGATTTCAATAAAAATATTTTTGTCATCATCGGCATCTTTGGGTAACAGCAACTTTTGCAGTTCCCACGCCAATTCGCTTTGTTTTGCCTGCGCCGCTGCCAACTCTTCCGCCGCAAACTCGCGCATTTCCGCATCAGCCAGCATAGCCTGTGCTTCGCGTTCGTCTGCCTGTGCCGCGCAATAACGGTGATACGTTTCCACCAAAGGCGTTAATTCGGCGTGTTCCTGATTCAGCTTACGGTATTGGTTTAAATCAGCCGTGGCTTCAGGCGAACCCAATAATGCCGTTACCTCTTCCAAGCGTTGCGACAAATTTTGTAATTTACTGATTAAAGAAGGTTTCATATCCATATTATTCAACAATCATATTATTTCAACAGATAACGCACCACATCCATATCGCCTGCGCTTAAAGCTTGGCGGTACATATCGCGGGTAACTTCACAGACAAAACGCTGCTGGGCTATAGGCGACTGTGTATTGATGCCATCAACCCCCATTAAAGCCAACCATTCACTTTGTTGTTCGCTTGAGTATTTTTTAGCCATATCCGCCCAAATTGGCTCTAATTTATCGGCTATTTGTTCTTCAGTAGGCAGTTTGCGCTGCACATTGTGATGGCGCAATACGCTCATATTGGCAAACTGCATCACATTTGTTACCAGCATAATTTTTTGCCACTCGTTCTCTAATATATCGCTGGAAAGCAGCTGTCCGTGCAACCAGCCGAAACACGCGCCCGAATCGGGTTTTGCCAACAAAACATCCAATATTACCAACATGGACTGGATATAGTTTTTTAAAGCATCATCATCGGCATAAGGAAGCAGTTGGTCTATTTTGGCAGCCAATAGCGGGCTAATTTTTGCCTCTGTCATGCGCCCAATTTCGCCTAAAGAAATATTGTCCCGCTCAAACAAAACGGTCAGTTCTTGCCGAAGCTGGCTGTGAATTTGCTGATGCAGTTCGGGGTCAATCTTTTTTAATTCTATCAAAACAGGATGTTGTGCCAAACCCTTATCCAAACCACGCAAAACCTCTTGTTTTTGTGCAGCGGTCAACTGTAGCTCTTTGGTTCTATCGGCTTTCGCTTTGACGGCGGGGCGTTTTTTGGGTGCTGGGGTATTTTGGGCGTGCAGCGGCGCAGCGAACAACAGCGCGGCACTGAAAACGGCGGCGGTTTTCTTCCACATGGTTTAGCCCTTTGCTTATCTTTTAAAAACAGGCAGTATTATAGCCTATGCAATGCGCCTGCGCCTGTTTCGCCATTTTGGGTATGGGTTTGTTATAATGCGCCTTACCCTGCTTTCCTGCCGAAATAAAATATTGTATGCAATGCTTTTTTAAGATTAAAAATTGGGCAGTGTCGTCCAACCGTCCGCACACGCCCGAACAGTGGCAGGCATGGGCGGTGCAACAAAGTGTTGCCGATTTGCCCGAACGTGCGCCTGAAGTGGCGTTTATGCCTGCCATGCAGCGGCGGCGTTTGGGTTTGCCTGCGCGTTTGCTGTTTGAAGCGGCGCATCAAGCATTAGCAGGCTGCGATGCCCTCCCCTGTGCCACGGTATCGGCTTCGCACGACGGCGAAATTGCCCGCAGCTTGGAATTATGGTTGGCTTTATTGAAAGACGGTACGGTATCGCCCACGTCTTTTGGTTTGTCGGTACACAATGCGGTGCTGGGGCAATGGTCGATGTGGAGCGGCGACACAGGCGAAAACACGGCATTGGCGGTGTTGCCCGATGGTTTGGAAACGGCAGTGGCAGAAGCAGTTACCATTTTGCAGGACGGTGCCAAACAGGTGCTAGTGGTGGTGGCAGACACGCCCGCTGCCGTGCCTTTGCGCCCTGTTGTGCGTGCGCCGTTTGCCTATGCTTTGGCATTATTATTGGAAGCGGGGGACGAATGGTGTTTGCGCCGAAGCGTAAACGACAACGCTGCCCTTGCAAGTGATTATTGGGGCGCGTTGTCGTGGGTGCGCCACCGCCTGTTGGCACACCGCAATTGGACGCACGATTATGGAAACCGCTTATGGCATTGGTCGCAACACCCTTAATCAATACGCCCTTGGGACGGGCGTGGCGTTTTCTTGCCACCGCATTCGGTTTTGTTTTGTTTGGCGTGTGCGGGGTATTGTTTAAAATCATGCTGCTGCCCTATTATTTCCGCCCCAGCGATCATGATTTAACCCGACAACGACGGGCGCGGCGGCTGGTAACGGGCAGTTGGCGGCTGTTTGCCCGCTACAGTACCGCCACAGGCGCAGTGGAAGTCCATTTTCACGGCTTTGAACGCTTGGGACGGCAGGGGCAGCTGATTTTGGCAAACCACCCTTCACTGCTGGATGTGGTGTTTATTTTAAGTCGCGTCCCCGAAGCCAACTGCATGGTAAAAGCCAGTTTGCTGCACAATCCCGCCATGAACAGCCAAATCCGCGCCTGCGGCTATGTACCCAACAGCGAAGACGAAGCCTTATTGGTCAAAGTACACGAGATTTTGCAGCAGCAATGCCTGCTGGTGTTTCCCGAAGGCACACGCACGGGCTGGGACGGAACAGTCAGTTTTCACCGTGGCGCAGTATCCATGGGTTTGCGCAGCGCCCGTGTGATTACGCCCGTGTTTGTGTACATGAATCCGCCCAATTATAAAAAACACCAGCCTTGGTACCATATTCCGCGCCAACGTCCCGTTTATCATTTTAGCGTGGGCGACGACATTGACCCGCAAACTCTGTTGGCAGAAAAACCGCTGCCGATTGCTGCCCGCCGCTTAAACGAGCAATTGCAACAACTGTTTAACCAACACAGCCGCACGCCACCCGTGTAAAGCACCCAATCAATTTTACCGCCCTAAACGGCTGATTTTCACCCCAAAGGAATAAGATGAACGAATTGCAACAAGAAATCAAACAACTGATTATCGACAGTCTCGGCTTGGAAGACATCAGCCCTGCCGACATCGACAGCCATGCCCCGCTGTTTGGCGACGAAGGCTTGGGCTTGGATTCGGTAGATGCGTTGGAACTGGGTTTAGCTGTACAAAAACATTTCGGTTTTCAATTAGATGGCGAAAACCAAGCCCTGCGCGACAGCTTTGCCAATGTAGCAGCTTTGGCAGATTTTGTCGCCCAACAACGCCCCGCAGCCTAAAGGACAGCACATCATGACCGAAAACGATATCCGCGCCATTTTGTTTGATGCCTTGGAAACGCTTTTTGAAATCGACACCGCCAAGGTAAGCGGCAGTACCCACCTGTATGAAGATTTGGAAATCGACAGCATTGATGCCATTGATTTGATTGACCACATCAAACGTCAAACAGGACACAAACTGCAAGCCGAAGACTTCCGCAGCGTGCGTACCGTTGATGATGTAGTTGCCGCTGTTTTGAAAAAAGCCCAAGCCGCTGCCGAATAATGCTGCGCCTTGCCCAAGCCCTGTTGTGGCTGTGCAGCACCGCTTATCCTCTGCTGTGGTATTTCGGACGCGAACAGGGCTGGTTTCACGCTTTGGCAGCGGGCATGCTGCTGCTGTGGCTGTGCCGCGCCCTGTTTGCCCGCGAACGCAGCCAAAAAATCATTGCGTTTGTGCTGACAGGGCTGTTTGCGCTGATGCTGCTGTTGCGCCTGCCGCAAGGCATGTATTGGTATCCCGTGGCGGTAAACGTGCTGATGTTGGGCGCATTTGGCAGTAGCCTGTTTGCCAAACAAAGCCTGATTGAACGCCTCGCCCGCCTGCAAACCCCCGACCTGCCCCCGCAAGCGGTTGCCTATACCCGCAAAGTAACGCAGATTTGGTGCGTTTTTTTTGTGGCAAACGGCAGCACCGCCGCCGTGCTTGCCCTATTGCAACTGCATCAATGGTGGGCGCTTTATACAGGCGTGATTGCCTATGTGCTGATGGGTGCGCTGTTGGGCGGGGAATGGCTGTACCGCAAACTGATTTTAAAGGTTTAATTTTATGAGTCAAACCCTTGCCATTATCCCCCATTACCGCCATCTTGCCACGCTGCCGCAGGTGGTAGAGGCGATGCGTGCCTGCGGTTTGCCCGTATTGGTGGTAGATGATGGTTCGGGAGCAGATTGCACCGCAGCTTTAAACGCCCTGCGCGGCGAACAGATTGATGTGCTGTTCCTGCCCGAAAACGGCGGTAAAGGCGCAGCGGTAAAAAGCGGTTTGCAATGGGCGCAAGCGCATGGCTTCAGCCACGCCCTGCAAATTGATGCCGATGCCCAACACAGTTTTTTAGACGTGCCTGCATTGTTGGCGACATCTGCCGAGCAGCCGCAGGCTTTGGTGTGCGCCCAACCCGTTTACGGCAGCGATGCGCCCAAAGCGCGTTTGTACGGGCGCAAAATCACCAATTTTTGGAATATGCTGCACACGCTTTCCCTTGATATTAAAGACGGTTTGTGCGGATTACGGATTTATCCCGTGGCAGCAGCCAATCAATTGATTCACGAGCGCACAATCGGCAACGGCATGGATTTTGACAATGAAATCCTGATTCGCCTGTATTGGCGCGGTGTACCGCTGCACTGGCTGCCTACGCCCGTGCGTTATCATGCTGACGGCGTATCGCATTTTCATGCGTGGCGCGATAATGTACTCATCAGCAAAATGCATGCGCGTTTGTTTTTTGACCATTTGGCGCAACGTCTGCTGGGTAAAGCCCCATGAACACCCCTGCACATTGGGCGCAACAGCGCGAACGCGGGCATCAGCTGTTTTTGCGTTTGACGGCGTGGCTGGTGCGTTATCTGCCTGTGGCGGCGGTGCGCCTGTGCAGCGCGTTTGTGTGTGCCTATTTTTACGCCACCGCGCCCGCGCAAAGGCGCAATATACGCCGTTATCAAAGCAGAATGCGGACATGTTTTCCCGATGCACCGCTGCCGCGCCGTGCTGCCGTGTACCGTCAGTTTGCCGCTTTTGGCGAAGCGCTGACCGACCGTTTTGCCGTGTGGCAGCACAAAATCCGTTATGAAGATTTGGTGTTGTCCGACCCCGACAACCTGTACGCCGATATCCGCAACCGCCAATTGCGCGGGCAGATTTTGGTGTGTTCGCATTTGGGCAATACCGAAGTCTGCCGCGCCTTGGTGGGGCATCATCAGGGCTTTAAATTAAACGTACTGGTTTATGGACAACACGCACACCTTTTCAATCAAGCCCTTACCGAAGCGGGCGCGGGGCGCATCGGTTTGATTGACGCAGGCGATTTAAACGCAGCGGTGATGCTGGATTTGGCGCGGCGTTTGGACGCAGGCGAGTGGCTCGCCATCGCCGCCGACCGCATTCCCGTTCACGGCAGCAAAACCGTTCCCACCCGTTTTTTGGGCGACACCGCTGCCTTCCCGCAAGGCGCGTGGCTGTTGGCACTGCTGCTGAAAGTGCGTAGCAATACCGTTTTTGTATTAAAAAAACAAGGGCGTTATCACTTGATGCTGCGCCGTTTTGCCGATGTGCCGCAGGCAGGGCGCGGACAACGCAGCGCAGTGGTGGCGCAGATGGCGCAGCGTTATGCTGATGTGTTGGCAGAACACGCCGCGCAAGCCCCGCTGCAATGGTTTAATTTTTATGATTTTTGGGAAGACGAAAACCATGCCTGAACACATTTATTTCAGCAGCGAAAGCACGCTTGCCGTGCCGTTTTTTGATGTGGACACGCTGGAAGTGGCGTGGCACGGGCATTACGTCAAATATTTTGAAATCGCCCGCTGCGATTTGCTCGACCAAATCGGACACAATTACAACGATATGCGCCAAGCGGGTTTTGCATGGCCAATTGTGCGTTTGGAAATCAAATACCTGCGTCCTGCGCGTTTCGGGCAGAAATTAACCATACGCGCCGATGTGGTGGAATACGAAAGTTGTTTGAAAGTGCGCTACACCATTTTTGATACGCTCACGCACACCGTGCTGACACGCGGTTTCACCATGCAGGCAGCCGTGCGTTTGGACAACGGCGAAATGCAGTTGCAAACCCCTGCCGTGTGGCAGCAAGCCATCCGCAGCCACGCCCGCTTTTCTGATAATTAACCTTATAAAATCAATAATATCAACTTGAAAGAAATCCTAATGATAAAACGTTTTTCCGCCTTGCTGTTGCTGACTGCCAGCCTGAACGCCCATGCTTTCTCGCCCGCTGATTTGCAGGCGCAATTGCAAGCCCATCAAACCGTTCAAGGACAATTTGAACAATCGCGTTTTATCCGTTCGCTGCCACAGCCGATGCGTACCACGGGGCAATTTGTGTTGCAGCGCGGACAAGGGCTATTGTGGCAGGTGCAAAAGCCGTTTGAAGTAAAACTGCGGGTGTGCAGCAAGGGCATCGCGCAATGGGACGGTAAAAACCGCCGTTGGCAAGGCAGCAGCAGCCACGCACAAACGGCGCAGGTTAAGCTGTTTATGGCATTATTGGCGGGCGATACGGCGGTGCTGGACAAGCAGTTTGCGCTGCAATTGTCGGGCAACGCACAAAATTGGTCGCTGAAGCTGCAACCGAAAACCGCTGTAATGAAACAGATTTTTCAAGATATTGATGTAAAAGGCAGCAAGGGTTTGATTCAAACGGTTGAGCTGCGCGAAAAACAGGGCGAGCGCACGCTGATGCGTTTTCAAGCGCAACAGAGCAATCGCGCCTTAACGGCAGAGGTAGGCGCGGATTTGCGTTGCCAACCCTAAACCAAGGGGCGAAAAGGTAAAATCATGATGGCATGTTGGCACACGCTGTTTACACAGCCACCTGCGGGGGAAGTGGCGGACGGTTGGACTTATGCGGATTTCGCGGCGGCAACGCAATATTGGGCGCAGGCTTTGCAAAAAGCGGAAGTCAAGTCTGTGGCATTGTGGTTTGACGATGCGGCGAGGTTGGCTTCGGCATTGGCGGCAACTTGGTTGGCAGGGGCAGACGCTTATTTGCTGCCTGATTTGTCTGATGTGTCGCGGCAATGGGCGCAACAGCATGATTGTATTTTGTTTGGCGATGATGAGGCGTTTGCTGATGCGGCGTGGCTGTACCGCCGTGAACACGAACACGCCCGCCATCAGGGTGCAACTTTAACATTTCCTGCAGAAAACCGTGTTTTTTTAAAAACATCGGCTTCATCAGGCGCAGCCAAAACCATTGGTAAAAGCCGTAAACACATGGAACGCGAAGCCGCTGCCTTGGCGCAGGTTTTGCCCGAAAATTGGCGCGGTGCAACTGCTTTGGCAAGCATCAGCGCCCAACATTTATACGGTCTCAGTTTCCGCGTGTTTGCAGCATTGGCGTGTGGCTGGCGCATCGGGCGCACCCGCCACAGCTATCCCGAAGATTTGATTGCTGCTGCCAAACAGCATAGTGCTTGCCTGTGGCTGACCAGCCCTGCTTTGCTCAACCGTTTGGGCGGGCAGCGCGATTGGGCGGCGTTGCGCCCAACCTTGCGCGGCGTGGTCAGCGCAGGCGGAATGTTGCCCGTTGAAGTCAGTCGCCAACTGCATCAGCATTTGGGCTTTTATCCGCATAATGTGTACGGCAGCACCGAAACGGGCGTGATTGCCATTCAGCAGGACGATGCCCATGTGTTACTGCCTGCCGTGGCGGCGCGTATCCGCAGCACAGGCAGTTTGGCGGTACGCAGCCCGTGGACGGACGGCACGCAATCCACCGCCGACAGTGCCGAACTGCACGGGCGCAAACTGGTTTTACACGGACGCAGCGACCGCATCATCAAACTTGCCGACAAACGCATTTCCCTTGCCCGAATTGAACAGCTTTTGTTGGCGCATCCGTATATTGCCGATGCACATTGTTTGCGCCATCCGCAGCACGGGCGCATTGCCGCGTGGCTGGCACTCAACAATGAGGGCATAGCCGCTTGGCGCACCCACGGGCGCAATGCCATGATTGCCGAATTAAAACGCAATTTGGATGAACTCAAGCCCTTGGGTGCTGTGCCGCGCCATTGGCGTTTTGCCGACAGCCTGCCGCGCAATCCGCAAGCCAAAATCCGCGCTGCCGATGCCGAAAACGCGCTGTTGCATCCGCCTACCGCCCCCAACTGGCACGCCCTGCCCGCTGAACACGCAGACGAACGCGCTTTTGAAGGCATCATTCCCCTTGATTTGCCTTATTTTGGCGGACATTTTGCCCAATTTCCGCTGGTTCCGGGTGTGGTGCAGCTGCAATGGGTGATGGCACTTGCCCTGCCCGAACACGCGCCCAACCAAATTGAAAACCTAAAATTTCAAAAATTTATCCGTCCCCACGACTGCATTCAGCTGTTTTTGCGCCACGATAGCGCCAAAAACAAAATCTATTTTTCCCTGCGTCTGCCCGACGGCAGCCCCTGCGCTTCAGGACGGATTGCCCTGCCCGTTTCCGAATAATCCCATTCAATCAACCATAAGGAATCCGCATGAAAACCGCCGCCAAACTGTATGCCCTTTTGTGTCTGGTGCTGTTGGCGGTGGTGTGTTGGCGCATTCCCGCGCAATTGCAAACCGATTTACACGCACTGATTCCTGTGTCCGAACACGATGCTGTGCTGCAAGCCGCTGAAAACGCCCGCGCCAAGCAGTTGGACGGACAAGTGATTTTGGCATTGGGCGCAAACGATGCCGAAACTGCATTTGCTGCCGCAGCACAAACCGCCCAACAATGGCGGCAAAGCGGTTTGTTTGCCGAAGTAGAAGCCGAAATCCGTCCCGATTTGCCTGCCTTGCGCCAATCCGCGCAGCAAATCGGCGTTGCCATGCTGCCTGCCGAAACCGCGCAACAATTACAGCAACAGCCGCAGCAGTATTTTCAGCAACGTGCAGAAGAGGCACTCAATCCGTTTGCCGCCACATTATTGCCTGTTGAACAGGATTGGCTCGGGTTTGCCCGTTTTGCCGCTGCCCGCCGTCCCGATTCCGCTGTGCAATGGCACATGGAAAACGGTATGTTGTTTAGCGAATATGCAGGCAAAACATGGGTATGGTTACGCGCCCGCGTAGCCGCAGCGCATCACGCGCCAAGTTTACAGGATTTGGCGGCAAACACCCGCGCCCAAGCCGCCGCACAGGGCATGGAAGCTGTTTTTGGCGGTGCTGCTTTGTTTGCTGCCGATGCCAAAATCCGCGCCGAACGCGAAAGCCTGTGGATGTCGCTCTGCGGTTTGGGCTTGACCGCGCTGCTGCTGTGGTTTGTGGTACGCAACCGCCGCGCCGTGTGGCTGTTGCTGCCGATTGCTGCGGGCATGGTGTGCGGTTTGGCGGCGGTGCTGTTGTTATTCGGACAAATACACATCTTAACCATTGTTATTGGCACAGGTTTAATCGGCGTATTGGTGGATTTTCCGCTGCATTGGCTCGCGCCTGCCTTATTCGGCAAGGGCGCATGGTCGCCGCAACAGGGCATGCGCCGCGTTTTGCCTACATTTGCCGTTAGTTTGGCGGTAACGGCTGGCGGATATGCCTTGCTGTGGTTGACACCCCTGCCCGTTTTACAGCAAACTGCGGTTTTTTCAACCGCTGCATTATGCGGCGCATTTGCGGCTACGGTGTGTTTTCTGCCGCCGCTGTTTCAAGGTTTTCAAACGGTTACCACCCTACCTGCACGCGCTGCCCTGCGTTGCGCCAATGCGCCCCGTTTACGCCGTTCCACTTTATACGCATTGGCTGCGGTGTGGCTGCTGTGTGCCTTGGGTACGGTACGCAGCCAGTGGCAGGACGACATCCGCAATTGGGTCAATACGCCCCCGCAGTTGTTAAACGACGCCCGCCGCATCGCCCAAATCAGCGGCACTGGCAGCAGCGGACAATTTATCGTGGTTCGCGGCAACAGCCCAGACCAATTACTTCACCACAACCGCCTGTTGGTTCAGCAATTGGGTAAACACATCCCCCCCAATCAAATCCAAAGTCTGCACACCTTGCTGCTGCCTACCGACCAACAACGCACCATCAAACAACAACTCCATCATTTAGCAGAACAAAATCCCGTTTATGCCCCGCTGACTGCCATCGGCGCACCCGAAACCGCCGTCCGCCAAGCCCTGCAACACGCCGCTAATCAGCCCGACATCACCCTCGCCCAAGCCCTGCAACAGCCCACCGCCCAAGCATGGCAACACCTCTATCTCGGCAAAATCGGACAACAAGAAGCCTCGCTGGTTTACCTGCCCGAAACCACCCCCGCACAACAAAATGCCCTGCAAACTTTCTTTGCCACACCCTCCCCGCATTGGCAACTAATAGACACCCGCCGCGACCTGAACCACCGTTTTGCCGATACCCGCAACCGCGCCGCTTGGTTAAAATTACTGTCTTTTGCCGCCGCGTGGCTATTGTTGTGGCGCATATTCGGCATCAAACGCGGCAGCCTGATACTCGCCATACCCCTTGCCGCTGCCCTTGCCGTTTTGGGTTTGCTTGGCTGGTTCGCCATTCCCGTGGGGATTTTTGCCATGTTCGGCTTACTCTTAACCGCCGCAGTCGGTTTGGATTACGCCGCTTACGCCATCCATGCCCCCGAAACCGCCGCAGCCCGTTTGGGTGGCATCAGCTTGGCAGCCACCACCACAGGCATATCCTTTGCCCTGCTCGCCGCCGCTTCCACCCCCGCCGTTGCCGCCTTCGGGCTTACCGTTGCCGCAGGCTGTTTTGCCAACTGGCTGCTGGCGGTTTTACTGGTACGCCACCGCACACCCTAAACCCAAAAAAGCCATTTGTACCCGAAAGTACAAACGGCTTTTTTTATTGAATCAGAGATGATTCAGATTACTTTTTGGTAACAGAATCCCACCAAGCATCCAAGCGTCCGCGCACTTCATAGTAGACTTTCTCTACCGCGTCTTTCACGTCTTCAGCTTTTTCTGCCAAGTAGTTACCTGCATCTTCTGCACCATCGGCAGCGTCTTTTTTCACGCTGTGGGCTTTCACTTCAGCATCTTGGGATTTTTCCGCAATAAACTGGCGCAATTCTTCCCATTTTTCTTCCGCTTCTTTTTGCAGCTGAACAAATTTCTCATCGCTACTGTCATAGTTTTCCGAGAAAAATTTCTTCATTTCTTCAAATTTGGCTTCCGCTTCTTTTTGCAGGTCCGCAAATTTGTCTGCCGCAGCATTGCCCGCATCAGCAGCCTTATCCGCCACATTTTCAGCCGCATCCACCACCGCATCTTTAGCATCTACCGCCTTATCTTTCACGGTTTCCGCCACATCCGCAGCCTTGTCTGCCACCGTATCTTTGGCTTCAACAGCCTTGCCTTTTACCGTTTCAGCAGCATCTTCTGCTTTATCTGCGGTTTTGTCTGCCGCATCTTCCGCAGCATCTTTAGCGTCGCTCAATTTGCTTTCCGCGTCATCGGATTTCAGCGACACAAACTGCTTAAACTCTTCCCATTTGGATTCCAGTTTTTGCTGCCATTCGCTTACTGCACCGTCGGTTTTCTCATCAGCCTTACCGGTTTGCTCTGCCAAAAAGCGTTTCATTTCTTCAAATTTGGCTTCGGCTTCTTTTTGCATTTCCGCATAACGCGCAGCCGCTTCACCGCTCAAAGCCGCAGCCTTACCTTCCACCTTATCTGCCACATTTTCAGCCTTATCTGCAGCTTCCTCTTTCAACTCAGCCGCTTTAGACTCATCTTTGTCCGACAGGTTATTTTTCAGCTCCTCCCAAGAGCTGCCAAAAAACTGTTTCAGTTCATTGAACTTAACTTCTGCTTCCTGTTGCAGGCGTGTCAGGGTTTCCGACAAATCATCACCTGCATTTTCCGCTTTCTCTTTTACGGCATCCGCAGCATCAGCCGCTTTATCAGCCACATCTTTTTCCGCATCACGTTCAGCTGCAGCTTTGGCTTCCGCATAAGCTGCTTGAGCTTTTTCCAATTCCTCTTTGGCGTTTTGCAATTCTTTTTCACTCATGATGTTATCCTAAATAATAATGGTGGAACAAACAGACGGTTCAAGCCCGTTTTTGCCTGAAAACGCCGTCTGTAAACAATTATAACAAAAAATTTACTTTGCGGTAGCCACTACCCTGTTTTTTACCTGTAACACTACATCACGCTTCACAAGAATTACCGTTTTTTTATTATTTTTTATAAAAATTTAATATTTAATTCCAAAAACAAAGTATTTTTACAGTATTTATTACTCAAAAACGCTTTTTACGCTATAATCGGCAACTTTCGCTTTACAGGATTTCACATAATGTTACAACAATTAAAACTTGCCCTGTCCGGTGCACAAATCCTATTTGTCGCCTTTGGTGCCATGGTCTTGGTACCAGTACTCACAGGGCTTAATCCCGCCATGGCACTGCTGGGCGCAGGCATCGGCACACTGCTTTTTCAATTATGCACCAAACGTAAAGTACCGATTTTTTTAGGTTCTTCCTTTGCTTTTATCGCACCGATTATTTACTCAATCAGCGAATGGGGCATGGGCGCGACCATGTTCGGCTTGTTTGCCGCAGGTTTTATGTATTTTATTTTCGCCGCTTTAATCCGTTGGCGCGGTTTGACAGCAGTGCATAAATTACTTCCCCCTGTCGTCATCGGACCGGTAATTATGGTGATTGGTTTATCTGTCGCCACCGTTGCCAGCGAAATGGCAATGGGCAAAGCAGGTGGCAATCAAGTGGTTGATTATACACAATCATTATTATTGTCGGGCTTTACCTTTGCCGTTACCGTGATAGTGGCGGTATTTGGCAGCAAAATGATGAAGCTGATTCCGATTTTAATCGGTGTAGCAACAGGTTACATCGCTGCATGGTTGATGGGTTTAGTCGATACCACGCCTATTGCCCAAGCGCCTTGGTTTGCCGTTCCCCAATTTCACCGACCCGAAATCAATTGGCAAGCCGCTTTATTTATGTTGCCCGTTGCCATTGCCCCCGCAATTGAACACATTGGCGGCATTATGGCAATCGGCAAAGTAACAGGCAAAGATTACGCCGCCGACCCCGGTTTGGACAAAACCCTTGCCGGCGACGGTTTGGGCGTATGTGTAGCAGGTTTAATCGGCGGACCACCCGTTACCACCTATGGAGAAGTAACCGGTGCGGTTATGCTCACCAAAAACAGCAATCCGGTTATCATGACATGGGCAGCGATTTTTGCCATTACGATGGCTTTTTTTGGTAAATTCAATGCTTTCCTAGCTTCCATTCCCCTGCCCGTTATGGGTGGCGTAATGATTTTGCTGTTTGGCACCATTGCTTCTTTGGGTTTAAAAACCTTAATTGATGCCCAAGTGGATTTAATGAAACCCAAAAATTTAGTAATTGTCAGCGCCGTATTGACCACGGGTGTAGGCGGAATGTTGTTGAAACTCGGCAGCATCAGCTTTGCAGGTGTCGGGCTTTGTGCCATTTTAGCCATTATTTTAAATATGGTTTTGCCTGAACAAGCAGAGTAAGTACCCCACAAAAAACCAACGCTTCTCTTACCAGAAAAGCGTTGGTTTTTGATTTTAATAACGATATTTATCCGTTGCAGGCACAGCAATCCGCCTGCCCTTTTGTTGCGTAGAACGTGCTGTTGTCGGTTTTACTGCTACGCCCGAAACAGTAATTTCAGAACGTAACTTATCTACTGTTTTCTGACCGATGCCTTTCACATTTTTCAGCTCATCTACCGAACGAAAACCGCCATTTTGCTCACGATAAGCAATGATATCCGCAGCTTTTTTCTCGCCAATACCTTTTAAAGTAAGCAATTCGGCAGCCGTCGCCTTATTGATATCGACTTGTGCTGCTGCCCATGAAAAGCTGAATGCCATCCATATTGCCAACAAAATTTTTTTCATCATTTTCTTAATCCTTATTTCAGAAAACAACATCATAATTCCAAATAATTTTTATGGCAAGCAAAAATCCCCCGCTATTAAGCGGGGGATTTGAGTATAGGTAGTTTGGCGGTGCCCTACTTTCGCACGGGGATCCGTACTATCATCGGCGCAGCTGCGTTTCACGGTCCTGTTCGGGAAGGGAAGGGGTGGTACCGCAGCGCTGTTGCCGCCAAACATAAAAGGATAAATCGGAAGCCGCTGTTGGGTAATGATGTATTTCAGTAAACTGATTAAGTACTTCAAATGATAGAGTCAAGCCTTACGGGCAATTAGTACAGGTTAGCTCCACACATTGCTGTGCTTCCACACCCTGCCTATCGACGTTCTGGTCTCGAACGACCCTTTAATGTGGTCAAGCCACAAGGGAAGTCTCATCTTCAGGCGGGTTTCGCGCTTAGATGCTTTCAGCGCTTATCCCTTCCGAACTTAGCTACCCGGCGATGCGACTGGCGTCACAACCGGTACACCAGAGGTTCGTCCACTCCGGTCCTCTCGTACTAGGAGCAGCCCCCGTCAAACTTCCAACGCCCACTGCAGATAGGGACCAAACTGTCTCACGACGTTTTAAACCCAGCTCACGTACCACTTTAAATGGCGAACAGCCATACCCTTGGGACCGACTACAGCCCCAGGATGTGATGAGCCGACATCGAGGTGCCAAACTCCGCCGTCGATATGAACTCTTGGGCGGAATCAGCCTGTTATCCCCGGAGTACCTTTTATCCGTTGAGCGATGGCCCTTCCATACAGAACCACCGGATCACTATGTCCTGCTTTCGCACCTGCTCGACTTGTGGGTCTTGCAGTTAAGCTACCTTATGCCATTGCACTATGAGTCCGATTTCCGACCGGACCTAGGTAACCTTCGAACTCCTCCGTTACACTTTGGGAGGAGACCGCCCCAGTCAAACTGCCTACCATGCACGGTCCCCGATCCGGATGACGGATCTGGGTTAGAACCTCAAAGCCACCAGGGTGGTATTTCAAGGGCGGCTCCGCAGAAACTGGCGTTTCTGTTTCATAGCCTCCCACCTATCCTACACAAGTGACTTCAAAGTCCAATGCAAAGCTGCAGTAAAGGTTCACGGGGTCTTTCCGTCTAGCAGCGGGGAGATTGCATCTTCACAACCATTTCAACTTCGCTGAGTCTCGGGAGGAGACAGTGTGGCCATCGTTACGCCATTCGTGCGGGTCGGAACTTACCCGACAAGGAATTTCGCTACCTTAGGACCGTTATAGTTACGGCCGCCGTTTACTGGGGCTTCGATCCGATGCTTGCACATCTTCAATTAACCTTCCAGCACCGGGCAGGCGTCACACCCTATACGTCCACTTTCGTGTTAGCAGAGTGCTGTGTTTTTAATAAACAGTCGCAGCCACCTATTCTCTGCGGCCCTCTTTGGCTTACGGAGCGAGTCCTTCACCTAAAAGGGCATACCTTCTCCCGAAGTTACGGTATCAATTTGCCGAGTTCCTTCTCCCGAGTTCTCTCAAGCGCCTTAGAATTCTCATCCTGCCCACCTGTGTCGGTTTGCGGTACGGTTCTGATTCAACTGAAGCTTAGTGGCTTTTCCTGGAAGCGTGGTATTTGCTGCTTCGCAACCGTGGTTGCTCGTCATCACGTCTCGGCATTAAGGAAGCGGATTTGCCTACTTCCTCTGCCTACCAGCTTAAACAGACTATTCCAACAGTCTGCCAGCATAACCTTCTCCGTCCCCACATCGCATTGAATCAAAGTACGGGAATATTAACCCGTTTCCCATCGGCTACGCATTTCTGCCTCGCCTTAGGGGCCGACTCACCCTACGCCGATGAACGTTGCGTAGGAAACCTTGGGCTTTCGGCGAGCGGGCTTTTCACCCGCTTTATCGCTACTCATGTCAACATTCGCACTTCTGATACCTCCAGCAGCCTTTACAAGCTGCCTTCACAGGCTTACAGAACGCTCCCCTACCATGCTAGTAAACTAGCATCCGCGGCTTCGGTTACAGATTTGAGCCCCGTTACATCTTCCGCGCAGGAAGACTCGACCAGTGAGCTATTACGCTTTCTTTAAATGATGGCTGCTTCTAAGCCAACATCCTGGCTGTCTGTGCCTTCCCACTTCGTTTACCACTTAATCTGTCATTTGGGACCTTAGCCGGCGGTCTGGGTTGTTTCCCTCTTGACAACGGACGTTAGCACCCGCTGTCTGTCTCCCATGATTGCACTTTCCGGTATTCTTAGTTTGCCATGGGTTGGTAAGTCGCAATGACCCCCTAGCCATAACAGTGCTTTACCCCCGGAAGTGATACATGAGGCACTACCTAAATAGTTTTCGGGGAGAACCAGCTATCTCCGAGTTTGTTTAGCCTTTCACCCCTATCCACAGCTCATCCCCGCATTTTGCAACATGCGTGGGTTCGGACCTCCAGTGCGTGTTACCGCACCTTCATCCTGGCCATGGATAGATCACTCGGTTTCGGGTCTACACCCAGCAACTGTTCGCCCTATTAAGACTCGGTTTCCCTGCGCCTCCCCTACTCGGTTAAGCTCGCTACTGAATGTAAGTCGTTGACCCATTATACAAAAGGTACGCAGTCACCCTATACAGGGCTCCCACTGTTTGTATGCATCAGGTTTCAGGTTCTATTTCACTCCCCTCCCGGGGTTCTTTTCGCCTTTCCCTCACGGTACTGGTTCACTATCGGTCGATGATGAGTATTTAGCCTTGGAGGATGGTCCCCCCGTCTTCGGACAGGATTTCACGTGTCCCGCCTTACTTTTCGTGCGCTTAGTACCATGATAGTGTTTTCGGATACGGGGCTATCACCCACTATGGCGGACGTTTCCAAGTCCTTTTCCTAACACTGCCATTATCACGCACAGGCTTTTCCGTGTTCGCTCGCCACTACTTACGGAATCTCGGTTGATTTCTTTTCCTCCGGGTACTTAGATGGTTCAGTTCTCCGGGTTCGCTTCAGCAGAGCTATGGATTCACTCTGTGATACACACTAGAAAGTGTGTGGGTTTCCCCATTCGGACATCGCGGTATCATTGCTTTATTGCCAGCTTCTCCGCGCTTTTCGCAGGCTTACACGTCCTTCTTCGCCTATCATCGCCAAGGCATCCACCTGATGCACTTATTTACTTGACTCTATCATTTGAAGTACCTGTTGACTTCGTTTGTTTGGTGTTGACGACCAGAACAAACTTCAGATACCCTACTTTGATACAGTTTACTGCTTTGTTGTGAATTGTTCCTGCCTTTTGTGTTCAGGAACAATTGATACAATCATCACCCAAATTACTGTGTCGGTCGGTGCTTTTTAGGCTGCTTGAACGATTTGCAATCCGTTCAAGCCCTTCCGACATCATTGTCTTTGTTTGTTGATTTCGGCTTCCGATTTGTTAAAGAGCGATGCAATTATTTTTTGCAAATAAAAACAGACTATTTTACCTTAATCCGCTTTTATTTGCAAAAGCTTTATTTAATATCTGATGAAATACCTGATATTTGGTGGAGGCAAACGGGATCGAACCGATGACCCCCTGCTTGCAAAGCAGGTGCTCTACCAACTGAGCTATGCCCCCAGTATTCTTCAGTTTGGGTCTTTCAAACGGCTTTAAGCAGCTTGGTGGGTCTGGGAGGACTTGAACCTCCGACCCCACGCTTATCAAGCGTGTGCTCTAACCAGCTGAGCTACAAACCCAAGGTCTTTTTCTTGCATCTAACATGATTACCGATAAGTGCGGATACTTGACCGCTTTCTCTAGAAAGGAGGTGATCCAGCCGCAGGTTCCCCTACGGCTACCTTGTTACGACTTCACCCCAGTCATGAAGCATACCGTGTTAAGCGGGCTCCTTTCGGTTACCCTACCCAATTCTGGTATCCCCCACTCCCATGGTGTGACGGGCGGTGTGTACAAGACCCGGGAACGTATTCACCGCAGTATGCTGACCTGCGATTACTAGCGATTCCGACTTCATGCACTCGAGTTGCAGAGTGCAATCCGGACTACGATCGGTTTTCTGGGATTGGCTCCGCCTCGCGGCTTGGCTACCCTCTGTACCGACCATTGTATGACGTGTGAAGCCCTGGTCATAAGGGCCATGAGGACTTGACGTCATCCCCACCTTCCTCCGGTTTGTCACCGGCAGTCTCATCAGAGTGCCCAACTTAATGATGGCAACTGATGACAAGGGTTGCGCTCGTTGCGGGACTTAACCCAACATCTCACGACACGAGCTGACGACAGCCATGCAGCACCTGTGTTACGGTTCCCGAAGGCACAAGCATATCTCTACGCTCTTCCGTACATGTCAAGACCAGGTAAGGTTCTTCGCGTTGCATCGAATTAATCCACATCATCCACCGCTTGTGCGGGTCCCCGTCAATTCCTTTGAGTTTTAATCTTGCGACCGTACTCCCCAGGCGGTCAATTTCACGCGTTAGCTACGCTACTAAGGTGTCAAGCACCCCAACAGCTAATTGACATCGTTTAGGGCGTGGACTACCAGGGTATCTAATCCTGTTTGCTACCCACGCTTTCGGGCATGAACGTCAGTGTTATCCCAGGGGGCTGCCTTCGCCATCGGTATTCCTCCACATCTCTACGCATTTCACTGCTACACGTGGAATTCTACCCCCCTCTGACACACTCTAGCTATCCAGTTCAGAACGCAGTTCCCAGGTTGAGCCCGGGGATTTCACATCCTGCTTAAATAACCGTCTGCGCCCGCTTTACGCCCAGTAATTCCGATTAACGCTCGCACCCTACGTATTACCGCGGCTGCTGGCACGTAGTTAGCCGGTGCTTATTCTTCGGGTACCGTCATCAGTCATGGGTATTAGCCACAACTTTTTCTTCCCCGACAAAAGTCCTTTACAACCCGAAGGCCTTCTTCAGACACGCGGCATGGCTGGATCAGGCTTGCGCCCATTGTCCAAAATTCCCCACTGCTGCCTCCCGTAGGAGTCTGGGCCGTGTCTCAGTCCCAGTGTGGCGGATCATCCTCTCAGACCCGCTACTGATCGTCGGCTTGGTAGGCTTTTACCCCACCAACTACCTAATCAGACATTGGCCGCTCGGATAACGCGAGGTCAAACGATCCCCCGCTTTCCTTCTTAAAGCGTATGCGGTATTAGCTTACCTTTCGGCAAGTTATCCCCCATTACCCGGTACGTTCCAATGCATTACTCACCCGTTCGCCACTCGCCGGCAGAAGTGCAAGCACTTCCCCGCTGCCGTTCGACTTGCATGTGTAAAGCATGCCGCCAGCGTTCAATCTGAGCCAGGATCAAACTCTTATGTTCAATCTCTAACTTAATAACTTCTGGTCTGCTCAAAAAAACCAACAAGAAACACAACAAACAAACGTTACTGTGTACTCGTCAATCTTGGCAGTGCGGACAAATATCCGCACTTATCGGTAATCAACTGTTAAAGAGCAATAAAAATCACCGCCACAACTTAAAAACCAGTGCTGCAGCAGCGAAAAACCGAACTATACGCACTTTACCAAAACTTGGCAAGCACCAGAACACAAAAAAATGGCAGGAAATTTATCACATCGTTATTTATTAACAGTATTTTGTTGAAAAAATTGTGGCAGAAAATCGGCAGGTGCGTTTACTTGCTGACACTATCCTGCCGAAAAGCGGTGATGTTAGGGTTGCCAGCGGAAGGAATACGGGGGAAATTCAATGTCGCCAATGCGGACTTGCAGGCGGTAATCGCCAAAGGGGTCGCTTTGGTCAAAACGCCAGCAGGTGTGGTATTGGCGGTTGGCATTGGGGGTTTTGGGGCTGGTAATGACGTGGTGGCTGTTGTCGTTATTGCTGACGACCCAAACGCTGCTTTGGCTAAAACGGACACCAGCGGGTGTGTGGAAACTTTCCATTACGATTTGTTGCTGCGGGGCTGCGGGAATGTTTTCAGCAACCCAGCACAGGGATTGCTGTTGGGAAAGGTGGTAACTGCCTGCGTTGAGTTCTAATCCTGATGTGCCATCGGGAGCTTGGCGCAGCGTACCATAGGCAATTTGTGGGGGTGGGACTTGGGCAGCGGCGGTAGCTGATGCGCCAACAAGGAATCCAAACAGGCTGAATTTCAACATACGCAACATGGTTTGCTCCTAGTAATTAAGATGAACATAAAAAACGCACCCATTGTACTGAAGGGTGCGTGTGTGGGAAAGATGCAATTTTAGGCTGGGGCGTGTCCCTATTGGCTTTGCCAAGCGGTTTTTTGCGTAAAAATCGGCGTGTGCAAGGCAAAAATAGGCGCAAGGTTGAACACCTTGCAAGGATTTTTAACGCGGCAGAAGTGGATTTGTACCAAAAACACCGCCGCATAAGCCAATAGGGACACGCCCTAACAGCATTTGCCGCCGTTTGCGCCGCAACGCCGTTTGCTGCAATAGTCTTGGAACTGCTGCTCGCTCATGACGGGGGCGTTGGGATTGTAACGGCGTTGCTGCGCGACATACTGGGCGTAATCGGGCATACCCGCCATCAGGTTGGCGGTGCGCCGTGCGCTGTGCAGCCATTGTTTGACGTTTTGCCATTTGCTCATGATTGTTGCTCGACTTGCTGACCGTTGCGGTAAACGGCAGGAACTTCTTTGGCGGTCGCCCAGCCTACTTTGCGTGCTTTTAAGGCAACGCGCACGCCGTACACGCCCACAATCAGCACTACTGACATAAACAACACAGTCAAACCCGAATTAACATAGTCGTTAAAAACAATCCGTGCCATTTGTTCAGCATCTTTGGCGGGGGCAAGCACTTCGCCTTTAGCGGCGGCTTCGCTGTATTTGGCGGCGTGGCTTAAAAAGCTGACACGCGCTTCGGGGTGAAACAGCTTTTGCATACCCGCATAGCAGGTCACAAACAACACGCCCAAAGCAGGGGTAAGCGTTACCCATACATAGCGTTCGCGTTTCATTTTTACCAGCACCACCGAACACATAATCAAGGCAACACCTGCCAGCATTTGGTTGGCAATACCGAATAAGGGCCACAACGAGTTAATGCCGCCCAAGGGGTCGGTTACGCCTGTGTACAGGAAATAGCCCCACAAACCTACTGCCATCAGCGTGGCAACCAAGTTGGCAGGCAGGCTGTCGGTGTTACCGAAAGGTTTGTAGAACACGCCGCCCAAGTCTTGAATCATAAAACGTGCCACCCGTGTGCCTGCGTCCACCGCCGTTAAAATAAACAGTGCTTCAAACAGCAGGGCAAAGTGATACCAAAACGCCATGCTGAAGCTGGAAACCAGTTGGCTCATAATGTTGGCCATGCCGACCGCCAGCGTGGGCGCACCGCCCGCACGCGACAGAATGGTGGATTCGCCCACGTTTTTCGCCATATCCAACAAAGCGGCTTCAGTCACGGGGAAACCGACTTTATTGGTAATCACTTGCGCGGCATTGGCAGCGTCCGTGCCGATTAAGGCAGCAGGGCTGTTCATGGCAAAGTAAATACCGGGGTCAAGTGACGCTGCCGCCGCCAACGCCATAATCGCCACAAAACTTTCCATAATCATGCCGCCGTAACCAATCATGCGCACATGGGTTTCGTTTTCCAACATTTTCGGCGTCGTGCCTGAAGAAATCAGCGCGTGGAAGCCCGATACCGCGCCGCAGGCAATGGTAATAAACAGGAACGGAAACAGGCTGCCTGAAAACACAGGACCGGTGCCGTCAATAAATTTCGTTACCGCAGGCATTTGCAAAGTGGGATTCACAATCACAATACCAATTGCCAACGCCACAATCGTACCGATTTTCAAGAAGGTGGACAGATAATCACGCGGGGTCAGCAGCAGCCACACAGGCAGCACTGCCGCCACAAAGCCGTAAATCATAATCGCCCACGTCAGCTGCGTACCGTCCAAATCAAAGATTTGACCGAAGCTGCTGTGTGCCACGTTTTCGCCGAACACAATCGCCGCCATCAGCAAAATAAAGCCAACAATGGAAATTTCACCGATTTTACCGGGGCGGATATAGCGCGTGTACAAACCCATAAACAGCGCAATCGGAATCGTTGCCGCAATGGTAAACGTCCCCCACGGGCTGTGTACCAAGGCTTTGACCACAATCAACGCCAGCACCGCCATAATAATGACCATAATCATCAGAATGCCGATGGACGCAATCACACCCGGAACCGTACCCAATTCCTGTTTAACAATATCGCCCAAAGACTTACCGTCGCGGCGCATGGACACGAACAGCACCATCATATCCTGTACCGCACCGGCAAACACCACGCCGAAAATAATCCACAGCGTACCAGGCAGATAACCCATCTGCGCCGCCAACACAGGACCCACCAACGGACCCGCACCCGCAATCGCGGCAAAATGGTGTCCGAACAACACACCTTTGTGGGTCGGTACATAATCCAAACCGTCGTTGTGGCGTTCGGCGGGGGTTAAGCGGTTGGGGTCAAGCTGCATCACGTTTTTGGCGATATACAGGCTGTAATAGCGGTACGCCACGCAATACACCGATACGGCAGCAGACACCATCCAAATCGCGCTGACCTGTTCGCCACGGTGCAGTGCCAGCGTGGTAAACGAAGCCACCCCCACCAGCACCACCAAGCCCCAAATCAGCAAGTCTTTGAGCTTATTCATGATTAAATTTCCCAAAAATAAAGAAACGAAAAAGGCGTTTCAATCCCTGAAACGCCTTAAAGCATAATACATTTTTCTACTGCTTAACAGATTTTTACTGCCATTATTGAAGCTAAATCAAATAATCCTTGCTTTATTGTTGCGATTAACAGCCAAATCCAACACCAAGTTTTTTTCGCCTGATTAAGCCCCCGCCTTGCATCAACTTTTTTAAATTCTGCTAAAATCGCCGTTTATCAAAACTTTGTTGGTACACAATCATGAGTATCGCCAATAACCGCAAAGCGTTTCACGATTATTTTATTGAAGAGCAGCTTCAAGCAGGTTTGGTGCTGGAAGGCTGGGAAGTAAAAGCCATCCGCGCAGGACGGGTGCAGCTAAAAGAAAGCTATATCCATTGGAAAAACGGTGCGTTTTATCTGGTGGGTTGCCACATTACCGCGCTGCCTACCGCTTCCACCCACGTTAAACCCGACCCCGTGCGCCCGCGCAAATTATTACTTAATCAGCGCGAAATCAATAAGCTGATTGGCAAAACCGAACGCGCAGGCTACACCATTGTGCCTTTAAATATGCACTTGCACCGTGGGCGCATCAAAGCCGATATCGGGCTGGCAAAAGGTAAAAAACAACACGATAAGCGTGAATCCGCCAAAGAAGCCGATTGGAAGCGCGAAAAACAGCGTTTGATGAAAAACGCACGTTAAAAAAGGGCTTGCCATGTCTGTTACTGCCGTGATTGCTTTTGGCAGCAATCTGCAACAACCCGCCGAACAAGTCCGCCGCGCCGCCGCTGCTGTGGCGGCTTTAGACGGCGTGCGTTTGCTGCGCCTGTCGTCTTTATACCGCACCGCGCCCGTGGGCTATACCGACCAGCCCGATTTTATCAACGCCGCCGCGCTGGTAGAAAGCGATTGGGACGCAGAAACGCTGTTACGCGCCTTGCAAAACATTGAACAGACATTCGGGCGCGAACGCAGTTTCCGCAATGCGCCGCGCACTTTGGATTTGGATATTATTGACTTTAATGGCGAAAGCCATCACAGCAGCAGTCTCACTCTGCCCCACCCCCGCGCTGTAGAACGGGCGTTTGTGATGTATCCGCTTGCCGAAATTGCCCCCGATTATGTATTGAACGAGCAAACCGCTGCCGAAATCGCCGCCACTTTGCCATCAAACGGTATTGTCAAACTAAACGATGAACAAACGGCTTAATATCCCGTTTATGCTAATGTGGCTGCTGTTTGCCGCCACAAGCACACCTGCTTCCGCCGCCACCTATATCTGTCTGTCAAACGGCAAACCCGTTTACACCACCGAGCGGCAAGGTTTGCAGTCTTGTCGCCTGTCGCAAATGGACGGCATTACCGAAAGCCCGCAAACCGCTTTTTCGCCCGCGCCACAGGTGTCTGCCGAAGTTGCCCTGCCCGCCGCTTCCGCGCCCGCCGCTGACGATACCCCCGCCAATCCAAACGATGATGCCATTACCCAAATTTGGCAACGCTACGAATACGGTAGCTTTGACAACACCCCGATTTTGCCGCCGCTGCCCAAGCCCGCACCTGTTGCGCCCAACCCAGTTGTCCCACACTCCAAAAAAACCACACCGCCGCGACCACGCCACACCCTTATCGCCCCACCACCACCACCCAAGCGCCGCGATATTTTGGCAAACGAAATAGCCCGAGAAAATCAAGCCCTCGCCCACGCGCAACGTGCTTTGCAATCCGCGCAAAAACGACAGGACAGCGTCGCCGTGCGCCGTTTGTCCGATATTGTGCGCGACCGCGAAGCCAATATCCGCGCCTTACAGCAAGAATGGAAACGGTAGTTTTTCTTGACGGTACGCACAAAAAACCGCATAATTTAACGTTTAGGATTAAATTTCCGCCGCATGTGCGCGTTGTGGAAGCATTTGGGCTGCCGACAGGCAGTGGCGTTTAGGAGGTGATGTTGAATCATCGGGCAAGCACCGCCCCGCTTCCCATGAAGCGCAAACCGTGCATTCAGGCAGAATGTCTGCCGTTTTTTATTTTTATTTACTTTATATTAAAGGATAAAACATGCCTACTATTCGTGTAAAAGAAAACGAACCCTTTGAAGTTGCCATGCGCCGTTTCAAACGCGCCATTGAAAAAACCGGCTTGCTGACCGAATTGCGCGCCCGTGAAGCCTACGAAAAACCCACCACCGAACGCAAACGCAAAAAAGCCGCTGCCGTAAAACGTCTGCAAAAACGCCTGCGCAGCCATCAATTGCCCCCCAAAATGTATTGATTTTGCCAAAATAAATGCTCACAAAAGCACCACACTATTTTAGTGGTGCTTTTTTTAATGCTTTAAATCCAATGCACTTGCAAATTAACAAGAGAAAAGGTTAAGATAACGTGTTCATGTCAAATTATGCAACTTTAACATATTGGAGAAAAACGTGATGATACGAGCAAATGGTATTGCCGCACTAACTGCCTTAATGATTTTAAGTGGTTGCGCATCAGTCGCCACTGCGCCAGCAGAACACTCCGAACAAGCTAAAAAATTTCAATTACCTGCCGAAGGTAAAGCAGGGTTATATGTTTACCGTGTAGGCAGTTTAGGTGGTGCTTTAAAAAAAGATATTTGGGTAGATGGGGAATGCCTAGGTGAATCTGCACCAAATGTATTTTTCCATACCGAATTACCTTCGGGGACACATCAAATTGCAACCGAATCAGAATTCTCCCCCAATATTTTAAGCATCAACATGGAAAATGGTAAAAACTATTTTGTTCGTCAATACATGAAATTAGGTGTATTTGTAGGTGGAGCAAATTTGGAACAAGTAGATGAAGCCAAAGGAAAATCAGCGATATCCAAATTAAACATGGCAAAACGTGGCAATTGCAGCAAACCCAAACTATAAATATAGTTGATAAAAATAAAAACGAGAAAAGACGACAACGCCCGCCGTGCACGGGTAGTACATCAGGGCGTTGGCAACGCCTTATCGTTGCGATTTTAATCAACTATAAAAAATCCCGCTACATTTTACTGTGGCGGGATTTTCTTGGCTTAAACCTTATTCTGCGGGCGCAACTTCCACGCCGTCATCTTCAGGCGTGCCTTCGTGTACCAACTGCACCAAGCCCGATTGTTCGCGGATTTTACGGTCAATTTCCGCTGCAATTTCAGGATTTTCTTTTAACCATTGGCGCGAATTGTCTTTGCCCTGACCGATTTTTGCACCGTTGTAGCTAAACCACGCGCCCGATTTTTGCACCACGCCCGCTTTTACGCCCAAATCAATCAGTTCGCCTTCATAGCTGATGCCTTCGCCATACAAAATATCAAAATCGGCAATGCGGAACGGCGGCGCAACCTTGTTTTTAATCACTTTTACTTTGGTTTCATTGCCCAAAACATCGTCGCCTTTTTTGATTTGTACACCACGGCGGATGTCCAAACGCACCGATGCGTAGAATTTCAGCGCATTACCGCCCGTGGTGGTTTCGGGGCTGCCGAACATCACGCCAATTTTCATGCGGATTTGGTTAATAAACACCACCAAAGTATTGGTTTTTTTGATGTTGCCTGTTAATTTACGCAGGGCTTGGCTCATCAAGCGGGCGTGTAAACCCACATGGCTGTCGCCCATTTCGCCTTCAATTTCGGCTTTGGGCACCAGCGCGGCAACCGAATCCACCACCACCATGTCCACACCGCCGCTGCGTACCAGCATGTCGCAGATTTCCAAAGCCTGTTCGCCCGTATCGGGTTGCGACACCAGCAGCTCTTCCACATTCACGCCCAATTTACGCGCATACACGGGGTCAAAAGCGTTTTCGGCATCAATAAAGGCACATACGCCGCCATTTTTTTGGCATTGGGCGATGGTTTCCAAACACAAAGTGGTTTTGCCTGACGATTCGGGTCCGAAAATTTCCACAATCCGTCCGCGTGGCAAACCGCCTACGCCCAAGGCAAGGTCAATCGTCAGCGAGCCAGTGGAAATCACTTGCAAATCGTCTTCCTGATGGCTGCCGTCCATTTTCATGACCGCGCCTTTGCCGAAACTTTTTTCAATTTGGGCGAGCGCGGCTTGCAGGGCAAGGCTTTTTTCGTTGTCGGGTTTTGTTGCCATAATGGTTCTCGAATTGGGTTGGAAAAGAACGATTATAACGGAAAACGTCACAGTACAGGCTGTGGCGTTTTTATTATTTATCCTATCAATACAAATGGTTAATTAGTTGTTGTTTCCGTTGACGAAAGCTGCGCCCACGCCCGTTTCAGGTAGTAGAGCATAGACCAAACCGTCAGCACCACCGCCACAAACATCAGCACATTGCCCCACACATACAAATCGATACCGTAAAAATCGCGGTCGTTAATCAGCAGCATAATAATGGCGGCGATTTGGGCAGCGGTTTTAAATTTCCCCAAACTCACCACCGCCACGCTGCTGCGTCGTCCCATCTGCGCCATCCATTCACGCAAAGCCGATACGGTAATTTCGCGCCCGATAATAATAATGGCAAACAGGGCAAAAGTGCGGTTAAACTGCACCAGTAAAATCAATGCCGCCGCCACCATCAGCTTATCGGCAACAGGGTCGAGAAACGCGCCAAAATCAGAAGTCTGCGCCCAACGTCGCGCCAAAAAGCCGTCAAACCAATCGGTAATGCCTGCCGCAGCAAACACCAGCGCCGCCGCCCAATTGATACCCGCCTGCGGCAGCCAGCCTGTCGGCAGATACAAAATCACGGCAAACACCGGAATCAATACAATACGCAACCAAGTTAATAATATCGGGATATTCCAAGGCATGGTACGGGTTCCTTATTGTGTAGTGTGAATATATAGGCAAAGCATCATACGCCCGCCATATGGTTCAATTATAACGGCAATTGCCAAAGGCTTCAGCATTTTCTCAATACCGCGCCAAACGGCAAAACGGCTTTCCCGTATCAGGAAAGCCGTTTTTTTATTTTATCCAATATTAGGGCGTGTCCCTATTTGCTTTGCCAAGCGGTTTTTTGAGTAGAAATCTGCGTATGCAAGGCAAAAATCCACGCAAGGTTGGACACCTTGCAAGGATTTTTAACGCGGCAGACGCGGGTTGATACCAAAAACACCGCCGCATAAGTAAATAGGGACACGCCCTAGGATTTAGTGATGATGGTGTCCGTCAGGACCATGCACATGACCGTGGGCGATTTCTTCGGCAGAAGCCTCGCGGATATTATCTACTGTGGCTTTAAAGCGGATTTTCATGCCTGCCAAGGGGTGATTGCCGTCTACCACCACTTTACCGTCTGCCACATCCACCACGCGGTAAACGATAATGCCGCCTGTTTCGGGGTCGTCTGCTTCAAACATCATACCCAATTCCACATCAACGGGGAACACATCGGCGTTTTCCACGCGAATCAGTTCGGGTTCTTGCTCGCCAAAGGCATCATCGGGCGATAAAACCACATCAATGCTGTCGCCAATGTGTTTTTCGTGCAGGGCTTCTTCCACCAAAGGAAAAATACCGTCGTAGCCGCCGTGCAGGTAGGCGATGGGTTCAACAGTTTTGTCAATCAGTTCGTTGTCGGCGTTGTACATTTCATAGTGCAGGGTTACGACAGAATTTTTCTTAATGCTCATGCAAATTTCCTTCATTCAGGCAGGTGTCAAAAAACGGCAGCACCGCTGCCGAAAACAGGGGTGCAGTATAACACAAACCGCGCTTTTTTCTGTCGCTGCCGCGCAACAAACGCTTTTTGCCACATTTTGCCCCTTTGCGCCCGTTTTGCGCCAATTCAATTTAAAACAATTGTTTTAAAAAAAAATTAACTGGTATAAATACACTAGTTACGCGCAAACACAACGGCATTTGTCGCAAAAACGCGCCAATCGTATTGATAACGCTGGCAATAATGATTGCACAGAAAATTATTTTCAGGCAAAATACAGCACTTTCCTGCGGTTCCCTGTATCCGAACGCGTATCACGAAGCGGTGCACGGGTCGTAATTTATTCAATCCATTCACACATAGGTGTTTATTATGAAAAAATCCCTCGCAGCCGTTGCTTTGATGTCTCTGTTTGTTGCCGCTTGCGGCGGTGAGCAAAAAGCCCCCGAAGCGCCCCAACAAACCGTTACCCCCGCTTCTGCGGTTGAAAGCGCTGCTTCTACTGCTGCCAGCGAAGCTTCCAGCGTATTGGACGCTGCTGCTTCTAAAGCAACCGAAGTAAAAGCAGACATGGCTTCTATGGCTGCTTCTGCTGCTGAAGCTGTTGCCAACACTGCAACTGAAGTAAAAGAAGAGATGGCTTCTACTGCTGAAGCTGCCGCTGCTTCTGCTGCCAAATAAGTTTTGCCCTGCTGCATAATTGTTTGATAAGAAACCTGCCAAGTGGCAGGTTTTTTCGTTTTAGAAAATATTAAGGAATCATGATGACGGTTTTTAAAGAACGCATCGCCCATTTGCGCGGCGTGATGAAACAGCACGCTTTGGACGCATGGATAGTCCCCACCGCCGACCCGCACCTTTCCGAATACTTGCCCGAACACTGGCAAAGCCGCTTGTGGCTGTCGGGATTTACTGGCTCGGCAGGCACGCTGGTGGTGTGCGCCGATTATGCAGGATTGTGGGCAGACAGCCGCTATTGGACACAGGCACAGGCGCAATTGGCGGGCAGCGGTATTCGCTTACACAAGCTGGGCGAAGACCAAGATTATCCGCAATGGCTGGCAGACCATCTGCCCGAAGCCGCGCGTATCGGTGTGGCGGCAGATATGCTGTCGCAGCGCAACGCCGAGCAACTGCGCCAAGTTTTTGCGGCAAAAAAACAAATTTTGCAATGCGATACCGATTTAAGCCATGAAGTGTGGACGGAACGTCCGCCGCTGCCGCGCAGCGAAGTTTATCCGCACCCGCCCGAATTTTGCGGCGAAACCGCCGCCGCCAAACTTGCCCGCGTACGCGCAGCCATGCACGAAGCAGGCGCAGACCATCATTTATTGTCGTCTCTAGACGATATTGCTTGGCTGACCAATTTGCGCGGCAGCGATGTTTCGCATAACCCCGTGTTTTTGGCGCACCTGCTGATTAACGACACACAAGCAGTCTTGTTTACCGACCACACCCGCATCAGTCCCGCCGCACAACAAACCTTACAAACAGCAGGCATCAGCCTTGCCCCCTATCACAACATCGGCGCAACAGTCGCCCAACTGCACGGTACGCTGTTGTGCGACCCCGCCAAAACCGCCGTTTCGGTGTTGCGCCACTTGCCCGACAGCACGTCCGTATTGGCGCAAATCAATCCGTCCACGCTGTTTAAATCCTGCAAAACCCCTGCAGAAATCACCCATATCCGCCAAGCCATGATTCAGGACGGCGTGGCGTTATGCGGATTTTTTGCCGAGTTAGAACAAAAACTTGCCGACAAAGTCCCACTCACCGAATGCGACATCGACACCCTGCTGATTGAGCACCGCAGCCGTCAGCCGCATTATGTGTCGCCCAGTTTTGACACCATTGCAGGCTTTAACGCCAACGGCGCATTACCGCACTACCGCGCCACCGCCGAAGCCCACAGCACCATTGAAGGCGACGGTTTGCTGCTGATTGATTCGGGGGCGCAATACCTGAACGGTACCACCGACATTACCCGCGTTGTGCCTGTCGGTACGCCCACCGCTGCCCACAAACGCGATTTTACTTTGGTCTTAAAAGCGCATATTGCTTTGGCACGCGCCGTGTTCCCCGAAAACCTGCCTGCCCCACTGATTGACAGCATCTGCCGTTTACCGCTGTGGCAGGCGCAGTGCGATTACGGACACGGCACGGGACACGGCGTGGGCTATTTTTTAAATGTTCACGAAGGTCCACAGGTTATCGCCTGCCGTACTGCTGCCAATCCGCATCATGCTTTAAAAATCGGTATGCTGACTTCCAACGAACCAGGGCTGTACCGTCCCGAACAATGGGGCATCCGTATTGAAAACCTGATTATCACCCAAGCTGTTGCACAGCCGCAGGAAAGCGCGTTTGGCAAATTCTTGTGCTTTGAAACCGTTACCCTGTGTCCGATTGATACCCGTTTGATTGATTTGGCATTATTAGATGATGGCGAACGCGCTTGGTTAAACGGCTACCACGCCGAAGTCCGCGCCAAGCTGTATGAACACACCACGGGCGCGGCGCGGGCATGGTTGTTGCAGCGCACCGAAGCCGTTTAAGTTTTTTTCAAAAAACCACAGGCGCAAGAACCCAATCTTGCGCCTGTTTTTTATCCTGACTGCCGCCGCGCCGCCATTACCTTGCCCATTTGCGCCAATACAGATGGTGGTAAAACCTGTTTGCCCAAATCAAATAAAGGCTCTTCCCATGCCATGTGTCGGTGGTAACTTTCGGCAAAATCGTTTGCCAAACCAATGGGAAAAGTGTGGCTGCTGCCGTTTTCCAGCGCGGTAAATCGGGCTTCTACCTGCGCCCACAGTGTTGAAAGGGTATGGTGTTCCTTGGCTAATTGTGCCACCGCATCGGCGGCGTGCGGGGCGTGTGCCAGCAGTGCAGGAAAAAAATTCTGTTCTTCATCATCGTGATGCAGGGGCGCGGCTTGGCTAAAGTAGCGGCGGATGCGGGCGATACTGTTTCGGGCATCGGCATCGCAGCCATTTTCTGCCAAATAGTGCGCCAAACGCTGCAATTCGCTGCAAAAACGGCGCACATTGCCGTGGCAGGCGTAAAGCATGGCAACGGGGTCGTCCCAAGTGGGGGCGGGTTGGGGGGAAAGGGTCAGCATTGTTTATCTAGGAAAAAAACGCTGCCTGCGTATAAATACCGCAGACAGCGCCACAGTCAATCAATAGGTGTCGTTACCCGATTTTTTTTGGATAAATTCAATTTTGTAGCCGTCAGGGTCTTCCACAAAGGCAATGATGGTGCTGCCGTGTTTCATCGGTCCTGCTTCGCGGGTAACTTTTCCGCCTTTGGCACGCACGGCATCGCAAGCAGCATAAGCATCATCTACTTCCAAGGCGATGTGTCCGTAACCGTTGCCCAAATCGTAAGAATCGGTGTCCCAATTGTGGGTCAGCTCAATCACAGCGGTTTCGCTTTCCGCACCGTAGCCGACAAATGCCAAAGTAAAACGTCCTTCGGGGTAGTCTTTGCGGCGCAGCAGCTGCATGCCCAAAACCTCGGTGTAAAACGCCAGTGATTTCTCTAAATCGCCTACACGCAACATGGTGTGTAATAAACGCATGGTCAGTTCCTTTTATTAGGGTTGGAAAAAAACCATTCTAGCATAAGCGCGGCAGGGCATTTTGTTCTACAATGCCGTTGTGAAGAAATTAATTAAGGAATATTGCCATGCACCATGCTTATATTCTCGGTACAGGCAGCTATCTGCCTGAACAGCGCGTCAGCAATGATGAATTGGCGCAACGTGTGGATACGTCTGACGAATGGATTACCATCCGCACAGGCATTAAAGCCCGCCACCTTGCCGCTGAACACGAAAAAACCAGCGATTTGGCTGCCGAAGCCGCCCGCCGTGCTTTGGCAGATGCGGGCGTGGCTGCCGAAGAAATTGATTTGATTATTGTAGCAACGGCAACGCCCGATATGCAGTTTCCCGCCACTGCCACCATTGTGCAAAATAAATTGGGGATAGCAGGTTGCCCCGCGTTTGACGTGCAAGCCGTGTGCGCGGGCTTTATGTATGCCTTGGCAACGGCAAACGCCTATATCCAAAGCGGTATGGCGCAAAAAGTTTTGGTGATTGGCGCAGAAATTTTCAGCCGTATTGTAGATTGGAACGACCGCAGCACCTGTGTGCTATTTGGCGACGGCGCGGGTGCGGCGGTATTGGGGCGCAGCAGCGAAGCGGGCATTATCGCCAGCAAACTGCACGCTGACGGCAATTATCTGAAGCTGTTAAACGTTCCCGCACAAATGGCAGGTGGACAGGTAAACGGTACGCCTTTTGTGCAGATGGACGGACAGGGCGTGTTTAAATTTGCGGTTAAACAGCTTTCTGCCGTTGCCGAAGAAGTCTTAACCGCCGCAGGCATGAGCGCGGACGAAATTGATTGGATTGTGCCGCATCAGGCCAACCGCCGCATTATTGAAGCCACCGCCAAACATTTGGGTTTGGGCATGGACAAAGTGATTGTAACCGTGGCAGAACACGCCAACACTTCCGCCGCTTCCATTCCGCTGGCATTGGACGCGGGCATTAAAGACGGGCGCATCCAACGCGGGCAAACGCTGTTGCTGGAAGGCATCGGCGGCGGTTTTGCGTGGGGTGCGGTGTTGTTGAAATACTGAACCATGCCTGCCCCGACAGCCCTGTTTTGACAAATTTAGAGTCTGTCCATTACAATTTTATTCCGCTGCCCCCAACCCGTTCCAAACCGATGAGCCACACGCCCAACCTGCCTTCCGTTGTCGCGGCAACGAATATGCCCGCTACCGTTTACGAGTCTTCCGTCCGCCCGCTGGTGTATGCCGATGACACTTTGGTACAACGCGGCGATTTCGTATTGCGGCTAAGCGAAAGCGAAGGGCGGATTGTGGATGCGGGCGTGGCACGGGTGTGGGACACCCTTTATTACGACAACGGCTTGCCCATCGGCACAGTGCTGGTGGCTGCAGATGCCCCGCACAACTACCTGCCCAATTTTGAAAGTTTTACCCTGACCTACGGCGACGGCACGGTTAAGCATTATTTCCGCAACCGCGATACGCTGGACGAATACGCCACCCGTACCCTACTCAGCCCCCTGTTCCGCGCGGGCAACTACATCAAACATTGGCACGCCGATACCGCCCGCATCACCCTCAAGCCGCTGATTCATCATCAGCCCCACCCCCAGCCTGCCGATTTTTCCCGCAAACGGTTTTTTTTAGAAACCGTTAAAAAGCAGGCAGACGAAGGCAATGCCCTGTGTTTGTTTGTGATGGCGCTGTACCGCCGCGCCAAACGCCGTTATGCCGATGCCATCTGCTACTTCCGCGCCGCCGCCGAGCGCAACTGTGCCGCTGCATGGTTGGAATTGGGCATAGAATATTCAAGCGGTATGCTGTTGGAACACAATCCGTTTAAAGCCGCGCAATGCTTTTTGCAAGCCGCCGAAAACGGCGATATGCTGGGACAGTACTACACCGCCGTCAATATGATACACGGCAGCAACGGCATCGCCCAAAACGACGCTCAAGCCCTGTACTGGCTGTGCCGTGCCGCCGAAAACGGCAGCGCTGCCGCCTGTTTGGAAGCAGGCATCTATTATCTCAACGGCAGCTTCCATCATCTGCATCCCAAAAACAGCCCTTACCGCTTAAACCCCATTACCGCACCGCGTTATGAAGCCGCCGCCGCCATGTTTGCCAAAGCCGCTTTCAGCGAATGGGAAGGCGCAGCCGTAGCCAAATTTCATCTGGCAGAATGCTACCGTTTGGGCAGGGGCGTGCGCCATAACGACAACGACGCCCAAGAACTGTACCGCGCCGCCGCCGAAGAAGGCGATTGGAACGATGAAGCCGTACAAGCCGCCGCTTACCGTTGCGGCAATGTCTCGGTGCTGGAAACCGCCGCCGAAAACGGTCAGCCCTATGCTGCCTACTTAATCGGCAAAATGTACTGGCACGGCGAACGCACCGACCGCGACCGCAATTTGGGACGGCGCTATCTGCGTCAGGCTTTGGAATCCCCGCACGAATGTTCCGCCCAAGCCGGCGAGCTGCTGCACGAAAAAGACGCGCACTAGGGCGCGTCCCCGTTTGCTTTGCCAAGCGGTTTTTTGCGTAAAAATCCGCGTATGCAAGGCAAAAATCCGCGCAAGGTTGGACACCTTGCAAGGGTTTTTAACGCGGCAGGCGCGGATTTGTACCAAAAACACCGCCGCATAAGTAAAGGGGGATGCGCCCTAAATTCCCCTTTCCGTTTTTTCGGAAAGGGTTTGTTTTATTATGGAAAGTACCATGAATTACGCCCTTGATGCCCTATGGTGGCGTTTGCGCCGCCCCGCCGTCCGCCAACTCGCCGCCTTGCTGACTGCCCCGCCCCTGTGGCACAGCGGCTGTGAATTACCCGTGCGTGAACTGCTGGGCGATAAGGGTTTTCGTCTGCTGCTGGATTGGGACGACAAAGGCATCAAGGGCTTACCCGAAGCCCACAGCGATGAGCGTCTTGGGCATTACGCCGAACGCCTGCTGGTGTTTTGGTTGAGCCACGCCCCGCACAGTCGTTTGCTGGCGCACAATCTGCCCGTGTGTTATCCCAACGGACAGACAGCAGGCGCGTTGGACTTTATTGCCGAATTAAATGGCATAAGGTATCACATTGAATTGTGTTGCAAATATGTTGGCGCGGCAGACGGCACACCCGAAAAAATGGCGGGTTTGAATCCCACCGATACCTTGTCGCAAAAATCCGCCAAATTACTCAAACAATTGGATTTATCACGCAGCGCAGCGGCTGTGCAGGCATTGACGGCGGCAGGTATTACCCCCGACAGCTTGCGCCGCGTGTCGCTGGTGCGTGGCATGGGCTTTAGCACAGACGGCAGTTTGCCCGAGACTGCGCCTTATACCGCCAATGCGTGGACGGGACGTTTACTGACCCGTTTGCCTGAAGCAGCGGACGGCTGCCGTTGGTACGCCTTGAAACGGCAGGAATATTTAGCCCCCGTGCGTGTGCAAACTGCTGACTTGTTGCCCCCAGATGTCGCTACGCCCAACGGACTCTACGCCGAAACCGCTTTACGCGATGACGGTTATTGGCACGAAACGGCGCGGGTAATGTTGCGTGTGGAATAATCAGAAGCTAATTTCCACTTAGCCTGAGAGAGAATAGAAATTGAATTCAATGAGTAAAAGTAGAAAAGTATTCTTTTTGAATTTTTTTGCCATTTTCATTATATTCTTCAATTATCTTAATATGGAAGACTGGATTGGAAGTTTTATTAATTTTATTTTTGATAAAATTAATAAAATCTTTCCTAGAATTAATTTGCCTAAAATTGATTTTTCAAAATGGACTAATGAAATTTTTGCGTTTATTAGGGAAGAAATGCCACCTATTATTTATAGGACAATAGTACTTATTATAAGTGTAATATTGGCATCTTTTTTTAAAACTGATATTAACTTTTACGAATTGTTTCTTAGTTTTATTTCTTTGAAATATCACTCTTTCATTCCTTTATTAATGGGTTCTCTAGCTATCTTATTTCTAATTTTCGGAAAAAAGATAAGTGGAAAGGCAAAAGGTTTAATAGAAGCGGTTATTGCTTTTCTCGTTTCCATATCTGTGGTTTATTTTTTATCTTTAATCTCTTTCATTATATTTGGAGTGTTTAATGTAGAAGATGTTGGGTATGAGCTTTATTTTATGGTAATTAGTGGGCTCTATGTTGCCCTATATTTACAATTAGGCATGTTGAATTTATTAAAGTTTTTACTCCATGAGAGAGGGGAAAGAAATAAGGCGGCAGAAAAATTGCGAAAAGAATTAAAGGAAATAACGGTGATACGTTTTAAAGAACTGTGGCATAATTTGAAAACAATTGGTTATTCTAAAACGAAAGATGATTGAAATGAAACAAATCGTTATTCTACCGGGTGACGGCATCGGACCTGAAATTACCGCTCAAGCCGTGCGCTTGCTCGACAAGCTGATTGAACAAGGCTTGGACGCGCAATACCAATACGCTCCTTTGGGCGGTGCGGCTTATGACGAATACGGCTCGCCCTATCCCGAATTTACCCAAAAACTGTGCCGCGAAGCCGATGCCGTGTTGTTGGGCGCGGTGGGTTCGCCGCAATACGATAATCTGGAACGCAGCCTGCGCCCCGAACGCGGTTTGTTGGCGATTCGTAAAGACTTGAATTTGTTTGCCAACCTGCGCCCTGCCGTGTTGTACCCCGAATTGGCGGACGCGTCCACGCTCAAACCCGAAGTGGTGGCGGGCTTGGATATTCTGATTGTGCGCGAACTGACGGGCGACATTTATTTCGGCGAACCGCGCGGCATCCGCACCTTGGACAACGGCGAACGCGAAGGCTTTAACACCATGCGTTACAGCGAAAGCGAAATCCGCCGCATTGCCAAAGTGTCGTTTGAAGCGGCGCAAAAACGCAGCAAAAAACTGTGTTCCGTAGATAAAGCCAATGTGTTAGAAACCACTGAATTGTGGAAAGAAATCTTTACTGAAGTGGGCAAAGATTATCCCGATGTACAGTTAAGCCATATGTATGTGGACAACGCCGCCATGCAGTTGGTACGCGCCCCCAAACAGTTTGACGTAATTGCCACAGGCAATATTTTCGGCGATATTTTAAGCGACCAAGCCTCTATGCTCACAGGTTCAATTGGTATGCTGCCCTCTGCATCGCTGGACGAAAACGGCAAAGGTTTGTATGAACCTTCACACGGTTCCGCGCCCGACATTGCCGGACAAAACAAAGCCAACCCCTTGGCAACCGTATTATCGCTGGCGATGCTGCTGCGTTACAGTCTGCAAGACGAAGTCCGCGCCGCACAAGTGGAAAACGCCGTGCAAACCGTGTTGCGCCAAGGCTTACGCACCGCCGATATTGCCGAAGCGGGCGTATCCCCCGTTTCCTGTTCGCAAATGGGAGATGCCCTGTTAGCTGCTTTATAATGGTTTGGCGGGCTGTGGTTGCGCCATCAGCCCGCTGATTAACGAAAGACCGATATGACGACCCTAGCCACCCTTACCGTACAAGACCACAGCCTAGGCGGACAAGTATTGAACGAATTGTTCCTTAAATTCCGCAACAACCGCATCAGCGTTGCCGAACTGATTGAACAGCGTGTCCGCGCTGAAGTGGACGACTACAACCAACGCGCCGACCAAGCCGTATCGCGCCATAATTTGGTTACGCCCACCGAAACCGAACAGCTGCTCAACGGCAGTCCCAAAGGCAAAAAACGTCCGCTGATTAACGCCGACAAACAAGTTGCCACTGCCTTGGCGGCTTTTCGTCAAAACGGCTTTTTTGTGCTGGCAGACAACCGCCAATTGGAAAATCTGGACGACATGATTTACCTGCGCGATGATTTGGTGGTCAGCTTTATCAAATTAACGCCTTTAGTGGGTGGTTGATTTTAATGGGTTTTATTATGGATTGATTGCCATAAGATTCCAAACCCTGCCTTGAACGCACCATCATTTTGTGCTTAAATACCGTTTTTACCGCTTGAAACAGGGGTGCTGCGTACCATTGCGCGGCTGAGAATCACCCTTTGCACCCGAACAGGATAATGCCTGCGTGGGGAGTTTCCTTGCCTGTGTGTGGCATTCCTGTTTGGGCGCAATGTTTTTCAGGAGTGTGTTTTATGGTTCAACGCAGCACGGGGCAGGAAGCGGTTCAATTAGACCAACTGTCGCAACAATTGGGCATTCAGTTTGCCTATCCCAATTCCAATAAAATCTATCTGCAAGGCAGCCGCGCCGATATCCGCGTACCGCTGCGCGAAATCGCCCAAGACGACACTGTTACCGACACAGGGCGTGAAGCCAATCCCCCCATTCCCGTTTACGACACCAGCGGCGCGTATGGCGACCCGTCTGCCCGAATTGATTTGAAACAAGGCTTGCCGCACATCCGCAGCGCGTGGTTGGACGAGCGCGGCGACACCGAAATTTTAGACGGTTTGTCTAGCGAATATGGTTTGCAACGCGCCCACGACCCCAAAACCGCGCACCTGCGTTTTAATCAGATTACCCGTCCGCGCCGCGCCAAAGCAGGCAAAAACGTTAGCCAGATGCACTATGCCCGTCAAGGCATCATCACCCCCGAAATGGAATTTGTCGCCCTGCGCGAGCGTTTGAAAATGGACGAAGTGTTCCGCGACCCGCGCTATGCCAAACTCATTAAACAACACGCAGGCGAAAGTTTCGGCGCGAATCTGCCGCGCACGCCCGACGACATTACCCCCGAATTTGTGCGCCGCGAAATCGCCGCAGGACGCGCCATTATCCCCGCCAACATCAATCACCCCGAACTGGAACCGATGATTATCGGGCGCAATTTCCGCGTTAAAATCAACGGCAATTTGGGCAATTCGGCGGTTACGTCCAGCCTGACCGAAGAAGTGGAAAAAATGGTGTGGGCGTTGCGTTGGGGCGCGGATACGATTATGGATTTGTCCACAGGCGCACATATTCACGAAACGCGCGAATGGATTATCCGCAACGCGCCCGTTCCCATCGGCACAGTGCCGATTTATCAGGCTTTGGAAAAAGTAGGTGGTGTGGCGGAAGATTTAACGTGGGATTTGTTCCGCGACACGCTGATTGAACAGGCAGAACAAGGCGTGGATTACTTTACCATTCATGCGGGCGTGCTGCTGCGTTATGTGCCTTTAACGGCAGAACGGCTGACAGGAATCGTGTCGCGCGGCGGTTCAATTATGGCGAAATGGTGTTTGGCGCACCATCAGGAAAACTTTCTCTACACCCATTTTGACGAAATTTGCGACATCATGAAAGCCTATGATGTGTCGTTTAGCTTGGGCGACGGTTTACGCCCCGGTTGTATTGCCGATGCCAACGATGCGGCGCAGTTTGGCGAATTGCACACCTTGGGCGAATTAACGGCAAAAGCATGGCAACATGATGTGCAGGTTATGATTGAAGGTCCGGGACACGTTCCCTTGCAGCGCGTGAAGCAAAACATGACTGAAGAGCTGCAACATTGTTTTGAAGCACCGTTTTATACCTTGGGTCCTTTGGTAACGGATATTGCCCCTGCTTACGACCACATCACTTCGGGCATTGGCGCGGCGAATATTGGTTGGTACGGAACGGCGATGCTGTGTTACGTTACCCCGAAAGAGCATTTGGGTTTGCCTGATAAGGAAGACGTACGCACGGGGATTATCACTTATAAATTGGCGGCGCACGCGGCGGATTTGGCAAAAGGCTGGGTAGGCGCACAGTTGCGCGACAATGCCTTATCCAAAGCGCGTTTTGAATTCCGTTGGCGCGACCAGTTCCGTTTGAGTTTGGACCCCGAACGCGCCGAAAGTTATCACGACCAAACCTTACCCGCCGAGGGCGCGAAAATCGCCCATTTCTGTTCCATGTGCGGACCGAAATTCTGCTCGATGAAAATCACGCAGGAAGTGCGCGATTACGCCGCTGCACAAAAAGGCATGCAGGAAAAAGCCATTGAATTTGTGCAAAAAGGCGCGGAACTGTACCGCTAAAGAAAGAACACGATGGCACAGATTGCAATTGTCGGCGGCGGACTGCTGGGGCGGGTGCTGGCGTGGCAGTTAGCGGAACAGGGCATCGCCTGTACCGTGTTTTGTCGGGGTTCGGCGGCGGGCGAAGAATCGGCGGCGTATCAGGCAGCGGCAATGTTGGCGCCCGCTGCCGAAGCGGTGGACGCGCTGCCTTTAGTGGTGGAATTGGGCAGACAAAGCCTGCCTTTGTGGGCGGAAATGGCACGCCGTTTGCCCGAAAAAGTCTTTTTTCAACAAAATGGTACGCTGGTGGTGTGGCACGCGCAAGACAAACCTTTGGCGGTGCAGTTTGAACACCATCTCAACCGCGCAGGCATCACGCCCGCGCATTGGCAGCGCAGCGAAATTGCTGCCAATGAAGCGCAATTGGGCAAACGTTTTGCTCAAGCGATGTTTTTGGCGGGCGAAGGGCAGTTAGACGGGCGCGAATGGCTGCGCGTGCTGGCGCGGGCGTTGGCAGAACGTGATGTATTGTGCTATTGGCACACGCCGTGTACGCCCGAATTCTTGCGCGGATGTTTTGATTGGGTGGTGGACTGTCGCGGCATGGGCGCAAAAACGGATTGGAATACGGCGGGGGCAACGGTGTTGCGCGGGGTGCGTGGCGAAGTGGCGCGGGTATATGCGCCCGAAGTGTCGCTCAACCGTCCTGTGCGTCTGCTGCATCCGCGTTATCCGCTGTATATCGCGCCCAAAGCGCAGCACTTGTTTGTGGTGGGCGCCACACAAATTGAAAGCGAAGACACAGGCGCGGCAACGGTGCGTTCGGGTTTGGAATTGTTATCGGCGTTGTATGCGGTGGATCCTGCTTTTGGCGAAGCCAAATTATTGGAACTGTCTGCTGCGTTGCGCCCGACTTTGGCACACCAGCGCCCTGAAATTCGTCTGCACCGCCGCCGCCGTATCTTAGAAGCCAATGGTTTGTTCCGACACGGTTTTATGATTACGCCTGCAGTGGCGGGCGCAGTGTGCCGTTTAGTCATCGCGCTGCTGGCTGGCGATGAAATTCCCGTGCGCGATGAAATCAGCGGATTGGATTATTTGGATTGTGAGTAAATTTCAGAAAGTGAAACCATGCCCCGTATTTTGATTAACGGCGAATGCCATGATTTTAACGGCAATACGCTGGCACAATTATTGGCGCAGCTTCAGCCTGATGCGCCGTTTGCCGCAGCGGTAAACACCGTATTTGTGCCGCGTGGCGATTATGCACAAACCCAGTTGGCAGAGGGCGACAAGGTGGACATTGTTGCGCCTGTGGGCGGGGGGTAAAGCGATGTTGTCTTTATACGGTCAAGATTTTGCCTCGCGCCTGCTATTGGGAACGGCGGCTTATCCCGATATGGACACTTTAAACCAATCGGTACAGGCTGCTGCGCCTGCCATGCTCACGGTGTCGCTGCGGCGGCAGAGCAGCGGCGCGGATTGTCACGGTGGGGCGTTTTGGGAAATGTTGCGCGGTTTGGGTGTGCCGCTGCTGCCGAATACGGCGGGTTGTTTGAGTGTGCGCGAAGCCGTTACCACCGCGCAGATGGCGCGGGAAGTATTCGGCACGGATTTTATCAAGCTGGAATTGATTGGCGACGACCGCACGTTGCAGCCCGATGTGTTTCAACTGGTGGAAGCAGCGGAAATCCTAATTAAAGACGGATTTCGTGTGTTGCCTTACTGCACCGAAGACTTGATTGCCTGTCGCCGTTTGCTCGACAGCGGCTGCGAAGTGCTGATGCCTTGGGCTGCGCCCATCGGCACAGCATTGGGCGCGGTACACGCTTATGCCCTGCGGGTGTTGCGCGAAGCCCTGCCCGATGTACCGATGATTATTGACGCGGGCTTGGGCGTACCGTCTCATGCCGCGCAAGTGATGGAATGGGGTTTTGACGGCGTGTTGCTGAACACAGCGGTTTCCCGTGCGGGCAATCCTGCGGCAATGGCGCGCGCTTTTGCCTTGGCGGTAGAAGCGGGACATTGCGCCCGTGCTGCCGTTCCCGTACCGCCGCGCGAACAGGCACAAGCCAGTTCGCCCACGGTGGGACAACCGTTTTGGCACAGTGCCGAATATGAAGGTTGATTAAAACCAGACCTTATCGCCTCGTCCGTTCTTATTTTTACCAACCATAAAAAACGCCTGCATTGCGCAGGCGTTTCAGCACTTACCACAAATAACGGTAGCCCAAAGACACCGCTGCGCCACGGCGCAAATATTCGCCATGCTGGGTGCGTACCGATACGTCAAAATGATTATTGCGGTCAAATGCCACGGCTGCGCCTGCCTGTACGCCGATACGCGAACCCGCTTTCGGGGCTTGCAGGTATTCGCCGTTTAATTTGGCACGGGCGCGGTGGTGGTCGCCCAAATGATATAAACCTGCAAACGGCATCACGCGCACATTGTTGTCCGACACCAAAAAGTCGCCGCGCAATTCTGCGCCCACACGGGTTTGTGCCAAATTGGATGAAGCCGTATGCCCGCTACCCGACACCCGCGCCAAAGTCAGCGCGGCTTGCGGTACCAAACGCCAGCCATAGCCTAAATCAAACTGCATACCCGTTTGCAGCATCACGCTGTTGCTGATAAAACGGTTGTTTTCTTCGGGGTGACGGCTGTGGTGGCGGTTGTGGCGCAGCAGCGCATCGGCAAACCAGCCATTGCGGGTAAAACCGCCGTATGCACCAAAACTGCTGGTGCTGATGCGGCTGTCGGGAAAACCGGCGCGGCGGTAATCCAATTTGGACATACCGCGTCCTGCCAACACGCCCGCATACGCACCCGAAGCAAACATATGGTCATAACCGATTTGTACATTGTGGTTACGCAGATGATAGCCTGACGTTACGCCATCTGCCTTATCCAAATATTCGCGGCGGCGATAAGACACGCCCTTGTCTGCCAATACCCATAAGCCATTAATATGATGTGGGGTATGCAATTCTGCCAAACGCTGGTTGACGGTGTCGTTTTGCTGTTCCAAAATCGGCGATGCGCTTTGTACATGGGCGATGCGGCTGTCGGCAAACACGCTCAACACCTTATTGCCACGGGCAGCATGATTGACGGGCAAGGGCGGCGGCAAAACAGCGGTAGCAGACGAATTTCCCGCCACATTTGGCGAAGATGGCACAACGGGCGCAACAGCAGGCGGATTGGGCGGCGATACAGGCGCACTGCCTTCACGCGCATACGCCAACACCCAGTCTTGGTCTTTTTTCTCTAATTCATATAAATACTTGCCTGCGCTGACCGTGCCGTTTTTCAAACGGAACGCATCGGCATCGCTGCTGCCTGTTTCTACTACTGTCAAAGTTTGGTTGCGGTTGGCGGGTTCGGCGGCGGTATTGCGTACATCCAAAACGTGCTTGCCCGATACCTTGCCGCGCACCAGCAATTTATCGCCTGCGCCGTTTGCCAAATCGGTATTCAGTTGAAAAGTGGCATTGCCGTGCAAATCACCCAAAATTTCCAGTTGTTTAAATTCATTGCCAGCAGGAGTAAATGCCACAGTGGAATCTTGCGCGTCCAAAACGTCTAACACGCTGTCGCGGTTAATCTGCCAAGTGCTGTTGTCGCGCAAATTGATGCGGTAAGTGCCAATATCTTGCCCCGAACGGCGCAATTGGTGGTTAATGCGCGTGCCGCCATGTAAGGTGCTGTTGGCGGCGTTGATGGTCATATCAAAGCGCGAGGCTTCGGTTTTTTCATCATCTTCTCTAACAGCTTCCAACCATTGCGGAATTTGTGCATCTATTAAATAATCGCGTCCACGCAAGGTACTGTTTTTCAGATTCACACGGTTGCCATGGCTGCTGAAATCTTCAAGCGCCCAATTGACAAGGGCTTGTTCGGCTTCAATATGGCTGTTGTCCATATTCAGTACACCACCATCAAACAACACTCCCGTGCTGTTTTTAGACGGTAAACGGATATGGCTGTTATCCAGCGTTAGGGTAGATGGGGCAAGTTTTTTGTCATAATCCACATCATGTGCCAATGCTGCACCCACTTGCACATTTTGGCTGTTGCTGCCGTCAATCTGCACCTTGCGAGCGTGGATTTGTCCGCCGTCTTCTGCTACCAATCCCAAGTTGAAATGCCCGTTTAGAGCAAGTTTATGGTCGGCAGCTTCAATCTGTGCGCCATAATCGGCTTCCAAACCCAGCGCCCCCATGCCGTTTAACTCGATATCGGCAGAAGTTTTAACTCTTGCAGCCCGCCCAGCTTCAATGGCTGTGCCCGCATGCCAAATACCGTTTTTTTCAGGGTGTGCCAAACCCTTGGCTTCGCCATAGCCTGCATCAATGGTAATGCTGCTGCCTTTTTCCAAAACAGCATCGGCATTATGTAAATCAACAACACTACTGGCATCACGCGCTTGAGATAAACGGATTTTGGTGTCTTTACCTACGGTTAATTCAGAATTTCCTTGTTTATCAGACAAATAATCATTTAGCCTGATTAAGGTATCCCGACTGTTGCGGTAACCCGGTTCAGCATCAGGGTCAATCCCACTATCAGTTGCAGGGGTATTTTGATAAGTTTGCGTTTTCAATTTAATCTGTAAACGCTCGCCTGCTGGGACTTCCAAAGTTTTCACACCTGCTTTTTCGGTGCTGATTTGCCATTTTGTACCATTGCCAGATAAGCCAGCATCGCGAAAACGACTGACCAGACAGCCCTGCGGGTCATCACACACCACTTGCGCCGCCCATGCCTGCGGTGCGGCAAACGCGGCTGCCACCGCTGCCGCCAAAGGAATCATTTGGTTTTTGTGCTTCATCATAATCATAAAAAAAATTATTAAATAATAAATCATTAGTTACGCGTCCAAGTCGTACCGTCTGCGCCGTCGCGCAAGACCACGCCATCTGCTGCCAATAAATCGCGGATGCGGTCGGATTCTGCCCAGTTTTTGTCTTGACGCGCCTGCTTGCGCTGCTGAATCAGGGCTTCAATTTCTGCATTAGACAAACCGTCTGCCGTGGTACTGCCTTGCAAAAATGCCTGTGCATCGCGTTGCAGCAAGCCCAACACACCCGCCAATGCCTTCAAACAGCCCGATAATTCCGCAGATTGGTTTTTATTGGCTTCGTTTGCCAACTCAAACAACACGGCTACTGCTTCCACCGTATTGAAATCATCGTTCATGGCTGCGTTAAAACGCTGTGTATATTCATTGCTTTGGCTGCTTAAATCAAAGGGCGCAGGGGCAATGTTTAACAAAGTATTGTATAAACGGGTTAAGGCATTTTTGGCATCGTCCAAATGCACGTCCGAATAATTCAAGGGACTGCGGTAGTGGGCGCGTAAAATAAAAAAGCGCACCACTTCAGCATCGTATTGCTTTAACACATCACGAATGGTGAAAAAATTGCCTAATGATTTGGACATTTTTTCGCCATCTACGCGGATAAAGCCGTTGTGCAGCCAATATTTCACATGGCTTTCAATGGTTTTGTCGGTTTCGCTGTGGCAGCCGCAACCACCGTACACGCCGCAGCTTTGGGCGATTTCGTTTTCATGATGGGGAAACTGCAAATCTGCGCCGCCGCCGTGAATATCAAAGCGTTCGCCAAACACGTCTGCGCCCATGGCGGAACATTCAATATGCCAACCAGGGCGACCTTGTCCCCAAGGGCTTTGCCAAGACGGTTCGCCTGCTTTAGCGGCTTTCCACAACACAAAATCCAAGGGGTCGCGTTTGTGTCCATCTACTTCTACGCGCTCGCCTGCGCGTAAATCGTCCAGCGATTTGCCCGACAGTTGCCCATAAGCGGCAAATTCGCGCACGGCATAGTAAACATCGCCGTTATCAGCGGCATAGGCTTTGCCCTTGGCAATCAATTGCTCAATCATGGCAATCATTTGTGCAATGTATTCGGTGGCTTTGGGTTCAATATCGGGACGCTGTACACCCAAGGCATCGGCATCTTCGTTCATGGCGGCGATAAAACGCGCGGTCAAATCGCCGATGCTTTCGCCGTTTTCGTTGGCGCGGGCGATGATTTTGTCGTCAATATCGGTAATATTACGGACGTAAGTTAAGGGATAACCGTGTTGGCGCAGCCAGCGGGCAATCATGTCAAACACCACCAGCACGCGGGCGTGTCCGAGATGGCAGTAGTCGTACACGGTCATGCCGCACACATACATGCGGACATTTTGGGGATTGAGCGGGACAAACGGTTCTTTACGGCGGGTAAGGGTGTTGTAAACGGTGAGCATGGCGGTGTTTTGGTGTCAAAAAAAGAAAATAACGGGGAATTATAGCGGAAAATAGGATGTTTAACGGCTGCTTTGGCAGCGGGCGATGATTTGGCGGATTTGGCGCACATTGGGCAGGGCGTGTACGGGCCAGCGCAAGATGGCAATGCCTGCGTCTTCGGTGGCGCGGTTTTTGCGCTGGTCGGCTTCCATGCGCTCGGGCAGGTTGTGGGTGGCATCGTCAATTTCAATGGCGGCAATGGGAACGCCGTCTAAATCGCACACCACAAAATCATAGCTTAAACGGCAAATCAGGTTAAACCAATAACGGTTGTTTTCGGCGGGGGCCTCCAATACGCGCGACACTTGCACTTGGGTAAATATCATGTGTTCGGGCAAGGCGCGTAACAGGCGGTCGTACACTTTCAGCTCGGTGGGGGTCATCAGCGGGCGCACGCGGTAAGGCAAACGCCCTGCCGCGCCAAACGATGCGGCGCTGCCGCGTTCGTTCTGCCACGCCCGCCGCCCCGCCCACACCGCCACCGCCAATAAAACGGCAAGCCCCGCCAGCCACACTGCCATTTAGTTTAACCAACCCTGCTGCGCCGCCAACTGCCGCGCCTGCACAAAATTAGGCAACACGGCGTGTTCGGGCAAAGCGCGTGGCAACAGACACACATCTTCCACACGGCAATCGGTCATCAAATCCAAAAAGTCCTGCTGTACCAAAGCAATATCATCACGCGGCGACAACTGCCATACAAAGGTTTGCGGCAGCGACACCGCATCATCGGCATCAGCAAACCCAAACAACAGCCTTCCGCCCTCTTGCGCCGCTGCCACCGCCGCTGCCGTTTTGTTCTGCAAACGCAATGCCCGCAACGCATCTGCCGCAAACACATCTAATGCCATTCTCACGCGCATCGGCGCAGCCGTTGCCAAAGCATTTAAGGGCGTGGCAACAGGCAAGGGATTGGCGAAAACCGTAACACCGTTTTGCGAAAAATGTTGCTGCCAAAGCTGCATCAACGGCAAAGCTGCCTGTCCCCAAGCCTGTCCCAACAGCGGCAACAGTGCCGCATCGCCATAACCCAAGGCATACACCACCTGCACCGATTTACCCGCTGCTGCTTGTAAAGGCACGGGCGACAATTTCAGTTCTGCCAAATCGGGGTTTTGCTTCGCCGCATACCAACGGTCGGTACGCACCGCCGCAAAATCCTCGCCCGACACCAGCTGCGGCAGCCATTGCGCCTGCGCCAAAGCCGATACACCGTCCAGCCCCGCCAACAAAGTCTGCAAAGCCTCAACAGTCGCATCGCTCGGTAAAGGCACAGTCTGTTCCGTACCACACACCAGCACCACAGGCAGCGCAAACCACTGATATTCGCCGCTGTCGGGCGCAGCGTTTAAGGTTGCTGCCAAAGCATCTGCCAACACCGCATACGTTTCACGGTCGGGCGCCATGCTCATCGCCACCGACACACTTAAAATCTGCCGTTGCGACAACAGCTGATGCAATTGCGCGTTTAAATGTTCCTGCGCCAGCTTGCGCTGCGCCCCCGAAGTGGGGTGGGCGATTTGTCCTGCATACATCAGCAAATCATTTTTAACGGGGTCGGTGGGATAAGGGCGGGTGTCGGGCAGAATATTCATCACAATTCCTTTTCGGTTGCCGAATCGGGCAAACGGCAGCCGCATCAAAAAGCGCGATTGTATCGCAACGGCGCGGATTTGCCACACACAGCCTGTTTACAGATACAAAATAACCCGCTTCTGTTATCACACAAAAGCGGGTGTAGATTGAATGATAGGACAGCGGTTTCTTACCAACCGTTGTTATAGCCGTTATTGTAACCGTTGCCGTTATAGCCGTTGTTATTGTTATTATTACCGCCACCCAGCTGGCTGCCAATCACACCGCCCAATGCCGCACCGCCCAAAGTGGATTCGGTATTGTTGCCAATCATATTACCCGCCACACCACCGATAAACGCACCCACAGCAGTATTGCGTTGGCTTTGGGTCATGCCTGTGCCTGTACAGGCAGTCAGCGACATGGCAACAGCGGCAACAGACAAAATTTTAAAAACAGGGGCTTTCATGCTTCATACTCCGTTAAAGTTGGGAAAACACCAGTGTACGCCGCTGTCGGGTAAAAGCATTTTAATGTGCGGCAAAGTTTTGTGCAGCAATGGTTAAGCCCATCAGCACAAACGGTTTTCTACCCCGCTTTTACACAGAAAATCCCGCCAGCACCTCACGCAAAATCTCCACGCCCTCGCCCAATTGCGCCTGACTGATGATTAACGGTGGCAAAAAGCGCAGTTTGTGTTTGGCAGTCAGCAGCAGCAAACCACGTTGCCGCGCCTGTTCCACCACATCGGCAGCGGCAATGCCCTCTGCCAATTCCGCGCCTAACATCAAACCCATACCCGACACCGCACGCACATTCGGCAAACCCGCCAACATTTCCCGCAAGGCTTCGCCTTTGGCGCGAACTTCCGCCAAAAACGTCTCGTCCAAACGCGCCATCACCACATTCGCCCCCGCACAGCACACGGGATTACCGCCAAAAGTAGAACCGTGGTCGCCCTTGCCCAAAGTGTCGCGGCAACGCTCGCCAAACACCGCCGCACCAATCGGCAAACCACCACCCAAACCTTTTGCCAAAGTTACAATATCGGGCAACAAATCAAAATGTTGAAAAGCAAACATTTTCCCCGTGCGCCCGATACCTGTTTGCACTTCATCAATCATCAGCAAAACATCGTGTTCGCGGCACAGTTTTTGCGCTTCCTGCAAATATGTTCCGTCCAAGCTGTTCAAACCGCCCTCGCCCTGCACGATTTCCAACATCAGCGCACACACCCCACCTTGCGCCAAACGCTGTTGCAACGCGTTTAAATCATTGGCAGGCAAAAAGTCAAAACCTTCGGTAAACGGAAAAAAATGCTGATGAAAATGCGGTTGCGCGGTAGCAGAAAGCGCAGTCAGCGTGCGCCCGTGAAACGATTGGTTTAACGTCAAAACCGTGTGGCGGTTTGCACCGTGGCGGTCGCGGCTGTATTTACGCGCCGTTTTAATGGCGCATTCATTGGCTTCCGCGCCGCTGTTGCCGAAAAACACGCTTGCCAAACCGCTTTTTTCCACAAGGGTTTGCGCCAATTCTGCCGCAGGACGGCTGTAATACAGATTGGAAACATGCTGCAACTGCGCCGCTTGCGCCGCCACCGCCGCCTGCCATTCGCCATCACACCAACCCAAGCTGTTGACACCAATGCCCGAAGTAAAATCCAAATAACGCCTGCCCTGTTCGTCCCAAGCATACACACCCTCGCCGCGCACCAGCGCAGTCGGGAAACGGGCATAGGTTTGCGCGGTATAGGTATAGTCAAGGTTGGGGATAACATTCTTTGCCATATATCAAATCTCACAATCAAGATGGTTTTTTATCTAAAAATTCCAATATTTTACGCAAACTCTCCAACTCCCGTTCCTGACTGGCAAGCAATTCGTCTTTATGACGGATAATCAGCTTCAATTGCGTAATTTCATTTTCCAAATCATTTCTACGATTAGCAAATGTATTCCCCGTATAGGTTTCACTATGATACGTTTCACCATAACCATTGCTGATAAAACAGACTAAATTATTACCTCCTTGCGGAACAAGCTCACGGGGACTCACTCCAAAAATATCAGCAATCTGTTTTAAACGCTGCATATTTAATTCCGTTTCCCCTCTCTCAATCTTTGAATAACCGTTTACTGACATTTGTAACTTTTCCGCCATATCTTTTTGAGAAAGTTTGTTTTCTTTACGCAGAGAACGGATTTTCTCACAGGTTTCCATAAAATCCACACTTTCACGGTAGGTTGTTAAACTTTTAGTTGGTTCCAATATATTGATGAAATGGATAGAATTATTTTTCCAGCAGGTGCATTCTAACTGAAAATTTTAGAATGCGCTGCAATTTCAATTAAAATAATCAAATGAGGCATCAATGATGGCAAATGAAAAATATACTCGCTACTTGGGCGACAGTTACGACTCTGAAAACGGCTTGGACATGGAGAAAGCCAAACGAAAAGTTTTCAATGAAAAAGAAAAACTGAATATTGTGCTGATGGGCGCAACAGGCGTTGGCAAAAGCTCTCTTGTTAATGCGGTTTTTGGCAGCGATACGGTAAAAACAGGCAGCGGCAAACCCATTACACAGCATTTGGAAAAAGTTATCGTTCCTGAAAAAGGTTTAACCCTTTGGGATACCAAAGGCATAGAAGCCGAAGCATATCAGGAAACCAGACAGCAATTACTTAATGATATTGAAAACGGTATCCGTCAGGCATGCGAATCAAAAAATGATAATGATATGCCGCATGTAGCTTGGCTATGCATTAAAGAAAGTTCCAAACGTATTGAAGAGCGGGAATTAGACTTATTGCGTATGATGGAAAACTTAGGTATTCCTACCGTTGTGGTGTTTACCAATATGCAATTTGAAGATGGGGAAGAGTTTTTCGCTGAAGCACAAAAGATTCTTAATGAAGCATTTCCATCATTTATTAAAAATCGTTATGTTCGTGTTAATTCAATACCTTATAAGATTGCTGGTCATACCATTCCCACAAAAGGGTTAGAAGATTTATTGCAAATGACTGAAAATTGTTTACAAGAAAGCCAGCAATTCAGCGAGAAACAAAGAAAAAAGCATTTAGAGGCTTTGCGTAAAGCACAAATTATTGATATGGAGAAAAAGTTAGCTAGTATGATTGACAGCGCAAAGACTAAAGTTCATGTTGCTGCGCTTGCTGCTGGGGCAGCTGGCGTATCACCGATTCCCATGTCTGATGCACCGATTATTGCTGGAATTCAAGGCACAATGATTTATACCATCAGCTCCGAATTTGAGTTGGAATTAGATAAAAGTTTGGCAACCTCTATGATTGCTGGTCTTTTGGGTGTAACTGGTCTAGCGCAAGTCGGCAGAACAGTTGTTTCAAATGTGCTCAAATTTATTCCAGGGGTAGGAACGGCATTAGGTGGTGCCATTTCGGGCACAACAGCAGCTGGCTTAACCGAAGCTTTAGGTCATGCTTATATTGAAGTTTTAAAATATTTCTTTAATAAAGAAACAGGGAAAGTAGAACTTCCTAGTGAAGCAGATGTAATTGACACCGATGCCATTTTAGAAGTCTTTAGAATGTACTTTAAAAAATAGTGTGTGAAACATAGCAGGCTGTCTAAAATCGCTTTTTCAGACAGCCTGAAAACTAGGCGCAAAACAGCGTACCGCTACCCTTATGGCTAAACATTTCCAACAAAATAGAATGCGCCACACGCCCGTCAATAATCGCTGCTTCGTCCACGCCGCCTTTTACCGCATCCACACAACATTGCACTTTGGGAATCATTCCCCCTGCAATAATGCCCTGTTCCGTTAAAGCTTCTACATCATCTAACAACACCCGTTCAATCAACGTGCTTTCATCATAACGGTCGCGCAGCAAACCCGCCGTATCGGTCATGCTCACCAGCTTGGCAGCGCCCAACGCCACCGCAATCTGTCCTGCCGCCGTATCTGCATTGATATTATAGGGCGTACCCTGTTCATCTGCGCCAATGGTGGCAATCACAGGAATAAAGCCCGAATTCAAAGCAAATTCAGGCAAATGCGTATCCACTTTAACAATTTCGCCCACATAGCCCCAATCGGCGCTGCCGCGCAGTTTTTCACACAACAGCATGCCCCCGTCTATCCCACACAAACCAATCCCACGCCCCTTCAGCAGCGACACCAAGCTTTTATTTACCTTCCCCGCCAACATCTGCTGCACCACATCCATGGTTTCGCGGTCGGTAACGCGCAATCCGTCGATAAACACACTTTCCTTGCCAATCAGCTTTAAGCCCTGAGAAATTTCAGGACCACCACCATGCACCAGCACCACACGAATGCCGATTTGGTTCAACAGCAGCAAATCCTGCATCACTGCCTGTTTTAATTCCTCGTTAATCATGGCATTACCGCCATATTTCACCACAATGGTACGGTTTTGGTATTTTTTGATATAAGGCGCCGCTTCGCCCATGGCACGGGCAAGCGCATGAATTTGGGATTGATGCATAATAAACAGCCTTTTAAAGATGGGTAAAACCAGAAAATAGAGTAATGCCTATCACTTTAAAAGAAAACACGGTTTTTGCCAACCGTGCCAGTGCGATTATCTGCACTGTGCATGGGTGGGTTTACTGGGAAAATTTGCCAATTCGGTACTTGAGTGCAAGTACATTCTACTGTAATTTCATGCTTCTACAGCAGATTATTTTCCTCACAATCGGTTTTTATACCATCCGATTCTGCTGTTTTCTTACGCTTGGCACGCGGATGGGCTTCGTCATATACCTTTGCCAGATGTTCAAAATCCAGCTTGGTATAAATTTGGGTGGTGGACAGGCTTTGGTGTCCGAGCAGTTCCTGCACGGCGCGGACATCGCGTGAGGCTTGCAGCAGATGTCCTGCATAGCTGTGGCGCAGCATATGCGGCGACAGGTGTTGCGGACTGCCCTGCCGTTGCGCCCATTGTTGCAGGCGTTTGGCGATTTGGCGGGTGCTGATTCGTGTGCCTTGTCGGTTGGTAAACAGAGCGTTTTCGCCTGCGGCAGCGGCGCGGTGGGGCAGGTAGGCGTGAATCGCGGCAACGCTTTTGGCGGTAAGCGGGACTTGGCGTTGTTTGCCGCCTTTGCCCCATACCGTCAGCCACCCCGCATCCAACAACACATCATCAAGGTTCAGCGACACCAGTTCCGACAGGCGCAAACCGCTGCCGTACAGCAGTTCCGCCACCGCCACATCGCGCCGCGACAGGGCGTGTTGCGGCAAGGCTTGGTCTAACAGGGTGTTCAGCGTTTCACCATCCACGGCTTTGGGCAAGCGTTCAGGGGGTTTGGGGGCTTTGATGCCTGCGGTGGGGTCGCTTTCCAAAAGGTCTTGACGAATCAAATGGGCGCAATACTGCCGCCATACCGACAATTTCCGCGCCATGCTGCGGGGGTGAAGCTGCTGTTGCGAGAGTTTTTTTAAAGCAGACACCATATCGCGCCGCTGCGGACGTTCCACACGCGCGGGCAACAACTCTGCCAACTGCGCCAAATCGCGCCGATACGCTGCCAAAGTATGCGGGGAACGCCCTTGTTGGCGCAACACCAGCAACCACGCTTCGGCTTGGGCGAAAAACGGCGCGTGCGAGAAAAAAACAATGGATTGTTCGGGCATTATGCTGCGCCCAACGATGCCACCATCACGGCTTTAATGGTGTGCAAACGGTTTTCCGCTTGGTCAAAGGCGATGTTTTGCGGCGATTCAAACACATCTTCGGTCACTTCAATACCGTTTGCCAATTCGGGATAACGTGCGGCAATGTCACGCCCAACTTGGGTTTCGGTATTGTGAAACGCGGGCAGACAGTGCATAAACTTGACTTCGGGATTGTTTGCGGCTGCCATCAGCGCGGCGTTTACCTGATAAGGCATCAATGCGCCAATGCGCTCGCCCCATGCTTCCAAAGGCTCGCCCATGGATACCCATACATCGGTATGGATAAAATCCACGCCGCGCACGGCTTCTTGCGGGTCTTCGGTAAGCAGCAGTTGTGCGCCGCTTTCGCGGGCAAATTCGCGGCATTGTGCCACCCAATCGGCATCGGGCTGTAAAGCGGCGGGCGCGGCGATGCGGCAGTCCATGCCCAGCTTTGCCGCTATCAGCAACAGCGAGTTACCCATATTGTTGCGGGCATCGCCCACATAGGCAAAACGGATTTGGTTTAAGGCTTTGCCTTGGCTGTGTTCACGCATGGTCAGCACATCGGCAAGCATTTGTGTGGGGTGAAATTCATCCGTTAAACCGTTAAACACAGGCACGCCCGCATATTGCGCCAATTCTTCCACTGCGCTTTGGGCGTAACCGCGGTATTCAATGGCATCATACATACGCCCCAATACCCGCGCCGTGTCTTTAATGCTTTCTTTGTGTCCGATTTGGGATGCGGCGGAATCAATATAGGTCACGTTTGCGCCTTGGTCGTACGCAGCCACTTCAAAGGCGCAACGGGTGCGGGTAGAGGTTTTTTCAAAAATCAGGGCAATGTTTTTACCGCGCAGGGCGTGGGTTTCGCTGCCTTGGCGTTTGGCGTGTTTGAGTTGTTCTGCCAAATCAATCAGATATTCAATTTCGGCGCGGCTGTGGCGGCGCAGGCTGAGCAGGGAACGTTGGCGCAAAGATTGTGCGGGCATGGTTTTTCCTTTTATTGCAGGGGTTGGGTTAAGAATCGCTGCCGTTGAGTTTTTTCAACAGGGCATCGGCTTTGTCGGGGTCTTCGTTGCGGGTAAGGCGGCTGATGTCGTTTTCCAGTTTTTCTATGTCGCTGCCAAGCACAATTTCTTTTACTGCCAACAGGTTGGCAGTATTCATGGAAAAACGGCGCAAGCCCAAACCCAGCAGCAGGCGGGTATAGGCGGGGTCGCCAGCCATTTCGCCACACAGCGACACGCCTTTGCCCATGCGGTTGGCGGTGCGGATAATATGCGCCAGCAAACGGATAACGGCGGGATGCGCGGGCTGGTACAAATAGCTAACGCTGTCGTCATTCCTATCCACCGAAAGGGTGTATTGAATCAAGTCGTTAGTCCCAATAGAGACAAAATCGGCGTGTTTGAGCAGGCTGGAAACGGTAAGCGCGGCAGACGGGATTTCAATCATGCAGCCTACTGACACACCGCCGAATTTTTCTTCGCGTTCGGTCAGTTGGCGTTTGGCGGTTTCCAAATGCACCAAACTTTGTTTGAGTTCTGCCAAGCCCGATACCATCGGAAACATCATTTTAACGGGTCCATGCACGGCTGCCCGCAAAATGGCGCGCATTTGGGTGCGGAACATCACGGGTTCGGCGTGGCACAAACGCACGCCCGTCAAGCCCAAAGCAGGATTTAAGGCGGCGTTGGGCGTGCCACCACCACCAAACCAGCGCGGATTTTTGTCCACCCCCAAATCCACGGTGCGGATGGTTAGCGGTTTGCCTTTCAGTTTTTTCACAATATCGCTATAGGCTTGATACAGTTCTTCTTCTTCGGGCAGATTATCGCGGTTTAAATACAGGAATTCGCTACGCAACAAACCCACACCGTCTGCGCCAAGTTTGTGTATGGCTTTGATGTCGTCCACACTTTCAATATTGGCAAGCAGCTCAATGGTTTCGCCATCGGCGGTGGCAGCAGCGGTGTGTTTGAGTTTGTTGAGCTGGCGTTGGTGGCTGCGGTATTCGCGCAAACGGCGGCGGTATTCTGCCAACACGGTTTCATCGGGATTGATAATTAACGTACCGTTTGCACCATCTACAATCACCCATTCATGCTCGCGTATCAGCTGGCGGGCGTTGCCCGTGCCAATCACAGAGGGAATATTGAGGCTGCGCCCCAAAATGGCGGTGTGGCTGGTGGGTCCGCCCATATCGGTGACAAAACCTTCAATGCGCTGGTCTTTGAAAAACACGGTATCAGCAGGCGATAAATCGTGTGCAATCAAAACGGTATCGTCCAGCAAATTGGCATCTAAATTGATTTCGGTGCTTTGCCCGATTAGGTTTTTTTGAATGCGCTCGACCACTTGCAGCATATCCTGCTTGCGTTGGCGCAGGTATTCATCATCAATTTCGTCAAACTGTTGCGACAGGCGGTCGGTTTGGATTTTTAACGCCCATTCGGCATTGATTTGCTGCTCTTGCAAAATATCAATGGGTTCGCGCGACAGGGTGACATCGGTCAGCAGCATCAGATGCAGGGAAATAAACGCGCCCAATTCGGTGGGGGCGTTTTCGGGAATGGCGCTGCGCAGCTGTTCCAACTGGCGGCGCGTGGCTTTAACGGCGGCTTCAAAACGGGCGGTTTCGGCGGCGAGTTCGGCTTCGGGCAGGCAAAACTGCGGCACTTCCGACACGCCGCGCACCACCAGATGCGCCCGTCCGATGGCAATGCCGCGCCCTGCCGCCGCGCCGTGCAGGACAATCATGGTTTACTCCCCTTCGCCGAAGTAGTCGTTAATCAGTTCGCCCAAAGCCGCCATTGCCGCTTCTTCGTCTGCGCCGTCGGTTTCAATCTCAATTTGTGTGCCTTGCGCGGCGGCAAGCATCATCAAACCCATAATACTTTTGCCGTTGACGCGTCTGCCGTTGCGCGTTACCCAAATTTCGCAGGCAAATTGGGCGGCGGTTTGGGTAAATTTACTGGACGCACGGGCGTGCAAACCCAGTTTATTGATAATGGTGAAGGTGTGTTGTTGCATGATTTTTCTTTCTTAAAATAATGTTTCAGGCTGCCTGAAAATCAGCTTTCCGCGCTGTTTTCGTCTCCCTTACCGCAATGAAAGCAATAACGGTAAAACGCGCTGTAACGGGTGTCGCAATGCCCGCAATGGCGGAACAGGCGGATGCTGCAATGCGGACAAAAATCCAACTGCGTATTGGTAAAATCCAAACCGCGTTCACAACCGGGGCAAATGCCTTTGCCGATGGCAAGCAGGGCTTGGTCGTAATCCAAGCGGTCGCGGCGTTCGGTTTGCGGCAAGGCTTCTTCTGCCTGTTTGCGTTCCAAATAGCGGTTCATGGCGGCAATGGCGTAACGCCCGATTAACACGGTCAGCACAATGCCCACAACATAGCGCACATAGCCGCCGTAGCTAGGCAGGTAAGGCACCAATTCCACAAAAAAGGCAAACAGGGCAAACCAGATAAAGCCCCACACAAACGGCCACCAGCGCGAACGGCGTTGTTTGGCAAACAGCCAGCCCGCTGCCAACAGCAGCGGCAAAGTCAGTGCCAAACGGTACAGAAAAACGGTTAATTCAATGCGGCGGTCGTCCACATCTTTCAGCGGCTGCGCCTGCTCTTCTAACTGGCTGTATTCTCTGCTGTTTACTGCCGAAGCGTGGTCATTGTCCAACTGCTGCTTTTGAACGGCATCCACTTGTTTTTGCAACTGTTGTTCACGCTCGCGCAATTCGTCCAAACGGCGGGTACGCGCCAGCACTTCGGGATTTTGTGCCGATTGTTCGGTGGCGGTACGCGCCGCCAGCCAGTTATTGAGGTTTTCCTGTTCGGTTTGAACGGTTTTTTGCTGTTCGGACAGGGCTTGTTCGGCTTTTTCCTGTTCTTGTTGCAAAACCTGCTGCCGCGCTTCCAAGCTTTTCTGTTGCTGCTTGTTTTTCAACAGCTTGTCTTGCGGCATATAGCTTTCCAACTCGCGCACAGGCTCGGTTTGCGGCAGGTCGCCGACAATTTTGCCGCCCAAGCCAATCAGGAAAGAGGCAAACACCAAGGCAATCAGCCACAGCCCACGCCGAAACCATTTTTCGGGCAGGCGGTCGGATTTGGACAGATGACTGCGAACTTTGTCGCTCATGATTTTCCTTTCTGTGAAGATTAGCTTGGAACGCCCCCTCCCCTGTGCCAACGGGAGAGGGGAGGGGTGGAGGCAAGCGTTCCCTTGTTTATCGCTCTTTCCCCCACCCTAGCCCTCCCCCGCTAATACGGGGGAGGGAACAGTCTTTCCGTTTCAGGCAGCCTGAAAATGCTTTCAGCACAAAGGTTCGGCAAACAGCATAATGCCCTGCACTCCCGCCGCGCGTACGGTTTCGGCAAACTCGGTCAGCTGCTGCGCCTGCGCCGAATGCGACACCGCTTTAATCAGCATCGGCGCGTTCAAGCCCGTAATCATGGCGGAACGCTGCGGCACCACCAGTTTCATCGCCGCATTGCACGGGGTTGCGCCGAAAATATCGGTTAAAATCAGCACGCCCGCACCACGGTCGGTTTCAGGCAGCAGCGCGGCGGCACGGTCAATAATACTGGCGTGGTCGTCGTGAATATCCACATTCAAAATACGGATATGAGAACGGTTTTCTTGGTCGGGAAAAAAATGCTGCGCCAAGTCCCGATACGCTGCGCCCAAGGTTTCATGGGTAATTAACAGTATGCCAATCATGGTGTTATCCCTTATACGGCGCGGTCGTGATACAAATCAATGCGGTAGGTTGCTGCCATTTTGGCTGCATAATCCGCCACTTTTTCGGGAAAACAGATGCCGTTTACCATCGTTAAATTACGCAGCAGGGGAAACACCAGCACGTCTTCCATGCTGAAGCCTGTGCCGTTCAGGGCATCGGCGCTCGCTACCCAAGCGTTTAATTCTGCCAAATCGGCGTGGATTTGCTTTAAATAGCTTTCGGTTTGGGCGAGGTTTTCGGCGAAACTGCCGATAAACTGTTCTTTTTTCGCCACATAATAGGCAACAGCGGACGCTTCGGCAAATTCGGGCAAACCCAAACGCACGGCGCGTGGCATGGTTAAATGGTTGTAATAGCCGTTCACACGCTCAAACCATGTTTTCACTTGGGGGCGCACGTTTTCGTCAAAATCTTTACCTGCATTCGCCGCCGCATAACGGACAATATCCAAGCTCTCGCCCATTGCCGTGCCGTCTGTTTTTTGCAGAATCGGTACTTGTTTCGCACCAATCAGGGCGATGGGTGTGGCTTCGTCGTCGTTTGCCAAAATCATGTTTTCAACATCATAGCCGTAATGCGCCAATGCCAAACGGGCGCGGGTGCAAAAGGGGCAATGGTCGTAGATATAGAGTTTCATGGGATTACTTTCTCAATGGTTTCAGGCAGCCTGAAAATCAAACGGTCAAGTCTTCCGGCCACAGGATAAACCAGCCGTACTGCCCTTTACGCAACACGGCACCGGCGGCTTTACCCTGTTCGGTCAGAAAATAGGTTTTGCCTTTTAATTCCTGCAAACCGGCTTCGCACAGGCGTTTATTGCATTCGGCGCGGTCTATGCCCCATTTTTCCGCCAGTTTGGCGGCGGTCAAACCGTGTGCGGCAGGCTGGGCGGCAACGGCTTCGGCAGAGGCTTCTGGCGGCACAACATCTACGGAAATTTTCACTTCATCACTGATGCGGATAATGCGCTGGGCTTCTTCATAGGCATCACGGTACACTGCAACGTCTTCATCGCGGGTCAGGCGGATGCCCATTTCGTTATTATTGACTTGGCTGAATTCGTATAAATTCAGGCTGGTAATAATGCATTCGTTTTCGCTGATATAGCATTTGGCGTGCAGGTTGTGGCAGTAGCTGGTGCGGACATAGGACAGGTTTTTTAACCACGCCGCTTCGGCAGGCTGCAACTCGCTTTTGCCGTACACGATGCGGATATCAATCTTCATGCGGTCTTTGTCTTCCAAAAGCTCTTTGATGCGGTCGTTGAGCTTCAGGTAGGGGCTGATTAAATACAGCCGCTCGCGAGAGTTTTTAATTAAGTTTTCCAAATAAAAAGTAGTAGCACTGGTATTTAAAAATTGAGCCATGGTCTTTCCTTGCAAACACGGTTTTCAGGCAGCCTGAACGCTTACACGCCTTCCAACAGCATGGTGTCAATACAGTCGCAAATGGCGTGATACAGCACCAAATGCACTTCCTGAATACGGGCGGTACGTGGGTGGGGAACGTTTAACAACACATCGTCATCGCGCAGCATGGCGGCGATTTTGCCGCCGTCTTTGCCGGTAAACGCCACGATTTTCATCTCGCGCTCGTGGGCGGCTTTAATGGCTTCCACCACATTGATGGAATTGCCTGAAGTGGAAATTGCCACCAGCACATCGCCCGTGCGCCCCAAAGCGCGTACCTGTTTGCTGAAAACGTGTTCAAATCCGTAATCGTTGCCGATGGCGGTGAGCGCGGACGTGTCGGTGGTCAATGCCAAAGCCGCTAATTCCATGCGTTCTTTTTCAAAACGTCCGGTCATTTCGGCGGCAAAGTGTTGGGCATCGGCAGCCGAACCGCCGTTGCCGCACATTAAAATTTTGCCGTCTTCCGCCAGCGCGTGAAACATTAACATAGCGGCTTCAGCAGTGGCTTCGGGCAGAAACTCAAGGGCTTGTTGTTTAACGGCAATGCTTTCGGTAAAGTGTGCGGCAATGCGTTGGGTAAGTGGGGAAGTCATGATGATTTATCCTGTAATATTTTGAATCCAAACGGGCGCTTGGTTGCCTTCTATCAATATGGCATCCAAACGACAAGGCGGTTGGTCGCAACGGCTTTGCAAATACTGTTCGGCGGTGGTGTGCAGTTTGGCGAGTTTGGACGGGGTAATGCTGTAGGCTGCGCCGCCGTAAGCGGGGGTTTTGCGGTATTTGACTTCTACAAACAAAACACAGCCATTTTGCTCGGCAATAATGTCAATTTCGCCGTGCCTGCTATGCCAGTTACGCGCCAATATGTTACAGCCCTGCGCCTGTAAAAAGGCACAGGCTGTGTCTTCGGCGGCGTTGCCGAGGCTGCGGCTCACGCCTGCCCCGCACGGCGGGCGATTTGTTCGGCGGCGGTCAGGGCAACTTTGTCACGCACATACAGCAGCGAGGCAGAAGCGGCATCGGTGGCGGGATAACGTCCGCTGTCTGCCAATTCCAAAAAGTCCACCGCCGTGGGCATCGCCGCCAAGCCTTCAAACGGTGGCGGATAATCCAGCTCAAACGCATTGCCTACGGCGCGGATGTCGTCCCAAACGGCATCGTCAGGCGCAGTAATGACAGCGGCTTCGCCCACTTGGTAATCACTCAAACGCACATGGTTTACCGTGTCAAACCATGCGTAAAACACCTCGTCCATACGCGCATCAATGGCGGCAAGTACGCAGGCAGACGGCGGCAGCAGATAGGCAGCGGCATCCAAAGACGGTACACCGATTAAAGGCGTGTCAAACGGCGTTGCCAAGCCCTGCGCCGTGCCGATGCCGATGCGCAGTCCGGTAAACGCCCCCGGTCCTTGTGCATACACCACTGCGCCCAAATCGGCAGCATCTATGCCGAATTCGTCAAACAGCTCACGGATGCGCGGCAAAATCAGTTCGGCATGGCGCGTACCCGCTTCAGCGTGACGGGTGCGGGTGGTGCCGTTTACACGCAATGCCAGCGACAACACGCTGGTACCCGTATCAATGGCAAGGACGGGACGGTTTAAATCGGGAAAGTTCATCGGCATTCCTTCAGAATTCGGGTTAAACAAATCAAATCGGCAAGCTGCGCCAACAGCGCACAAAAACAGCAGAAATTATAGCATGATGCCCCGCAAAAACAGCCCTTGCCGCCGCGTGGGTAAAAATAAGCAAAATTTCTTTATGTTTCCGTTTGAAACCCTACCCGAAAGAACGGTATAATCCCGCCGAATCACGGCGCGCCGTGCCGTATGATACACACCGTCCTGCCCGCTGCGGGCAGCAGGTTGTCTGTTTGAAATCCCGATTTTTAAGGAATTACTTTACTATGACTACGGAAAAACATTCCGCCAAAACCCCCGCCCCTGCCGAACAAGACAATAACACGCGCATCGGACTGTGGGTCGGTTTGGGTACTGCCGCAGCCGCAGCCGCAGGTGTTTTGGCAATGGCTTTTTACACCCATTACCAAGACGAAAAAACCACCGTCAGCGAACCTGCCGCAGCCGTTGCCGCTTCCGAAACCGCCCCCAGCGTGATTCCCACCAGCGAAGCCCAAGCCGCCAGCATTGCCGCCGCCACTTCCGACGAACAAAGCAAAGGCATGACCGCACCTTCCGATGTGGAAACCACTTCCGCACCTGCCGCTTCCGCTGCTGCCATTGACCCCGCCGCTGCCGCTCAAGCCCCCGCTTCCACCCCTGCTGCTTCTACCCCCGCCCAAACCATCTTGGCGCAGGAAAACGCCGTTCACGCCGAAACCAAAGTGCTTGCCGCCGCCGACAGCGTGCAGTTTTACTTTGCCAAAGGCAAATCCGACATGGCAGCCAACACCCTTGAAGCACTCAAAGGCATTGTAGAAGGCGTGAAAAACGGCACAAAAGCCGTGATTGTCAGCCATGCCGACAGCGAAACCAACGCCAACCTAACCAAAGAACGCGCGTCCGCCGTGCGCACCGTATTGTTGGCGGCAGGCGTGCCCGAAGGCAGCATTGAAATCCGCGAACCCGCCGCATCAGGCGAAGACAGTCGCCGCGTAGATGTCGTTTTACAATAATTAAATTATTGTATTTAAATAGATTTAAAACAGGCTGCCAAACCCGCACGGTTTTCGGCAGCCTTGCCTACACCCCATTATCCATCCCACAGGAATTCCCGTCATGCGCAACCAAACCGCGATTTTCGGCATCTTTTCCGCCATCCTGCTGGGCGCGTGTTCGCAACAGCAGCCCGCCCAACCCGCCGCTTCCGCCCCTGCCGGCAGCCTGAATACCAACCAAACCTATATTGTCGCCACCGATGCTTCCTACGCCCCCATGGAATACATGGAAAACAACAAAGTAGTCGGTTTTTCCCACGACATTTTAGATGCCGCAGCCAAAAGCCAAAACATCAAACTGGACTTTAACAACACCCCGTTTGAAGGGCTTTTTGCCAATGTCAACAAAGGTGACAGCGACATCGCCCTTGCCAGCATCACCATTACCGACGAACGCAAACAGCAGCTGGATTTTTCCGAGCCCTATTTTGAAGCCACCCAAATGATTGTCTTCAACGAAGGCGCAGGAAAAAACATCAAATCCTTTAACGATTTAAAAACCCACAGCGTATCCGTACAAGCCGCCACATCAGGCGATTTGATTATGCAGGATTTGCAAGGCAAACAAAGCACCCAAATCAAACGCTTTGAAAATATGCCTTTGGCTTTTAAAGAACTGCAAAGCGGCGGCGTTGATGCCGTGGTAGGCGACAGCAGCGTGGTAGAACACTATGTTCAGCAAAACCCCGAAGTCAAACTCACCACCTTGGTTGACCCCTCTTTTGTCAAAGAGCAATACGGTTTTGCCTTCCGCAAAGGGCGCAACGACGGCTTGCGCGAAGCCATCAACAAAGGCTTGGCACAAATCCACAGCGACGGCACTTACGACAAAATCCACAGCCAATGGTTTGGCAATAAAAAAGAAGCCGCTTCTGCACCTGCATCCGCCGCTTCTCAATAAATCCCTTAACAATCCACCCCGAAACGCACAGGCTTTTCGGGGATTTTTTTATCACACACAAGCAGAAATCTTCATGCTGGACTGAATATTACCCCCTCCCCCGTTGGGTGAGGGTTGGGGTGGTGGGTAATCAATTCAATATTGACCAATATTTTGTTTATCCATTACTTTCCCCCACCCTAGCCCTCCCCCAAACGGGGGGGGAAGAGTAGGACAGTTCTCAAACTTATCCCGCCCGCCCGATTTGCGACACAATCGTCGGGTCAGTAATTTGCGTATCTTCCACCAACAACATCGCTTTAGACAACACCACCGACAACATCGTATCGCCCTCAAACGGCACAAACAAACCCTGTGTCGGGTCTTTTTTGCTGCGGTCCGGCACAATGCACAAATATTGGTCGTTAGGCAACATTAAGATATTGCTACTGCCAATATGGATTTTATAAGTGCGGATTTTGCCTTGCACAATCACAAAATTGCCTTCAATATGCGCCACTTTACCGATTTTCAAACGGGGTAACAGCGTTTCCAGCACCGCTTTGCGGTTTTTCGCCACTTCGCCCAAATCGCCAAACGAATAGCTTTGCCAATAATCGCGGTACTGCGGCAAACCGCCGTTGTCGTGCCAATCGGGGTCGTTGCCCACGCTGGCAACGCCCACAAACAAGTCCACATCGCGCATCACTTCCGAAAACGCCCGCACAGGCACATCAATCAAGTTCATTGGCGTATTGTCCTCGCCTTCGCGGTAAAAGCGCACTTGGTCGGTGGAAACATATAAATAAATCCATGATTCCGACATCAAATCTTCTTGATAGATGCCTTCCGTCCAAAATTCGGCGTGCAAGCCATATTCAGGCAATGCCAAACGGATAATCGGGTGGTCGCCGCCGTCCCAGCCACCTTGCAAACTGCCCTGCCAGTCGCGCCCTTTTGCCAAGTTCATATATTGATGTTGTTTTAAAATATGTGCAGCAAAACGGTTGCTGTATGTGCGCGTTTTTAATTCTGCATCGGTAATTAAGTAAATCTCGCGGTATGCCTGTTTAAATGGCTGACGGATTTGCTTTTCTGCCAACATATTACGCCAAGCCAATACTTCAGCAGGTTCAGCAGTAGCAGGATGCCACAACATCACTTGCGAATACGCTGATACATCAATTATTTCGCCCGCATGGTTCACCCATTCACCATCTGCATAAAACGCCGCTACGCCCTGCGTATCGTTTTCATTTTGAAAAAACTGCCAAATCAGCCCACGCGCCAGCCAAGCCATCAGCCCGTGTGCCAAGTAATATTGTTGAAAATGCACCATTGTCATGCGCTGTTCGCTACGCATCATGCGGTCCAAACGGTCGCGCTGGGCAGTTAGAGTAGTATTGAGATTTTTTTGTAGCAGTTTTAAGGCTTTTAGTTGTTCGGCGCACTGCTCTTTTACCGCAGCAGGCACAGTTTTTTGCGGCGAACCATCTGCTTTAAACCATTCCAAGCTGCTTTTGCCTACGCCTGTAATTTGCAAACGACAACTGTGTCCGCTGTCAAAGGTTTCCATGCGTGCGCCGTTTTCATCCAAGCCAAAACCTTCCACCGCCATGTCTTCAATGGCTTGGCGCGATACACCATGTTGTTCTGCGGCTGCGCGCATGTATTGGTCAATGGTTTTGCGGGTATTGGCTGCTTTGACACGCAACAGCAAACGCGACAAATATTTAATACCGTTTAAGCCTGATTCTGCCAACGCATACAAACAGGCATTGCCGATACTGGTAAGCGTGGATACGCCCAAGTTGGGTACTTTTTCATAACAGCGTAATGCTAGCGCCGTGAGCGTTGCCAGCATGGTTTCATCGGCACACAGCGCACTGCCCCACACCAAACCTTTTACAAGGGGAACATTCGCCCCCGCCACAGGCAAACCATAAGAAAAATAATATTCCCTCTCTGTCATCTCGGATGAGTCGCGGGTCTTTTGCTTAATCATCCAATGAAACCAATCCAGCAACTGATTTTTAAAAACCTCTTCACCCAATTCGTCCATATAAGTACGCATGGTTTTTAAAAACGCCGCAGAAGGCTTACCGGCTTTCGCGCCCAAAGCATGGGTAAAAATTTTGTGCCAACACACTTGCTGCTGCATCGGCAAAGCTGCCAATGCTTCGCTGTGTGCTTGAGCAAAATCATCATTCTCAGGAAATTCTGCCTTATCTACCGTATCGCCCAGCAATTGTTGCAGTTTTTGGGCTAATCGGGCTTTATCTGAACTGCTCCTGTCGGAAGCAGACACGCGCTGACGCGCCAATTGCAAGGCATCACGCAATTCGTTGTCTGTTGCTGTGCCGATGTGTTTTTCAATGTGTTTGAGTAATGCGGCTAAAGGATAATAGGTCCAAACTGCCAACTTACTTTTTTCCCGCTCTTTACCCTTGTTCTTAAACACCTTTTCAGCTTCAGGCTCATCTGCAAACGCTGTGTTTAACAGCCAAGCGGCTTCGTGGCTGCTGACAGGCAGGTTTTTACGCAGCAGTGCCAATATCAACGCGTAAGCAGGTACACGCCCATACCACCAAGTATTAATATGATACATTTTTTGGGTGCAATACACCAGCAAACTGACTTGCTCAGACGGGGGCAAACGGCTTAAAACGGTTTTATAAACTTCGGTTTGTGCAGCTTGAATATCATAATATTTATAGGATTGTATGGCTCGCCAATCTTTTCCAAGTTGGTTTAGCCATTGTTCATATTGCTTGATTTGTTCGGGGGTAAATTCGGAAGAAGCAGACATGGTTTTCTTTCTGAATAATCCAAAAAAGGTAGTAAAGTGTAACATATCGTTATCATATCAGAAAAAGCGGATATTTGGGTAGATTGCTCAAAATATTTTTACAGGGTAAACCGATGATTCTGATTCGGTTTACCCTGTTTTAATAATTAGGTGTTTGCAGGCTTGGTTTGTTCCAGCTCTACCGCCGCTGCCAATAGCGACAAACGCGCCAACACGCCGTAAACGTATAGGCGGTTGCCTACGCTGTCGGGATTGTCGGGGTCGGGGCGCGGAATGCCCATTTCGTCCCATTGCTCAAACACGCGCTGGCAGGCGTTTTGGGTTTCTTCATCGGTGGCGCTGCCTGCCGAAGGAATGCTTTCGTCTAAAGGCACAAACAGCATGCCGCCTGCGTTCAGGTTTTCATCGTTGCCGCGCCCTTCATGCACGCGGAAAAATCCGCCAATCACAAATCTGTCCATCATATACACTACGGGTTCACACACTGCGCCATGTAAGGTCTCGTGGGTGTAAATTCCTTCTTGTACAATGACTTCGCTAACTTGCAAACCTTCTTTGATTTTTGCCATTTTGTTGCGGTTTTTGCGGTTTAGCCCGCGCACTTCATCGGCGGATTTCACGCTCATCACGCCCATGCCGTAAGTGCCCGCATCGGCTTTTACAATTACAAAAGGCTGTTCGGTAATGCCTTTTTCATTGTATTTGGCTTGAATCTTTGCCAACATACGTTCTACGGCAGCGGCAAGGGCGTCTTCGCCTTCTCGCTCTTGAAAATCCAATCCGCCAATTTGTTCAAAATAGGGGTTGATGTGCCACGGGTCAATGCCAATCAGTTCGGCAAATTCGGCAGCCACGCCGTTGTAAGCGGCAAAGTGGGCGGTTTTGCGGCGGGTGGTCCAACCGCCGTGCAAGGGGGGCAATACGCTTTGTTCAATGCCTTGCAGAATATCGGGTACGCCACCTGACAAGTCGTTATTTAACAAAACAAAACATGGGGAAAATCCGTCTGCCAACTGCACGCGATTGCCGTTGCGCTGCAAGGGCTCAATCAGCAGGGTGTCGCCCAAGGCAGTGGTAAATTCGGTGGCTTCGCGGATTTCGGGATTAAACGAGCCGATACGCACTTCAAAACCTGCGTTGCGTAAAATGCCTGCCAAAGCATAGACGTTTTGCAGGTAAAAGGTGTTGCGGGTGTGGTTTTCGGGAATCAGCAGCACGGAACGGGCGTTTTCGCAGGCGCGTTCGGCGGCGTCTTGGGCGGCAATGCTTGCCAAGGGGATAAAGTGGGGGTTCAGGTTATTGAATCCGCCGGGAAAAAGGTTCATATCAATGGCGGCGAGTTTGTAACCTGCATTACGAATGTCCACCGAACCGTAAAACGGCGGACGGTGGGTTTTCCATTGGCTGCGAAACCATGCTTCAATTTTTGCCTGTTGGCTTAACAGGGTTTGCTCAAAATCGCGCAAGGCGGCGGCGTGGTGGGGGGAAATATGCGGCAGCTTCATCTGAATCAATCCTTTCTGATTGGGAAAAGCGGGATAAGGGCGCGTAACAGCTGCGCCGCAAAACGCTGATTATATAGTGAAGCCCGATAAATATGTTTTATTTTAATAAAACAATTTGTTATTATCTTAATAATCGTATGTTTCCTACGCATTGCAAAAAACGCTGGCAATCGGCGTTAATCTGTTGCAATATTGCCGCCTTACCTATTGTTACGGGTTTTTGCCATGAGTATGCACACCATTTTTATTGACGGCGCGGCAGGCACGACAGGGCTGCGTATTGAAGAACGTTTGGGCGCGGCAGCAGACATTACCCTGCTGCGTTTGCCCGAAGCCCAGCGCAAAGACCCCGCTGCCCGTGCCGATGCCATGGCGCAGGCAGATTTAACCTTTTTATGCCTGCCTGACGAAGCAGCACGCGAAGCAGTCGCGTTTGCCCCTGCCGATGCGCGGATTTGCGACACGTCCACCGCCCATCGCACCGCTGCTGATTGGGTGTACGGTTTCCCCGAACTGCACGGACAGCGCGAACACATCCGCACCGCCACACGCCTTGCCGTTCCCGGTTGCCACGCCAGCGGCGTCATCGCCCTGTTGCGCCCCTTACGCGAACGCGCTTGGCTGGCAGAACACGCCGTGCCCGTGTGCCACTCGCTAACAGGCTATTCAGGCGGGGGAAAAAGCATGATTGCCGAATACGCCGCCGCCGACCGCGCCGATAAATACGCTGCACCGCGCCTGTACGGTTTGTCTTTGCAACACAAACACCTACCCGAAATCCAAGCCGTTTGCGGTTTGACTGCACCGCCGCTGTTTACCCCTGTGGTGGCGGATTATTACAGCGGCATGCTGGTCAGCATTCCCCTGCGCCTTGCCGATTTAAACGGCGCAAGCGGCGCGGATGTCGCCCGACTGTTTGCCGATTACTACGCCGATGAAGCCATGATTCGCGTGCATCCGTTTAACACGCCCCAAGCAGACAATATGCTTGCCGCCAATGCCTTAACAGGGCGCGACAGCATGGAAATTTTGGTTTCAGGCAATGCAGAACAAGTGCTGCTGTGCGCCTGTTTTGACAATTTGGGCAAAGGCGCATCGGGCGCAGCGGTGCAGTGCATGAATTTAATGCTGGGGCGTGATGAAACCGCAGGTTTGGTGATTTAAACCCCAACCCCCATCCGTTTCACCCACACACATTTTGCAAAGGAATAACCATGACCCACACCCCCATCAGCGGTGGCATTTGCGCCCCGCAAGGCTTTTTGGCAGCAGGCATACACTGCGGCATCCGCAAAAACAAAAGCAAACGCGATTTGGCACTGATTGTCAGCGAACGCCCCGCCGCCACCGCCGCCGTTTATACCCGCAACAAAGTTCAAGGCGCACCCATTGCCGTTACCCGCCGCCATCTGGCAGACGGTTTCAGCCGCGCCGTGTTGTGCAACAGCGGTAACGCCAACACCTGCAACGCAGACGGCGAATACATCGCCCAAACCTGCTGCGCCCTCACCGCACAGGCATTGGGCGTGCAGCCCGAAGACATTGTGATTGCTTCAACAGGCGTTATTGGGCAACCCTTACCGCTTGAACCGTTTGAAAACGGCATTCCCGCCGCCGTTGCCGCCCTGTCACGCGACGGCGGCGCGGATGCTGCCGAAGCCGTGATGACCACCGACACCCGTCCCAAAAGCCACGCCCTGTCTTTTGACGCGGACGGCGTAAACTGCCGCATCGGCATCATCACCAAAGGCAGCGGCATGATTAACCCCAATATGGCAACCATGCTCACCTTTATTACCACCGACATTGCCATCAGCCCCGAACTGCTGCAACGCGCCCTGTCCGAAACCGTCAATAACACCTTAAACCAAATCAATATTGACGGCGACACTTCCACCAATGATATGGCGGTAATTCAAGCCAACGGCATGGCGGGCAATCCCGAAATCCGCGATGAAAACAGCCCTGCTTACGCCGCTTTTTGCGCCGCTTTGCACGCTGCCTGCGTGTGGGCAAGCCGCGAAATCGCCGCCGACGGCGAAGGCGCAACCAAGCTGTTGGAATGCACCGTCCGCAGCGCCCGCAGTCCCGAAGTTGCCCGCGCCGTTGCCAAAAGCATTATTTCCAGCGATTTGCTGAAAGCCGCCATGTTTGGCGAAGATGCCAACTGGGGGCGCGTATTGTGCGCCATTGGTTACACCGAAGGCGATTTTGCCGCCGACAAAGTATCGCTGGTGTTGGAAAGCGAACACGGCAGCGTCAAAGTGTGCGAACAATCCGCCTACTATCCCTTTAGCGAAGACGAAGCCGCCAAAATCCTGTCTGCCAAAGAAATTGCCATCAATGTAGAAATGCACGACGGCGAAGCTTGCGCACAGGCTTGGGGCTGCGATTTAAGCTATGATTATGTAAAAATTAACGGCGATTACCGCAGTTAAAGTTAGAACCTGCATTCACAATCTTAACAGCTCGCTTTTATCGCCACTTTATGCGCCTACCGCGTTGGCATTTCACGCCGATATGTTCAATATCGGCATAAAATGCCGCCTTGTATCCGCACAAATTGGCAATCAAATCAAGCCATCAATCTTATGAATACAGGTTCTTAAACAATAAAACAAAGGAATAAACCATGAAAATTACCAGCCAATGGGTGAGCGGACGTTGTTTTGTCGCCACCAACGAAAGCGGACACAGCGTATTAAGCGATGGCGCAGCCGCTGATGAAGGCAAACGCGCGCCCAGTCCGATGGAACTGCTGCTAATGGGCGTAGCGGGTTGTTCGGGCATTGATGTAGTGGAAATTTTGCAAAAGCAACGCCAAAATATTGACGACTGCCTTGCCACCGTTACCGCCGTCCGCGCCGACAGCGTGCCGAAAGTGTTTACCGAAATCCACATTCATTTCAAGGTAATCGGTAAAGATTTGAAAGAAGAAGCCGTCGCCCGCGCCGTGCAGCTTTCCGCCGAAAAATACTGTTCGGCATCGATTATGCTCGGCAAAGCCGCACACATCAGCCACAGCTTTGAAGTGGCAGAAAATTAAATTCAGACAACGGGGTGATGGTTTTTCAAGTTTCACCTTGAAAGATGACAAAACCCCGTCCAAACAGTAAAATTTCCCCCTTTATATTCCGCATGATTCGGCATTTACCATGCTCACTTTTCAAGACATTATTTTCAAACTGCAAAGCTATTGGGCGGCACAAGGCTGTGCTGTTTTGCAACCCTTTGATTTGGAAGTGGGCGCAGGCACGTCCCACCCCGCCACCTGCCTGCGCGCGCTTGGTCCCGAGCCGTGGTTTGCCGCCTATGTGCAACCCAGCCGCCGCCCCAAAGACGGACGTTACGGCGACAACCCCAACCGTTTGCAGCATTACTACCAATTTCAAGTGGCGTTAAAACCCGCGCCTGCCGATATTCAGGATTTGTATCTTGATTCGCTGCGCCAACTGGGCATTGACCCCACCGTTCACGACATCCGTTTTGTGGAAGACGACTGGGAAAACCCCACTTTGGGCGCATGGGGCTTGGGCTGGGAAGTGTGGCTGAACGGCATGGAAGTGACCCAATTTACCTATTTCCAACAGGTTGGCGGTATTGATTGCTCGCCTGTTCTCGGCGAAATTACCTATGGTATTGAACGCCTTGCCATGTATTTGCAAGGTGTGGAAAACGTTTACGATTTGGTGTGGACCACCACGCCTGACGGACAAACCCTCACTTACGGTGATGTGTACCATCAAAATGAAGTGGAACAATCTGCCTACAATTTTGAGCACAGCGATGCCGATTGGCTGCTGGCGCAGTTTAACGGCTATGAAGCCCAAGCCCAACGCCTGCTCGCCGAAGAAAACGCACAACTGGCGTTGCCCGCTTACGAATTGGTGTTAAAAGCAGGACATACCTTTAACCTGCTGGACGCACGCGGTGCGATTTCCGTTACCGAACGTGCCACTTATATCGGGCGCATCCGCAATTTAAGCCGTTTGGTGGCACAAAAATTTGTGGCAGGTCGGGAAGCTTTGGGTTTTCCATTATTGAAAGGGTAAATTTTTTAAAATGGAAAAATTTAATTTACAACCCAACGAAATTATTAAGCGTTCCGAACTACATGACCGCTTTGGCGGCTCACGCCAAAGCGGTATTGCACCCTCAGCAAAAACAAATAATGTTTTCTTATTTACCCACCCTGAAAATGGCGAGGAACATGGCTATTACGACCGTTGGCTCAATCATGGAAAACAATTTGATTATTCAGGAGAGGGGCAAACTGGTGACCAAGAAATGAAGAGGGGAAATAAAGCAATTCTCGAACATAAGTTAGATGGTCGTGCTTTGCATGTTTTTGAGCATGCTGGGCAAGATGGTTATGTTCGCTACAAAGGCCAATATCAAATTAGTGAATCACAGGCTTATTCAGAAAAAATAGAACATAGTACCAACAATGGTCCGGCAAGAAAGGTATTTATTTTCCATTTGGATAAAGTTGAATAATCATAGGCAGCCTGAAAAATGATTACCCTCTACGCCTTAAAACAATCTCGCGCCTACCGTATTGCTTGGCTGTTGGAAATTTTGCAACTGGATTACCAAGCGGAAATTTTAACGCGCCACCCCGATACCCTGCTTGCGCCAGAATCCTTGCGTCATATTCATCCTTTAGGTAAATCGCCGATTATTCAAGATGATGAAGTGGTTTTAGCGGAAAGCGGCGCGATTGTTGAATATCTGCTGGAACGTTACGACACCCAACACACGCTCAAACCTCGCGTTGGCAGCGAAAAATGGCGCGATTATCTGTATTGGCTGCATTATGCCGAAGGCTCGCTGATGCCTTTATTGGTGATGTCTTTGGTGTTTCGCAGAATTGACGATAGCCCGATGCCATTTTTGGTTAAACCCGTGGCACGAAAAATCACGGCAAATGTGCGCCAATCCTTTTTGCATCCGCAGCTGGAATTACATTTAAATCATGTGGAACGCGCTTTAGAGCAAAAAACATGGTTGTTGGGCGATGATTTAAGCGGTGCCGATATTATGATGAGTTTTCCCTTGCAGGCAGCTGTGTCACGCGCCACAGGGCAACTGCCCAATATTGCCGCTTATGTTGCCCGCATTACCAAACATCCTGCTTATCAACGTGCAGAAACCAAGCTGGGTCAATTAGATAAGCTATAAATTCAGGCAGCCTGAAATCACGACCCTTACGCATGAAAGAACCATAATGTCTTCTACTTTATTGATTGAATTACTTACCGAAGAACTTCCCCCCAAAGCCTTGAATCATCTGGGTAACGCCTTTGCTGCTGCCATTACCGAAGGCTTGGAAAAAGCGCAACTGCTGGACGGCACGCCCGACTATATCGCCTATGCTGCGCCGCGCCGCCTTGCCGTGCAAGTGAAAAACGTCAAAGCCGTGCAAGCCGACCAACAGGTTGTGAAAAAAGGTCCTGCGCTTGCCCACGCGCTAAAAGACGGCGTGCCTACCAAAGCTTTGGAAGGTTTTGCCCGTTCCTGCGGCACGGATGTTGCCAGCCTGAACATTATTCACGACGGCAAACAAGAAGTGTATGCCTATGAATTTACCCAACAAGGTCAAACCCTTGCTGCGCTGTTGGGCGAAATTTTGCAGCAGGCGGTCAAAAAACTGCCGATTCCCAAAGTGATGCGTTGGGGCAGCAGCACGCATACGTTTGTGCGCCCCGTACACGGCTTGGTAGCAATGCACGGCGCAGAAGTGTTGCCCGTCAATGTATTGGGCTTGGACGGCGGCAAGCGCAGCTTGGGACACCGCTTTTTGTCGCAAGGCGAAGTGGTGTTTAATCAAGCCGATGATTATGCAGAACAAATGCGCGAACAAGGCAAAGTGATTGCTTCGTTTGCCGAGCGCAAAGCGGCGATTCAGGCAGCCTTAAATCAACGTGCCGCCGCTTTGGGGGCAAGCGTTGCCGCCGATGATGCGCTGCTGGACGAAGTCAGTGCCTTGGTGGAATATCCCAATGTTTGGGAAGCAGGTTTTGAAGAGCATTTCCTTGCCGTGCCGCAGGAATGCCTGATTTTAACCATGCAGCAAAACCAAAAATATTTCCCGCTGCTGGACAAAAACGGCAAGCTGATGAACCGCTTTTTGCTGGTTGCCAACATCGCCCCTGCCGACCCCGCACAGATTATCCAAGGCAATGAGCGCGTGTTGCGGGCGCGTTTGAGCGATGCGGAATTCTTTTATAAACAAGACCAAAAAGCCACTTTAGCCAGCCGTTTGCCCAAATTGGCGAATGTGGTTTACCACAACAAATTGGGTTCACAAGCCGAGCGCGTGGCGCGTTTGGAAGCGATTGCCGCGCACATCGGCACGGCATTGGGCGCAGATGAAGCGCAAGTTCGCCGCGCCGCGCAGTTGGCAAAAGCCGATTTACTGACCGAAATGGTGGGCGAGTTCCCCGAATTGCAAGGCACGATGGGGCGTTATTATGCTTTGGCGGACGGCGAAGCGGCAGCGGTTGCCGATGCCTTGGCGCAGCATTACCGCCCCCGTTTTGCGGGCGACGCGCTGCCTGAACACGCCGTTGCCACAGCGGTTGCCTTGGCGGATAAATTAGAAACGCTGGTCGGCATTTGGGGCATCGGGCTGATTCCCACAGGCGACAAAGACCCCTACGGTTTGCGCCGCGCCGCTTTGGGCGTGCTGCGGATGCTGTTGGAAAACAATTTGTCTATCAAAGATTTGTTGGAAACTGCTTACCGCAGTTTCGCCGCAGGCAGCCTGAACGCCGACACGGTGGCGCAAGTGGCAGAATTTATGCAAGCGCGTTTGGCGGTGCTGTTGGGCAACGATTATCCGCAAGACGTGGTGGCAGCGGTGTTGGCACAACACCCCGACCGTTTAAACGATGTTGTTGCCAAACTGCAAGCGGTACAAGCCTTTAAGCAGCTTCCTGAAGCAGCGGCGTTGGCAGCCGCCAATAAGCGCGTACAAAATCTGCTGAAAAAAGCCGAAAGTGCTTTGGGCGCAGTCAATGCCGATCTATTGCAGCAGGACGAAGAACGCGCCTTGTATGCGGCGGCGCAGGATTTGCAACCACAAGTTTCCAAAGCATTGGCAAATCAGGATTTTCAGGCAGCTTTGTCGGCATTGGCGGGCATTAAACCGCAGGTAGATGCGTTTTTTGATAAAGTGATGGTGATGGCAGACGATGCGGCGGTGAAACAAAACCGTTTGAATCTGTTAAAACAATTGGCGGATTTGCTGAACGCTGTTGCCGATATTGCCAAATTGGGCGACACGGCTTAATGCGCCTTGCCATTTAACCCGCTTAAAGAAAAGGAAAAATCATGACTGAAATTCAACGTTTTGGCGGCAATTACCGTTTGTGCGAAGCGGCAACTGCCAATGGTTTTGTGTTTTTGTCGGGCATGGTACCCGAAAACACCGATGCGGATATCGGCGGACAAACGGCTGATGTGTTGCGCCAGATTGACCATTGGTTGGCGCAATGCGGCAGCGACAAAACCCGTATTGTGGAAGCCACGATTTTTTTGGCGGACATGGGCGATTATGAAGGCATGAACGCCGCTTGGGATGCGTGGGTGGATTTGCAACATCCGCCTGCCCGTGCCTGTGTGCAAGCACGTTTGGCAAATCCCGAATGGAAAGTAGAAATCAAAGTATCGGCGGTGCAGGGCTGATATGGGCATTGTATTCGGCTTTATTTTGGTGCTGCTGCTGGGGATTGCCATCGGTTATAAATTTGCGCAAGTGTCGCGGCAGGCGGAACATCAGGGCTTGAGCCGCGAGGAAATCGAGCTGTTCCGCGAGTGGGTACGCAGCACAAAAAACACCACAGACCGCTAAAATTTGATTGAATAAAAAAACCGCCATCTCTGTTTAACAGCATGGCGGTTTTTATGCACAGTTGATTAAAATCGCAATGATACGGGTTGCCAACGCCCTTGTGTACTATGCGTACACGGCGGACGTTGTCGCCTTGTCTCGTTTTTATTTATTAGGGCGTGTCCCTAATTCAATAAAACATGGAAATATTCCAAAATAATTCCTTAATTTCAAAAGATTATGCAACGGCAAAACACTATGAAGCAACATGGCTGTTACATTACCCCAAATACCCGCATCATTTTGATTCAGACGGTTGGACAGGCAGGTTGTCTGATTGCCGATAAGGGTTACGATTCTGATGCCGTTAGTGAAGCAGCCCGCAAACAACAGGGTATCCATCCCGTTATCCCCAAACGCAGGACGGTAAAAGGGGCGAATATCGGTTTTGACCGCTATTCGTACAAACTGAAGCATTTGTTTGATAGAAAACCTGTTGGCAAGGTTGAAGCAGTTTCGCAGCATAGCGGCACGGTATGAAAAGTTAGCCCGTAATTTTAAATCGATGCTTTATTTGGCTTGTATGATTATTCGCGCTAAACTGAATTAGGGACACAGCCTAGACATAATACATATTCCTACTTTCCTGGAAGATATAATGAGAAAACCAATTTAGCTAATATTGAACTGTCTTCAATAAACAAGCCTCTAGAAAAAATAGCAATTTTATCATTTTTCTTGGCATGGATTATGGTTATGGCGCTAGAATGGTTGAAATAACGATCAGAATCACATGGGGATATTGTTTTTGAGATATGATCATTTTTTTGAATAATTATTTGGAATTCAGCATCTTGCTTACAGATGAAATTAAGATTCAATGTTTCTAATGGTTTACCCTTTTCAGAAAAAGACAAACTAATCATATAGTCTTCGGTTTGAGTGATATCTACAAACAAATAAAGTTGTTCTTGGTAAATATTAGGAAATACCAGTTTACTTTCGTGTATAAATCTCTCTTCTTCTGGTACATAGGAAAACCTTTTATGAAAATAGAATATTGAAAAATAAACAAATAAAATAATTGAGACAAATAAAATGAAAGTAATTATAAGACGTAATAAATATTTTCTGTCCATTTTAATTATAATTTCTTATCTTATTCGAATTAAGTTAACATACTTTTATTAAAAGATCAAGTACTTTAAATTATATAATTTCTCATTTATTCTTAGCCACTTACCCATTCTGCAGCTCAAACAAATACCGATAGTACCCCCGCTCCCGCTGCAGCAGTGCTTCATGTGTTCCCTGCTCCACAATGAGCCCCTTATCCATGGCAATAATACGGTGCGCCCTTCTTACGGTAGAAAGACGGTGGGCGATAATCAACACAGTGCGGTGTCGGCAAATGGCATCCATATTTTGCATAATCGCTCGTTCTGATTCATAGTCCAATGCACTAGGGTGTGTCCCTATTTGCTTTGCCAAGCGGTTTTTTGAGTAAAAATCCGTGCATGCAAGGCAAAAATCCTTGCAAGGTTGGGCACCTTGCAAGGATTTTTAACGCGGCAGATATGGGTTTATATCAGAAACACCGCTGCATAAGTAAATAGGGACACGCCCTAAGCAGCAGCCTTCTCTTCATCATCGGGATTGCTGCGGATAACCAACAACGGTACGCGCGTTTGTCGCATCACGGTTTCGGTAAAGCTACCCATCAGCAGGTGCATCAGCCCGCTGCGCCCGTGCGTACCCAACACCAGTAAATCGCTGCCTTCTTTATCAGCATAATCAATCAATTCGGCAGCCATTTCTTTGGCACCGCGCACCGATACCAACAAATGTTGTACGGCATCTTTTACCCCTGCGGCTTCGGCATGGCGCAAGGCTTCGCCCAATACGCTTTCGCCGTGTTCACGCGCTGCTTCTTCATAACCGCCCTGCTGCACCAGTTCGGGCGCAACCGCCATAAATTCAGCGGGATTGGCAACGTTTACCAAAGTCAGTTTTGCGCCTGTAAACGCTGCCAAACGGCAGGCGTGTTCCAAAGCTTTCAGGGCAGTGTTGCTGCCATCTACCGCCACCACAATATGTTGATACATGGTTGTTTTCCTTTTACTTAAAGATAAACAGGCACAAATGCGGAACGTTTGCGCCGCCGAATACACGCCAACATTATAGCGCATTTTGCCCCCGAAACGGCTATAATGCCCATCCTGTTTTTGCTTTTAGAAAGAATGCCGTGAACACGCCTGCTTCCGATTACACCCGCCGTTTTGGCGGGATTGCCCGACTGTACGGTCAGCCTGCTGCCGATGCGCTGGCACGCGCCAAAGTGTGTGTGGTGGGCGTGGGCGGGGTTGGTTCGTGGGCGGCGGAAGCCTTGGCGCGTTCGGGCATCGGCGCACTCACGCTGATTGACCCCGACAACATCGCCGTTTCCAATACCAACCGCCAAATCCACGCCTTAAACGATAATTTCGGACAAGCCAAAACCACTGCCCTACATCAGCGCATCGCCCAAATCCACCCCGATTGCACGGTACACGAAATAGAGGATTTCGCCGATGAACACAATATCGCCGATTATTTAAATCACGATTTTGATTTTGTGATTGATGCCATTGACCAAGTACGCGCCAAAGCCGCGATTGCCGATTACTGCGTCAAACAGCGTATTGCCTTGGCGGTAAGCGGCGGTGCAGGCGGACAACGCCATCCGTCCCAAATTCGCAGCGGCGATTTGGCAGATGCCCGCAACGACCGTTTACTCGCCAATATGCGCTACCGTTTGCGCCGACATTACGGTTTTGCACGCGGCGAAGGCAAACGCATGGGCATACAGTGCGTGTATTCCACCGAAACCGCCGTTGCCCCGCAAAACGGAAACGCACAATGCGATACCGCTTTACAAGGGCTGTCGTGCGCGGGCTATGGCGCGAGTATGTTGGTGACTGCCGCGTTTGGACTGCATTTGGCACACGCTGCCATTGAACACATTGTTGCACAATAAAAAATGAACACCCCCACCGTGGCGCGGGTGTTCGGACAAACGCTGACCGACATTCCCGCCGATTTGTTTATCCCGCCCGATGCCCTGCAAGTGGTGCTGCACAGCTTTGAAGGTCCACTGGATTTGCTGCTGTATCTGATTCGCAAGCAAAACATTGACGTGCTGGATATTCCCATGGTGGAAATTACCGCGCAATATCTGGACTATATCGCCCATTTGGAAGCCAAACAGTTTGATTTGGCAGCCGAATATCTGTTGATGGCAGCGGTGCTGATTGAAATCAAATCGCGCCTGCTGTTGCCCGCGCCCGCCGCCGAATCGCCCGAAGACGAAACCGCCGACCCCCGCGCCGAATTGGTGCGCCGTCTGCTGGAATACGAACAAATCAAAGCCGCCGCCAACGATTTGGACGCGTTGCCCCGCGCAGGACGTGATTTTGCATGGGCGTATCTGCCTGTAGAATTGGCAGCACACGCGCCCCTGCCTGCCGCCACCCTTGCCGATTTAAGCCGCGCATGGATAGGCATACTCACCCGCGCCGCCCAGCATCAACACCATGAAATCACACAAGAAGCCTTATCGGTGCGCCACAGCATGCACGCCGTGATGCAGCAGTTGGCACACCGGCGGGACGGCTGCCGTTTTCATCAGCTTTGCCGTGCCGATGCTTCCGCTGCCGAATGGGTGGCGTGTTTTTTGGCGGTGCTGGAATTGGTTAAAGACGGCATGGTGCGCGTGGAACAAACACAGGCTTTTGACGATATTTGGGTGCGGCGGCACGATATCGCCATTTAAAACGCTTCGCCCACTTTCACCCCGCCTGCCGTGTCTTTGGGTGTGGACAAACGGGTAACCGTTTGTTGTGCCGCTTGAAATTCCGCCGTTGCCAATACCGCTTGCGCCTGTTCAGGCGACAAAGCACACGCCATATTCTGCCAACGCGCCGCCAAATGCGGATTATTGGGGGTGTGAAAATCTTGGCGCAATTCATCAACCAAATCAGGACGGTTGCATACCAGCACAATATCGCACCCCGCCGCAAACGCCAAACGCGCCCGTTCGCGGATACCACCCGCACTGCACGCGCCTTCCATGGTTAAATCGTCTGAAAAAATCACACCGTCAAAAGCGCAGTCGCCGCGCAACACCGTTTGCAGCCAATAGGCGGAAAAGCCCGCAGGCTGTGCATCTACCGCAGGATAAACCACATGGGCAGGCATTACCGCCGCCATACCAGCCGCCGCCAAATCCCGAAACGGCTGCAAATCGGCTGCCAATTGCGCCAAACTACGCGTATCTTCAGGCAAAACGTGGTGGCTGTCGCCCGCCACAAAACCATGTCCCGGAAAATGCTTGCCGCAGGATTTCATACCGCCACGGTTCAAACCCTTTTGCAATGCCAACGCCAACGCGGAAACCACTTCGGCATCGGCGTGAAAACTGCGGTTGCCAATCACGGCGCAGTTGCCCCAATCCAAATCCAGCACGGGCGTAAACGACAAATCCACACCGCAAGCCGCCAATTCGGTCGCCAACACCCAACCTGTTTGTTCCGCCAACTGCTCGGCAGCGGCTGCGCCCTGCTTGTCCCAAATCTCGCCAAATACACGCATTGCAGGTAAGCGGGTAAATCCGTCAATAAAACGCTGCACGCGCCCGCCTTCGTGGTCCACCGCAACAATCAGTTCGGGCGAACGCAGGGATTTAATATCAGCAATCAATTGTTTTAACTGTTGAATATTTTTAAAATTGCGGCGGAATAAAATCACGCCGCCAATGGCGGGGTCAAGCAAACGGGTGCGGTCGTCCGCACTTAACACATCAGCCGCCACATCAGCCATAATCGCGCCACGCGGTAAAGAAGTATACATATTTCAAATTTTAACGATCTAAAAATGGAAAGAAGACTGTTGTTCAGAAAGTAAAAAAGCCTCATTTAGACCATATTCACTTCTCAAACGGTCAAGGCGCATTTGCGCAATGCCATCAATTGTATCGGAATAGCCATTCTGCAACATATAATTAACCGCTGCCTGATTATTTTTAATTTTCTCGGGAATTTGGCATAAAATAAATTTCCGATTACTTTTTTCTTCCAAATTACACTCAATAACTGCTTGTGCAGTTGTACCACTTCCTGCAAAAAAATCTAATATTACATCGTTTTCAGAAGTAGATAGCTTTACTAAATATTTAATCATCTCAACAGGTTTTGCCGTCTTAAACAAATGCCCCATACCTAATTTTTCCAAATCATGCTTACCTTGTCTGGAATAGAAATTAAGGATACTCATCGCACTGTCTTTACTTTCTTGCAAAAGATGCTTTTCATAGGGACGACCATTTTTAAAAATTAAACGATTCGTTTGGTGTAACTGAATAAACTTCTCTTTTGACGACCACCCCCTTGTTTTCAAAGGCTCTAAATGCAAACCAATTTCTTCTATAACCAATTTATTCGGCGGTGACGGTACAGATAAATCTTTAGCAAAACAAATTTGTCCCAATTCATCAACAATGGAATAATTTCTTATCCAGCTAAATTCATCAATATTTTCATACTCTTTTAATTTTTCTTTGAGTAAAAGATTGGCTTCTTCAATACCCTTCAGTTGGAAACATTTTTTAACTTCGGCACTTAAGTTTAAAATAACCTCACGATAAAATGGAATTTGAATCCTATCCATTTCAAATTTCGGACAAAGCTTCTTATTTTTAGCATAGGCAACAATGTATTCATGTATAACATTAATATGTTTAGCATTACTTCTGGTTGCTTGGCGTGTAATCAACATACCTAGAAAATTGTCTTTGCCAAAAACTTTGTTTCCCATTTGACGTAACTCAACCATTTGATTATCATCAATAGAGATGAAAATACAGCCATCTTCACGCAATTTATCCCTAGCTTGATGCAATAAAGGTTCTATAAAAATTTCCCAATCACTACAACTATCATTATATTCAAATTGCTTGGACTGGGTATTATAGGGCGGGTCAATATAAATCATATTGATACTACTGTTATCAAGTAAAGGAAGAAATTGTTCCGCCGCCATACTGTAAAGTCTATTGAATTGCATCACTCCACCAATCCTGACCTGTAAATTTTAAGCGGAAGATTTGCCTTACTGAATCACTATCACGAACAGGCAGGATACGAAAACCGTAATCTTTGACTAATTTTTTAACATCAATATTTTGCGTAGATCGTGTTGAAGAGTTTTGAACAGCCCTAACACGTTTCAATAGATATTCTCCAATTTGAGGATGCTGTCCATAAATAATACATTGCAATTCCGACAAACCATGCCAGATACCTACTGCCAGAAAAGTCTTGCAATCCATAAAAGCATTGGCTTTTTCCTCATTGGTATCATTAAAAGTTGCCTGCCAAGTTTTACTGGTCGCAGAAACCTGTTTTATCTCCAAGAAAATATTATTCTCTACGGATTTTTTCGCATCAAATCCATGTTTTTCAATATTAACCAAATCAAAATCCAAATGCGCCGCAACAACACTATCTTTAAATTCATTCAGAAAAGTATCGCCATCCATTTTTTGATATTGCTTTTGAATAGCAACAATGGGTTCAAGGGCAAGATGGGTAGCTGTCATGAACTCGCGATTCAATGGTTGAAAGTTGCCCTTATTAAAAATAGCAAGCTCTTGGTTCTCAAAACTCGACATTTTTAGCTCCAAAAATTTTAAAGTAGTTTAAACACCAGTTCAAACTACTTTAAATTCCAATTAATCAAATAAGTTAAGGCATCACCAAGGCAAGAAACACCAGATTATTGCCACGTTGCACCAGCACAGGCAGGTTTTTACCTTTGCCCTGCACCGCTGCACGGAAGGCTTCTTCGCTATCTACACGCACCCCGCTGATTTCACGGATAATATCGCCACGTCTGAAACCTGCACGCAATGCCGAACCCGTTGCCTGATGCACCACCAGCTCGCGCACATTGCCGTTGGCAGCCACTGTTAATTGCAAACCTGCTTCTTTCACTTCAAACGTGCCAACACGGTTGCCTACAGGCGGCAGTTTGTCTGCTTTGCCCGTAGCCTGAGTGCCGTCATCTACCGCACCCAACACCACCGTGGCTTGCGTTTCCTTGCCCTTGCGCCAAATGCCCAACAACACTTGGCTGCCCGGTGCCAAACCGCCGATTGCCATCGGTAATTCGCTGGACGAACGGATGTTTTCGCCGTTTACGCTGTGGATAATATCGCCACTCTGCACACCACCCTTGGCGGCGGGGCTGTCGGGCAACACATTTGCCACCAACGCGCCCACGGGTTTTTCCAAACCAAAAGATTTGGATAAATCAAAGCTCACTTCCTGAATCACCACGCCCAATTGTCCGCGCTGTACCTTACCGCTTTTCTTCAGCTGCTCTGCCACATTCATTGCCACATCAATCGGAATGGCAAACGAAATCCCCATAAATCCGCCGCTGCGGCTGTAAATTTGCGAGTTGATACCCACCACCTGACCATTCAGATTAAACAGCGGCCCACCCGAATTACCGGGGTTAATCGCCACATCGGTTTGAATAAACGGCGTATAGCTTTCATCGGGCAGACTGCGACCTTTCGCCGACACAATGCCCGCTGTAATACTGTTGTCAAAACCAAATGGCGCACCAATCGCCGCCACCCACTCGCCCGATTTCAGCTCTTTGGGATTGCCGATTTTGGCAACAGGCAAATCCGCCGCATTGATTTTTAACAGGGCAATATCGGATTTTTCGTCTGCACCAATCACGGAAGCGGTGTATTCGCGCTTATCGTTCAGGGTCACTTTAATCGCGTCCAAACCTTTAACCACATGGGCATTGGTTAAAATATGTCCGTCTGCGCTGATAATCACGCCCGAACCGAAATTCCAATCGTCACCCTCTTCGCCATCCGACAAATCGGGCTGGTTAGGCAGCAGCCGTTTAAAAAATTCATAAAACGGGTCATCGCCTTGCGCGGCATCGGGTATGCCTTCAGATGTCGGCAGCGCGGCTTCGCGATAGGCTTCAATATGCACCACCGAACCACCTTCTTGCGCCACCAGCTGGGCGAAATCGGGCAACAGCATATTCACGCCGTTTTTGTTTTCGGGGGCAACAGGCTTAACAAACTCGCCTTTGGGTTGGGAAGCGGTAGCAGTTTGGTTTTTATCGGCTTTTTCGCCTTTGCTGCAGCTTGCGGCACACACGGCAAAGGCTACGGCTAAAGCAATGGTTTTTAAGGAAGTGTTCATTGTCATCGGGTTTAAGTTGTTATTGGTCTGCTTGGGCGGAATCGGGACAGACCAAGGGGTTAAATAGTCAAAATAATGTTGTCAAACCGCATGGGGCAGAACCCATACGATTCTGCCAAATATCGGATATTAAAGCAAAGATAATGCAGAAACAAGCATAATGCCTTAACGCGCGGGAATCGTTCCCATGCGTTGTTTTAATGAAGTGTTCGGCTGACCGAATAAGGCAGCGTAATACACGGCATTGGTCATCACTTTTTTCACATAATCGCGGGTTTCGGTAAAGGGAATGGTTTCGGCATACACTGCGCCTTCCAAGGGCTGCGATGCCTGCCAGCGGCGGGCGCGTCCGGGACCTGCGTTATAACCTGCGGTTGCCAGCACGGCATTGTTTTGCAGGCTGCGGCGGGCATCTGCCATATACCACGTTCCCATGCGGATATTGCCATCAATGGTGTACAACTCGCTGCTGGGCATACCGATTTTTCGCGCAATCATTTGTGCGGTGGCAGGCATTACCTGCATCAAGCCTTGTGCGCCCACGCTGGATTGCGCGCCAATCATAAAACGGCTTTCCTGACGAATCAGCCCGTACACCCAAGCGGGATCCACACCTGCCTGTGCGGAATAATTCATCACTTGGTCACGGAACGGCGAGATATAGCGCAAACGGTAATTGAGCAGTTGGTCGGTGCGTTCGGCGGTGTTAATCGCCATTTCGTAAAACTGATTGTTCATCGCCAACTGCGCGGCTGCCAACATGGTGGCTTCGTTCATGCCGCGTATGGCATAACGCCATTCTGCCTGTGCCTGACGGCGCATTTTCCAATCGCCGCTTTGCTGGGCGGTGCGGAACAGGGTTAAGGCACGCTGCAATGCGCCATCTTGCGACATCGTCCGTACCGCAGCATCGGTGGCATCCGCCACATTGTTTTTCGCGTTGACACGTCCGCCCAATTCTTCGGTTGCCAATACCGCATAAAAATTACGCCCTGTTTGCGCGGCGCGGGCATACAGTTTTTGTGCATCGGCGTTGCGCCCTGCGGCGGCATAGCTGCGTCCCAACCAATACAGCCACGCCGAATCTTTCTGCAAATCGGCGGGCATGGACTCAATCACGCTTGCCAGTTCGCGCCAATCATACACCCGCAAAGCAGCACGGGCATACCATTCCAATTGGTCTTTGGTCATTTGGCGGCGGTCGGCATTGCGGAAATAGCTCAATGCCACATGCATATTTTGACTACGCGCCTGCACCGTTCCCAGTACTGCCCACGCAAAACCTGCCTGCTCACGGCTCAAACTGCCCGACAACGCCGACAAACGCGCCGCCGCATCGCCGCTTTTTTGCGCCGCCGCACCAATAATGCCAATCAACAGGTTTTCCTGTGCCCCCTGCCCCGCGCCGCCGTCTAAAGGACTGCCCAACGCCGCTGCCAATGCCCGCGCATCACTGATTTGGTTTTCCGCAATCAGCCCGCGCACCCGCCGCCACGCCTTGTCTGTATCCAATGCGCCCGCCAAAGCACGTTGTTGCAACAGCATATTACAGCCCGCAGGCAAACGCCCCGTTTCCCACAACAACGCATCCACAAACGCCGCATCGTTTTCCAAACCAAAACCGTGTGCATAACAACGGTTTTCACGGCTGCGTCCTTCAGGCTCAAGCAGCGCGTATTGCTGTTTGAACTTATCGGCAAAGCCGCGCACGCCCAAACTCTTCAACCACTCGTTGCGGACACTTTCCGCCAAGGCACTGCGCCCCGCGCCCGCCAAAAACTGCTCTACGGCAAAATCATCGCCCGCTTTGGCAGCAGCCAACAAACCGTCCAAACGCGCATATTCGTTCAACACCTTGTCTACCGAATCGGCAGGGCGTGGTTTAAACTGAAAATGCTGCACTGTTTGCGGCGGCAAGGGTTGCGAACCACCCGCAGGCACAGGATTCAACACATTTGGCTGCTTGGGTGGCTGAGAAGCACAGGCGGCAATCAGGGTAAGCACGGCGGCAATCAGCGGATAAGCCGCTTTTTGGCGAAAAGGCATCATGGGTTTTACTTTATTATTCAAAACAGTTATCAAACCGCGCCATGATAACATTTTTAAGCCGTTTACACAGCCCGAAAAACACGCCCTTACCTTCCAACACCTGTTTTAACACTCACCAAAAATATTAAATACCATTTAAAAATAAACAGATGATAAATTTTTATCACAAATGTTTTGACTTATTACTAATAGCAGCTATAATACACACTTCTTTCCCCGATAGCTCAGTCGGTAGAGCGACGGACTGTTAATCCGCAGGTCGCTGGTTCGAGCCCAGCTCGGGGAGCTTTAAAAACCGCCTAAATGAAAATTTAGGCGGTTTTTACTTATCTTGCTTTTTTCTATATAAAAATATACTGCTTGAATATTAAAAGAATTCAAGCAGCATATTGTTTACATTACCAAATATCCGATTTAATTTTGCGTTTCAACACAGGGTGTTCCGACAGCTTAAACACAGGCTCTTTACCCAGTTTGCGCTTCACCATATAGTCTTTTAACAGCAGCAACACCAGCTTATACATCAAAGCAATGGCAATCAAGTTAATCAACGCCATCACGCCCATGGTCAAATCGCCCATGTCCCACACCAGCGAAGATTCGTTTACTGCACCAAAATACACAAACGCCAACACCAGCATACGGAAAACCGTCATCACTGTGGTGCTGTTGCGGATAAACTGCATATTGGATTCGGCGTAAGCATAGTTACCCAAAATAGACGAAAAGCAAAACAAAAACAGCATAAACGCCAGAAAATACTGCGCCCATACGCCAACATGCTGGGTCAGTGCGGTTTGAGTCAGCTGCACACCACTCAAGCCTTGTCCCACCGAAACATCAGACAGCAAAATAATAAACGCCGTGCAGGAACACACAATCATGGTATCCACAAACACGCCCAGCATTTGAATCATGCCTTGCGAAACGGGGTGTTTGACATCGGCAGCCGCCGCAGCGTTGGGCGCAGAACCCATGCCCGCTTCGTTGGAAAACAGACCGCGTTTAATCCCCAACATCATCGCTTGCGAAATCATGCCGCCCAATAATCCGCCACCTGCGGCTTTAACGGTAAACGCATCGGTAAAAATCAACCCAAACACTTTCGGCAACAACGGCAGATTGGTCACAATCACAAATACCGCCAACAGCAAATACAAACCTGCCATCAGGGGCACAACCGCTTCCGCCACGCGCGAAATGCGCTGAATACCGCCAAAAATCACGGGCGCAGACAAAATGACCAGCACCGCGCCAAGCATGTGGGTATAAACCTGCCATTGCTCGCGCCCTGCTTCGTAAGTAAAGCCCGCCGCCGCTTGCAGGGAAGCGGTAATGGTATTGGCTTGAATGGCATTAAACACAAAACCAAAACAACTGATTAAGCTGACAGCAAACACCATGCCTAACCATTTTTGTCCCAAGCCCTGTGTGATGTAATAAGCAGGTCCGCCGCGAAATTGTCCGCTGTCTTTGTCGCGCACTTTAAACAACTGCGCCAGCGATGATTCGGCAAACGCAGAACTCATGCCAATCAGCGCGGTCAGCCACATCCAAAACACCGCACCCGGCCCGCCTGCAGTAATGGCAATCGCCACGCCTGCAATATTGCCTGTGCCCACACGGCTTGCCAAACCCGTTACAAACGCCTGAAACGCCGTGATACCGTGCGGGTCGTTGGGATTTTGGCGGCTGGCTTTCATTTCGCTGATGCTGCGCCCGAACAAACGGATTTGCACAAAACCCGTCATTACCGTAAAAAACAAGCCCACACCCAACAAAATCCACACCAGCGCGTCCCACAAAGGGCTGCTGAGCCAATTAACCGAGCAATGTAAGCTTTCCCAAACCCCTGCCTGCTGCGAACAAGCTAAGTCTTTGTTATACATATACAGATACTTTCTTGAGCAAAGTAAAGGCGCGTATTGTAAAGAAGTTTGGCAAAGGTTTGGATAACTTTACATTTCACGCACAGGCACAGGCGGAAGCTCGGTCAGTTTGCGGGTCAGCAAGTTCAACAGCACACCATAAGCAGGCAAAAACAACGCCGTACCAATCACCAGCTTAAACACATAATCCACCCACGCAATATGCCCCCAATTCGCCGCCATAAAGGCATCGCTGCCGCCGTGAAACGCCACCGCAAAAAACAACAGCGTATCCGCACCGTTGCCCACCACCGTAGAAGCCGCAGGCGCAACCCACCACGTTTGCAAACGGCGCAAACGGTCAAACACCGCAATATCCAGCAACTGCCCCACCGCATAAGCGGTAAAACTCGCCAACGCAATGCGGAAAACAAATAAATTAAACTCGCCCAACGCCGTCCAACCCGTCCACGCGCCATCGTGAAACAGCACCGACAACACATAAGACAGCAGCAGCGCAGGCAACATTACCCAAAAAATAATTTTTCGTGCCAAAGGTTTGCCAAAAATCCGCACCGTTAAATCCGTTGCCAGAAAAATAAACGGAAAACTGAACGCGCCCCAAGTGGAATGCACTTCGTAACCGTTCGGCAGCGTAACGGTAAACGGAAACTGCACCAAATAATTACTGGCAGCAATCACGGAAATATGAAACAACACCAGCCAAAACAAAGCCTTGTTTAACTGTGCGGGCGAAAAAGAGTAAGTAGTGGTTTTCATGGTTACAATCTCAAAAAATCAGGCAAAAGCATTCCCAACTGTGGCAAAACACAGGGGAAACAGTATTGAATCTAAAAATAAAAAAGGGGAAATCAGCGCATATCGTGGCGCAACAGGCGTTCGCGTGCCATGTCCGCAAAAGGCGTATGGGGACGACCGTAATTGGCATACGGGTGAATGGCAATCCCGCCACGCGGAGTGAATTCGCCAAATACTTCAATATATTTGGGATTCATCAGCGCAATCAGGTCTTTCATAATGATATTGACGCAATCTTCGTGAAAATCGCCGTGGTTGCGAAAGCTGAACAGATAGAGTTTGAGTGATTTGCTTTCCACCATTTTCACATCGGGAATATAGCGGATAATAATGGTGGCAAAATCGGGTTGTCCCGTCATCGGGCAGAGGCTGGTGAATTCGGGGCAGATAAATTTGACGAAATAGTCGTTATCTTGATGTTTGTTGTCAAAGGCTTCCAATACTTCGGGGGCGTAATCGGCGCGGTATTGGGTGCGCTGATTGCCCAGCAAAGTAATGCCTTGCAATTCGGTTTCGTTTCTCATGGGTTTCCTAGTTTTGTTGTCGCGGGAGGTTTGCGAACCGCGTTGTTGCAGAAAAAGGGCGCAATTCTAACAGATTCATTGATAAAAAACACGGTTTCCCGTTGAGTAAGTGGCGGGAAACCGTGTGTCGGTTTAAGGTTTTATTTGTGTTTGTTTTTCAATTTTAGGGGCTTGCCCAAAGGTTGTCCTTTATCCACAGGGGTAATGGGGACAGCGGGCGCGGCGGGCTCTTCGTCTGCGGTGTGGCGTTTGAGTCCGCCACCCAATACTTTATACAAATCCGCCATGTTTTCCAGCAATGCCAATTGGGTTGACAAAACGCTGCTGTCGGCGCTGTAGCTGGTGCGTTCGCCGTCTAACAAATCCAAGGAACTGGCTGCGCCGTGCTGATAACGCAGTTTCACCAAGCGCAGGCGTTCGTTGTAGGCTTTGCGCTGCGCCAAATTGGATTGGTATTGGCTTTGCAGTGAGGCGCGTGCTGCCAGTGCATCGGATACGTCGCGGAAGGCGGAACGAACGGCGGCTTCATACGCGACTACAGTTTTTTCTTGGGCAATTTTCACGGCTTCCAAATTGGCGTTGTTGCGCCCCCAATCAAAAATCGGCACGCTCAACACACCACCAAACGACCAGTTATGCCCTTTGCTGCTAAACAGTTGGTTTAACTGGGTGCTGCTCAAACCGATGTTGCCCGTCAGCCCGATGGTGGGGAAAAAGGCGGCGCGCGCCACGCCGATATTGGCGTTTGCCTGACGCAGGGCGTGTTCGGCAGCGCGGATGTCGGGACGGTTTAACAACAAATTGGAACTCAAACCCGCAGGCAGTTGTTTGATGCGGTATTGTTTTTCCAAAGACAGGGGCTTGGGAAGATTAGCGGGAACGGGCTGACCAATCAGCAATGCTAAAGCATTACGCGCCTGTTCGCGCCCTTTGATGGCAACGGCACGGGCGGTTTTGGCGGATTCAATGGCGGCTTCCTGCTCGCGCAATGCCACGGCAGACACCACGCCCGCTTTGTGGCGCAATTGGGTTAAACGGTAGGTTTCCAAACGGCTTGCCAGCACCCGTTCGCTTAAATTCAACGAGGCATCGGCGTAAATTTCGTTAAAGTGGGCTTTGGCAACAGCAGCAATCAGGCTTAAATGGGCGGCATCTTTGGCGGCGGCGGTGGCAAAATATTGTTGCAATGCGGCATCAGAGGCATTACGCACACGCCCCCACAAATCCAGCTCAAAATTGCTCACGCCCAAACCAACGGCATAACCCGTTGATGCGCCCAATTGGTTGCCACGGCGGGTGGCGCTGGCATTCGTTCCCAAAGATGGCACTTCGGCACTGCGGGCAATGGCGTATTGGGCGCGTACCTGCTCGGCATTCAGCGCGGCGGTACGCAAATCGGTATTGTTTTTTAATGCCAATTCAATCAGCGCGTGCAGGCGCGGGTCGGCAAAATAGTCTTTCCAGCCCAAAGACGCGGCTTGAATGGCTTGGCTGTCGGCAGGCACATCATAACGGAATGTTTCGGGCAGGTTGACTTGGGGTTGTTGGTAATCGGGGGCGAGTTTGACCACAGGTTTGATGTGGCTACACGCACCCAGCAGCAATACGACGGCTGCCGCTGCCGCAGACGGGAACAGGTTTTTACTCATCATCATGTTTTTATTTCCTTCATGCCCGCCACAAAAGGCGGGCAGTGTGCGTTTTAATGGTGGGGTTTGTTCAGGTTTAAACCTGCTTCTACAGCGGCTTGTGCCGCATTGCGCGGCGGTTTGCCGGGGAACAGGCGGCGCACGAACACATAAAACACGGGCACCAAAAACACCGACAGCACCGTACCCACCAACATACCCCAAAATACGGTTGTACCGATGGCACGCTGGCTGGCTGCGCTCGCACCTGACGAGAAGTACAGTGGCACCACGCCCAAAATAAACGCAAACGAAGTCATCAAAATCGGACGGAAACGCAGATGCGCCGCTTCAATCGCCGCCTGCAACGCCGTGCGCCCCTGCTCTTGCAGGTCTTTGGCAAACTCGATAATCAAAATCGCATTTTTCGCGCTCAAACCGATAACCGTAATCATACCCACTTGGAAATAAATATCGTTGGCATACGAAATCGGCAAGCCCACCGAGTTATTGAAGGTGTTACGCATCCACACCCCCAACACCACGCCCAAAAAGCCCAAAGGCGCAACCAACAGCACCGCCATCGGAATCGACCAGCTTTCATACAGCGCAGCCAGCACCAAAAACACCGCCAACAGCGCAAACGCATACAGCATCAGCGTTTGCGAAGCGCCTTTCGCTTCCTCGCGCGACTGACCGTCCCATTCCACACTGTATTTACCACCACCGATTTCATTGACCAAACGCTGGATTTCCGCCATCGCCTGACCCGTGGAATAAGCAGGATTGGGCGCAGTGCTGATTTTCATGGCAGGATAACCGCTAAAACGCACGCTCTGTTCCATGCCCGTTTGCCAGCTAACCGATGCAAAGGTGGACAACGGCACGGCTTCGCCGCGGGCATTGTTTACCGTCAGATTCAAAATCTGCTCGGGCTGCATACGCGCCCCCGCTTCCGCCTGAATCATCACCTTTTGCAAACGCCCGTTATTCGGAAAATCATTCACATACGAACCACCCAACGCCGTTGCCAGCACCGAGCGCACCGCCGAGAAATTCACCCCTTGCGCGGCGGCGGCTTCGCGGTCAATGCTCAAACGCACCTGCGGCGCATCTTCCAAACCCGCAGCGCGGGTATCGCGCGGGCTGAACATCGGATTTTTACGGATTTTGGCGATTAACTCATTGCGTTTTGCCAACAAAGCCTCATGACTGCCACCCGTGCTGCGGTCTTGCAGGTAAAACTCAATCCCGCCGTTACCCAGTTCACGAATCGGCGGCGGATTGGCGGCAATCGCCATACCGTCTGTTACCACTTCCTTGCTCATCAAATCGCGCATCATCAGTTGCGACAAAATCACCGCATCAGACTTGATGCCGGGGCGTTCGTGCCAGTCTTTCAAAATCACAAAGCCCATCGCCATGTTTTGACCGCTACCGAAAAAGCTAAAGCCCGAAATGGTAATCACGTCTTTCACTTCTTCATAGCCTAAAACAAATTTTTCTAATTTTTCCAGCGTTTTATCGGTACGCTCTTTGGTTGCACCAGCGGGAAGCTGTACGCTAATCATCAGGTTGCCCGAATCTTCGGCGGGCAGGAAAGAAGACGGCAGACGGCTGTAAACATAGCCTGCACCCGCTGTCAGTGCCAGCCATACAATCATCATACTGCCCACGCGGCGCAGCATTTTGGTAACCCAGCCTTCATAACGCTTGTTGCCCGCATTAAATTTGCGGTTAAACCAGCCAAAAAAGCCGCGTTTTTCGTGATGATGCCCTGCTTGAACAGGTTTAAGCATGGTGGCACACAAAGCGGGGGTCAGCGTTAATGCCAAAAACGCCGAAAAACCGATTGCCAATGCCATGGTCGCGGCAAATTGGCGGAAAATATTGCCTACTGCGCCGCTCATCATCGCCATCGGCACAAACACCGACACCAGCACCGCTGTAATCCCGATAACTGCGCCCGAAATCTGGCTCATGGCTTTTTTGGTGGCTTGAAGCGGCGGCAAACCTTCTTCCGCCATAATCCGTTCTACGTTTTCCACCACCACAATGGCATCATCCACCACAATACCAATCACCAGCACCATGGCAAACATGGTCAGCACGTTAATCGACATACCCAGATAGTGAATGCCCGCAAACGCGCCCAGCAACGAAATCGGCACCACAATGGCAGGAATCAAGGTATAACGAATATTCTGCAAAAACAGGAACATCACCAAGAACACCAGCACCATCGCTTCAATCAGCGTGTGCAGCACTTTTTCAATGGAAATATCCACGAATTTGGACGTGTCGTAAGGGGCGCTCCACGTCATATCGCCGGGGAAGTAGTTTTGCAGTTGTTCCATGCGCTCGCGCACCAGCTTGGCGGTGGCGGTGGCGTTGCCGCTGTTAGACAGCATCACGGCAATACCCACGGCAGGCGTGCCGTTCAAACGGGTGCTGGAACCGTAGGCTTCCGAACCCAATTCAATCCGTGCCACGTCTTTCAAACGCACGTTCGCGCCATCGTTATTGCTGCGCAACATGATGTTGCCGAACTGTTCGGGCGTGGACAGCTGTCCTTCGGCGGTAATGGTGGCAGCCACGGTTTGTCCTGCCACAGCAGGCAATGCACCTGTTGAACCAGCAGAAAGCTGAGCGTTTTGCGCGGAAATGGCAGCAGACACATCGGCAAACGACAAATTGAAGTTTTGCAGTTTTTTCGGGTCAATCCACACGCGCATGGCACGTTGTGCAGCAAACATCCGCACTGCGCCCACGCCTTGCAAACGCTGCAATTCGGGTACCACATTGCGCTGTGCATAATCGGCAATATCGTCCAAGCCCTGCTGTTGCGATTTAAGCGTTAATACCATCAGGAAGTTGGAACGCGATTTGGACACATTCACGCCATACTGCTGCACGGTGGCAGGCAATAAGGCCTGCACTTCCGAGAGCTTGTTCTGCACGTTCATTTGTGCCAAATCTTCGTTGGTTTCGGGGGTAAAGGTAAGCGATACCGAACCCGAACCGCTGGAATTGGCAGATGTGGACATATAGTCCAAACCTTCAATGCCGTTCATGCCGCGTTCAATCACGGCAAGCACGCTGTCTTCCATCACTTTGGCAGATGCCCCTGGATAGGTGGCAGTCAGCGTGATGGTGGGCGCGGCAACCGAAGGGTATTGCGACACGGGCAACTGGCGAATCGCCAGCACCCCTGCCAAAATAATGAAAATGGAAATCACCCACGCAAAAACGGGGCGGTCAATAAAAAACTTGGCCATACTGCAAAAGCTCCTTTATTGTGCGGCGGAAGCTTCCGCTTCTTGTTCGGGCTGCGACAGCGACGGCACGGTACGGATGCCGATACCGCGCTGTTCCATCGGCACAACGCCTGTTGCCGGTGCGCCGTCTTCAGCGTGGGCTTCTTCCGCATCGGAAGCGGGCATGGGACGGGCATACAGGGCAGCTTGATCTTCAGGCGGCTGCCATTCTTTGGTTTCCACTTTTTCGGCATTACGCATGGCGGCAACCATCGTGCCGTCCATCACCACTTTATCGCCTGCTTGCAAACCTTCGGTAATCACCCAATTGCCGCTTTTTTCGCCGCCGATTTTCACCGTGCGCGGTTCCATTTTGCCTTCAGAATTGACAATCATCACCGTATCGGTTTTACCGCGCGTTACCGCGCTTTGCGGCACCAAAAACGCATCTAAAATCCCCGCCAAAGGCAGTTTCACGCGCACATACAGCCCATCCATCAGCAAAGAATCGGGATTGGGGATTTGTCCGCGCACCGTCATTTGCCCTGTTGCCTTGTCCACTTTGGAATCGGCAAACAGCAAACGCCCTTTATACGGATATTCCGTTCCGTCTTCCAGCATAATGCTGACCTCTACCACGCTGTTGCGGACTTTTTCGCCGCTCATTAACTGCTGTTTCAGCTTGATAAAATCGGTGGCCGATTGCGTGATATTGACATACATCGGGTCGTTTTGGCGGATGGTTGCCATTTTAGTGGAATTGGCATTAACCAACGCCCCTTCCGCCACCAGCGATTGCCCGATTTCGCCCGAAATGGGCGCAACAATCTGGCTGTGGCGCACATTTACCTGCGCCGCGTGAATCGCTGCTTCGGCAGATTTGATTTGTGCGTGCGCCGAACGCTCCGCAGCCACCGCCGCGTCCCATTCCTGACGGCTAATGGCATCGGCTTCCACCAACGGACGGTAACGCGCCACATCTGCCTGCGCTTTTGCCAACGCCGCCTGTGCGGTTAATAAAGCCGCTTCGGCACTTTGCAAATTGGCAGCATAGGAAGCATCGTCAATCTGATACAGCGGCTGTCCTGCCCGCACAAACGCCCCTTCGTCAAACAAACGGCGTTTAACCATGCCTGTAATTTGCGGCACCACATCGGTGGTACGCACCGACTCAATGCGTCCCGCCAAATTATTTTCCAACAAAATATTGGCAGGATACACCGTTAATACCGATACAGTGGGTTTGCTGCTTGCCATTTTTGCCATGGCTTCTTGCTGACGTTTTTCGTTTTTGTTTTCACAGGCGGTCAGCGCCACACACGCCGCCACCGCTGCTGCCGTCAAACGCCACATGCGCCGCTGCGGTTTACTCGCTGTCATAAGTCCATACTTCCTGAAGATGTGATTTGAAATAAACAAAACAAAAACAGGCGCATCGGCGCACCGCCTAGAGCGGACTCTCAGACACCCGTTTGTTTTATAAACATATATCCTGCCCGATTATACCGATTTCCCACATTTTGTTTATAAAACTTTGCGAAAATTCACACTTTCCGCCGCTTTGAAACGCAAGAGCTGTGGCATTTGCACCGCAACATCCGCACCCACTTCTTGACGGACAAACCCTTATACGATAGAATTTTATGATTTTCTTACTGATTTGCCGCTTCTTCGGCAGGATTTGGCTTCCCCGCCTGTTCAAACACACCCTTACCGCGCCTACTCCGCGCCCGTGTTCCCTATTGATATTTCTTTAAAATCTTTTAAACCATGCACGTTTCCGAACTCCAAACCCAACACATTTCCCAACTGATTGAACACGCCGAAAAAATCGGCATTGAAAACGCCAACCGTCTGCGTAAACAAGATTTGGTTTTTGCCATTGTCCGCCAAATGATGAAAGACGGCATGGATTTTTCCTGCTCTGGCACGCTGGAAATTTTGCCTGACGGCTACGGCTTTTTACGCAGCGCGGTTACGTCCTATCTCGCCTGCCCCGACGACATTTACGTTTCCCCCAACCAAATCCGCCGCTTTAATCTGCACACCGGCGACACCATTGAAGGCACGGTGCGCGTCCCCAAAAACGACGAACGCTATTTTGCCCTTGTGCGCCTCGACAGCATCAACGGCGACCACCCCGAAAAATGCCGCCACAAAGTCCTGTTTGAAAACCTTACCCCACTGTTCCCCACCCGTCAGCTTAAATTAGAACGCGACATCAAAGCCGAAGAAAACATTACCGGCCGCGTGATTGACCTGATTTCCCCCATCGGCATGGGACAACGCGCCCTGCTGGTTGCCCCGCCCAAAACGGGTAAAACCGTGATGTTGCAAAACATCGCCCACGCCATTACCGACAATTATCCCGACGTGCAACTGATGGTGTTGCTGATTGACGAACGCCCCGAAGAAGTCACCGAAATGACCCGCAGCGTGCGCGGCGAAGTGGTCGCTTCCACCTTTGACGAACCCGCATCGCGCCATGTGCAGGTTGCCGAAATGGTAATTGAAAAAGCCAAACGCATGGTAGAACACAAAAAAGACGTGGTGATTTTGCTTGATTCCATTACCCGTTTGGCGCGCGCCTACAATACCGTTGTCCCCGCTTCGGGCAAAATCCTGACTGGTGGTGTCGATGCCAACGCCCTGCACCGTCCCAAACGCTTTTTCGGCGCGGCGCGAAACGTGGAAGAAGGCGGTTCACTTACCATTATTGCCACCGCCTTGGTGGATACGGGCAGCCGCATGGACGACGTGATTTTTGAAGAATTTAAAGGCACGGGCAATATGGAATTAAACTTGGAACGCCGTTTGGCAGAAAAGCGCGTGTTCCCCGCCATTAACATCAACAAATCGGGTACGCGCCGCGAAGAACTGCTGGTGTCTAAAGAACAGCTGCAAAGAATGTGGCTGCTGCGTAAAGTGCTGCACCCGATGGACGATATTGAAGCGGCAGAATTTTTGCTGGATAAAATCCGCAAAACCAAAAACAATGACGAATTTTTTGATTCCATGAAAAAATAAGCCAGCGCAATCCAAACCGTGCAGCACAAGCCCGATTATTGCTTCAATATCAGGCTGATGCTGCACTTTTTTACTAAACAATTTATTGGCAGAGATACAGTTTGCCATCTTTGGAATACATCTTATTTGTATTTGCCCGTAGCCTTTTAGTTTGTACGGCGTGTTCGAAAGAAATGGGCGCACAGGACAAATCTTTCATTTTTTCATAATTCTTTTCCAAAGTGGATAAAAAAATAGTGAGATCATTGCTGCTTATAGGTAATACACTTTCATCAAACATATGTTCGAATTTAGTCAGAATATGACCACATTCATCAATGGCATAGTACTCACTCGATATTGTTTCAGGCTCAACGCCCCCATGCACATTGCTAATATATAGCCCCGTAATCTTAACCACATAGCGCCACCGTTCAGGATGATTTAAATTATCCAAGGTTTTCTCAAAAGGCAATTTAAAAAATGCTTCTTTGCTCAATAATTCGCAACAATTATAAGGAAAAAAGAAATCCACATTCAGGCTGTTGGTAAAATAGAAAGAAAATGGGAAATGCTGTTTCTTATCCAATTGCCCCTGAAAAAACGATTTGGCATTGACAATACTGGTTTCTTCGCCATCTAACAAAGGCAGAATGGTATCTGCTTTATAGTGGGCAATATAATCATCAAGGCTTAATACGGGGATTTTTTTTAAGGTGCAATCCCTTTCTGTTTCGCAGTCAATACGTTCTTCTTCTGGGTAAACATACTGATAGCGATCAAGGATAAAGTCTGTTAATGCTTGGGTAATTAAGGCATTTTTGCGGTTTTCATCTAATTTTCCAGCGGTACAGGTATGTAGTGGTTTAGTATTATCATATTGTTTATTGCCATCAGGTTTATCGTCATTATCACGATAAAAAAAGACTGCACAAGCAACGGCAACCACTATGATTAAAGCCACAGCACTGATTTTGCGTAAGGTCATGATGATTCCTTTTTGCTAATTAAAATTGCACAATCAAACAGTATTTTTACCATCTGTTTGGCGATGCTTACACCATCAAACTAATCTGGTCGGTATTCCCAAACGCCTTTTTGAAAATCATATATATGGTTGTCAAACACCATAACAGGGTCTTTATAATACAGTATGGGTGGTTGTCCGTTTTCTTGAGGAATGTAACGTATACGACCTTTTAGGGGCGTGTCGGGCGAAGGTGCAAATGCCTCACGCGGCGGATAGTTGCCGTGTGCTGCATGATAGGCACGAACCTGTACCACTACTTTATCAGCCGCTTGGCGCATCTTGGTAAATTCTTGTTGATAGAGGAAAAATATCCCACCAGCCAACGCCGTCCAAACCACGGTTTTAACCGCTTCGGGCAAAAAGTGGCGTTTACCAAACGGCACACATAACCAGCCCCATAAGCGTCCCAGCACAACTGGTGGCAGCAACATGCCCGCCAACATTGGATGAAGCAGTGCCACAAATACCAATACTGCCGTACTCAAGATAAATGAAACCACATTACCCAACAACATTTTATAAAATATCAGTTTATCCATGATTTCAACCTATTTATGTTTCAACATACAGAAAAAGCTCTATGAAAACCACGCTGCCACGCGGTATTTACCGCCATTATAAGGGCAATCTTTACGAAGTATTAGACCTTGCCCGCCACAGTGAAACCGAAGAAATATTGGTCGTTTACCGCGCCTTATACGGCAGTTACGGCTTATGGGTGCGCCCTTTGGCGATGTTTACCGAAAACGTATCCACAGAACAAGGCGAGTGTCCGCGTTTCATATTAGAACATAAATTCTAATTTTAAACCAATACAATAAAACCCGTTTTCAACATGATTGAAAACGGGTTGCCTGCTATTAAAAGCGCATTATAAAGAATAATACATTTCAAATTCCAAAGGATGCGGCGCCATACGCATACGCTTCACGTCTTCGGATTTAAAGGCGATGTAGCTGTCAATCCAATCTTTGCTGAACACGCCGCCGCGCAGCAAAAATTCGTGGTCTGCCTGCAAAGCTGCCAAGGCTTCTTCCAAAGAGGCGCATACGGTGGGGACTAAAGCATCTTCTTCGGGGGGCAGGTCGTACAGGTTTTTATCGGCGGGGTCACCAGGGTGGATTTTGTTTTGAATGCCGTCCAAGCCCGCCATCAGCAGCGCGGCAAACGCCAAATAAGGATTGGCGGTCGGGTCGGGGAAACGCGCTTCAATGCGCCGCGCCTTGCTGCTGGTGGTAGAAGGAATGCGGATGGACGCGGAACGGTTTTTCGCCGAATACGCCAGTTTAGTGGGCGCTTCAAAGTGCGGCACCAAACGTTTGTATGAGTTGGTAGAAGGATTAGTAATAGCGTTCAAGGCTTTGGCGTGTTTGATAATACCGCCGATATAGTACAGCGCGGTTTCGCTCAAGCCTGCGTAGCCTTCGCCCGCAAACAGGTTTTGCCCGTTTTTCCAAATGGATTGGTGAACGTGCATGCCGCTGCCATTGTCGCCCATCAGGGGTTTAGGCATAAAGGTAGCAGTTTTGCCAAAATTATGCGCCACATTCCAAATCACATATTTCATGTCTTGGGTTTGGTCGGCGCGTTTCAGCAAAGTATTGAATTTTGTACCAATTTCCATTTGACTACCCGTACCGACTTCCGAATGATGCACTTCTACGGGAATGCCAATTTCTTCCAACACATTTACCATCGCCGAACGCAAATCCTGTCCTGCATCCACAGGCGCAACGGGCGCGTAACCGCCTTTAATTACCGAACGGTGTCCCGTATTTTGTCCGTCCAAATGCTTGCCGCTGCTCCACGCGCCGCTTTCAGATGTGATGGCAAAACGCGCTGTATCCATACGGGTTTCAAATTCCACACCGTCAAACACAAAAAACTCTGGTTCAGGACCAAAGTAAGCGGTGTCGCCAATACCAGAAGATTTTAAATAGGCTTCGGCGCGGCGGGCGATGGAACGGGGGTCGCGGTCGTAGCCGCGTCCTTCGGCGGGGTCAATCACATCACAGGTCAGCACCAGCGTGGCATCATCGTAAAATGGGTCAATATAGGCGGTGGTAGGGTCGGGACGCAACTGCATATCAGAAGCCTGAATGCCTTTCCAACCACCAATAGACGAGCCATCAAACATTTGACCGTTTTCAAACCATTCTTCGGGGTCGTCCAAAACCGCGCGGGCAGGCACGGTAAAATGATGCTGTTTGCCTGCGGTGTCGGTAAAGCGCAAATCCACAAAACGGATTTGGTGTTCCTCAATCAATTCAATCACATTATTAATAGACATGGTGATACTCCAGTTTAAGCGGGGAAACAGTCAGAATAATCGGCTTAATCCCAATCCTGCGCCACAAAGTGCATTTCGCCTTTGCTGCCACGCAAAATCAGATGATGACCTTGGATTTGATAGTGGGTAACAGTGGGTAGGATGTCAGCAAACGCGCTTTCTACGTCCATTTGCTCCGCACAATACATGCGTGTGGCGGCAACAGGTCCGAATGACACTTTACCGTCTGCCTGCGGCTTGGCTTGAAACATCAAACGATTGCAACCCATATACGCCCCTGCTGCGGGCAGATTGGTCCAGTTCATTTCGGCTTTTAGCGCAACCAAACGGTCTTTACTAAAGCCGTCCAGTTTGGTTAGCATCCACACCCGTTTAAGCGCGGCTTCGCCTTGCGGCGTTCCCGCAGTATTGGGCGGTGTGGGCGCAGCACAGGCAGCCAATGCCCAAGCTGCTGCTGCCACAGACACAAAACGCATCATTGCGATTCTCCTTTCACAACAAAACCGAGATTGTGCGCCCGACTGCGCCGCTTGTCCACTGCTACAGCGATGCTTCATCACACTTCATGGCATCGCGCCTGTTTTTTAGCCAACAAAAAATCAAGACAAAAAAATACCTTTCAGGAAAGCCCTGAAAGGTTTCAACTTCATTGAAAGGATTTTATGAATGAAAGGAGTACATGATGAAAAAAACGTTTGGCGCGGTGGACGGGGCTCGAACCCGCGACCACTGGCGTGACAGGCCAGTACTCTAACCAACTGAGCTACCACCGCTCTACCAATGATCGTGAAGCAGTATGGAGAATGGTGGGTGATGACGGAGTCGAACCGCCGACATTCTGCTTGTAAGGCAGACGCTCTACCAACTGAGCTAATCACCCATCGCGTTGCAGTGCTGCATCAACGAAAGCACACATTAAACCAAAAAAACTTTACACGCGCAAGGGATTTGTTGCGGTTATTTTACAATTATTTTTAAGATATTGTTTTTAATATATAAAAAATTCAACTTCACACCCAAATGTGGGCTTGTGTTATTTTACGAAACCACCGATTAAAATGATGTAAAAAATTAAATTAGATAGTATTTTTTATCAATGATTTAAGTTTTACTACTGTGCTTAAGGGGTTTGATTGCCATTATCGTTTGCGTTACGATGGCTGGTTTCACACAGCACCCGTCCCATTTGCATCATGAAGAAGTTTTTGACAATACTGATGATTATCGCCGCCATCGCCGCTGCTGCGTATGGCGGCTACCGTTATTTTACCCCTGAAAACACGGTTTCTTACATTACTGAAGATGTTAAACGCGGCAGCATCAGCCAAACCGTGTCTGCCGTGGGCGAGATTTCCGCTTCGCAACTGGTGGACGTGGGCGCACAGGCATCGGGGCAGATTAAAAAAATGCACGTTGTGATTGGTCAGCAGGTACAAAAAGGCGATTTGATTGCCGAAATTGACAGCACCAGCCAGCGTAATGCCTTGGACAACCACCGCGCCAAGCTGGACACTTATCGGGCGCAGTTGGAATCGGCGCAGATTTCCCTGAAAACCGCGCAGAAAAAGTTTGACCGCTACCGCGCCTTGCAGCAAGAAGATGCCGTTTCCAAAGAAGAATTTGAAAACGTGGAAGACAGCCTTGCCGCTGCCAAAGCCAAAATTAAAGAACTGCATTCGGTTATCCGCCAAACCGAAACCGCGATTAATACCGCCGAAGCCGATTTGGGCTACACCCGCATCACCGCGCCGATGGGCGGAACGGTAGTGTCGCTGGTGGTGGAAGAAGGACAAACGGTCAATGCCAACAACACCACGCCCACCATTGTACAAATTGCAGATTTGGGGACGATGTTGAATAAAATGCAGATTGCCGAGGGCGATGCTACCAAAGTAAAAGCAGGGCAAAACTTGAGTTTTACCATTTTGTCCGAACCCGATACGCCGATTGAAGGCGTGTTGGACAGCATTGACCCCGGTTTGACCACGCTGTCTAAAGGCAGTTACAGCAAATCCACCGACAGCACCGATAATGCGGTTTACTATTATGCGCGGGCGTTGATTGACAATCCCGAAGGCAAGCTCGCCATTGGCATGACCACGCAAAACACCATTGAAATCAATCGTGCCGACAATGTTTTGATTGTGCCGAACACCGTGATTAAAAATCAAAAAGGTAAAAAAACCGTGCGCGTATTGGGCGCAGACGGCAAACCGCAGCCGCGCGAAGTGGAAACGGGTTTAAAAGACAGCATGAATGTGGAAATCCGCAAAGGCTTAAAAGAAGGCGAACAAGTGATTGTTTCGGAAATGAGTGCGGACGAGCAGCAAGCACAGGTAAACGGCAGACCACGCCGCTCGCCGATGCGCTAACCCCCACCCTAACCCTCCCCCGTCAAAACGGGTGAGGGAACAGCCAGCCTGAAAACCCCACCATTCCGAAAGCCCGCATTATGTCTTTAATTGAATGTCAAAACATCAACCGCTATTTTGGCGCGGGCGAAAACCGCGTTCATATCTTAAAAAACATTAACTTGTCCATAGAAAAAGGCGATTTTGTTGCCATTATCGGGCAATCGGGTTCGGGCAAATCCACGCTGATGAATATTCTCGGCTGCTTGGACACGCCCACATCAGGCTCGTACCGCATCGGCGGCGACGAAACCGCGCAAATGAACGCTGACCAACTCGCCGCTTTGCGCCGCAAACGCTTTGGTTTTATTTTTCAACGCTATAACTTATTGGGTACGCTCACAGCACGGGAAAACGTCGCCCTGCCTGCCGTGTATGCAGGCATGGAACAGCGCGACCGCCGCCAACGCGCCGATTTGCTGTTAGCAAAACTGGGTTTGCAGGGTAAGGAAAACAATAAACCGTCCGAACTGTCGGGCGGACAGCAGCAGCGCGTATCCATTGCCCGCGCCCTGATGAACGGCGGCGAAATTATTTTTGCCGACGAACCCACAGGCGCACTGGATTCCCACAGCGGCGAAAACGTGATGGACATTATCCGCGAACTGCACCGCGACGGGCATACCGTGATTATGGTCACCCACGACCCCAAAATCGCCGCCCAAGCCAACCGTGTGATTGAAATCCGCGATGGCGAAATCATCAACGACCGCAGCCAAGCCGCCCCTGCCCCGTCTGCCGTACGCACGCTGCCTGAAAAACACGGCTGGGCGTTTTACAAAGACCAGTTTGCCGAAGCCTGCACCATGTCTGTGCAAGCCATTATCGCCCACAAAATGCGCTCGCTGCTGACCATGCTCGGCATTATTATCGGCATTGCCGCCGTGGTGTCTGTGGTTGCCTTGGGCAAAGGCACACAAGAAAAAATATTAAGCGACATCAGCGCAATCGGCACCAATACCATCGGCATTTACCCTGGTAAAGGCTTTGGCGACCGCAGCCGCCACCGCATCCAAACCCTTACCGTTGCCGACAGCGAAGCCATCAGCCGCCAAAGCTATGTGGACAGCACCACCCCCATGATGCAAAGCAGCGGCACGCTCACCTTTCAAAACACCGACCTGTCCGCCACCCTGTACGGCGCAGGCGAACAATATTTTGATGTGCGCGGCATCAAGCTGGCGCAAGGGCGATTGTTTGACGAAGAAGACGTCAAAAACCGCGCCCAAGTGGTTGTGATTGACCCCAATACCGTGAAAAAACTGTTTCCCGAAGACAGCAATCCGCTGGGCAAAACCGTTTTATTTAAAAAACGTCCGCTAACCGTTATCGGCATCAGCGCCGAACAAAAAGGCGGATTTGGCGGCGGTGGCGACAGCCTGCAAATGTGGGCGCCCTATACCACCGTGATGAGCCAGATTAGCGGCGACAAACACATCAACAACATCACCGTTAAAATCAAAGATGAAGTCAATTCGCAAGTCGCCGAAAAAAGCCTGACCGAATTGCTAACCGCACGGCACGGCACACAAGACTTTTTTATGAACAACAGCGACAGCATCAAACAAACCGTAGAAAGCACCACAGGCGCAATGACGCTGCTGATTTCGTCTATTGCCCTGATTTCGCTGGTGGTGGGCGGCATTGGCGTGATGAATATTATGTTGGTGTCCGTTACCGAGCGCACCCGCGAAATCGGCGTACGCATGGCAATCGGCGCACGGCAGGGCAATATTATGCAGCAGTTTTTAATTGAGTCGGTGTTGCTGTGTTTGATTGGCGGCTTTGCGGGGATTGCGTTGTCGTTTGCTTTGGCAGCCATGTTTAACCGCTTTGCCGAAGATTTCAGTATGGCGTTTTCCACCGCTTCCATTGTCGGCGCGGTGCTGTGTTCCACCGTGATAGGCGTATTATTCGGCTTTATTCCCGCCAAAAACGCTTCCAAACTTAACCCGATTGATGCACTGGCGCATGATTAACATGGTTTCAGGCAGCCTGAAAATTATGTTCAAGCTGCCTGAAATAGATAAATAAATTAAACTAAAAATCCATATCCGTATCTGCCACAGAACTATTAGCACACACTCTTTCAAGGAAAGCTACAGCTTCCAGTATACACTCACACTCCCATTCTGAATTACTAGAACGCGCAACATCCGAACTATAAATTTTATCTATAGACGGAACATGATATTCCACATCATCAGGTTGCTTCACTGGATGTACTTCATGAAACCCTATATGGTCAGCCTCTGTTTTGCAATGAGCAGCACTATATTTTTGTTTAGCATCTTGCTCACTATATGCAGGAAAGACCCCACTATAAATTGCTTGACCGTTTCCATCGAGATTTTGTACCTGATAAAAACGTGCTTTCTTTACTACTTCCTTACTCATTTTAATTGACACCATTTCATTTAAGTTTACGAAAAATTTTTTATACCAAAATTCATCAAATCTGTCAAGTAATGAAAATTTACTGAATATATATAGATAATACGAGCTTCAACATTAAGCCACCGCATTTGTAGATTTTTTTAAAAAAGGATTATAGAATGTAAAGCCCTTTTGTTTCAGGCTGCCTGAAACGCCCCACTATCAGAAAAACAAGGACTTCCGCCATGTACGAAACCCCGATTTACAATTTTTCCGCTGGTCCTGCCGTGTTGCCCGAATCCGTGCTGCGTACCGCGCAAAGCGAAATGTTTGATTACAACGGCACAGGCTTTTCCGTGATGACCATGAGCCACCGTTCCGATGTGTTTATGAGCATTCTTTACCACGCCGAACAGGATTTGCGCCAGCTGATGGACATTCCCGATAATTACAAGGTATTGTTTTTACAAGGTGGCGCATCGGCACAGTTTAATCAGGTGGTAATGAATTTTGCCAATGGTTTCAAACGGGTGGATTCGGTAGTAACAGGCAACTGGTCGCAAATCGCCCACGCGCAAATGGGGAAATTGTCCGATGCCGAAATCCATTTGGCGGCAGACGGCAAAGCCTACCACTATCAAAACCTGCCCCCCGTGTCGTCTTGGGACATCAGCCCCGATTCGGCATTTGTGCATTTTGTGATTAACGAAACCGTACACGGTTTGCAATACCGTGAAGTGCCGAAGTTGCCCGAAGGCATGCCACCCTTGATTTGCGATATGTCCAGCGAAATTTTATCGCGTAAAATCAATGTGTCCGATTTTGGCGTGATTTACGCGGGCGCACAAAAAAATATCGGTCCTTCCGGTGCAACCATCGTGATTATCCGCGAAGATTTGCTGGAACGCTGCTCGGCGCGTGTGCCCGATGTGTGGAACTACAAAGCCCATATTGAAAAAGACGGTATGTACAACACCCCCGCTACCTATCCGATTTATATTTCGGGTTTGGTGTTCCGCTGGCTGCAATCGCAAGGTGGTGTAGAACAAATGGAAACCATCAATACCTTAAAAGCCAAGACCTTATACGATGCCATTGACAGCAGCGGCGGTTTCTACATCAATGAGGTCCACCCCGGTGCACGCTCCAAAATGAATGTGATTTTCCGCACGGGCGACAGCCGTTTGGACGAATTGTTTGCCCAAGAATCTACCACACGCGGGCTGCGGCTGTTGCGCGGCTACAAATCCATGGGCGGAATGCGCGCCAGCATTTACAATGCCATGCCCCTGCAAGGTGTAGAAGCCCTAATTGATTTTATGAAAGAATTTCAAAAACGTTACGGCTAAACAGCTGATTGTTTGACTGTAAGAAACCCGTGCCGACTTGACTTGGCACGGGTTTTCAATCAACCACGCAAATTCTTGGACGTAAAAAAACAGCCCGAAAAGGCTGCGTTTTTTATAGTGTGGTGCGGAACCTGACACGAACTCACGATATAAACAACTGTATTTAAAAAGTTTAAATTTTCACATTTTTCAAGATACCAACAAAAGTACCAACAATTTGCAAAAGTCATGTTGTTTTGGGGTGCTGGTGTTGCACCCAACATAGCCCGATTGCCCGCTCAAAAGCAAGCAGCAGATTAAGCCCAATTGCCGTATTTTTTCCACCTGTTTACTTCAAGGCATTTTTGCGCCCATTAGACTGCTCTCGCGCGCGTGCGCGTATTGGTCGCAAAATTGGTTCATGCTACATTTTTCACAACCCAATCAGCAGCCATCATAGCCGCTCAAACAAAAAAAACCTATATAAGACGTAAAAAAGTACTGGTTACACTGGTTACACTGGTTACACGCATGATTTCAATAAGAAAAAGTGTAACCAGTCGCAAAAAAGCACTGGTTACATTTGCTGATTTACTGGTTACAACCCGCATAAAGCATTGAATATAAAAATGGAAAAAGTGTAACCAGTAATGTAACCAGTAAAATCACAAAATAGACCTTAATAATCATCGCTGTAACCATGTAACCAGTAAAATCACGTTTTAGAGTAAACAAGTAATTTAATTGCCGTTGTCAAAATCCATTATACAAAAGATAAGAAAACTGCTTTAATAAACGCAATTTCTCAAAATTGCGTTGGTTTAACCATGAAAATTGCCAAGCCCAAACCCTTGATGGAACTATTAGAATCACACATGACGACACCCGAACAGGCGGTAAGCGTTTTGCAATATCAAAGCGAAATGGGTATGACGGACGAAAAAGGGCGTTATCTGCATTGGGATAAGTTCAGACGGCGTTACCGCAACCCCGAACCGCTTTGGCTGGCAACCAAAATCAGCCGTCAGGCAGCGCAAAGTGTTTTGGCTTTGGGCGAATACACATTTACCTACAATATCCCCAGTTCGCTGCAAGCCCTGCTGCACTTCATTGATAAGAATGGCGCGGGGCAATTGGCGGTAAACAGCGGGGACGGTTTAAGTCGGCGGGAACAAGGCAAATTTCTGATTAAATCGCTGATTATGGAAGAAGCCATTACATCAGCACAGCTTGAGGGTGCGTCCACCACCCGCAAAGTTGCCAAAGAAATGCTGAAAAGTGAACGCAAGCCGCGCACCAAAGACGAAATGATGATTTTCAACAATTACCGTCTGATGCAATACGCTTTAAAACACAAAAACAGTTTGTTAAGTGTGGAAATGATTTTAAAAATGCACGAAATCGCCACGCTTCACGCGATTGAAAATCATGCTGTTGCGGGGGAATTTCGGCAGTCGGACGAGTTTTTTATCGGCGACAGGGACGGCAATAATCTGTACCAGCCGCCGCCATCGGCACGTTTAAACGAACTGATGCAGGATTTTTGTGATTTTATCAATACCAACCACAATCAGACGGGGCAGGATTTTATCCACCCTGTTGTTAAGGCGGTTGCCATTCATTTTCTGATGGGGTTTATCCACCCTTTCGGTGACGGCAACGGACGGACGGCACGGGCTTTGTTTTATTGGTTTATGCTCAAAAGCGGCTATTGGCTGTTTGAATATATTTCCATCAGCCGCCTGTTGAAAAACGCACCCGCCCAATACACCCGCGCTTATCTGTATGTGGAAAATGATGATTTGGATTTAACTTATTTTCTGTACCATCAGGCGGAAATCATTAAGCGGGCGATTGGGGAATTGGACGATTATGTAAACGACAAGCAGCGTGTGTTTAAAGAGTTTTCGGCACAAATCGCACGTTTCCAAACGCACACGCCTTTGAATAACCGTCAGGTAGGCATCTTGCAAAAAGCGGTTAAGGAAACAGGCAGAATGTTCAGCGTGAAAGAAGTCAGCCATGATTTTGCCGTTTCGGAAAACACCGCCCGCAAAGATTTAAACGGCTTAAAAGATTTGCGCCTGTTGGGTGTGATTAAGGACGGTAACAGTGTGCTGTATGTGGCACAAAACAATCTGATGGACAAATTGAAGTCTGATACATAAAAAACCGCCCCTGTTTTTTTAGAATGGGGGCGGTGCTAGGGGCTTTATTGGCTGGGTAAACGGTTTCAATCATGGTTTGCCATATCCGCTAATGCTTGCGCGGCAGTATCAGCCGAATAGCCCGTTAATCTGCCTGCCTGATAATCTGCCCGCCCCGCTCTGATGGCTTGTGCGGTTTCGTTGTTAGGCATGGGAATTTCCGCCCAATCAAACGATAAGGGGATTTTGCCCGTGCGGGCAATCTGATTGAAAAACATTCGCACGGCTTGGCTGGGGCTTAATCCGTACTGTTCTAAAATCGGGTAAACATCAGCGCGTAAATCATCATCAAGGCGCATATTGAAGTTTGAATAGCCCATTATTGCTGTCTCCTAGTGATGGGGATAATATAACGCTATTGTAATGTACAGGTAATGTACATTCAATCAAAACCACCCCAATAATCCACTATCGGGGCGGCTGGTGTGGTTAGCTTGGCTCGGTTTCGGGCGGCTGTGCGCCTGAAAACACATAAAACCGTCCTTTATCCCGCTTTTGGTGCTGCCAACGCTCGCCGTTCTTTTGCAGCCATTGGATTTCGTAAAGCACTTTGCACGCTTTAAGCTTGTCCCTGCCTTTGCACAAATCCTGCTCAAAGGTTTGGCTTGTCAGCCAATACTCAATCACATCGCCCAAATCGCGCCGATAACCGTAATGCTTGTCGCTGTAATAGGGCTTGGCGTTCCAATCGGTAAAACAGGCAGTATGGGCGTACTGCTGCATAAAGTTTGCCGCCTGTTCAATAATAACGGTGTCTTCATATTTGCCTACGCCGTTCAGGGCTAACCAATCATCAAAGCATTGCTTAATGCCCGCCATGCCGACACCAGCAGGCAAACCCGTAACGGATACGGCGGTTTCCAATGCTGCCGACACCAGCGCAAAGCGTTTGGCAACGCGCAGGGCTTGTCCGTCCAATTCGGGCAGGGTGTGCAGGAAAGCATCACGGGCAGCGCGGATAGTAGCGGGGTCGGTGCGCTGTAACAGGGCAATCCATACCCGCCCTGCCGTGCCGTGCTGGTGTGTGATGGTGTCGTTCAGGTGGTCGGACAATGCCGCACCATTGCCAAAGCCGTGCAGGTTTTCATAAATGCCGTAACGGGTGGCGGCGGGGATACTGGGTAAACGCACAGACTGCCCCGCTTCCCATGTGTCGCCCGCCCGTTCCAAATAGCTTTTCAAGGTATGCTCGCCTGTGGACAGTAACAGGGTGCGCCATTCGGACTGCTGGCGGTTGCCGCCGTCTTTCGCGCCTTGCAGCTTGGATTTGCCGTTAATCACGGAATAGGCGGTTTTGCTGATGGTGCGCGGATTGGCTTCGCCAATTTCGTCCAATACCAGTAAACCATCGTTGCGGGCAAGGGCAGCATTGGAAAAGCCCAAATCCGTACCGCGCCAGCTCATTTTTAAGGTTTCGGCTTCGCCCCACACGGATAGGGCAACCTTGGCGGCGGTGGTTTTGCCGTCCGAACTGTCTCCGTACAGGTGGAAACCGCCATTAGGCTCATGCAGCAATGCCAACAGCGGTGCAGCCAATGCCGTGCCGATTGCTAAGCACAAACGGCTGTTTCCTGCGGCATAACGGCACACTTGCTGCTGCCATTGCTCAAGGCTGCCCGTGCTGGTGTAGGCGGCTGCCTTGCCGGTGTCGCCGTTGTACATCACAGGCTGCTGCTCGGTATCGTCAGGCGACAAGATTTCGCCGCTTGGCAGAATATAGCTGCCGTTTAACCAACCCGCTTTGTCGGTAACGGTGTAGGCAGTATTCGCACCAAAGGTTTGCAGGTAATCACTCAAACGCTCGCGGCGTACCCTGCCCGCCTGAACGGTAATCCCCATGCCCTGCAAACGCTGCCAACAGGCATTTGTGCCGATTTCGGCAGCGGCAAGCAATGCCGTTTTGTTTTGGCGGCTGATGCGGTCGCGGTAGCGGATAACGCGGTAGTAGCTCCCTTGCAAATCCATACCCGTACCAATCAAATCTACAGCATCGGCAAGGCGTAAGGGGTCGCCATCGGTAACATTGCCGTCTTTATCGGTTTTAACGGGTATGTAGTACACGCCCTTATTGTTGCATTCAAAACGTGGCTGCGGGGTGTAGGCGGGTAGGGTGTCGGGGTCAATTAAGGGGGGATTGGTAGTCATAATCGGTTTTCCTTTCAGTTGAATGATTGACGGCGTTTGCGCTCGCGGTAGGCGCGTTGGCGTTCCGCATTGCTGGCGTATTTGCGTTGTCTGCCCGTGGGCGGCGGTGCAGTCAGGGCAGGGGGATAAACGGGCGGATAAACGTCCACGTCCAACACATCATCATCAGCCCATTGCGGCTGAAACGGACGGCGCGGCTCGTCTTGCCAATCATCATAATCATCAGCATAAGGCGCATGATGAATGGGGCTGCTGGTGCAGGGTGCTTGCGGTTGCGGCTGCCATTGATGCGGCGGCGTATAAGCTGCCGAATGGCGCACATTTGCCGAATATTCCCGCTCACGCGCCCGCTCGCGTTCACGCTCACGCGCCCAACGTTCATCGGCGCGGTGTTCATCGGCATACAGGTCAATGGCAGCGGGCGCACTATTGCGGTTGATGGTAATCTGCATTTGCTCACGCGGCTGCGGTTCAGGGGCGTTCAGGTTCATTTGGCGGGCAATCAGGTAATCGGCGTAATCCCTGCCGTAAACAGCCTGTAAACGCGCCGCAATGGTGTTGCTGATGCTGCGGGACACGCTTAAAGCGATTTCCGTTTCCTGTTGGTAATAACGCGCTTTCCATTCCGCTTGTTCTAACTGCCGTTCCAATTCCTGATGATGCAGTTTGCGAACGGCAAGAAACAGCAGCAATACGCCCAAAGACAGGGCAAATACGGTGTAGGCGATAACCATGTGTTCTATCCTTTTCGTGTCGGGTTACTTGGTTGCCCCTTGCCCTGCCCTGCCCCTTTCGGGGGCGTTACAATCAAACGTAACATAACGGCGGGGCTGGGTTTTTTCGCTAGGGTAGGGGGCTTTTGTAACGTTTTTATCGGTCAGCGTTACGGCATTTTTGGGGTGGCGTTACGGCTGTTTTGCCGCGTTCAGGTTCTCCAAAATGCGGTAGGCGGGACGTTGGCGGCGGTGCAACTCATCTAACGCATCGCCTGCCGTTTCGGGTTGCCATAACTGCACACGGATACCCTGTTTGGTGGCACGGTCTGCCAAATGGCGGGCAGCTTCATAACCAATCGGGCGCGGCTCGTCATGGTCGGCACACACCAGCAAACGCTTCACGCTTTCCGGTAAAACGCATTGGCGTACCCCGTTGGCACTCAATGCCGCCCATACAGGCAAGGCAAACAACTCACGCGCGGCAAGGGCGGTTTCAATGCCTTCACACACCAGCAGGCTGCCGTCATCACGGATACCATCCAACTGCACCGCCGTGCCCGATACGCTGCCGCTGTAGCGTGAACGCATTTTTTTGGCGGGTAAGGGTTCGCCCGTTTCGGGGTGGCGCAAATCGGCTTTCTGCCAATGCGTGTGTTTGCCCTTTACGCGCCCTTGCAGATAGGTTTGGTGCAAACCCTGTAACTGTCCGTCCGTGCTGCGGATAGCGGCAAGCATGGCGGGAAACGTGCCTAATTGCCGAAAACTGCCGTCTTGCACCTTTACCCAATACGGCAACGCCGCCTGATAACGCAGCTCGCTGGAAATGGGCGCATTCACACTCAAACCCCTGCCCCGCAAATAGGCACAAACGGGGTCTTTATCGCTCAAAGGCTGCGCCGCTTCCCACAACGCCACAAGGCGCGGTAACTGGTCGGGTTCAGGTTTCGGCTCGGACGGCGGCGGCGTGGGAACGGGGCGGCTCACAGTAGCGGCAGCGGGCGCACCCATACCCAAGATTTCAGACACACGGCGGGCAGCGGTTTTAAAATCACAGTCCAACCACAGCATCAGCAGCTTAAAACCGTCTCCCGCACCGCAGCCGTTGCAGAAAAACGTACCGTTACCCTGCTTGTCGTCAAAGCGGAAACGGTCTTTGCCGCCGCAAATGGGACAAGGCTGGTGTTTGTTGCGTAAACAGTCGGCAGGGAATCCTGCGGCAGCCAAAATGCCGTGCCAACGCCCCTGTGCGCGGTATTTCAGTTCGCTCATGCTTGCCGCTCCCCCGCAAAGTGTTGTGCCAGCTTTGCCTGCCCTTTGGACGTAATCAGGGCTTGCGTGTAATCCACACCGTTGCGCTCGCTTACCCCGTTTACCTGAATCATGTCGCCCGCTTTGACGGCTTTGGCACTCGCCATAATGGGCGATTTGCCGTAAATCCATTGATGCGCCCGCAAATAGGCAATCAAATCCTTGCGCCCCATGTTCAAATGCTTGGCAACCAAAGTGATGTTGTAGGCATCATTGCGCCCCGACAGCACGTCAAACGCCGCCGCTTTCGGCTCGGCAACGGCAAGGCGGGCTTGCTGCTGCTGATTCTGTTCCGCCAAATCCGCAGCCAAGCGCAGGGCATCGGGCAGGGTTTGCGGCACGGCGTTCACACTGCCCGACACCAGCGCATCAAAGGCACGGATAACCGAAACATGAAAACGCGGGTTAATCCACATCGCATAGGCGTAAACCAAATCACGGCAAACATAAGTTCCGCGTTGGTCGCCGCCGTTCACAACTTGGATAACCTGTTGATTTTGTTTCACTCCTGCAATTCCAGTAGTGTGATTAAGTGATTGATTTGCATCAATAACGGAATTTCCCGTTTTTTCCAGTTCCGCAATCAGTTCTTGCGTTTGCTGGGTGTTCAGCCAATTGCTGGGCTGATGGCGTTTTTCATTCCCTGCGGCACGGTGCAAGTCGTTCAGGCAATACAGCCCGTTGTGGGTTTGACGGATTTGGATTTGGTTAATGGCAATAATCGGATTCATGGTGTTTTACTCCAACAATGCGTTTACTTGATTTTTAGTAAACGTGAATTTATGCACATCACAAGCAAGGGGGTTTTTCCCGATTTTTAGAAAAACCAGTACAGGCGTTTTCTGAAAATTTAGAAAACCCCCTGCCCGCTTTTCGGCTTGTCAGTCGGCAACCTGCAAACACAGCTTTTGTTTAAATTCAACATCTTGAATATTTACGCAGATTGCACTTTGCCAGCCGTGCCGTTTCGGGCAAGGCTGGGGGTTCAAAGGGATTAGCGGTCTAAATCAGATTGGAAAGTGTTATAGATATGGTGCAGCAGGGGCATCACTTCCCCCAACATAACCGATAATTCAAACTGTGCAAATGCAATCTCGGCATCAGGCACAACCCAAGTGCGGGCTTCAGTATTTGCCATAACCAGCTTGGCAAACACAGCCTGAACATTGCCTAAAGTGTTAATAGTGCCTTCGGCACAGGATTTCAGGTTAGAAACGGCTTTAGGGTCAAGTTTGCCGCCGTGCGTAAACACCTGCTCGGCATGGGCAAGATAGGCGGGATTGGACAATAAACCTGCCAAGCCCGAATAAGTGCTGGTGTCAAAAGGGGGAAGTTCAGGGGTTTGAATAGTTTGATTTTGCATGATTTCATGCTCCTTACGATATTTTGAGAGTGGGAAGCCCGTAAAGGGGCGGCGGTGCTCTCTCTAGTCGTAAGTCTAGTGCGGACGTTACCGTTACCGCACACCGCCCAAACCGTGATAGGCGCATGAAGCACAGATACACTTCAGGCTGCCAAAATAGAATAGGCGTGAAAAAACGGCGTTTTACCCGTGCCGATTCGGGGACTTACGAACTTTTGAGAGAGAACGGGCATTTTTCCCCATTCTCAAATGTTTGTCAATGGGTTTATACGCGCTTAAACAGCACCACCAATCACACGGCACACCGCCCAAGTATCGGCGGCAGTTTGCTGAATGGCTAAACGGTAATCAGGGCGGCGGTGCAAACGCTGCTGTGTAAAGCGGCTCGCTTGGCTGAATGTGGGAAAAATGCGTAAAGTGTGCAAGCACAGGGGATTAGAAAAGCCCTTACGCACGGCACGGGGACGGCGCACAGATACGCCAATGGAAGCAGTAGGATTCATGGAATCTGCCTTTTCACGTTGGTTTAATAACCCCGCTGATACGCTGTCAAACGCAAGGCGGGAAACAAAGGGCGGATTGACAGACTGGCAACGTGATACCAGCAGGCGCAAAGCCTTCCGCCCCTGTTTCCCGTAAAAAGGCAAAACTGGGGGATTGCAAGCGTAAGAAATGCCGCTGCGGTACTCTGTCGTTTTAAACGCGCTGGCACGCTGTGGCGGCTTGCTTGCCACGTTGTTCAGGCTGTCAAACCCGATTGCTTGATTCAAAGCAACGCAATTATTCTGCCAAGTGTGGCGGTTGCCGTCAATGATTTTTTGCATCATGGTACTTTCCTAATTTGCGTTTCGGGTGTTTTACCCAACCAAAACGCGGGTTAATCTGTTGTTTACGAATGAAAACGCAATTTCGCCGCATTGCGCTGGTGTGCTTGAACAGGCGGATAGTTCAGGGTTTTGGCAAACACCAGCAGACGGCTTTTGCGCTCTTGGTAGCTTAAATCCCGTGCAATCAGCGCGGTGTTTTCGGCAGTAATGGCATCTAATGCGGCAATTTGGGTAACGTCCAGCAAATCACGGCTGACAATATGCCGCTTGCCCGTTAAGGCTTCATATTCCAGCAGGGCTTCATTGATAAAATGGTGGGATTGGGTTGTTTTACCATGCGCGGCGCGTTGGTCTCTCAACAGGCGGTTTTTCAGCTTGGTAACGCTTTTCAGCTCGTGGCGGGCAGGTTGCCATTGCTGGTGTTGATGCAGCAGGTTTTCAATCTGCTCATCACACCACACGGCAAAATCGGGGCTTAACCATCGGGCAAAGGCAATTGCCAGTTTGGGGTGTAACCATGTACCCCCACTATTGCCGCGCTTGGTTTTGATAAAGTGGGATTTTGAAATACGGGATTTTCCCGTATTTGAATTTTCGTTTTGTTGTACTGCCCGCTTTAACAGGGCTTGAATGTATTGCTCTGTTTCGGGTAAACGAATCCACTCATAGGGCTGTTTGCCAAACATCGCTGCAATTTCGGTAGCGTTAAACCAAGCATCGCGGCTGGCATGAACTGCCATGCCTTGAAAATCCAAAGTCAGTAAATTCATGATGAGTATCTCTTTTGGGGGTAGCTTTAATGATGAAAGGGCTGGTGTCGGCAAAACCTGACAAAACCTTACATTTTTGCGTGGTTTGATTCTGCGCTTTTCGGGTAAATGCTTGTTTCTTGGGCTTCCCATTTTTGAACCATATTTTTACGCGGCTTATTTTGCGCGTTTAAGGGCGTTTTCCTGCTGGACGGTATCGGAATAGGTTTAAGCGGCGAAACGCTGTCCGTGCGCTTTTGTGCGCCAGCAAACGGCGGTTTTATCCAAAGCGGGTAAAGCTGCCTTTTTTATAAGGTCAAAAAACCCGCGTTTGCCTGTGGCTCGCAAATTATTGGTACGCACTTTGGTACGCACCGCGCCAAAACCTAATAAAACCTAAAACCTGATAAAACCTGAAGTCATTGCGCGATACACGGCAGCGGCTCGCTGGTGTGGGGAATGTACCGACACCAGCCATCAAACGCGCCCTGTGCTGCTTACAGGCGGCTGTGCTGCTTATGGGATTTGCCTTTTTATGGACTCCGAAAATTCCGACACAGGCAGCTGTACGCTTTACAGGATTTGCCTTTTTATGGACTCAAAAAATTCCGACATACGCGCCCCGCTTACAGGCGGCTTGCCGACAGTTTCTCGATATAGGCGTTAATCTCGCTTTCTAACCAGCCTGTAGCATTGGCGGAAATTTTGAACGGACGGGGAAAATCCGCATCGTAATGGCGGCTCTTGGGATTGCATTTATTCCATACCGTGCCTGTGGAAATATCCAAGCGGGCGGCAACGGCTTTAACGCGCAATACGGTTTTGTTTTGCATAATGGCTTTTCCTTGTACGGGGTTGAACAACAGGCAAAATAATAACCGCCCTTGCGGGGCGGTTTGTCTGATTTCAACTGGAAAGAAAAGCGGTTCATCTGATTTCAGCTAGGACTGTAAACGTTCCAAGCCATGCTGTATATATTTTGCCAGCGTGTTTTTATCAGGCGGATTGCCTAATTGCTCGGCTTGCCGCTGCCATTCTTGGCGTATGGTTTCAGCCATTTCATAAGGCTGTGTACCGTCTTTCTTGGTGTACATGATGGCAAGCGCAGCAATAATTTCAGCCTGTTTGTTGCGAGTTTTGGCAGTAGGTTCAGGCTGTTTTTTGGAAACATCAGACGGCTCTTGATTGGGCTGTTCTTGATTGCGCCGTGTTAAAAAATCATCAAGGCTAGGTAGGTCAATTTCACTCTGTGATAGATTTTTAGATTTGGCAAAAACATCTTTTATTGAATACACAAACCTTTTCTTATCAAAAAAAAGATTAAAATCATAAGTATAAAGCACACCATCATCATCCCAATCATGTACTAACACAGAATTATGCTTACACATATCTTGAATAAAGCTCTCAACACTTGGCGAATATTCCCCATCTGTATCATCTTTTTTAGGATAAAACGGACATTCATCATCTTTAGGATAAAACGGACATTCATCATCTCCTAGAACATCAGCATCATAATAAACACCCATCAAATCTCTATGGTAAGCATGCCCTGCAAAATATTCATCAAAATCGTATTTGTGTAGAAATTCTCCTACTTGCCGAAAATTTACCTGATTTCGCTCAACAAAAATAAGGTATTCCATTGCTTCTGCTGCGTGGATAAATTCGCCATCTTTTTTGCTTATATCATCAAAAATAATGCCCATCTTTCACACTCCCATCACTTCAAAATTTACCAAAACAACACGCGCCTTTCCCGCTCCCACACCAGCAGCCGTCAATTTGCTGGTGTTGCCCGCTTGTTGGTCGCCCTGCCACAAACAAGGCGGTTGCCGATATGTTTATCGCGTGTACACATTCCAAGAATATGTTTAAAAAAAGCCGATTTTTAAACATATCGGCTATTCATAAGACTTATCATGCCTTTGGCTTTTGTCGCTTCCGCAATGGCTGCCAAAAAAATATTGTGGTCGTCTGCTTCCGCAGCTTCTTGTGCGGCGGCTTCCAAAAACAGGGCAATATCGGTTTCATCATGTAAATATCTGCTTACGTCCAAAGGTGCGGTTTTAATCATTTTCCAGCTCCCGTTTCATTTGTTTGGCTCGTGCTGCAATCGCTTTCATCAACTACCCTGCCCGTGCCGATTTGCCGATTGCCTGCGATACCCATTCATTTAGGCTGATACCTGCCGCAGCCGCTGCCGCCACAGCCGCCGCATGCAATTCGGGCTTAATCCGCACGTTAAACTTGCCCGAATAGCGGCGCACAGGCTCTATGCCCTGCTCTTGGCACACGTCCAAAAAGGTTTTCAGGCTTTGCCGCGCTTCTCGGTGTAATTCGTCCACGGTTTCAGCGTAAAAGTCTGCGCCACCGTTCAGGTTGATAAATTCGCCACGAAACAGGTTAATTTCGGGGTCGTAGGCAATCACGGCTTGATAACCGTCAATGTTCAGTAAATTTTGCATCGGGGTTTACCCTGTTGTCGTTCAGCTCATAGGGCGGGAAGTATCAAATAACAGTACCAATTATAGCAGTTTCTTACTGCTTTTGACGGCATTCAACACCGTTAGACAATCAGCCAAAACGGGCAAACCTGCTGCCCGTGCTGTAAATACCCTTTCCAAGCCATTGATTATCAATATGTAACCAGTAGTGTAACCAGTAATGGTTTTTCACATTTCTTTATAAAACAGCCATATAAGAAAAAGTGTAACCAGTAATGTAACCAGTAAATATTTTTAATAATTATGGATAATCATTTAGATAAGTGATTTGTAACCAGTGTAACCAGTATTTTTAAGTTTTAATACGCGTATAGGAGCTTCCATTGGACGAATAAAAAACCGCCCTGTTTGGACGGCTGGTGTGTTTATACCTTTTTGCTGGCTTCAATAAAATGCTGCTTCAGGTGGTCGGCGTACCATTGCATCATCTCTATTCTTTCGGTCAGGTATTCCGTGCGGTTGTAGGCGGCGCGTACCTTGTCTGTGGGGACGTGGGCTAACTGCCGCTCTATGGCATCGGGATTAAAGCCCTGCTCATTCAGCGTACTGCTGGCAAGGCTGCGGAAGCCGTGCGGGGTGGCAATGCCTTTGTAGCCCATGTGGTTGATAATCTTTCCGAATGTGTTTTCGCTGATGTAGCCGTCCTTGGTGCGGCTTGGGAATAAATAGGGCGTATGCCCCGTTATGGCTTGCAGCTCACGCAGCAGCTCTACCGTCCAATCTGCCAACGGTACAACATGGTCGCGTGTTTTTTTCATGCGCTCTGCGGGGATTAACCATTGCCGCTGCGCCCAATCTATCTCATGCCATTGTGCGCCGCGCAATTCGGTATTGCGTACGAACACCAGCATCAGAATCATAATGCCTAGCTTATTCGCTGGCTCGGCATCGGCAACGCTTAAACGGCGGTAAAACTCCGTCAGTTCCCCATGCGGTAAGGCGGGCATATGCTCGGTTTCCTGCTTGGCTAAATACCCTTGCAGCAGCATGGCGGGGTTATTCTCGGTCAGCTCCAACATGGCGGCATACTTAAACACCGCTCCCGTCCATTGGCGGATTTTTCGGCGGTTTCGTAAACGCCCCTTGCGCTGATACCGTCCAACACGGCTTTAATGTGTTTTACCCGTATTTCGCTAATCGGTAAGCTGCCAATGCTGGGGAATACATCGTTTTCAAAATAACGCAACACACGGGCAGCATGATTGGGCTTCCAACGGTAACGGTTCTTTTCGTGCCATTCGCGGGCAAGGTGTGCAAAGGTATTGGCAAGCCTGTCTTGCTTCTCCCGTTTGGTTTGCTGCTTGACTGCTGATGGGTCTGTACCCTGTGCCAACATCTGCTTTGCCCGCTCTCTCGCTGCCCGCGCTTCCACTAAAGACACGGCAGGATAAGTGCCAAGGGCAAGGGTTTTCTGCTTACCACCAAAACGGAAGTTCAAACGCCAATATTTACCGCCATTGGGTTTAACCAACAAATACAGCCCGCCGCCGTCAGACAATTTTTGTTCTTTGGCAGCAGGCTTGGTATTCCTGATTTGACGGTCGTTTAGGGGCATTTTGTTGGTACTTTTTCAGGGCTGTTTTGAAGTACCAACAAATATACCAACAAAAAAAGGTTGATTCAATTGGGTGGAATTAGACGGCATTAGACAAACAATAGGGAAAAACAGGGTAAGAAAAAACCATTTAATCTTTATGGTTCAAATATTTGGTTTACGGCATTAGACAGTATTGGACGTAAAAAAACAGCCCGAAAAGGCTGCGTTTTTTATAGTGTGGTGCCCGGAACCGGAATCGAACCGGTACGCCTGTTTTAGAGGCGACGGATTTTAAGTCCGTTGTGTCTACCTATTTCACCACCCGGGCTGTTACCATCTGGAGGCGGGGGCGCGGATTTGAACCGGCCTGTACAGGGCTTGCACACCCTGTCGCATCAACACTCTGCCACCCCGCCGTGAAAGGGCTAAAATTGGAGGCGGAAGTCGGAATCGAACCGGCGTACACGGCTTTGCAGGCCGCTGCATAACCACTCTGCCATTCCGCCATTACTGTTTGAAAGCATCAAACAGATAAAAAATGGAGCGGGAAACGAGTCTCGAACTCGCGACCTCAACCTTGGCAAGGTTGCGCTCTACCAACTGAGCTATTCCCGCAGTGTGATTTCCGAAACAGAGAAGTGGAGCGGGAAACGAGTCTCGAACTCGCGACCTCAACCTTGGCAAGGTTGCGCTCTACCAACTGAGCTATTCCCGCCCTGATTCGGATAAAATAAATTGTGGAGCGGGAAACGAGTCTCGAACTCGCGACCTCAACCTTGGCAAGGTTGCGCTCTACCAACTGAGCTATTCCCGCTTAATTCCGCCCCAACATGGTGTTGGCTGGGAAAGCAGGCATTATAGCCTGCCTATCGCGCTTGTCAAGCATTTTGTGTGTCAGAATGAAAAATTCGCGCTGCATTAGCGCCGCCGCAGTAGGAAAAGCAGCGCACATTGTCTATAATCGTTGTGATGTAGATTGTTTGAAAGCAAGACACTGTGTCTGAATTAACTAAAATTATCCAATATAACCAGCAATTTGTTGAAGAAGGTGGATACGCCGAATTTTTTACCAATAAATTTCCCGAACGCAAACTGGCGATTTTGTCGTGCATGGACACGCGCATGACCAAATTATTGCCTGCTGCGTTAGGTTTACAAAACGGCGATGCCAAACTGATTAAAAATGCGGGCGCAGTGGTCAGCCATCCTTGGGGTTCGGTGATGCGTTCGCTGCTGGTGGCGGTGTTTGAATTAAAAGTGGAAGAAATTATGGTGATTGCCCATTACGACTGCGGCATGCGCGGACTGAATCCCGACAGCTTTTTACAGCGTGCAGACGAACAGGGCATTCCCGCCGAGCGCATTCAAACCCTTGAAAACGCAGGCATTAACCTAAACAGCTGGCTAACGGGTTTTACCGATGTGGAAGACAGCGTCCGCCACACCGTCCACACCATTTTGCGCCATCCGCTGATGCCCGCGCATATCGCCGTACACGGCATGGTGATTCACCCCACCACAGGTAAGCTTACCGTGGTGATAGATGGCAGCCGTGAATGTACTTTAGGGGCAACATCATGAATAATATTATTTTATTTGGCGGAACATTTGACCCGATACACCACGGACATTTACACCTAGCCTGCGCCGCTGCGGAACAGCTGAACGCCGTGCAAACCCTATTTTTGCCCGCAGGCGAACCCTATCACAAAACCACGCCGCGTACGCCTGCTGAACACCGTTTGGCAATGGCAACGCTGGCTGTAGAATCCTACCCCGATTTTGCTGTATCCGATTGCGACATTGTCCGCAGCGGTGCAACCTATACTTACGACACCGTCCAAATTTTCAAACAGCTCTACCCCAGCGCACAACTGTATTGGCTGCTGGGCAGCGACAGCCTGCTGCAACTGCACACTTGGCATAAATGGCGTGATTTGGTGCGACATACCCGCTTTGCTGTGGCGATGCGTGCAGGTTCAAGCTTAGCGCACACCCCGCGCGAATTGCAAAGCTGGTTGGGCGCAGCGGTACAGAACGGCGAAGTGGTTCTGCTCAACACCAGCCCACCCGACATCAGCTCCACCCAAATCCGCCATACACTGGCAACAGGCGGCGATGTTTCGGCATGGTTGCCCGAAACTGTGGGAGAATATATCCGCCAGCACCGATTATATATTTGAAATCATTTATTTTAAGACAAATCCGCGCCCATTCAGCCCCTGATTTAAGACGGCGTTTGGCGCGACACCAAAAGCTGGTCAATTTTTAAATTATCGGTATCCACCACCTCAAACACATAGCCTGCATAGCAAACCGAATCGGTTTTTTTCGGGATTTTGCGTAAAGAATACATCATAAAACCCGCAATGGTTTCATAGTTTTGTGCATGGGGAAAAGACTCAATCTCAAAAGTACGCATCACATCTGCCAAAGGCGTGGCACCATCTACCAACCAACTGCCGTCATTGCGGCGGACAATTTGCGCTTCTTCGGTATGCACCAGCTCGCCCATCACAATACTCATCACATCTTTTAGCGTAATCACGCCCACCACCAAAGCATATTCGTTCACAATCACAGCAAAATCTTCGCCTGCCGATTTAAACGCTTCCAACATATCAAACAGCGACAGGGTATCGGGAACGAACAAAACCTTACGCAAAATCCGAGTATCGGCAGGACAAACGTCCCGTTCTTTTAACAACAAAGTCAATAAGGCATACGATTCCACATAGCCGATAACGTGTTCCAATCCGCCCTGACACACCAAAAAATTGCTGTGCGGTTTTTGCGCCATAATTTCCAACACTTCATCACTGCCCTGCCCCTGCTCAAAAAATACAATTCCTTCACGCGGACTCATCGCCGAAGTAACGGTACGTTCCTGCATTTCAAACACATTTTCAATCAAATAATGCTCTTGTTGCTTTAATACGCCTGCTTGTGCGCCCGCATCCACCACCGCGTAAATGTCTTCCGAAGTCAATTGTTCCTGACGTACGGTAGAAATCCCCAAACGTGCAAACAAAAAGCCCGCCAAACCGTCAAACAGCCATACCAAAGGTTTAAACAACACAATCAGCCAACGCATCGGACGTACCACTCGTACCGCTACTAACTCTGGATTTGCCATGGCAAATTGCTTGGGCATTAAATCGGCAAACAAGATAAATCCCCCTGTCACCCCTACAAACGCCAGCAATGAAGCCCACGTCCCCGCATAAGGAACAGAAGCAAAAACGCTTTCCAAGTAAGGGCGCAATGCCGCTTCGCCCACCACACCCGCTAAAATCGCCACCGTGTTCAAACCAATTTGTACCACCGCAATAAAACTACCTGCCTGTTCCTGCATCGCCAATACCGCTGTGGCGCGGGCATCGCCTTCTTTTTCCAATAATTGCAATTTGATTTTTCTTGCCGAAGCCAAAGCCAGTTCCGCACAGGAAACAAAGGCACTGGCACACATCAACAAAAACAATATGCCGACAACATAAACAATATTCATCTTGATTCCTTCCTTTTGATTTAAATTTGATTTTTTGAGATGAGAAAGGCAATTAAGCCATTATATTGATAATTTGATAACTATGAGATACTGATAATAGACATAAAAATAACCCTGTGCAAGCACAGGGTTATTGGAATTTGGCACGCCCACGGGGAATCGAACCCCGGTTACCGCCGTGAAAGGGCGATGTCCTAACCGCTAGACGATGGGCGCGTAGAGTATTTCCTGATGGCGCACCCGGAGCGATTCGAACGCCCGACCCTCTGGTTCGTAGCCAGATACTCTATCCAACTGAGCTACGGGTGCATGTCTCGCTGCGCGTACAGCTAATCAAGAAAGATTGAATTATGCCTGTTTGCTGTCTGCTTGTAAAGGCTTGCTATAAAATTTTTTATCCAATTTAAACCATATTGTTTATTTCAAATAAAAAATAGTTTTTACGCCTTGCCCGAAATGCTACAGTTGTTGCGCCGCCAACACCCGTTTTACACTATCTACCACAGCTTGGGTTTGTGGGTCGATTTCCATATTGACCCGCATACCTGCTTCACATTCGCTAAAACGGGTGCGCCGCAGAGTCTCAGGAATCAGGTAAACGCAAAAAGCATCATCACGCACTTCCCCCACCGTCAGGCTACAACCGTCCAAACCGACAAAGCCTTTGGGCAACACATAGGGGCGCAAGGCTTCGGGCAATGCCAGCCAAACCGTACAGTTGTGTTCGCTGTGCTCTACTGCCAGCACTTCGGTTTGTCCCCAAATATGCCCGCTCATCAGGTGTCCGCCGATTTCATCGCCAATGCGGGCTGCGCGTTCAATATTGATGCGGCTGCCTTCCTGCAATCCACCCAAATTGGTTTTTGCCAAAGTTTCTGCCATTAAATCAAATTGGGCGCAATCGCCTTGCACGGCGGTAACGGTTAAACAGCAGCCGTTGTGCGCCACCGACGCGCCTTCGGTCAAATCTTTACCCATGCCTTCGGGCAAACGGACATGAAAAGTGCAAAAATCGGGCGCGGGACGTTGTACTTTTTCTAAAACGCCCATGCCCGCCACAATACCGGTAAACATTGTTCTCTCACCATTTAAATAATGGCTAAATTATAACGATACAAGCTATATTTTGCCAAATACGACACCCCCGCTGCAAGGCGGGGGCGGAATATTTACAGATTAAGGGCAAATCATATCACGCGGTAAATCCAGCAGCTGCCACAGCAGCTTTGAACACGGCTTCATCAAACGCATCAGTATGCGTAACCACCACATAGCTATCTTCGACATTGACATTAATCCAGCGAATCCCTTCAATATGTTCCGTTTGCGCCACCAGCTTGTCTGCATCGCCTTTGTCTTTCAAACCATTTACTGCAATTTTGGATTGAGCCATTATAAAACTCCTAAAATATTGAAATCTCTCAACTGATGGGACAATATAGCTGATTTTATCCCATTATGTTGCCTTATACAGCGGGGACTTGCCCCTTATTGAACCAAAAACCATCTCTTTTCAAAAACGCCGACAAGGGTAATCCGCTTGCTGACTGCCACGGCAAACACCCTGATATCATGGCATTTTTACTTGAAAAGGGCATTTTGCCCGTGTCGGGGCAATCTGTCCAGCCCCATCTAAAATGTTACCGTTTTTTTACAGACTCTGCCACCATTTTAACTTTCCTGCGCCCTGCGCCGCGCCCTTATCTTTTGAATGCTGACTGCCGCATACAGCGCCGCCGCCGCACCCGCCATATCTGCTATTCCGTCCCACACATCTGCCTGACGGGAAACGGTAAAAACCGCCTGTGCCCATTCGCTTGCCACCGCATTGCCCAAAGCAAACACCAGCAAAGGTACAATAGGTAACGTCCGCCGCGCCGTCAGCCATATTTTTGCTAACAACCATGTTTGCGCGAAAAACAGGAAAAAATGTGCCATTTTGTCAAAATGTGGAAACGGCGGCGCAGAGATATCGGCACTTTCGCGCCACACCAGCGCATACGCGCCCGCCAGCCACCACAACAACGCCAAAAACAACCATTTATTGATAAACCAATATTTTTCTTTCATTTTTACAAGCTGATTTAAGTATGAAAGCAGCAAACATACCACGTTCACCAAAAAATTTCCGCAAAAAACTTGCCCGAACGGAAAATTTGTGTTTTAATCACTTTCTTTCGCAAGGCCAGATAGCTCAGTCGGTAGAGCAACGGACTGAAAATCCGTGTGTCGGCAGTTCGATCCTGCCTCTGGCCACCATATCCCACAGCCCGAATCTTATTATTCGGGCTGTTGCTTTATCAAAAAAACATACATCACACACTTTCAACCGTTATCCGTCAAAAGGAATCCGATGAACGACTTTTCCGATTTGTTTAACGATTTTTCTCAAGAACTGGCAGCAGGACACGGCTTTACCGCGCCCATGCTGGCACAAAGCCTGAAAACCCCCGCAGGCTGGGTGGAACTGCTGCTCACCATTGCTTTAGCATGGCTGTGTTTTTATATTGCCGAACATCCCGCCGTGCGCCGCAGCATTGAAAATTGGCGTTGGCGTCCGCTGCGCCACATCGGGCAACGTATTTTCTGGCCGCTGCTGATGTTTGCCGCCGCATCGCTGGCACAGCTTGCCGCCAAAATCGCCGCTTATCCGGTGGTGTGGCCACAACTGCTCGCCATGGCTGCCAACTGGATGATTGGCATCCGTTTGGTATTGGCAATACTGCATTTGGCACTGCCGCAAGGACGTTTTACCGCACAATGGGAACGGCGTTTGTCGGGGCTGCTGTGGGGCTGTTTTGTGCTGTGGGTATCAGGCATTGACAAAATCATTACCGATTGGATGAAATCACTCAGTTTTACCATAGGCAGCAATAAATTAAGCCTCTATACCGTGCTGACGGGTCTGCTGTGGGTCTGCATCGTGATGATGCTGATGATGTGGCTGGCACGCTGGATAGACGAGAGACTGATGAGCACCCAACGTTTGGACATGAACCTGCGTATCGTCTTATCCAAAGTGGTAAAAAGCCTGTTTATGGTGCTGTCGGTGCTGATTGCCCTGCCCTTGGTGGGGATTGATTTGACGGTACTGTCGGTATTTGGTGGTGCTTTGGGTGTGGGCTTGGGTTTTGGTTTACAAAAAATCGCCAGCAACTATGTATCGGGCTTTATTATTTTGGCAGACCGTTCCGTGCGCCCCGGCGACCGCTTAAACGTAAACGGCTTTACCGGCTATGTCGGTAAAATCACTTCCCGCTTTGTGGTATTGCGCAGCGCAGACGGACAAGAAGCCCTGATTCCGAACGAAACCTTTGTTACCTCTACCGTGATTAACGAATCTTACACAGGCAAAGCCCTGTGGCAGAGCTTGGACGTACAAGTCGGTTACAACACCGATTTACCGCGTGCTTTAGCCATTTTGACCGAAGCCGCAGCTGCACAAAAACGCGTTTCTGCCAACCCCGCGCCCAATGCCTTTTTAACAGGCTTTGGCGACAACGGCATTGACCTGCGTGTCGGATTTTGGGTAAACGACCCTGAAAACGGCTTTTTGGGTTTGTTTTCCGATATTTTGATGACGATTTGGCAGCGTTTTAACGAAGAAGGCATTGAGTTCCCCTATCCACAGCGCGAAGTACGCATTTTGCAGGACGACAACGGCGAAACGCCTGCTGTTTTGCCTGTAGAAGATAAGGAAAAACCCAGCGAAACGACTGTATCCGAATCAAAATAATCCCATGCAGACGCCCCAAAAGATAAAATCTTTTGGGGCGTTTTTATATATCCATTCAGACCATTAGAAGCGGTAGCTGGCACCCACCGAAATCATCGGCAGCACTTTTACTTTAGCCACTTTGTCTTGAATTTTCTTTTTCTCTTCGTCAATATGGCGGTTAATTTCTGCTTGTGCCTGTGCGCGTTGTTCGTCAGTCAAACTTGCACCTGCAGCTGCTTCAGCTACCACCAATTTGTCGTTCAGGCTGTTGCTCAAACTGATGCTGGTTTTCGGCGAACCGATAAACACGCCCAAATCGGCAGTAAAGCCCCAAACGCCTTTGGCGGTTTTGATATTATGACCCCAACCGAGACCCAAATAGGGAGAAACCGCAGGATATTTCACTTTGGCAGATACTTTATCATCGTTGCCGTCAATGGTTACATTGTATTCTTTACCGCCCAATTCAAATGTGGCATTTTGGGTAATTTTCGCGGTACCGTCTGCTTTCAATTCGGCACGACCCAGCGCCAAGCCACCAGTTAAACGGAAACCGTTGCTCATCGGGAAATAATCGGCGTAAACATTGGCTTTATTGTTGCGGAATTTGGCACTGTATTTCACATCGCCTTCGTCAAAGTCGCGTGAAATACCCATCACACCCAAATCGCCGCGCACAGTCAGCTGCTCGTTAATGCCGTAACCGCCACCCACGGCAATATTCGGCAGACCTGCTTTACCGTACACTTCAAATTTTTTGTCTGCAGAGTCGTTTGCCAAAGCTGCGCCCGACAAACCCATACCCAACAACAAACCCAAAACAATCTTTTTCATATTTGACACACTCCTGCATTTAAGGAAAAGTAAGGAAATGAAACTCAACGCCTGTAAGCAGACGTTATTATTGTAATCCGATTGTTGGAATTGTGGCAGCAAAACTGGCGTTTTTTTAACCAAGCGCAAGAAAAGGTTAAATTATGTGGTTTTTTTGCAGCAATTTTACGGTAAACCAAGCATGCAGGGCATTACCCAAGCAGATTTTTTCGGCACGAAACAGCATGTCGCGGCTGATACGCGCTATTTTTACCTGCGGATAAGCAGCGCACAACCAACGGCGGGCGATACCGTGCAGCACATCGCCATCGGGAATCAGCATTTCGCCGTCTAATTCAATCATCACGCTGCTGCGCCCGCCTTCTAACAGTGCTCCGCTTTCATCAAAGAACAAGGCATCAAACGCGCCCTGTGCTTGGGCGTTGCGCCATGTTTGGTCAAAAATCTGACGACGCGTGGTTTTGTGGCGGCGCAAAAAGTCGTGCGTGGGCAATACCGTTTCTGAAATCAAAACATAAGGTTCGGGCGCGGTAGACAGGGGCGCATCCGTCCACCCACATTCGCCCTGCGGCGACAATACCAAACGCAAACGGAACACGCCTTGCCCCAAAGCAGCGGCGCGGGCGCAGGCTTGCTGGTAAATGGCTGCGGTTTGACAGGGAATATTGAGTGCGTGCGCCGATTCCTGCAAACGTTGCAGGTGCAGCGGCAAATGGGGAATCGTACCGTTTTCCACACGCATGGTTTCCAAAATGCCGTGTTCAGGGCGCAATTCACTCAGAAAACGGGCTTTCCAAGCACATTCGGTGTATTCGTCCGCGGCAATGCTGTCGGTAACAATGCCGCTGCCTACGCCGTATTCGCCGCGCCACAGGCTCTTATCCTGATGATTTGGATATAGGCACAGGGTGCGAATCAGCACGTTTAAACAGGCACGGTAACCCAAAACACTATCGGGGCAAGGTTCAATCCAACCAATACTGCCCGTGTACAAACCACGCGGCGCAGTTTCCAATAAATCAATGATTTCCATGCTTTTGCGCTTGGGTGCGCCTGTGATGCTGCCGCAGGGGAAAGTGGCAGACAACACCGTTGCCAAGGGCGTGGCAGCGGGCAAACGGGCGCACACAGTGCTGGTCATCTGCCACACGCTGCCAAAGGGCGAGACTTTAAACGGTTCGGGTACGCTCACGCTGCCTGTTTCGGCGATTTTGCCCAAATCGTTGCGTAATAAATCCACAATCATGGTGTTTTCGGCACGGTTTTTTGGGTCTTGACGTAACGATTCGGCGCGTTGCGCGTCTTGGCTGTCGCCCAAACGCGGGGCTGTGCCTTTCATCGGTTCGGTGCGGATCAGACCTGTTTCGTCTATGCGTAAAAACAATTCGGGCGAAAAACACAATAGCCAATCGGGTGCGTCTGCACGGGCTGGCAAACGCATCAAAGCGGCATAAGGTACGTTTTGGCGCAAACGGGCATACAGGCGCGGCGGTGCGCCATAGGCGTGCAGGTGCAAACGTTGGGTATAGTTGATTTGATAGGTTTCGCCACGCGCAATCGCAGCTTGAATCCGCGCCACGGTGTCGAGATATTCACTTTCGCTGATATTGGGCTGCGGACACGATACCCCCGCATCGCCGCTGTATTGTGCCAACCATGTATTTACATCTTCCACAGGCTCTTGATGAGTAAACCACAACACACGCGCCACCCCACCCGCTGCAAACGCATAATCCACTGCCAATGCTGCATGATGCCCTTGCGCCCAACCACGCTGCAAACAGTCGTCCAAACCCGCCCACACGTCCAACACATCTTCATCAACAAAACCGTGCAGCAGCTTTGCCTGCCCCGCTACGGCATCGTCAAACAACACAAACGGCTGCATCACACACCCTTTCCCTAATTTTGATAAACGGGCGATTATATAGCGGATGCGCCCGTGTCAAACACGTTAATTTGTGTTAAAATCGGTTTTATAATCAACAGGCGCACCCGCGCCACCTTTTCCCCACTGAAAGGTACGACCATGACCGAACCGCAACTGAAACCCTTTGAAAAAATTGCCCTGACCGAGCAGGAACAAGAAAGCTTGAGCGTTTTTAAACAGGCTGTTATCGAACACCGCGGACGCGCCAGCAAGGAAGACAGCGGCAGTGCGCCCCTGCCCGCCGATTATCCCTACAAAACCCGTATGAAACGGCGCGAATACGAAAAAGAAAAGAAAAAACTGCAAGTTGAGCTGCTGAAAGTACAAAGCTGGGTAAAAGACAGCGGCGAGAAAATTGTCGGTTTATTTGAAGGGCGCGATGCGGCAGGCAAAGGCGGTACCATCAAACGCTTTATGGAACATCTTAACCCGCGCGGTGCGCGCGTGGTGGCATTGGAAAAACCCACCGAAACCGAACGCGGACAATGGTATTTCCAACGCTATATCCAAAACCTGCCCACTGCCGGCGAAATCGTGTTTTTTGACCGTTCTTGGTACAACCGCGCCGGTGTGGAACGCGTAATGGGCTTTTGCGAACCGCACGAATACATGATGTTTATGCGCCAAGCCCCCGAATTGGAGCGCATGCTGGTATCCAGCGGTATCCATTTGTTTAAATTTTGGTTTTCTGTTTCTCAAGAAGAACAGCTGCGCCGTTTTGTGTCGCGTTACGACGACCCGCTGAAACACTGGAAACTCTCGCCCGTTGACATCCAATCACTGGACCGTTGGAACGACTACACCGAAGCGAAAAACGCCATGTTCTTCCACACCCACACCAAAGACTCTCCGTGGGTTATCATCAAATCGGACGACAAAAAACGTGCACGTTTGAACTGCATCCGCTATTTCCTGCACACGCTGGATTATCCGGGCAAAGACCTGAAAGCCATCGGCGCAGTGGACCCGCAAATCGTGATGCACCCCGATATGAACAAAACCACGCAAGACCGCGGTTAATGCAATCGGATTAGGGCGTGTCCCTATTTGCTTTGCCCATTACGCCCTCCCCCGTAAAAACGGGGGAGGGAACAGTGTTGAAAAATTGTTGTGTACTGTCTATCAGATGAAAACCCATCCCCGTATGCTTACCATACGGGGATTTTTTTAACTTTCTGATGCTTTATTCGCAGAAGCAGCCGATTTGCGCCGTCTGCGGCGGCGCTTTTTCTTGGCGGGCGCATCGCCTGAAGAGGTATTGGATTGGGCTGCGGTCATCTGCTTGCGTTGCGCTTCATTGGCTGCTTGAAACCGTGTCCACCATTCTGCCGTTTGTGCATCGGCTTCGCCCGCCGCCGCCCGAATCAGCAGAAAATCATAAGCAGCACGAAAACGCGGTTGTGCCAAAAGACGAAACGGACGACCACCACGCTGATGAGCAAACTGCGGCTGCATCAGCCAAATCTCACGCATTACCGCCGAATAACGCTGCGGCACGCCCCAATCGCGTTCAAAACCGCCGCGAATCTGCAGCACCGCATCGCCCATCGCTGCGGCGGGGGATTGTCCGCGCCCGATATTGTGCTGCCACAACGGACGCACCCGCGCCCATAGCAAAGCCGCCAACACAAAACCCGCCGATACGGTTTTGCCTTCGCGCACCCGCGCATCTGTGCCGCGCAAAGCCTGCGCCACCACCGTGTCCTGTTCCAAACCCTGCTGCAAAACCGATAAAAACGGATGCACTTCATCGCCCACGCCCAGCACTGCCAATTGGCGCAAACAGGCTTCCGCATAACCGCAGAATAAAATTTTCAATAATTCGTCAAACAAACGCGACTGCGGCTCACGCGCCAATAAATGCACCGCAGCGGCAATGGGTGCAGCCGTTTCCGCCGCCACTTCAAAACCCAGCTTGCCCGACAAACGCACTGCCCGCAAAATCCGCACAGGATCTTCACAATAACGCTCTGCCGCATCGCCAATCATCACCAGCCGCCGCGCCGCAATATCGTCCATGCCCCGATGAAAATCAATCACCTCCCCTTTAATCACATCGTAATACAAAGCATTACAGGTAAAATCGCGCCGTACCGCATCTTGCGCCATTGTGCCATAAGCATTGTCGCGCACCACCCTGCCCGCATCGTTTTGGCGCACCTGCCCGCTGCGGAAAGTGCTGACTTCCACCGTTTCCACCCCCATCGGCACATGCACAATCGGAAAACGCCTGCCCACAATACGACTGCGCCGAAACAATGCCTTAACCTGTTCGGGCGTGGCATTGGTCACCACATCAAAATCTTTCGGCTGCACCCCCAGCAGCAAATCGCGCACCGCACCACCCACCAGATACGCCTCATAACCCGCCTGAACCAGCTTGCGGATAATGCTGACCGCCGCCGTTCCTTCCACAATTAAATCCACCGAACGGCGCACTTCCCCAGCAGCGGCATTTCTTGCCAATTTTTTCTTAACCCATTGTTTTATCATAATTTATCAAAAATAAATAAACACCCGATAATACACATTAGCGGGTGTTTGTACAAGGTTTAACGCTTATTCTGCTGCTTCATCTGCAGCTTTTTTCAAAATCACATACAGCTCGTCTTTCAAAGCCAGTTTTTTCACTTTCAATTGATGAATTTCTTCTTCCGCAGACGAACCTGTTACAGGGTCTTTTTCTAAATTGGTAATTTTCTCATCCAATTCGTTATGCTCATTAAACAAACGGGTAAAATGTGCGTCTTTGTTCTTCAATTCAGTAATCAAATTACGGTACTCGGGAAACATATTCAATGCCTTTCAAAACATGATTGGGGGAAAAAAATCCAATGCTTATTGTATAGAAACTCGGCGAAATTTGCCAGCCTTTTACCCCGTTTTACCTAGCTGCGGCTGCCGAAAATCGCCCGCCCTATCCGCACCATGGTTGCACCATACGCCACCGCATCTGCCAAATCACCACTCATGCCCATCGATAAAGTATCCACTTGATGATACTTCTGCTGCAAACCTGCCAATAAATCGCGCATTAAAGCAAACTCTGCCACAGTCTGTTCACGGTTATCCGCCGTGGGTACACACATCAGCCCACGCAAACACACATTTGGCAAGGCAGCCACTTCATCTGCCAATGCCATCACTTCATTAGGGGCAACGCCGTGTTTGGCTGTGGAAGCGCTGGTATTCACTTCAATACACAGCTGCAAAGGCGGTAAATGGCTGGGACGTTGATGGCTCAAACGCCGTGCCAGTTTCACGCTGTCCAGCGTATGCACCCACGCTGCCTGCCCTGCCACCATACGGCTTTTATTAGACTGAATATGCCCGATAATATGCCACACCAAATCAGGACAACTGTCGCGCAAATCTTGCGCTTTTTGCTGCCATTCCTGAATATAATTCTCGCCAAAATCGCGCTGCCCTGCCCGATACAGCGTGGCAATATCGGCAGCGGGAAATGTTTTACCCACTGCAATCAAACGCACGGTTTCCGCATCGCGCCCCGCTGCCGCTGCTGCCATTTGAATTTGTGCCAACACTTTTAATCGGTTTGCTGATAAATCATTCATTTTATATCCATATATAAAAAAGGCCTGCAATGATTGCAAGCCTTTTGATTTTATCCAATCAACACAGCTTTATGCTGCATTAAATTAGAATTTGTGTTTTACACCCACGCCGATAGTACCGATGGCGTCTTTGTCTTCTTTTCTACCATACTGAATATAACCGATTTGGCTGTTCAGTTGGGTACGTTTAGACAGGTGATAATCGGCACCCAATACACCTTGAACATATTTAACACCTTTATCTTTTGTCAAGGTATTATCTGCTGTATCAAAGATTTTAGCATTAAAGCCATAGGCTGCACTACCTTTTACAGTTACGGCGTCGTTAATGGTATAAGCAGCAGTTGCAGCCACTTCATGGAAACGTGCCAAATATTCCGTACCTCTGTCACTTGTGTCACCAATCTTACCATCAACATTTTGTGAATATTGGTAAGCCAAACCTGCAGTCAAGTTGTCATTACGGAAACCCGCTTGCGCCAAAGCCTGATAGCCATATTTGTGTTTGGCACTTACTTTTTTGTTAGGATCGGCTTCACGAGCCACCAATTCAACATTGCCTGCACCACGTTTTACTGCAGTACCCGCCACATCTGCAAAGAAACCACCACCGGGTTGCTGGTAGCTGGCAGATGCACCGTAAACAGGACGGTCAACACGTTTGTTATCTGCACCGTTGCCACTGGCACTGTTTTGATCATCCATACGGTTGTTATCGCTGGGCGATACATAGGCTTTGGCAGTAAAACCGCCCATATCGGGGGTGGTGTACTGTACGGCTACACGGCGTTTTACCACATCGTTACCACGGGTAAAGAAACCTAAACCAGCAGCATCGCTGTTGTATTCCCACACATCCAGTTCGCCATTCAACTCACCTACGGGGTTGTGGAAGTAACCTGCTTTTACTTGACCGAAGCCACCTTCCAAACCAACAAACGAATTACGGGTACCAAAACCGTTTACACCTGCAGTTTCGTTTTTAGCGACATTAGTAACCACTTTTGTACCAGCTGCGCCACCAGCAATATCCACTTTTTGCTCTAATTGCCAAATAGCTTTCAAGTTGTCAGACAATTGTTCTTGACCCTTGAAGCCAATGCGCGAACCGTAGTCCACGATATTGGTTACAGTGCCTTTGACGTCTTTTTCTTTGGTAACTTCTACACCGCCTTTGATTTGGCCGTACAGAACGACTTCAGCCATAGAAGCAACAGGCAGAGCTGCCAAAGTGAGCGCGATCAGAGTTTTTTTCATTTCTGTCATTCCTTAAATTTAGAAACAAAACAACGAATTTGCACCAGCAAAATCCGCATCGGTTTTCAAAACGCCCCAACCCGCCGGTTGAAACGCCTCAATTCAGGTAACAATATAAAGGTTTCGCCCAAAAAAAACAAATCAATTTTTGCGTTTTATTTGATTTTTTTGTTGCCCGATGGTGCGCCAAATGCTGCAAAATCCAAAAAAAACAACAAATAATCAAATCCATGCAAACCAATCAGGCAAAAAGAACCTATACCGTTCCCACAGCCTATGTTGCGTGTTTCATACATTTTACGCCACACAACCCGCTGTAAAAACAATACCCAAACTGCATCATAGCCGTATTCTAGCATATTTTTTGGGATTTGCCATATTTTGCCCCATTTATGGCTTGGGCTGTTCGTTGGCTTCTTTTAATTTAACATATTTATAATAGGAATTGGCAGCCACTGAAGCAGAAATCACCCAACCGTCGCCACCGTATAAAAAACCTTTTTTGAAAACATAGCTTTTTAAAAAGGCAAATGCACCATGGGCAACGGCTTGGGCAGTGGTGGCGGATTTTTTGCCACGATAACGCTCGGCGTACAAATCACTGTAAAACTGCATTTTGGCAAGCAGTTCGCCTGCACCGTTATAAGAATAGTGCAGCAATTCGCCCGATAAAGCGGTTAATTGGCTATCATTTTGAATTTCAATGCGTTCATGCACAGGTACATCAGAAAATGCGGTATGGCTGCGGTGATACAGGCGCGGCACCATATCGGGATACCAACCGCAGCCGCGAATGGGACGACCACGGTAATGGTTTAAACGTGACACGGTATAAATTTTATTTATTTCTGAAAAATCAATTCTTTGCAAGGACTGCATTAATTCATCGCTGACGATTTCATCGCTGTCGATGTTCATAATCCAACCGTTGCGGGCTTGAGCCGCTGCCCGATTTTTCAGCTTGCCAAATCCTTCAAAAACATGATGATGTATAGAAACATTGGCATATTCGCCGGCAATTGCCAAAGTATTGTCCTGCGAGCCGTTGTCCAGCACCACCACTTCATCAAAACCACGCAAGGCATTGAGTACGCGCACCAAATGGCGTTCGGAATTTTTGGTTAATACTGTGGCACTGATAGGCAAAACGGACGAAGTCATATCCATATTCCAATAATTAAGCGGATAAAAGCAAAGATTAACAATACTTTGGCTAAAACCACCACCACACTGTGTACGGCGTGGGCGTGGCGGCGCAGCGGCGACAAACGGAATAATCCGTAAACCATCAGTACAAAAAAGGTAAAAAATAATATTTTATTCAGCATGTTGGCGTGCGGCTTTTTCCGCCAAACCCGATACGCCCTGCCGCCGCGCCAATTCTGCCAACACGCTTTCTACACGAATGCCCTGCTGCGCCAGTAAAACCATGCTGTGAAACCATAAATCGGCGGTTTCGTAAATCAGATGTTCGCGGTCGCCATCTTTGGCTGCCATCAGCACTTCGCCTGCTTCTTCAATCACTTTTTTGAGGATTTTGTCGGTGCTGCCTTGCAATAATTTGGCGGTGTAAGACGATTGGGCATCGGCATGTTTGCGTTGTTCTAACAAATCCGCCAAAGCGGGCAGAATCTCGCTACTCATTATTATTCCTTGATTATCAATAGATTTCATCAGCAGGTTTCAGCACAGGCAAGTTGTTCTGCCATTCACCGTTGCGCCATACACGGTAAAAACAACTTTCACGCCCTGTGTGGCAGGCAATGCCGCCATGCTGACGAATCAGCATCACAATGGCATCGCCGTCACAATCTAAATACATTTCATGTACTTGCTGCACATGCCCTGATTGTTCGCCTTTTTTCCATTGGGCTTGGCGGGAACGGCTGTAATAGTGGGCGAAACCTGTTTCGGCGGTGCGGCGCAGGGCTTCGGCGTTCATCCATGCCAACATCAAAACTTTTTTGGTTTCAAAATCTTGGGCAACAGCGCACACCAAACCGTCCGCATTCCATTTGACGGCATCAATCAGGGCATCGGCATTCATGCGGCTGCGCCCTCTACCACGCACGAGCCAACAATTTTGGCGTTGGGGCGGTTTTCCAACAAACGACGGGCATCGGCAGGCACACCGCTATGGCAAGAGATTGCACTGATTGAGTTTTTCGGCGAACCTTCAATCACGCGGTCGCTGTACACCATATAGCTGAAAGTGTGGCGTTTGCTGTCGTAGTAGCGGATAATCTGCATAGTTTTAAAGGCAAAACTGGCACTGCGTTTAAACACTTTGCTGGGCTTGGCAACGGTTTGTTCGTTGTATTCAATCGCGGGCGCGGTTTGGGCGCAGGATACGGAAAAATAGCTGGTATCTTCTTCTAAATTAACGGTTTCTTTTAAACCACCTTTTTTGGCATAGGAAAGATAGCACGCCACGCCTTTCACATCGGGGTCGTCAAAGGCTTCAATTTCAATGCGGTCGTTTTTGCCCAGCAGGTGAAAAACGGTGTCGGCTTCGCCGATTTTGTCGGTATTTTTGCCGCAAGCTGCCAGCAATAACACGGCAGCCAATAGGGTAATTTTTTTCATTATAAACATTCCTTTTATTTATCAATATTTAGAACTCGCCTTTTTTCGCACCACCTACCACTACGACATTCATTTGCTCGGGGCGGATGTGTTTTTGCCAAGCGTGTTTAATGGTTTCACTATCCAAGGCATTGATTTTACTGTTGTAGGTATCCAGCCAGTTATCGGGGCGGTTGTAATAGGCTGCGCTGATTAAATGTCCCAGCAGCTTGCCATTGGTGTCAAAACGCAGCGGAAAACTGCCTGTAATATAGGCTTTTGCTTGTTTTAATTCTTCTTCATTAGGTCCTTGTGCGACAAAATCCGCCAGCACTTTTTGCGCGGCTTTCAGCGCGGCGCGTCCGTTTTTGCGCTCGGTGGCAAAGGAAATTTCCAGCGGTCCTGCTTCAATATAGGGCGACAAACTGCTGCCTGCGCCGTAGGTGTAACCGTGTTGGTCGCGCAATACTTTCATCAAACGGCTGTCAAAACCGCCACCACCTAAAATATAGTTCCCCACCAGCATGGCGAAATAATCGGGGTCGTCTGCTTTTAATACGGGCAAACCCATTTGAATAATGGTCTGCTGATTGTGCGGATAGGGCAGATGTTCAAATTGTCCACCGCGCACACGCACAGGCGGCAAGCGCGTATCGGCAGCAGGGCGGGCAGGCAGCGGCTGTAATAATTCATCTGCCAAACGCGCAGCACGTTCGCGCCCGATGTCGCCAACAATGGCGATAATGGCATTGCTTCGCGCATAATGTTTGCGATAAAAATCATGCAAATCCTTGCTTTGAACAGCTTGGATTTTTTCTACGGTTTGAAATGCGCTTTTGCCATAGGGGTGGTCGGGATAGTTCAGACGCTCAAGGGCGCGGGAAGCGAGAAACCCCGGATATTGTTCGCTTTGCTGCAATGCCAGCGCAGCACGGTTTTTGATGCGTTGCAAAATAGTGGCGTCAAAACGGGGGGAAGCCAGCGATTGGGCAAAAATATCACTGGCAGCTTGCAGTTTGTCGGGGTGGCTGAGGCTGCGCATACGGAACGATGCGTAACCAGATGAGGCACTCCCCGACAAACTCGCGCCCAAATCGTTGATTTTTTCGGAAATCTGCTCTTCATTCCAATCGCGGTTGCCCAACACCAGCATAGATGCGGCGGCGCTGGCGGTATTGTCTTTGCCTACAGGGTCGGCAGCCGAACCCGCGCCTTTAAACAAAACCGCTACATCCACCATCGGCAGTTCACGGCGTTCCACCAACAGCACCTGTGCGCCGTCTGCGGTTTTCCAGCGTTGGATATCCACAGCCTGCGCCACCGCGCACGCAGTCACCAGCAAAGCAAACAGTTTTTGAGGCAGATAGCGCACCATGTTTCTCCCAATAAGGACAAAAGGGAAAGTATAGCAGTTTCGGCGCACACAGGGCAAAACGGTGTGCGCCCTTCGCTTTAATAACGGATTTTCGGGTCAATTACCGCATATAGAATGTCCACCAGCGCATTAAACGCAATGGTCAGCACGCCCACCAAAATGGTCAGGCTTAATACCATGCCATAATCGCGGTTGAGTGCGCCGTTTACAAACAGTTGTCCGATACCTGGTAAGCCAAAAATGGTTTCAATCACAATGGAACCCGTGATAATCCCCACAAACGCAGGTCCTAAATAGGAAATCACAGGCAATAGCGCGGGACGCAGTGCGTGTTTGAACACAATATAGCGCATCGGCAAACCTTTTGCCCGCGCCGTACGGATAAACGGACTGTTCATCACTTCAATCATGGAACCGCGCATAATCCGCGAAATACTCGCCACATACGCCATCGACAACGCCGCCACAGGCAACACCAAATTCATCCACGCGCCGCCGTTCCAACCACCTGCGGGAAACCATTTCAGCGTTACCGCAAACACCAGCACCATCAGCGGTGCTTTCACAAAGCTGGGAATCACGACCCCTGTCATTGCCAGCGTCATCAGTGTGTAATCGGTGGCAGAGTTTTGCCGCAACGCCGCCAACACGCCCAACGTTACCCCCAGCAGCAGCGCAATCACAAACGCATATATACCGATTTCCACCGACACGGGCAAAGCCTGCGCCAACAGCTCGTTTACCGAATGGTCTTTATATTTAAACGATGGTCCAAAATCGCCTTGCGCCAATTGTTTTAAATAATTTAAATACTGTAGCCACATCGGGTCATTTAAATGGTATTTGGCTTCAATATTTGCCAACACCGCAGGCGGCAGGTTGCGTTCGCCTGTAAACGGACTACCTGGTGCCAAGCGCATCATAAAAAACGATACCGTAATCAACACCAGCAAAGTCGGTACGGCTTCCAGTAGCCGCCGTATAATCAATTTCAGCATACAAACCCCCTAATCAATTAAAGCAGCGCAAACACCCCGCCCCACGCAAGGGCAAGGCATTCACACTGCCATACCGTTTAATGTTGTGCAATAGACCAGTTTTTCACTTGGAAATTATCCATCGGGTCTTTAGCCGAATAACCAATCACATACGGTTTAACCAAACGCGGCGACACATAGTGATACACAAAAATCGTTGCCGCATCTTTATCCAACACCGCTTCTGCCTGTTTGTACAGTTCGCCGCGTTGTTCGGGCGTTACATCGCTGCCCAAAGTTTTGGCAATCAAACCATCAAATTCCGCGCTGCTGTATTTACCGTAATTGCTGGAACTGGTGGATTTAAACGTATTCAAGAAAGTAGAAGCCTCGTTGTAATCCGCACACCAGCCGCCGCGCGCCATTTGATGATTTTGTTTGCGGCGCGTATCCAAATAGGTTTTCCATTCCTGATTGTTCAAGGTAACGTCCACAAAGCCCAAAGCTTCTTTCCACAGCTGCGCCGCTGCCACCGCATTGGTTTTGTGGTTTTCGCTGGTGTTATACAACAGCTCAAATTTCAAAGGATTGGACTCGCTGTAACCTGCTTCGGCAAGCAGTTTTTTCGCTTCTTCTACACGCTTGGCTTTGTCCCACGATTTCCATTCGGGGGTAAAGTTGTTCATGCCCTGCGTGGCAGTGGGGGTAAACTGATAAGCAGGTGTTTCGCCACGACCCACCACTTTTTCAGCAAACAAATCACGGTCAAAAGTCAATGCCAACGCCTTGCGTACTTTGGCATTGTCAAACGGTGCTTTGGTGTGGTTAAACTCGTAATAATAGGTACACAAAAACGGCGAAACTTTCAACTGGTCGCCCATTTCGGCTTTAATTTGCTTAAACTGCTGATTAGGCACATCATTATAAGTAACATCTACTTCGCCTGCTTTAAAGCGGTCCATATCGGTGGTGGCTTGGGTAATCGCCAAGAACGTTACGCGGTTGATTTTGGTGTTGGCATCATCGTAATACTGCGGATTGCGTTCCAAAACAATGCGGTCGTTTACCGTCCATGATTTAGGCAGATACGCGCCGTTGCCGACAAAGTTTTCAGGCTGTGTCCATTTGTCGCCGTGTTTTTCTACGGTGGCTTTATGCACGGGCTTCACAGATGAGTGAATCAACGTATCAGGGAAGAAAGGCGCAGGCTCTTTTAAGGTAATTTCAAGGGTTTTGGCATCAATGGCTTTTACACCCAAGGTGTCGGGCTTGGCTTTACCGTCCATCACTTCTTGCGCATTCACCACGCCCACATCTGCCAAATAGCTGGAATATGGCGAAGCGGTGGCGGGGTCGGTCAAACGGCGCATGGAATAGACAAAATCTTCGGCGGTAACGGGGTCGCCATTGCTCCATTTGGCATCGCGCAGGTGAAAGGTCCACACTTTATTGTCGGCACTTTCCCATTTTTCGGCGATACCCGGAATGGTTTTGCCATCATTATCGGTGGTGGTCAAACCCACCAACATTTGGCGCAACAGATTGGATTCAGGTACGCCACCAATTTTATGCGGGTCAAGCGATTCGGGTTCTGCGCCATTGTTAATGGTAATTTCTTGTTTGTCAGCAGGATTGCTGGTAGCGGCGTTGCCGGAAGCAGCAGGGGTTTGCGTGTTTTGATTACCGCCGCCGCAGGCAGCCAAGCCCAATACGGTTGCCAACAGCAAAAAAGCAGGGGTAGGTTTGATGTGCATGGTAAAATCCTTTTTAAGGTTTAACAGAAAAAGACAGCATAATCTTTAAGAAATTTAACGATTGTGTCAAGCTGCTTTACAAAAAAAGGGCAAACGGAAGATGTCCGTCTGCCCTATTGCTGCTTAATGATGGTGGTGATGCCCTTGTGTTTTGTTTTTTTCCAAAGGACGTACGGTTACGGTAACGGTTTGGCTGCGCCCTGTATCAAACTTCAGCTTCACAGGGAAACTTTTTCCCACTTCCAGCGTGTGTTTCAAATCAAAAAACATCAGGTGCAAGCCACCCGGTTCCAGCACCACCGTGCCTTGCGCAGGAATGCGGATGCCTTTGATTTGGCGCATTTTCATTACGCCATTTTCATGGATATGGGTGTGCAGCTCGGTACGCGCCGCAATCGGGGTTTCGGCAGACAGCAAAGTTTGGGCGCGTGTACTGGGATTATGCAGGCGCAAAAACGCTCCACCCTGACTCTGTCCTGCCACCGTAGGACGCGCATAAGCATCGCTTACGCGCACATCTTGCGTGTTGGCTTTGGCTGGGGAAACAGCATACGCAGGCGCAGCACACAGCAGCAACGCGCACAATACGGGTTTGAACATATCGGTCTTTCCTTTCTTGTGTAGCAACTAAAAACGGCGATTGTATTACAAACCCAAGCGCGACACATCGCCCTTGCCTGCGCGTATCAGTTCAATGCCATCTGTCATGTCCACCACGGTGGTGGGGTCTGTGCCACACCAGCCGCCATCTATCACCAAATCCACGCTGTGTTCCAAACGGTCGCGGATTTCGTAAGGGTCGGTTGGCGGTTCGTCATCTTCGGGCAACATCAGCGTACACGACAACATGGGCGCACCCAATTCACGCAACAGTGCCAATGCCACCGCATTATCAGGCACACGCAAACCAATGGTTTTGCGTTTGGGGTGCAAGGTGCGGTTGGGGACTTCTTTGGTTGCAGGCAAAATAAAGGTATAACTACCGGGGGTAAGCGCTTTCAACAAGCGGAACGCCACATTATCCACCTTGGCATACGTTCCCAACTCCGCCAAATCAGCGCACATTAAAGTCAAATGGTGTTTTTGGTCTATACCGCGAATGCGTAAAATCCGTTCCATCGCGTCTTTATTTCCCAATTCGCAGCCCAAGGCATAACACGAATCAGTGGGATACACCACCACGCCGCCATTGTGAATCATATTCACCGCTTGTTTAATCAAACGTTCTTGCGGATTATCGGGATGAATGGCGAAAAATTGTGCCATAATCGGTTTCCTGTGCAAAAAACCGTATCATACCGAACAATCCCCCACACAACACACCCTAAATCAGCAAAGGAATCCCCATGAACGCCAAATTCATTACTTTAGACGGCATTGACGGCGCAGGAAAAACCACCCAATTAGACGTTATCCGCCAATGGTTTGAACGCCAAAAACTGCCCGTGCGTTTTACCCGTGAACCGGGTGGCACGCCCCTAGGCGAAAACCTGCGCCAACTGCTGCTTGACCCTAATACCCACGCCCATATCCGCACTGAAACCCTATTGATGTTCGCCGCCCGCCAACAGCATTTGCAAGACGTGATTCTGCCCACGCTGGCAACAGGCACACATATTGTCTGCGACCGTTTTACCGATGCCACATTTGCCTACCAAGGCGGCGGACGCGGCGTGCCTGCTGACGACATCGCCCTATTAGAACAATGGGTACAAGGCAATTTCCGTCCCGATTTAACCATTCTGCTGGATATTCCGATAGACCTGTCCCAACAACGCCTTGAACAAAGCCGCGACAAAGACCGTTTTGAGCGCGAATCCCCCCAATTTTTCCATGCCGTGCGCCAAAGCTATCTGCAACGCGCCGCCGCTGCCCCCGAACGCTACGCCATTATCGACAGCAGCCGCGACAAAGCCCTTGTCCGCAACGAGATAGAAGCCGTGTTGGATAAACTGTTTGCCGCTTAAACCATAAAAAAACGGACGGAAAAAATTTTCCGTCCGTTAATTTTATTCAATTGATTACTTTACCACTTCCACAGGACCATGGTCATCACAATGGTCGCCGTGCTGGTGGTGCAAACGACCGTTTACGATGTAATCCACATGGTCGCCGTGCGGTATGGCTTCGTGTCCGCAGCCTTCGCCGTGAACATGTCCCGCACAATCATGCACAGGATGGCAACCATCGGGATTGGTGTCGTTTACATCCAAACGGTGTTCATCGTAATGACCGTTGTGTGCGTGGTGTAAATGACCGTCGTGCAGATAATCCACATGGTCGCCGTGGCGGATGGCGGTGTGTCCGCAGCCTTCGCCGTGAACGTGCTCGTGGTTTTGATGGGTGTCGCAATGGCTCATGATGCTGCTCCTAAAGTGTGTTTAATCAAGAAACGTCATCTTAACCACACCAATCAGTCATGTCAATAACTTTTTGATTTAATTGATTTTTTGTTTTGTTATAGCCTAACGGGTTAGGGTATAACTTCACTCTGCAAACTAAATCCTGCCACCAATTCCCTTAAATTTCTCCACAAACGCCGAAATTTTTTGAAACACCTTTTGTTTTAAACCCAAATACTGCGGATTGAGCGGACTGATTTTCGGCAAAATATCATGTAACTGCGTACCGTTTTCGCTGGCGTATTCGCGCTTGAGCGACACGGTCAGATAACGTTTTGCCGCTTCGGTATTCAGTTTTTCATCGTTAATCAACGCTTCCGCTTCCTTGCGTTGTTCGCCTTGAGCAAAAACATAAAAATTATCAATCAAGGTCGCTTTATCTTCAAGCGCATCCAAATCGGTTTGCCCGATAAAATCCATAATCAGGCTTTCTTTAGCGCGGTTGCTGATGCTGGCACGAACGGTGCGGCGGATTTCTTCGGCAAGCGCGGTTTTATTCTGATGCTTTTTGTTGTAATCAAAAATCAGCTCCAAAATAAAATCCAAATTGATTTCCTGTGATTTTAAAAGCTCCACTTCAAAAACCACATCACTCCAATCAATCCCGCTTTTTTCCCGTGATTGGCTGTCTTGCTGCTGGCGCAGCCAATCGCGGATATCGTTATAAGTAGAACGGCTGTCTTGTAAAGTACGCTCCGATAAAACAGGCGTGGTTTGAACCCTTGCCATTTCCTCATCAGTTAAATGGTGCTGTTCCTGAAACTGCTTAACTGCTTGGGCATCGCTGCCGTCAATTGCCTGATAGGCTTGTAATACAGTAAATTCATCATAGTTTTTTAAGATATTTTCCGCCCGCAAATATTCGCCAAACAGTTTCACAAACGCTTTTTTATCGGCATCGGTCGTAATGGCATCAGGCTGGGGAAATTGTTCCTGCAATTCGCGCACAATTTCAATATACCCGCGTTTATTATCCTCCTGCGAGCCGTGCAACTGCTCCGAATAGCTGGTTTGCAAAATTTGCTGCCGTGTACTGGCTTTGCCAAACAGGGTAATGGCGTCAATGGTTGCCTGCTCCAAATCGCGGAAAGTAACGATATTGCCAAACGCTTTGGTCGCATCATAAATGCGGTTGGTGCGCGAAAACGCCTGTATCAAACCGTGATAGCGCAAATTTTTATCCACAAACAGCGTATTTAAGGCAGGCGCATCAAATCCCGTTAAAAACATCCCCACCACAATCAGCAAATCCACTTCCTGATTTTTTACCCGTAGGCTTAAATCGCGGTAGTAATTTTGAAATTCCTTGCTGTCTACACTGTAATTGGTACTGAAATAACGGTTATAGTCGCCGATAGCTGCCTGTAAAAACTCTTTGGCACTGCTGTTTAAAGCCGTGGTTTCAAAGCCTTCATCGGTAATATCGCCAACGGCATCTTGTGTTTCATTGGCGGCAAACGAAAAAATCGTTGCCACTTTCAGCGGCTTGTCTGCGCCCTGCTGCAACTGTTTAAACGCTTCATAATACGCTTTGGCAGCATCCACGCTGCTGACGGCAAACATGGCATTAAAGCCCTTGCCCGTTGCGCTGGTGCGGTGGGTTTTGTATTTAAAATTATCCAAAATATAACGGCTGATTTCGCGGATACGTTCGGGGTGTAAAAACGCCTGCTTGGTTTCGTGGGCAGACAGTTTTTCCAAATCCTTTTCGGTTTCAAAAGATTTGAACTGCGGACGCACATCGTTATAATCCACCTTAAACTTCAATACCTTTTCATCACGAATCGCATCGGTAATCACATAAGTGTGCAATTCGCGTCCGAACACGCTTTGCGTGGTTTCTGCACCCAACGCATTTTCAGGAAAAATCGGCGTACCCGTAAACCCAAACTGATAATACTTTTTAAATTTCCGTTTTAGGTTTTTTTGCGCTTCTCCAAACTGGCTGCGGTGGCATTCGTCAAAAATAAACACTACCTGCCGTTGATAAACCGCCAGTTTGTCTTCTGATTTCATCAGATTATTCAGCTTCTGAATGGTGGTAACGATAATCCGATTATCGTCTTGTTCAATATTGCGTTTTAAACCTGCGGTACTGTCCGAACCGTTTACGCTGTCGGGGCTGAAACGCTGATATTCCTTCATGGTTTGATAATCCAAGTCTTTTCTGTCCACCACAAAAAAGACCTTATCAATAAAGGGCAATTGCGTTGCCAACTGCGCTGCCTTAAAGCTGGTCAGCGTTTTGCCCGAACCTGTGGTATGCCAGATATAACCGCCGCTTTCGCTGTTGCTCCAATTTTGCGCCTGATACGAACTGTTTATTTTTCGCAAAATACGCTCCGTAGCAGCGATTTGATACGGGCGCATAATCAGCAGCGTATTACTGACATCAAACACACAATAATGAGCCAACACATTCAGCAAGGTATTTTTATCAAAAAACGTTGCCGTAAAATCCTTTAAATCTTTAATAACCGTATTGTCTGACCTTGCCCACTGCATTGTAAAATCAAAGCTGTTTTTATTTCTTTGCGTGGTATTGGCAAAATAGCGGGTATCCGTACCGTTGCTAATCACAAAAATTTGCAGATACTTAAATAAAGAATATTCGCTGTTAAAACTTTCTTTGCTGTAGCGGTGGATTTGGTTAAACGCTTCCCGAATTGCCACACCGCGCCGCTTCAACTCAATTTGCACCAAAGGCAAACCGTTTACCAACACCGTTACATCATAGCGGTTGGCATGTTTGCCGGTTTGTTCAAACTGATTGATTATTTGTAATTTATTATTGGCAAGACGGGTTTTGTCCAGCAGGGCGATATTTTGAATGCGCCCGCTGTCAAACACAAAATCACAAATGTAATCATGATGAATTTTGCGGGTTTTATCAATCAGCGTATCGCTTGGTTTATTTAGGTATTCATCTAAAAAACGCTGCCACTCCCCATCAGAAAACGCCACTTTATTTAAAGCTTGAATTTGCTCGCGCAGATTATCCAACAGCTTGGCTTGGGTATTTAAATCGCGGCGGTATTCATAGCCTTGGTTTTGCAAATCGGCAATCAGCTCATGCTCCAAATCGTTTTCGCTTTGATAGCTGCCTGATTGCTCAATTTTTTCGTATTTATCCAAAACAATAAATTGATTGGTTTCGGCGACGGGGGTGGTTTCCAACATGGTTCATCCTGTCTAATGGGAAAATAAATTAAACTAACCAGTAGGTTGGGTTGAAGCGCAGTGTAAACCCAACAAAACACGTTGGGTTACGGCTTCGCCTCAACCCAACCTACCTGCTATGATTTGGGAAAACTTAACAACTGCTCGCGGTAATATTCGTATTGCTTGCGGCGCAGCGCGATTTCACGCGGCAAACCTTCACTGATGGATTGGGTAAGGGTGTCAAATTTATCCAAAATGGCAACGATTTTGGCTTGATGAGCAAGCGGTGGGACAGGGATTTGAAACTCTTTTAATTTACTATCCGAAATAGCGGGATAAGCAGAACCACTTTGATTCTCTTCCAAATATTCTTTAAATAATATATGGGATAAATTAAAATAAATCCATTTGGGCAAAACTTGCATTTTATTTGCCCTTAAAATGCAATAACCTGTACTTGCTATTTGACCATCAAATTCTTGAGGGATAATAGCTACACGCATTTGCGTTGGTCGTGTTGTTGCAAAGATAATATCATCAGTTGCAACAAGTTTTTGAGCTCGGCTCGGCGCATTATCTACATCAATATCCGTAGTTTTCGTGATTGAATTATTTTTTAAATCTACGGAAGTTAAATCAATATACTTAAATATACCATCTTGGCTTTTCCATTTAATATTTTTTGTCGGAAATGTTATATCATTCAAACTTTTCCATTCAAACCCAACTTTTGCCAATTCATTTTCAGATAGCAATTTATCACGATAGTAGTGATATTGTTTGTTACGCAGGGTAAGTTCAGCTTCCAGCGTAGCTTCCAGCGTAGCTTCCAGCTCTGTCATTTTGTCAAGTATTTTTACAATTTCTTTTTGTACGGATAAGGGTGGGATTGGGATTTCTAAAGTCTTTAGCTCACTGGCATTTAAGGCTGGAATCCCCGTAAAAGTACATAAACCATGTATTTCACTTTGTGAATAAAGTAAAGTGTGATACAGAAACCTTACATTTACCTCAGCTTGATTCTTAATGGTCACCGAATAGTTAAGATTTCCACGGAAATATTTACCATCTTGCCAAGTAACAGAACCCACACCAGCTCCACGAGTTGTAATGCCAATAGGGTCATTTTCAGTATTCCACTCATTGATATAGCCTAACGGCTCACGACCACTATTGATAACAGGATAATCTCCAACATTATCAGAAATTTTCTGCTTGCTAATTGCCTGCCCTGTTTTAATGATGGCAATTTCCCCAAGCGCTTTCCATTCCACTGTCTGCCCATCCAGCAGTTTTTCTAAATAATTTATCATGCGCTAATCTCCGCAATCACGGCATCAATTTCGTTGCGTAATTGTGCAATACGGGCAACGGTTTGGCTAATGTCTTGGTTAAGTTGTTCAATATCAATGATTTCGCGAGTGTCTTCCGCTTCTACATAGGAACTGACGGCAAGATTGTAATCATTGGCTTTAATGTCGTTGTGCGCCACCGATTTGGCAATATGGGCAATGTCTTGCTTGTCGGCAAAGCAGTTTACGATTTGTTCAATATGTTCTTCGGTTAAAACATTGTTGTTGGTTTCTTTTTTAAACCATTTGCTGGCATCAATAAATTGAATGCGGTTATCACTTTTGTGTTTGGACAATACCAAAATATTCACGGCAATGCTGGTGCCGTAAAACAGATTGGGGGCAAGGGCAATCACGGTTTCAATGTAGTTGTTGTCCACCAGATATTGACGGATTTTCTGCTCTGCGCCGCCACGGTAGAAAATACCGGGGAAGGTAACAATGGCTGCGCGTCCTTTTGACGATAGGTAGTTAAGCGCGTGCAAAATAAAGGCAAAATCGGCTTTGGATTTGGGCGCAAGCACGCCTGCGGGGGCAAAGCGTTCATCGTTGATTAGGGTGGGGTCGTCCGAACCTACCCATTTAACGGAATAAGGGGGATTGGAAACGATGGCATCAAACGGTTTGTCGTTTTTAAGCTGGGGTTTGAGCAGGGTGTCGCCCAGTTGAATATTGAATTTGTCGTAGTTGATGTTGTGCAAAAACATATTCATGCGGGCAAGGTTGTAGGTGGTGTGGTTAATTTCTTGCCCGAAAAAACCTTCTTCAATAATGTGTTGGTCAAATTGCTTTTGGGCTTGTAGCAGCAGGCTGCCTGAACCGCAAGCGGGGTCGTAGATTTTATTGACACTGCTTTGTCCGTGTAGGGCCAGTTTGGCAATCAGTTTGGATACGTTTTGCGGGGTAAAAAATTCTCCGCCTGATTTGCCTGCATTGGCGGCGTAGTTGGAAATCAGAAATTCGTAGGCATCGCCAAACAGGTCAATTTGATTGTTTTCAAAGCTGCCGAAATCCAGTTCTGCTACGCCTGTTAATACGGCGGCAAGGCGTTTGTTTTTGTCGGCAACGGTATTGCCCAAGCGGCTGCTGGTAATGTCAAAATCGGCAAACAAGCCTTTGATGTCGTGTTCGGACGGGTAGCCGTTGGCAGAAGATTCAATGGCTTGAAAAATATTTGCCAAATCGGTGTTTAGGTTGTCGTTGGTGTTAGCTGTTTTAACAATGTTTTCAAATAATTGGCTGGGGTAGATAAAGTAGCCTTTGCTTTTGGTTAAGTCGTCTTTGATTTCGGGGGCGATGTTGTTGTCGGGTAATTGGGCATAACGGAAGCTGCCGTCTTCTACAAAACGGGAAAAGTTTTCGCTGATAAAGCGGTAAAACAATGCGCCCAAAACGTATTGTTTAAAATCCCAGCCGTCTACTGCGCCGCGCACGTCGTTGGCAATCTGCCAAATGCGGCGGTGAAGTTCGGCTTTTTGCTGTTGGCTCGTCATGATAAGTAACTCTAAAAATAAATTTTATTAATCATTAGGGGAAAAGTTAAATAAACACTTTCCCCTGTTGGTGAATCTACAGTTGATAAAAATAAAGACAAAACAAAACGACAACGCCCAAATGTATAGCCTTTATTGGCTCAACACATCCACACCTTTGGGCGGAACAAATTTAAACGTGCCTTTAGACAAATTGGGCTTGGTATTGATGCCATGAAAACGGATGGAGGTTTGGTTGCCGAAACCGTCTTTCAATTCCATCGCCGCCAGTTGTCCGCCTTTAAAACCAATGCGGATAAACTGATAGCCCGCATTGTTTTTCTTCGGCGTGGCAAGCACATAATCGATTCCGCCTGCACTGCCGTCTTCTTTCAGCGAATAGCTGCTTTCCAAAGCAGATTTATTGGACAAAATCGCCGCAGGACTGTCGCCGATGGTTTGGTCTTGGTCAGATTTGGTTACCTGTTTCAAATCTTGGTCGTACAACCAAATGGTTTTGCCATCACCCACAATGGTTTGACGGTAGGGTTTGGTGTAATCCCATTTGAACAAACCAGGGCGCAGAATTTGAAACGAACCTGAACTGCTTTGGTTTTTCTTTTTGGATTTAACGGTTTGGCTAAAACCGCCACTCAAGCCATCGGTATCGCTATTAAAGCGTTTCAAATCGTCAATCGCGCCCGCGTGTGCAGCCGCAGCACACAAAGACACAGCACACGCTGCCAGCCAAGCACTTGCTTTACGGTAAGTTTTCATCATTTTACTCCTAACGTGGTTGATAAACATGTTACACCGTAACATATTTGCCACGCCGCTGAAAAGACCACAGCGCCCATGTAAAGGTTTATTAAATCACAAGTTTTTTATTTCAAAGAAAAACCGTGCAAAAACTTAACCGAACTTTAATTCGTGTGTGTGTCAGTCTGTGACACTTGTGTCACGTCTTCATCGGCTTCTTCCGCCACACGCTCCAAGCTAACCAAGGTTTCGCCTTCGTCCAAATTCATCAGTTTCACGCCAGCAGCAGCACGTCCTGTTTCGCGGATTTGTTCCACTTTGGTGCGGATTAACACGCCACCCGATGTAATCAGCATCACATCATCACTTTCGCACACCAGCGTGGCAGCGACCAATTCGCCGTTGCGCTCGCCCGTATCAATGGCGATGACGCCCTGCCCGCCTTTGCCTTTGCGGCTGTAATCGGCAAACGGCGTGCGCTTGCCGTAGCCGTTGGCGGTGGCGGTTAAAACCTGCTGTGGCGTATCGGGTGCAGACACCAGCAAACTCACAATACGCCCATTTTCAGGCAAACGCATACCACGCAAACCGCCGCTGCCGCGTCCGCTCGGGCGCACGCCGTTGGCTTTCGGGGTATCGGCACTTTCTTCTTCAGTTTCAGACAAATTAGCGGAATCTTCATTTTCCACTTCATCATCGCTACCCGATTTTTCCCAATATTCGTTAAAGCGTATCGCCTTGCCCAAATTGGAAAACAGCATAATATCGTCCTGCCCCGACGTTTTCGCCACGCCCACCAAGCTGTCGCCGTCTTTCAGGGCAATGGCCTTGATTCCGTCACGGCGCACGTTTTTAAAGGCGGACAACTGCACTTTTTTCACCATGCCCTGCGCGGTAGCAAAGAACACATATTCGTCTTCGGGGAAATCGCGCACCGCCAAAATCGCGCTTACTTTTTCGCCCTCGTCCAAGTGAATCACATTATTAATCGGACGACCGCGCGACTGCCGTCCGCCTTCGGGCAGACGATAGACCTTAATCCAATGGCAACGCCCGAAATTGGTAAAGCACATCAGGTAATCATGGGTATTGGCGACAAATAAAGTTTCAATAAAATCTTCGTCTTTGGTGGCAGCAGCCTGTTTGCCGCGACCACCGCGCCGTTGTGCCTGATAATCGCTGGTGGGCTGGGTTTTGATGTAGCCGCCGTGGGTCAGCGTCACCACCATATCACGCGGCGGAATCAGGTCTTCATCGGCAATATCGCCGCCGCCAAAAGGATTGATTTCGCTGCGGCGTTCATCGCCAAACTGGGTTTTAACTGCTTCCAGCTCTTCGCCCATCATCTCACGGATGCGTTCAGGTTTCGCCAAAATATCCAGCAAGTCAATAATTTGTGCCATAATATTTTTGTATTCGCGCACAATTTCGTCTTGGTCCAAACCCGTCAGATTACGCAGGCTCATCCGCAAAATGGCGCGCGCCTGCTCTTCGCTCAAACGGTAACCGTCTGTCTGCAAACCGCAATGTTCGGGCAAGTCATCAGGACGTGCCATACTCAAATCCACACCGCTGCGCGACAGCATCGTGCTGACCAATTCAGACGACCACGCCCGCGCCAACAATGCTTCACGCGCAGCATCGGCATCGGCAGAGGCTTTAATCAGCGCAATCATTTCATCAATATTGGACAGGGCAACAGCTTTACCCTCGGCGATATGCCCTTCGGCACGCGCTTTTTTCAGGCGGAACAGGGTACGGCGGGTCAGCACTTCGCGGCGATGGCGCAGAAATTCGCTTAAAATCTGTTTTAAATTCAACAGGCGCGGCTGTCCGTCCACCAGCGCTACCATATTGATGCCAAAACTGTCTTGCAGCTGGGTCAGCTTATACAGTTGATTTAATACGACTTCGCTGTTTTCATTGCGCTTCAGCTCAATCACAATACGCATACCCGATTTATCGGATTCGTCGCGCAATTCGGCAAT